>NZ_JBQYLE010000002.1:616853-707718 GCF_052681095.1 Granulosicoccus sp. 3-233
AACCCGAACCCGAACCCGAACCCGAGCTTGAGCCCGAACGCAGTGTGGACACCAGTTCCCTGCTGGAAGGCCTGCCTTCGGAAGCCAACCTGTCCAGCAGCAACAACCTGGCTCAGATGGATATCAGTAATGACTCCCGGACTGTCGTTGATGACGAAAGCACGCTTTCCGAATCGGAGCAGATTCCGGAGGTCGAGGGTGTTGAAAGGCTGTCCGCTGCCGAGTTGTCGGAAAGAATCAGAACGATCTCCGAGGCGCGCGTCATATCGGAACAGATCGGTGAGTCCTTCAAGGGCAAACGCCTTGAATCACAGAAGAACGACAGCTCGGACCTGTTCAGTCCTTCCGTCAACCTGGCCGAGCTGTTCGCCGTCGTCGACAAGAAGGATGTTCAGACGCTATCTCTGTTGGCCAGCAAGTTCGAGACCCAGCAAGAAGAGTTCGAATCGCAGAACAGACTGAGCAAGGCCCTTGTCGGATCGTCCATCACGATCACCTCCGGTTTCTCGGTGGGCTATCTGATCTATCTGATTCGGGGCGGTGCCATTGTCAGCAGCATGCTGAGTTCGCTCCCGGCATGGAGATTTGTCGACCCTCTGCCTATCCTCGGTTCCATGGGAGCTGACGGAGAAGGGGACAGCGAAACGCTGGAATCCATTGTCAGCAAGGGCGAAGGTGGTAAACGCTGAGCGTGTAGACTCTGGCATGAGGCAATAGCGAATCAGGGCGAGAGGTTTTTCGGGCATGACTGTTACTGGTGACTATCAGGCGCTGGCTTGCGGCTTGTACGATTACATCGAACTGGCCTGCCTGCATCACTCTCATGTGAGAGTGTCACTCGACAGGGCTGTCGACGCCAGTACGCCAGCTTCGCTCGAACTCATCGGCTACGCCCGCTCCACGAGAACGGTGAAAGGGGAAGGCGAGTTTCTGCTGCTCGACCTGGGTGATGAAACCGTGTCCATCAGGCTGGATCACATCACGACACTGGAGGCGCTGGACGAGCAGGCAGGCTTTGGTACCGTGAGGTTTCGTTGAAGGCCGCACTTGATATACTCCACGGCCATGCAGGGAAAACTCGAGGTGCACGATGACAGATCTGGCGACACGAGGTATCGGTAATACCTCGTTGCAAGTGACCGAACTGGGTCTCGGGTGTGCAGCCATGGCGGGTAACCATACGCCAAACAGTGATGACAATATCGTCGCGGCCATCGACGAAGCACTGCAGAATCAGGTCAGATATCTGGATACCGCACCATTCTACGGATATGGCCGATCTGAACACTTTGTCGGTAATGCGCTCAGGCATCGCGATGATCATGTTCTGTCGACAAAGGCAGGACGATTGCTGGCGCCCGGTCTGCCAACCGATTCATTCGCCGCAGAATGGCCCGGCAGCTTTCCTTTTCATCAGGTTTACGACTATTCCTACGATGGGGTGATGCGCTCCCATGAAGACAGTCTGCAACGCATGGGCCTGGACCGGATAGACATCCTGCTATTGCATGATATCGGTGTCATGCAGCACGGTGAGCAAGCCAATCGCGCCTATCTTGCCGACGCCATGAGTGGCGGTTACAAGGCCCTGGACGAGCTTCGTTCCAATGGCGATATCAAGGCGATTGGTCTGGGAGTCAATGAGCGGGAGGTGTGCCTGGAAGCCTTGAATCACGGTCACTGGGATGCGTTTCTTCTGGCGGGGCGGTATACCCTGCTGGAACAGGATCCACTGGATGATCTGTTGCCGGCATGTGCCGCAGCTGGCACCTCCATCATTCTGGGCGGGCCATTCAATTCGGGCATTCTCGCCGGCGGAGATACCTGGAACTATGCCAGAGCGCCAGCGCAGGTGATGGAGAAGGTTCGGAAGATTCGTGAGATCTGCGAATCACATGCTGTGCCATTGCCGGCTGCTGCACTGCAGTTTCCCCTGGGTTCCTCTCAGGTTTCCAGTGTCATACCGGGTCCCAGAACCCGGCGCGACATGCAACAGATCCTGCAATGGTTCAGCATGGATATTCCCGCGAGTCTGTGGAGCGATCTGCAAGAGGCCGGATTGATTCGGGCTGATGCGCCGTTGCCGGGCTGAATCCGGGTTATTCCGATGTCAGGACGTTACTGTGGAAATCACGCAGTAATCTGTTGACGGAAGCGCTGTGCTCCAGGTGTGGAAGGTGCCCACAGGCTTCCAGTAGATGCACATCGCCGGGTAATTCCCTGATGTAATCCTGGTTTGGAGGGTTGATCCGATCCTCCAGACCCCAGGCGCTGTTGCAGGGAATGCCCAGCTCGCTCAGTGTGCGCAGGGTTTCAGGCAGTTCCGCTTGTGCCGAAGCCAGACCGGCGGCAATACGCTGGAGATTGCTGCGCGTAGCTGCCTGTTCCAGGTATTGCAGAACTCTTCCGCCCAGGCTCCTGCTGATCATGCGAGGATCGTGAACCAGCATGCGCAGCAATTCCAGCACCTGCTGTTCATCGCCGGCCTCATGAAAGCGCGTCAGGAAGTCCATGTTGATACTGCCGCCAACGCCAGCCGGTGAAATCAGGAACAGTGAGTGGATTTGCAGCGCGTCTCGAGTAGCCAGCTCCATCGCGATTCGGCCACCGAGACTGTGGCCGATCAGGTGGATCTGGTCGAGTCCCGCGTCTTGCAGGCAGTTGCCGACGCGCTCGACCATTGCCGACAACGAGCCATCACCGCAGTCAGGATCACCCTTGCCGTGGCCAGGCAGATCCAGCAGCCAGACACTGGCCCGGTTGAGCAAGGCCGGAGTGGTCGTCAGCCAGGTGAAGCGATCGGCACCATAACCATGTATGAGGACGACTGGCGGGCCATCACCGCCCAGTCTGCTTGTAGCCGAATCGGAATCCATGGGGTCAATGACCATGCGTAGTTGCCTTGATCGACAGGCGCTAGCTCTTCACGGATACAAAACTGCCGGGTGCTTCCTCGATCACGTCCAGATTGCCGGATCCGGGAATGCGTTTCGTTACCTTCTTGCCGGACAATGGGGCCAGCCATTCATTCCAGTCGGTCCACCAGGATCCCTTGAACTCCTGTGCACCGTCCAGCCACTTCTCGAGGTCTTTCGGCTGCTCCTCGTTGATCCAGTGATTGTATTTTTCAGCAGAAGGCGGATTGATGACACCCGCAATATGACCAGAGCCTGCCAACATGAAGCGTACCGGGCCAGAGTAGAGGCTGGTGGATTTGAATACCGAGGGGTAGGGCGCGATATGGTCTTCCCTGGCGGCCTGCAGGTAGATGGGAATGGTGATTCTGGACAGATCGATCGGCACGCCTTTCAGGGTTATACCGCCCGGTTTCGACAGATTGTTGTTGATATACATTTCGCGCAGGTAGAAAAGATGCGTCTTTCTCGGCATGCGCGTGGAATCGGCATTCCAGTAGAGCAGGTCGAACTTCAGCGGATCCTTGCCCAGCAGGTAGTTGTCGATATAGAAGGACCAGATCAGGTCGTTGGCGCGCAGCATGTTGAACGTCGTCGCCATGGAGCTTCCGTCCAGGTAACCCTTTTCATCCATCATGCGTTCAAGGTTGTTGACCTGAGCCTCGTCGGTAAAGATCTTGAGATCGCCCGCTTCGGAAAAATCTGCCTGTGAGGCGAAGAAGGTGGCAGCCTTGACACGATCATCACCGGTTGCCGCCATGTACGCCAGTGTTGCACTGAGCAGCGTGCCACCGATGCAATAGCCGATCATGGACACTTCACGCTCGCCCGTGGCTTCTTCCACCGCATCCAGGACATCAAGAATGCCTTCCTGCATGTAGTCTTCGAATGTCTTGTCGCCCAGACTGGCATCCGGATTGACCCATGAGATGACGAAAACGGTATAACCCTGCTCGACCGCCCAGGCGATGAAGGAGTTCTTGGGCTGCAGATCGAGAATGTAGTATTTGTTGATCCAGGGAGGAGCAATGACGAGCGGTCGCTGATGGACCCTGGCCGTGGTGGGTTCGTACTGAATGAGTTGCACCAGGTCGTTCTGGTAGATGATCTTGCCTGGCGTGGTTGCAATGTTCTCGCCCAGCGTGAACGCATTGGGGTCAGACATCATGATGGTGAGCTGACTGGTCTTGGGGTCGAGATCACGCTGCAGGTTCTGCAAGCCCTTCATGATGCTCTGTCCGCCCGTGTCGATCATGGTGCGGATGGCTTCAGGGTTGGTCAGCAGGAAGTTGGATGGCGCGAAGGCGTCGGCCAGAAGCTGCGAATGAAAGACGATCTTCTTCTTGTCGTTTTCACTCAGTCCTTCGATGGCCGTCATGGTATTGACCATCCAGCGGGAGGTGATCAGATAGGACTTGCGTATGTAGTCGAAAATGGGGTTGGAGATCCAGTCCTCGTGCCGAAAGCGGCGGTCGAAGGCTCCGGTTTCACCATCCGTGCTCATCTTCATGAGGGCCATTGCCGCTTGTTGCATCAACTCCATATGCTCTTTCCAGAGCTCGTAGTTGGCCTGCATCAGCTTCATGGGGTCGTTCGCCATCACTTTCGCAGCGTTGGCGAACGAGGGCCCGACATTCAGCGGGTCCATGTTCTTTGTCACCATTTCATGAGACTGATTGAGCATCTCAGTCATCATTGCCGTGTTCTTCTGCCAGATGTCGGCAAATGAGCGACTCATTTCCTCCATGTGGCTTTGCATGGCGCTGTCTTTATCGGTCACTGTATTTCTCTGTGTCGTTGCATCTTGCTGGCACTGGATGAACACGATGAGCCATTGTCTTGCAATTCTGTGACAGGAACGCGTGTTCCGAATTACAACATGAATCGTTTACTCTTTCTTGTTCCCGGCGTCCGACGAGCCTTCATCCTTGGGTGGGGTGAACATGGTTCCCCAGGTTTTCATGTTCTGTGAAACCAGCTCTTTCATGGTATCCAGCGGCGTATTGGATAACATATCCTGCATTTGCGTCTGGACGCTGCGTTGCTGGCTGACGAAGGTGCTCACGCTCTTCTGCAGATACTCCGCCATCATTCCCTGCATGGGATTGCCGTAGAATCTGATCAGTTGAGCCAGTAGCAGTTCGGTGAGGATAGGCTGGCCGCCAGACTGTTCCTGCTCGACAATGATCTGCAGCAGCAGTGGGCGAGTGATGTCATCGCCTGACGTGTCTTCGATGATCTGAATGTCATCCCCGTTGACAATCATCTCGCGAATATTGCTCAGAGTGACGTGCTTGCTGGCTTCCGTGTCGTACAGTCGTCGGTTGGCGTACTTTTTTATTATTCTGGGTTTCTTCACGACTGCTTTCCAAGCCTCTGTTCGAACCTGCATTCTACACTGTCGTGCCGGGCAGTATTCGTCAACTGCCCTGAAGAACCCGGTTCTCTACACCGCTGCGCCGTATAGAGAACCGGCAGTACCATGTATTACTTGGCCTTGGCAGCCGTTTTCTTTGCCGCAGGCTTCTTCTTGGCGACCGCTGGGGCAGCTTCCTTGGCCGCAGCAGGTTTGCTGGCAGCAGTCTTCTTTGCCGCAGGCTTGCTGGCCGCTGCGCTCTTGGCAGGCGCGGCAGTCGCAGGTTTGCTGGCAGCCGCCTTCTCGGGGGCATCGGCCGCAGGCTTGCTGGCTGGTGCAGACTTGGCAGCAGGAGCCGCCTTGGCTGATTCGGCAGCCTTTGACTGAGCCATTTCTCCCAGTTCGCCGGCCAGAGCCACATATTCCTTGGCACGCTCGTTGACCTTCTCAGCGAAAGCCTTGGTTTCGGCAACTTTCTGCTCGTAGACTTCCTGCAGGTTGTTCGGGTTGGCAGGTACTTTCACCTGGGAAACGGCATAGTCGACAAGATCGCCCATCAGGTCGTAGTTCTTGCGAGCAATGCGTTCGAACGCTTGAGCGGCCAGGGTGTTCATGTTCTGCACGGGCTCGAGGTTTTCAAGCGTTTTCTTTTGCATTTCAGCGAATTGTTCGTTTACAGTTTTCATCAGAGACTCCACAAATACACAGATTCGTAAGTGTTGAACCGGGCCACCCGCTTGCGCGGAGTGGCCCGGAGGCGCATGAGCGAAGTGCTGATGCGCATTGCCTGGAGCGTTGGCGAAAACCAGCGCACCTCGACCATTATTACTTGCTGAATGACGCTGAAACGCTTTCAGCAGCTTCACGCATCTTGGTGCTGAGTTGCTGAGCCATATCGGCATATTCAGTGGCACGACCATTCATCAGTTCGATGAAGGCATTGTTTTCCGCCATTTGCGCAGAAGCAACATCGCTGAGGTTATCAGTAGTCAGTGGCAGGTTGACCTGCTTGGTTGAAAATTCCAGAACGTCGCCGACCACGGCGTAGTTCTGACGAGCCACTTTCTCTGCAGCTTCTACCGCAACGCTTGCGAAGGCGCGCATGGGCTCGAGACTGCGGGCTTGCATGTCCATCATTTGCTTTACTTGTTCGTTCATGGTGTCTGTCATGTTGATCATGGTTTCAATCTCCGTTTGCTGGTGCAGGTAAGGGACAGTTATCTGTCTTGTTGCAGTGCAGTATAAAGACGATGATTTTGCATTGCAACAAGTAGCGGTGCGTTTTTCAGGAAATTTACCGAAGATTTTCAAGAGTCAATAAAAACAATGACTTGCGTTGTTCACAGGATTCATGAATGACGGGAACCGGTTAGCTGACAAAGCCTGCTGAAGGGCTGCTCGGCCATCGAGCAAGGATTGTCTGCTCATGGCTGTTGTGGTCTGCGGTGCGTGCCAGACTGCCGCCGCCAGTCAGGTCTGTGGCGTACGGTCACCTCACGGACATCCATTGTCGTGACTCCCGACCTTGTCTCACAAGGGCGCATTCCTCCGGTGACGGCGTTCCTGATATCCGCTGGCCGGAAAACAGCTTGTAGCAGGCGCAAAAAAGGAGGCAAGCTGGCCTCCTGATTCCGTGGATTGTCAAGCGGCCCGGGAAGTGTCGTTCTGCCGGCGTGTCGGCTGACGACACGCCGGCTGACGGGCATCAGCCGATGTGGTAACCACCGTTGACCGACAGGTCGGTTCCGGTGATGTAACCACTGTTCTGGTTGGCCAGAAAGCTGACTGCGCGGGCAATTTCTTCGGGTTCGGCAAAGCGTCCCACAGGGATCTGTCTGACGATCTTGTCCCTGACCGCCTCGGGAACCGCCTGAATCATCGGGGATTGTACATATCCGGGAGACACGCTGTTGACCGTGATGCCATCACGAGCCACTTCACGGGCCAGCGCCTTGGTAAATCCGGTCATGCCGGCCTTGGCTGCGGAATAGTTCGTCTGGCCTATCTGACCTCGTTGTCCATTGACCGAGGAGATGTTGATGATGCGACCGAATTTGCGTTGAGTCATCGGCGCGATGACCGGTCTGCTGACGTTGTATACGCCGTCCAGATTGGTGCGCAGGACAGCAGACCATTCGGCTGGCTCCAGATTGGTCAGTTTGGCATCCCGAGTGATACCGGCAGCATTGACAACCACGGTAATCGGCCCGATGCGGCTCTCGATATCGGCGATGGCTGACTCACACGCGGCAGGGTCGGTCACATCGAATGCCACCAGCTCGACATCCACTCCCGAAGTGGCGAGTTCCTCGACGACAGTTGTGCTGCGTTCGACATCGGTGGGATGGCAGTTGGCAACGACCTTGTGGCCGTCGGCGTCGAACTGTTTGCACAAGGCTGCTCCGATGGCGCCCGTACCCCCGGTAATCAGCACGATGTTCTTGCTCATGAATCTACTGTCCTTCGCTTTCGCGACTAGCTTGAAATACGATCTGTATTTTGCATTGCAATATACGGGATACGGACAATGCTTGCAGTATGATTGCGGAAGGATATTTCCTGAAACGAATAATTTTTGATAAATATCTGAATTAAAAGATAATTGATTTGGTCAAAACCTGTTTCTTTCTCACTGTGTGATGCATCAACCAGACTTGGTCCTGTCGAATTTTGCACTTGCAACACGTTCATCAGGGTGGTCTGAATGCATCGGGGGCAATGGAGCCGGCGGGCTGAGCCAGCAGGCCGGGGGGGCGCGGCGCGCCTTGCCGGGCGGTCGACTGTCAGTCAATCTGAATCGTGGCGTCATCCTTGATCAGTTCGAGCACGACATCCGAGCGGACCTCATTGACATCCGGGTGAGCGAGCAGGCGATCATTGATGAAGCCGGCCAGCGATTGCAGGTCCTTCACCCTGACATGCAACAGATAGTCTGCATCGCCGGTGATGGCGCAGGCCAGTCGTACCTCATTCAGGGCGCTGACAAGCTCCCGGAAATTGACCGACGATGCCTTGCTGTGAGAATGCAGCCGGACCTTGACGAAGGCGTTGAGGGCCAGCCCGACGGACGCCGGATTGAGTTCGGCGCGATAGCGACTGATGACCCCCTGGGTTTCCAACCGTGTGCGGCGACGGGAAACCTGCGAGGCCGACAGGCCGATGCGGTCACCGATGGTTGCATTGCTGAGCGAGGCATCACTTTGCAGGTGCAGAAGCAGTTCTTTGTCGAATCGGTCCATGGTCTGATTATGCCTGTCCAGCGGCACATGGGGCATGTCAGCCGAACATTGCCAGCTCGGCGCCATTGCCGGGTGCGTCAGCCGATATTGGTGTGTGCGGGTCCGTTGCGTTCAGTGATGCAGCGGACGCTCATGCCGCGAGCAAGGCACAGTCGCGTTCGATGAGTAGCGAATGGATGTCATCGGGCAGGTTCAACCAGCAACGGTGAGCAGACCATTGCAGGGAACTGAGTCTGTGATATCGCGCTTGTCCGCCTGTTGCCTGGGCGAGTCGCAGTGTGGCAATCGCCCGCATTTCCTCCTGTCTGTCTACCGGTTCGTGCCGGCAGACCACGTTGTCCGGCAAGTACGCCTGTGCCAGCAACAGGGCGGCTGGGCAGGACGCATCCTGTTCCTGGGTATACAGGGAACGCCGGATCCGCTCGCAGTCCGCTGCCTGGCGATAGCCGTTCCGGATACACAGGGCATGCAGCATTTCCAGTTTGAGTTCGTGGGGAAAGCGGGTTCTGTCGGGACTCTGCTCGTCGATCAGCAGATAGTCCGTGCGCAATACCTGAGACTCGAGGAAGCCTGCAACGGTCAGGGGTGAGTCTGTCGTCATCGTCTGCAGTGATATGCAAGCCATGCTTGCAATGGAATACCTGCAGGAAATAGCGGCCGATTGACGGGCGACCTTGAGATCTGCCTTCGGCTGTTTTCCACGAAATCGGATCAGTCACGGAAAAAGTTGAGCCCTCGGCGAAAAGGCACTCGAGGACACCGGAATCCTTGCCGGTATGTCAGATGCACCTCTCGCAGGCTTACAGGCATTTTTCCAGCACCTGAACCGGGTGCAGGACACGCTCCAGCGTATGGTCGTGAATCTGTTCATGGCAACTGAAGCCGTTGGTGACCACGATCGTATCGGCGGCGCGCTCATCCAGAGCGGGTTTCAGTTTGCGTGCGAACAGGGTCTGCGCCAGCGACCGGGTTTGCTTGCGCATGCCGAAGGTTCCTGCCATGCCGCAGCAACTGCTCTCCGGCTCGTCCAGTGACTCGAAGCAGCGTTGCATCCATTCCCGCTCGTGAGGCAGGCCCGATGACTTGTCATGACAGTGCAGGTGCAGGATGCCTGATGGCAGGGTGCGCTGCAGCTGCGCACCGCGCTGTGACAACAGGGCGGTGAGTGTCATGGCTCGTGCGTTCAGGTCGACGGCCCGGTTGTTGGCAGGAAACAGGCGCATCATCTCGTCGCGAAATACCGACAGACAGGACGGTTCCAGTACCACAACGGCAGCCTGTTCGGGCAGCCGAGGATGAAATTCGTCGAGCATCTGCGTGAGTTGCCGGCGTGCCTGTGCAAGAAAGCCGTATTCGTACAGGGGGCGGCCGCAACAGAAATGCGCCTGTGCCACGGCTACCTGAAAGCCTGCCTTGCGCAGCACATTGACAGCACTGATCAGTACCGGAGCATGGTAATGGGCGTTGACGGAATCTGCCCAGAGAACGGTGACCGGCAGGGAGCTGTCTCCGAACCAGCTGAAGAACTCATCCTGCCTGTCGGCATTGAGGCGAGTCCAGCGCCGGAATGACGGGCTGCTCAGTGCCGGCAGTGCCTTGTCGGAGCTGATGCCCAGGCTGCGTCTGGCAAGGGTACCGGCCGGGCCTCTTTGCAGCCAGTTGACGAGGCGAGGGGTCCTGGCCAGCCATGGCAGCCGGCTCGTGATCTGACCGAAGGCGTAGTGATGCAAGGGGCGCTTGCGACCCTGGTAATGAGCCGACATGAATTCTGCCTTGTAGGCGGCAATATCCACCTGTGTCGGACACTCGTGCTTGCAGGCCTTGCAGGACAGGCAGTGTTCCAGGGATTCGGCAATGTCCGGATTGCGCCAGCCATCCCGGATCACTTCACCGCGTACCAGTTCATGCAGCAGGTGGGCACGACCACGTGTGGAGTATCGCTCCTCGCCGCTGGCCTGATAGCTCGGGCACATGGCACCGGACAGGGACCGACATTTGCCCATGCCGATACAGCGCTCTGATGAGCGTGAAAAACCGCCGATGTCTTCGACGAATTGCAGGGTGGTCTGCACCGCGGGGCGCTGATAATCGGGGCCGAAGCGCAGGTTCTCATCCATCCGGTAGGCATCGATCAACTTGCCCGGATTCATTCCCGATTGTGGGTCCCAGATGGCCTTGAACTGCCGGAAGGCTTCCATGAGTCTTTCGCCGAACATGATGGGCAGGAACTCGGCCTTGGCCTGGCCATCGCCATGTTCCCCCGAGAGCGAGCCGCCGAAACGCACCACCAGATGTGCGATTTCATCACTGAAGGCCCGCCATTGTTCCACCCCGTGGCTGGTGCGTGTATCGAAGGTGATGCGCGCGTGGATGCAACCGTCGCCGAAATGACCATACAGGCTGGTGGTGTAGCCATAGCGATCGACCAGAGCCTGGAATTCGCGCAGATAATCTCCCAACTGCAAGGGGTCCACGGCTGTATCTTCCCAACCGACGACGGGATCCGGAGCATGCGGATCCAGGCTCATCGAGGTGGCCGAGGCACCCTGTTCGCGAATGCTCCACAGGGCAGCGGTCTCTGCAGGGTCCGGCACCTGTCTGACGGATTTCACCCGAGCAGATGCCTGCATGGCGGTTTCGAAGGCCAGGCAACGCTCGTCAAGCACAGTGTTGTTCTCGGCTGCCAGCTCGATCAGCAGCCAGGCACGGCCATCGGGCAGCAGGGAAATCTCAGCTGCCTTCAGCTGCCGGGCTTGCAGCCCACCGATGATGTTCCAGTCCAGGCCTTCCATGGCAATGGGTCTGAACGGCATGATCTCCGGAACACTGTCACCGGCTGTGAAGATATCGTCAAAACCGAGCACCAGCAGGCGCCGACAGGCGGGGTTTTCGATCAGGCTGACACGGGCTTGCAGTATGCTGACACATGTGCCTTCCGAGCCAACCAGTGCACGAGCGACATTGAAACCATTCTCCGGCAGCAGCTGATCCAGGTTGTAACCGGAGACACGGCGCTTGATGTCCGGGTAGCGGGCACGAATCTCATCGGCATACTCGTCGCGCAGACGTTTGAGTTGGGCATGGATTCTGGCCCGGGCGTCATTGCCTGCAATGATGCTCTCCAGTTCTTCCTCACTGCTTGGTCCTACCCACATCTGCTCACCGTCACGGGTCAGCACTTCCAGTTCCAGGACATTCTCCACCGTCTTGCCGGCGAGCATGGAGCGCGGCCCGCAGGAATTGTTGCCGATCATGCCGCCCAGCGTGCAGCGGCTGTGGGTCGCGGGATCAGGCCCGAAGGTCAGACCATGGACTTCCGCAGCGGCCTTGAGCGAGTCGCAGATGATGCCAGGCTCGACCAGTGCTGTTCGCCTGGCGACATCGATTTCCAGCACGCGGTTCATGTGGCGGGAGCAATCCAGTACAACCGCCTCATTGACGCATTGGCCGTTTTGCGAAGTGCCTCCTCCGCGCATCAGCACCGGCAGATCATATTCACGGCACAGTGCAACGGTTGTTCGGATATCGTCGCTGTGCTTCGGGTAGACAACACCCAGCGGGATCTGCCGATAATTGGACGCATCGCTGGTATAGAGGGCGACCCCTGCGGAGCTGAAATCGCACTCGCCTTCGATCTGGCTGGACAGGCTCTGATGAAACGTTGCCAGAGTGGCATGATGAAGTGATGTTGTCATGGGCGAGTCAAGGCACTGATGGGGTGGTCGCCGCGTTCAGACGCGGAAGATGATCGGCAGATATCGACAATACCAGCAAGAGCGGTGAATGACAGGCGGACTTGCACCGGTGGATTGTTCCGGCGTACAGTTGGGCATGCTTTCGCAGCGCTTTGCCACCAAGCCGGGGATTCACCAGCCTCGGTCCGTGACAGAGATGTATTAATGAGAATGTGCCCGTGCGGGCGGACAGGACATCCGGCACAGCGGCATGATCACGAACCGGAGGAGTACCATGTTGAAACGCATTCTGTTGAAGAGCCTGCTGGCGGGCGCCATCATCAGCCTGGCCAGCGCGGCAAGCGCCGAGCTCGATGGTTCGGTGAACTACATCATACCGTTTGGGCCCGGTGGGGAGTCGGACATCTCGGCGCGGCTGCAGCAGCCATTCTTCAAGGAAAAATTCGGCGAGGATCTCGTCATTTCCTACCAGCCCGGCGGTGGTGGTGCCGTGGGCTGGGCTTCGTTGAATGGGCTGAACGGTGACGGGCAGACCATCATGGGCGTGAATCTGCCGCATATCATCATCAAGCCTGCTCAGAAGGATGTCGGGTTCACCACGCAAGGGCTCAATACCTTCCACATGTTCCATTACACGCCGGATGCCATCGTCGTCAATGCCGACAGTCCCTATCAGTCACTGCAGGACCTGATCGATGATGCGCGTGACAATCCCGGCAAGGTCACCATGTCCGGTTCGGGCAAGGCCTCCGCCAATCACCTGGCACAGATCAAGTTCGACAAGATGGCCGACGTGAAGACAACCTATGTGCCGTTCAAGGGGACCGGCGCCGCGGTAACGGCCCTGCTGGGCAATCAGGTCAAGGCTGAATGGGGATACACCACGGTGGGGGCCCAACAGGGCGAGGCCGTGCGATTGCTGGCAGTTGCCATGGAAGAAAGACACCCTCTGTTCCCCGAAGTACCCACCTTCAGGGAATTGGGTTTCGACATGGTGGGCGGGGCCTATCGAGGTATTGCGCTGCCGGATTCGGCCAGTGAGGAAACCACACGGATGTGGTCCGACATGATCAGCGAGATCAATGCCGATCCGGCATTCAGGCAGAAGATGCTGGACGGTGGCTTCGCCATGCTGGACGTCGACAAGGCGGGCATGGACGACTTCATGCAGCGACTCACCGAGGAGTACCTGAGTGATGCCCGCGAAGCCGGATTGATCGAATAGATTCCTGCATGTTGCATGGATTTTCCGAGTCGATTCGCCCGCATGCGGGCGAATCGACTCGACACATGGCATGAATGATCATGGATGCAGGTAGTATTCTGTCAGCGCTGACGCCGCTGAACGTCGCCTTTGCCTTCTTCGGTGTGGTGGCCGGTACGGTCATCGGTTCGATCCCGGGGTTGACGGCGACGATGGCCGTTGCGGTGCTGGTGCCGATCACCTTCAGCATGGAGCCGGCCTCGGCGCTGATTCTGCTGGGCGCCATCTATACCGGTGCCATCTATGGTGGTGCCTATGCGGCCATTCTGCTCAATACGCCGGGTACCCCCTCGGCCATAGCCACCACCTTTGACGGTTATCCCATGGCGCGGCGCGGGCAGGGCGATCTGGCGGTAGCGCTGGCCTGCTTTGCATCGGTTTTCGGCGGTCTGGTCGGTGCTCTGGCATTGCTGTTTCTGGCCCCGCCATTGTCGCAGGTCGCCCTGGCTTTCGGGCCAGTGGAATACTTTTGGCTGGCCATATTCGGTCTGTCGCTGATTGCTTCCCTGTCCAGCGGCAATCTGCTGAAAGGGCTGGCCGGTGGGGCATTCGGACTTATCCTGTCGACCGTGGGGGTCGCCGAGATATCGGCCGATATTCGCCTCACATTCGGTTCGCAGACCATGATCGGCGGCTTCGGTGTGGTCGGAGCCCTGATCGGTCTGTATTGCATACCCGTGCTGATCGATCTGGCAGCGACGCCCGACAGGCACCTGTCCATGGAGACCGGGGTGCAGTCGGTGCGGGTAAGAGATGCGGCAAAAGTGACCATGCGTTCCAAGTTCAACCTGCTACGCTCCTCCGTCATCGGCACACTGGTGGGTATTCTGCCGGGAGCGGGCGGCTCGGTGGCCGGGCTGGTGGCCTATTCGGAAGCCAGGCGCAGTGCCAGGCCGGATCAGCGTTTCGGCGAAGGTGAGCCTGATGGCATCATCGCCACGGAAGCGGCCAACAATGCCACGGTAGGAGGCGGTTTCATTCCGACACTGGTTCTGGGTATTCCCGGAACGCCCCCCGATGCCGTGATTCTGGGAGCCTTGCTGGTACAGGGCGTCCGTACCGGGCCGGATCTGTTCCAGTCCGGCGGGGGCTCGATCGCCTACACCTTCATCTATGGCCTGATCATAGCGACGCTGCTGATGTTGCCGGTCGGCTTGCTGATCGGACGGTACGCCTACAAGTCCATCATCGCCATCCCGAAGGCCATGCTGGTACCCTCGGTCGGTTTCATGACGCTGATCGGCACCTTTGCCATCCGCAACAGTGTGTCGGACGTCATCATCATGATCTGTCTCGGCGTCTTCGGCTGGCTTGTCGGTCGCTTCGGCTTTGCGGCATCCCCGATCGTCCTCGGGCTCATTCTGGGGCCCATAGCAGAGCAGGGCTTCGTGCAGACATGGATCATCGGATCGGCTACCGACGATCTGGCCGGCATGTTCTTCGGCAGGCCCATCTCGCAGGCCATCGTGGCATTTACCGCATTGTCATTGCTGTACCCGGTGTTCGCCGCGCGGCGCAGGAAACGGCTAGCTGCCGACGTGGAGGGCGACTCATGAGCAGGGATGTCGGCAAGGAGGCCACGGGGCGTCTGGGCAGTCTGATCGTCTCTGCCTTTTTCGTGATTGCCGGTGTCGTTACCCTGTATGACACGCTTTCCTACAGCGACATGGACTCCAAGGTCTTTCCTCGTGCGGCAGCCATCGTGCTGATTGTCTGCGCCATGTTGAGCATCGTCGGCAATCTGCTGCGACCGGTCAGTGAGCCGGGGTTCGGGCAAGGAGCCTGGTGGCGACGAATACTGCTGGTGCTGTCCATGCTGGCAGCCTGTCTGGCAATGCCGTTGGTGGGGTTTCTGCCTGCCGGCTTCATCGCTTTCGGCGGCAGCCTGTTTGCCTCGATGCACGAACGCTGGTCGGCGCGGGCGGCGATCGTCTTTCTGCTTTCAAGCCTCATGATCATGGTTGGCTTCTACGCCCTGTTTCGTTTCGTGTTGCATGTGCCCTTGCCTTGAGGCCTTGCGTGCAACCGGATTTGCACCGCCTTGCCCGGAGCGTCGGAACGTTCGATCGACCCGACGCCGCATACCCGGACATGCCTGCCGGAATCTCGATGGTTCTGACGATTCCGGGTACCAGGCACGATAAGTCCGTATGATGGGCCGACCCTTGTTTATTCGTTTCGGATGGAACTTGCATGACTTACCACGCTGCGGAAGAACGCTACAGTCACATGCCCTATCGACGATGTGGCAATTCCGGACTCCTGCTGCCGGCCATTTCGCTCGGCTTGTGGCACAACTTCGGCCACGATGTGGCCTATCAGACGCAAAAGGCGATCTGCCACACGGCCTTTGATGCCGGTATCACGCATTTCGATCTGGCCAACAACTACGGGCCTCCGCCGGGTTCGGCGGAAACGGCATTCGGCAAACTGCTGAGCACTGATTTCAAGCCCTACCGCGATGAACTCATCATCTCTTCCAAGGCGGGATACAACATGTGGCCGGGACCCTACGGTGATTTCGGCAGTCGCAAGTACCTGATTGCTTCCTGCGATCAGAGCCTGAAACGCCTGGGCGTCGATTACGTCGACATCTTCTATTCTCACCGCTTCGATCCGAACACGCCGCTGGAAGAGACCATGGGCGCTCTGGATCATATCGTACGCTCGGGCAGGGCGCTGTATGTCGGCATCTCTTCCTACAACTCGGTACGCACACGAGAAGCCGTTGCCATCCTGAAGGATCTGGGCACGCCCTGTCTGATCCATCAGCCCAGCTACAACATGATCAACCGCTGGGTGGAGAAGGATGGACTGAAGGACACCCTGCGCGAGCTGGGCGTCGGTTCCATCGCCTACACGCCACTGGCTCAAGGCATGTTGACTGACAAGTACCTCAACGGCATTCCTGAAGGCAGTCGTGCAACACAGGGAAAATCCCTGAAGCGTTCCTTCATCTCCGACAAGGCAATCGACAGTATCCGGGCGCTGAACGAGATAGCCGCCGCACGGGGACAGAGTCTGGCGCAGATGGCCATTGCCTGGGTGTTGCGTAACGAAGGAATCACCACCGCACTGATCGGTGCGTCCAGACCCGAGCAGGTGTCTCAGTGTGTCGGTGCGGTCGACAACCTGGAATTCACTCAGGCGGAGCTGGATGCCATCGATGCCAGTGCCAGTGAAGAGGATATCAATCTGTGGGCGAAGTCATCTTCGTCCTGATTCGCAGCCAGCTGATGGCTGAGCCAGTCGGCATGCTGGCTGGTGTTGCATGAATGGTTCGGAGGACTTATGGCAGGTGGATGGTCAAGAGACGGTGCCGTGCAGGATCAGATCGATGCCAGTGTCGATGAGGCCGTGTCGCGGGCGCGACAACGATTGCCGAGCGGTGAAAGCAGACTGACATGCGAAGAGTGTGAACAGCCGATTCCGGAGGCACGTCGGCAGGCAATCCAGGGTGTCAGTCTGTGCGTGGCCTGCCAGGAGGCCTCTGACGCCAGGGCCGAGGCGTCTGGCAGCCTGAACCGGCGCGGCAGCAAGGATAGCCAGCTGCGCTGATCGGACAATGCCGCACTCGCGGTCGCGATGAAAACTGATGAAACTGTTGATTGCAAGTGCACCGGCCATTTTCCTGCTGCTGTGGTCGGGGGGATTCACGGTGGCCAAGCTGGGCATCAGCGATGCCGACCCGCTGACTCTGCTGGCATTGCGCTATGCCTGTGTACTGGTCATTCTGTTGCCTTTCTTTCTGGTTGTCAGGCCTGCCTTGCCGAGTACGCGCGCGCAATGGTTTCATCTCTGCTTCGTCGGTTTTCTCATCCAGGTGGTCTATTTCGGTACTGCATGGATGGCATTTTCCCATGGGGGTTCTGCGGGTACGGTGGCATTGATCACATCTCTGCAGCCGATACTCGTGGCGCTGATCATGCCGGCACTGTCTCAGGAAACGGTGTCCATCAAGCGTTGGGTGGGGCTGTTGCTCGGTTTGAGCGGGACAACGATGGTACTCGCCGGCAATTCCGGTATCGGCGTGATCAGTCTGACAGTGCTGCTGTTTGCCGTGGCTGCCCTGATCACCTTCACGCTGGCGACGATCTGGGAAAAGCGATTCGGTGTCGGCCACCACCCGCTGACATCGAATCTGCTGCAATACGCGGTAGGGCTGGCAGGTACGCTGCCACTGGCAATGTTGTTCGAACCCATGCATGTCAGCGTTACCGTGCCGTTTCTCTTCGCACTGGCCTATCTGGTGCTGGGCAACTCCCTGCTGGCCATCAGTCTGCTGCTGATGATGATACGCCGGGGTGAAGCCACTCGGGTGTCTGCACTGTTCTTTCTGGTGCCGCCGGTCTCCGCCTTCATTGCCTGGCTGGTGCTGGGAGAACAGATGACGCCACTGGCCTGGCTGGGAATGGTCGTCGCTGCCATCGGCGTGTGGATGACCACACGCCGCAAGAAGGATCCGGCCGGTAAACCGGCACTTGACGCAACCGCCTGACAGTCAGATCAGCGTCTTGCCAAGTGCTCGTTCAACGGGAGAACAGGACCGGTGAGGTCATGTGTGCCAACAGGTGAGAGGTTGTGGCACCGATGACGAAATCGTACAACCGGGAATGTCCGAATGCTCCGGTGACGATCAGGTCGGCTCCGGTATCGGCAGCCTCGTTGAGTAGCTCGTCGCCAATCGCGATCTGACTCTTGGGGCGGTGCGATACGACGGTCCTGATACCATGCCGGTCGAGGTTGCATGCCAGATCGTGACCGGACTCCTTCATGGCACTCTCGGCGGTTGCGCCGGTACCGGTTATCCAGAAAATACGGGTTTCGTCGCCCTGTTGCATGAAGGGTATGGCGTCATGGGCGGCACGAGCGGATTCACCGGTGCCGCTCCAGCCGATCAGCGTACGTTTGCCGATGGAATGGATCTCTCCCACCCGGGGAATGACCAGCACGGGCCGACCCGAATGCTCGATGATTCTGCGCTGAGCCGATGCCAGTGCGGGGGAGTCAAGATCGGCATCTGTCTGTGACAGGATGACAAGGTCGACACAGCGCGCCTGTTCGGCTACCTGTTCACCCGTTGCGGCCACCGAGGTTTCTATCTGACGCCATTCGGCGACAAAGTCTTCCGCTGCCGTCTGTTTCTCGAAGGCCGCCTTGACACGCGCTGCCTGTGCCTCCTGACTTTCTCGCAGTTGTTCCAGAGCAGCGCCGGTCAACTGCATGGAGACACTGGCATACACTTCCATGTTCTGGAGTGCGTAAAGTCCGATGAGATGCGCATCGAACTGACGCGCGAGCATGATGGCTGTGGGCATCAGTCGCTCGGTTTCAGCCTCGTTGTTCAGATTGACGAGTAGAGTCTTGAAGTTCATGGTCAGCTATCCTCGTGTTGCCTTTGGTAGTCTGCGGACTACGGCCATGCAGAGAGTCTAGCGCTGGTATGGACAGGGGCCGTTGACTTGCATCAACAATGCGGTGCGGCGCTCAACCCTTGTGGCTACTGACCAGTTTGCGTAATTGAGGAATGTCCAGCAAGCTGATTTTCTTGCCCTGGGCCTCGATGACGCCTTGCTCCTGAAACTTCGAAAAGGCACGGGACACGGTTTCCAGCTTCAATCCAAGGTAACTGCCGATCTCCTGGCGGGTCATGCGCAGGATGAATTCGTTGGCGGCATAACCCAGGTGGCGGTATCGCTCCGACAGGTTCAACAGGAAAGCGGCGACACGTTCTTCGGCTTTCATGGTGCCAAGCAACAGCATGACATTGTGTTCGCGCATGATTTCACGGCTCATGACCTTGTGCAGTTGATGCTGCAATGGCTGGAAATCTCGCGCAATGCGTTCCAGCTCGCCATAGGGCAGTATGCACACTTCGCTGTCTTCCAGTGCGATGGCATCAACGCCATGCTGTTCGGTGGCAACGCCTTCAAAGCCCAGTAGTTCTCCGGGTATCTGAAAGCCGGTTATCTGATCGCGTCCATCGCTGGAGGTAATGCGCGTCTTGAAGAAGCCCGAGCGCACAGCATACAGAGCACGAAATTCATCGCCGACGATGAACAGGGGGTCGCCGCGCTTGACACGACGGCGCATGGCCACCAGTGCGTCGAGTTTTTCCAGCTCGGCAACCGGAATACCGCCCGGCACGCACAGTTCCCGCAAACTGCAAGTTGAACAGGCCGCAGCGAGTGAGCCGCCTGAGAGCAATTTTCCTGAGTGGGAAGTCGATGCCATTAGGTTTTCCATGATTGGCTGCTACGCTGGACGAACTGCGGGTTTTACCGCCTGTAAATCGTTGACAATAGTCAACAACAGTTCCATGTGCCTGCGTAATAGTAGCACCATGAAAACTGTCAAGCCGCACAATCGTCGGCGTGAGCTTTGCACCCGTGACGCTTCGCGCCGTTCCACCGTGTCCTATCCGGTGCAATGGCATGGAGATGATTCGGGCTCCGGGCCTGTCGGGCAGACTGCCTGCGACTGTGTCGAACGTCTGGACATGCGTGCACCGCGGTATACCAGCTATCCGACTGCTGACCGCTTCGTGGAGGCCTTTGGTCCCGAGGATCATGCGCGATATCTTGCGGCGCGAGCTCTGCAGCCAGCTGTTCCATTGTCCCTGTATGTGCACATTCCCTTCTGCAGTGCCTTGTGTTACTACTGCGCCTGCAACAAGAAGATCACTCAGGATTACGCCAAGGCCGAACGTTACATCGAGCACCTGATCAGCGAACTGTCGATGGTGGATTCACTGCTCAGCGGGGATCGCCGCCTGTTGCAGCTGCATTTCGGAGGCGGCACACCCACCTATCTGAAGAGTGTGGATCTGCAGCGGTTGATGAATGCCATTACCGAACGATTCAGTCTGACCTCGGCAGGTGAGTATTCGATGGAGATTGACCCCAGAACCGTCGATGAAGAAAAGATGAACGTGCTCAGGGAAGCGGGGTTCAACCGTCTGAGCCTGGGGGTGCAGGATTTCGATGTCGATGTGCAGGCAGCCATCAACCGCGTGCAGCCGGCCAGCCTGGTTGCATCGGTACTGGATACGGGTCGTCAACTGGGCTTCGAATCCACGAACTTCGATCTGATCCATGGTTTGCCAAGGCAGACCCTGGCAGGCTTTGCGCGAACCGTCGAAGAGGTCATTGCCATGCGTCCGGATCGCATTGCCCTGTACAACTACGCTCATCTGCCCAGTCGTTTCAAGGCGCAACGTCTGATCAACCCGCAGGACATGCCATCGCCCGAACTCAAGCAGGATATCTTTTGTCTGGCCAACGATCTGCTGGATTCCGCCGGGTACGACTACATCGGCATGGATCATTTTGCCCTGCCGGAAGACGGTCTTGCCAACGCACGTCGCACCGGTCGTCTGCATCGCAACTTTCAGGGGTATTCCACGCAACCGGATTGCGATCTGGTCGCTATCGGTGCCAGCTCCATCAGCCGGATCGGTAGTTGCTACAGTCAGAATCTCAAGGGCCTCAATGAGTACGGTGACCGGGTGTCGCAGAATATCCTGCCCACACAACGCGGCGTGGAACTGTCACGTGATGACATTCTGCGGCGCGCAGTCATCATGGCCATCATGTGTCAGGGTGAAATCGACAAGTCGACCTTCGAGATCGGCTATCTGATCGATTTCGACCAGTATTTCGAAGAGGAACTGCAGGCCTTGCAACCGCTGGTCGAATCGGGATACGTGCAGCTGGAAGAGCGCTGCGTGCGGGTCACAGCCCTTGGCAGACGCAAGGCTTTGCGCATGGTTGGCAGCCAGTTCGATCGCTACCTGCAACAGCATCAGTCAAGGTCGCGCTTTTCGACCATCCTGTAGAGTGGCAGTCGCACAGCCGCACAGAGTTTGAGAGAAGGTCGGCTGCGTGAATACGATGATCCGGCAGGCAGGCGCTCCTGCGTAGTGCTCGGCAGCTGCCCGGTCACGATGCCTGGAACCGGGCAGCGGTGCTGATATCAGGCCTGCTTTGCAATCTTGTCCTGCGTCATCGTATCGAAATCACTGGCATCGTGACGCTCATGCAGCTGCATGGCAGGGTCTCCCCAGGTGCAGTTGACCATTCGACCTCGTTTGACGGCTTCACGTTCGGCGATCTGCTCGGCCCAGCGCACAACGTTTCGATAGGAGGGAGTATCCAGAAATTCCGAGGCTTCGTAGACGATATCGAGCACCACCTGTCCATACCAGGGCCAGATGGCCATGTCTGCGATACTGTATTCGTCGCCGGCCATGTAGGTGTTGTCTGCCAGATGTCGATCGAGCACATCCAGCTGGCGTTTGGCCTCCATGGTGAATCTGTCGATGCAGTATTCGATCTTCACCGGGGCATAGACGTAGAAATGACCAAAACCGCCCCCCAGATAAGGCGCACTCCCCATCAGCCAGAACAGCCAGTTCATGCATTCGGTGCGGGCCGCCGGATCCTCGGGCAGAAATTCCCCGAATTTCTCGGCCAGGTACAGCAGAATCGACCCTGATTCGAAGAGGCGAGTGGGTGGTGTGGTGCTGTGATCCATCAGCGCCGGAATCTTCGAATTCGGATTGACCTCGACAAAGCCGCTGCCGAACTGATCACCGTCGCCGATCTTGATCAGGTGCGCATCATATTCAGCGCCCGCAATGCCTTTTGCCAGCAGCTCTTCGAGCATGATGGTGATTTTCACCCCATTGGGTGTTGCCAGTGAATAGAGTTGCAACGGATGTTTCCCGATCGGCAGCACCTTGTCATGAGTCGGTCCGGCAATCGGTCGATTGATGCTGGCCCACTGGCCGCCGCTTTCGGCGTCCCATTTCCAGACCTTGGGTGGAGTGTAATCAGGCAAATCGCTCATGATGGTATCGCTTGTCCGTATGGGGTTGGGTTGATTGTTGGGTTGCAGGGCAGTGGTTCAAGTCGTTTCCGACTGGAAAGCGGGAAAAAAGTGCCGTGAATCGCAGCTGCGGTCGGCAGGGGAGCGTAAACCTGTTAGTCGGCCGCACAGGGGAATGCCTGTGGTTTACACTTGCGGGTTCCTCGTTACAGGCAGATTGAACCGACTCTCATGAATGCAGGTGGCATCGATTTCGGCACATCCAATTCCAGCGTCGGCTACATGAGCGAGGGTGAGCCTACCCTGCTGGCATTCGGGGCAGATGGTTTTTCCGTACCCAGCGCCATTTTCTACTCCTCCGAGACCCCGGAGACCTTCTTCGGCAAGCAGGCCGTTGCGCAATACACCGAAGAAGTGGAAGGACGGCTGTTGCGTTCACTGAAGTCCATCCTGGGCTCCTCGCTGATGGGGGAGAAGACGGCGATACGCAATCGGCGTGTACCGTTCAGCGAAATCATCCAGGATTTTTTCGGCTACCTGCGAAGCACACTGGCCGAGCAGGGTCAGGCCGGGCTGACACAGGTCGTACTGGGGCGTCCCGTGCATTTTGTCGATGATGACCCGGAAATGGATCGCCTTGCCGAGCAGCAGCTGAGGGACATCGCCCGCAACGCCGGATTCCGGCACGTTGAGTTTCAGTTCGAACCGGTGGCGGCGGCCCTGGCATATGAGAGCAGGCTGCAGGATGAGCAACTGGCGCTGGTGGTGGATATCGGTGGTGGTACGGCCGACTTCAGCATCATCAGGCTGTCGCCGACTCGACACACCCGGATTGATCGCGCCTCCGATATCCTGTCGACGGTGGGGATTCACATCGGTGGTACCGATTTCGATCGACTGTTGAGCCTGCAGGCAATGATGCCCCTGCTGGGCATGGGCTCGCTGGTCAAGGGAACGAGCCGAGCATTGCCGCAATCGACCTATTTCGATCTGGCAACCTGGCACCGCATTCCACTGTTGTACAACAATGTCACTGCCCAGCGAATCCGGCAGATTCAGCTCGATGCCGCGGAACCGGAAAAGGTGCAATTGTTGCGGGAAGTTGTCGAACACCGACGCGGCCATGCGCTGGCCAGAGAGGTGGAGCAGGCCAAGATCAGTCTGTCGGCAGACGCAACCACTGACTGTGGGCTCGATGGTCTGTCCGCCCAACTGCGAACGCAGATCGATCGCCAGGGCTTCGAAGACGCCATCGATCCGGTTGTGCAACGGTTACTGCGCTGCGTGGCCGGGGCCTTGCAGGACTCGCAGCTGCAGGCGTCAGACATCACTCGGGTGTTCTACACGGGGGGCAGCTCGGCGGTGCCAATGTTGCAACAGGAATTTCGCAAGCTGTTTGCCGAGGCTGAACACGTGCAGGGAGATGCCTTCGGCAGCGTTGGTCTGGGGCTGACCATCGATGCCGGAAGGCGATTTGCCTGAGTAATCAGCAACCGTGATGATCAGTTGCCGACCGGGTTCAGCAGACCGGCCGTATCGTCACCGGACAGGTCGAACCGGGTTGCAATGTCCACGATCTGCCGCACGGTCTCGTCGTCGACCGGTATGCCATTGTCGGTTCTCTGCTGCCGATTGTGCTGCTCGGGTTCACCGGGAAGCTGCACGGAATCGGTTCCGACCGCCGGTTGCCTCGCCTTGATGAAGTCGTAGAACTCCATGGTGCGTTTCTCGACCGCCTCCTGGCTGTCGAAGGCCGTCGGATCGATGATGACAGAGAACATGTTGTTGATCACACCGTGAGGCAGATGTTCCATGGTGGCCACCGTGTCAGTACTTGCCAGGGCGCCGGCCAGCAGCTCGACGAAGATTCCCAAGCCCGAACCCTTGTGTGCGCCAAAGGCTGACAGTGCGCCAATGCGCGACTTGGCCATGGGGTCAGGATCCCGTGTTTCCAGTCCCTGTTCATCGACCAGGCAACCTGCAGGCATCTGTTCTCCCTTGTTGCTGGCGACGCGTACCTTGCCGAAGGCCACGGTGCTGGTTGCGATGTCCAGCAGCGGTCTGGCCTTGCCACCGACCGGCATGGCCATGCTGATGGGGTTGGTGGAAAAACCACTTTCTCGCGCACCGAAGGGGGCCACGATAGGCGCATGACCCACCACATTGACCATGTGCAGGGAGACATAGCCCTTCGCTGCGCAGTATTCGGAATAGGCGCCCAGACGTGAGACGTGGCCGGAATCGCGCAAGGCCAGTATGGCAACCTTGTGTTCGGGCACGCACTGCATGGCGTGATCCAGCGCTTCCAGCGCCATGCGATGGCCGAACCCTCGTCTGGCGTCCACGATGCTGATGGCGCCGACTGGCTCATGCAGCACTGGCTGCTGGTTGGGTATCAGATTGCCGTCGAGAATCTGCTCGCCGTAGAGCGGCAGCATGCCGATGCCGTGCGAGTCATGCCCCGTCAGATTGGCATCGACAAGATGGCTGGCCACTATCTCTGCCTCTCCGTCATTGCAGCCGAAGCCTCGGAGGACGGCCTTGGCAAAGGCCTTGACCGATTGGCTGGAATAGTTCGACATATGGCTCAAGGAAGTCTCCTGATGGGGATGGATCAAGGGCTGTTCGTTTCGATTCTACGCATTGTGCCGGTGACGGTTCACGTCGCTCCTGCGGTGCTGCCTGTTCGACACGGCTCGATTGCGCCATTGCTGCATTCGTTCCGGGTCACAAGGTACACTACCGTTCGGTAACGTCATTCTACGCTTCATGTCATTCAACGCACCAGAACTTGTACCAAAGCTGACAACACGTCTCACAGAGCTGGGTCTGGTCGAGCCAACTCCCGTTCAGGCGGCGCTGTTTGCACCATTGAGTGAAGGTCGGGATGTTCTGGTCGCTGCCAGCACGGGGTCCGGCAAGACGCTGGGCTATCTGCTGCCGCTACTCAATCGCCGGCTGCAATCACAGGATCAGTCGCAGCCCTGTACGCTGATCATTGTCCCGACTCGCGAGCTGGTGCACCAGCTCGCCGCAGTGCTGAGTGATTTCAAGGCTGTGCTGGAGCCGTGCAAGGTGGTTCGTGTCTGTGGCGGTAGCTCCATCAACACGCAGCTGATGTCGCTGCGCGGTGGTGCCGACTTTCTGCTGGCGACCCCGGGTCGGCTGCTGGATGTCATTGCTCACAACGGGCTGGATGTTGCGGCTGTCGATATACTGGTACTCGATGAAGCCGACCGTCTGCTCGGCGATGGCTTTCAGGAGCAGCTGGATGAACTGGTGGCGTTGTTCAAGCCGCGACAACGTCTCATGGTATCTGCCACCTACACGCGCAAGGTACGAGCCAAGGCCGGTTGGCTGCTGAAGAAACCGGTCATTGTCGATCTGGCGCAGGATGCGCCGGTGATCCGGCATCGGGCGATCCAGGTGGACGAGCAGCAGCGTGGCGATCTGTTGATCAGACTGCTGAGCGAGGGACGACTGTCCACCCCTTTGCTGATCTTCACGGCAGACCGCAAGGGGGCAGAAAAGCTGTCGGACCGGTTGTGCAAGGCCTCGATCGACAGCGCGGCTCTGCATGGCAAGCTGTCGATGGCGCAGCGGGCATCGGTTCTGCGGCGGCTGCAGGAAGGCAGATTGCAGGCACTGGTGGCCACGGATCTGGCAGCACGCGGCATCGATGTGCCCAGTCTGCCACTGGTGGTCAGCTACGATCTACCCCGTTCCGTGGAGCTCTATACCCATCGCATGGGAAGAACGGCGCGGGCGGGCAAGACCGGCGAGGCCATCAGCCTGGTCGACATCAATGCCGAAGCGCATCTGACGCTGATGGAAAAACGACTGTCTCTGAGCATTCCGCGTGAGCGCGTCGAAGGCTTCGAGCCGACAAACAGTCTGCGTCCGGTCATTCGTCCAGTCGATGGCAACGGAGGCATCAAGGGACATCGCATGAGCAAGAAGGACAAGTTGCGTGCGGCTGCTGCCAGAGTGCAGAACGATCCGGATTCGTCCGGCAGCTGATCGCAGCAGGGTGGAACTTCACCCGTTGCCACATCCTTTTCACGAATCAATCATCCATCACCACCGTTGCACCTGACAACACAACACGGAGATCATCATGCTGAAGTTCGGAATCCTGTCCACCGCCAAGATCGCTCGGGAACATCTGATACCCGCGATTCAGCAGGCTGAAGGCGCCAGTCTGGAAGGCATCGCCTCGCGCGATGCCGGACGTGCTCGCAAGATGGCCGAGCATTTCAATGCACCACAGTCGTTCGGCAGCTACGAGGAAATGCTGGCCTCCCCGGATATCGATGCCATCTACATTCCGCTGCCGACCTCGCAGCATGTCGAATGGGCGCACAAGGCGATCACGGCCGGCAAGCATGTTCTGGTCGAGAAACCACTGGCTCTCAAGGCATCCGAAATCAGCAAGCTGATTCGTGCCAGAGACAAGGCGGGTGTGGTGGTCTCGGAAGCCTTCATGGTGACCTATCACCCGCAGTGGCTGAAGGTCAGGGAGCTGTTGAAGAAGGGGACCATCGGTACCTTGCGGCGTATCGAATCCTCCTTCACCTATTTCAACAAGGATGCGGGCAACATGCGCAATCAGCTTGAACTGGGGGGCGGTGCCTTGCCGGATATCGGCGTCTATCCGACCGTCTGCGCACGCTTTGCCACTGGCATGGAGCCGCAGTATGCCAACGCCAGTGTCGAATTCGATCCGGATTTCAAGACCGACCGCTATGCCAGCGTGCAACTGAGTTTCGATGGAGTCGACATGAGCTTCTACGTCAGCACCCAGATGGCCAATCGGCAGACCATGGTGTTCCATGGCGACAAGGGCTTCATCGAGCTCAGCGCTCCATTCAATTCCAATCTGTACGAAGGGGATGAAGTGCGGGTACACAATGCGAAGCACAACGATACCCGTACCTACCGGTTCACCGGCATCAATCAGTACCGCCTGGAGGTCGAAGCCTTCTGCCGGGCTGTTGCAGGCCGGAAACAACCGGTGTTCACGCTGGAGGAGTCGGTTCTCAATCAGAAGGTCATTGATGCCATATACAAGTCTGGCAAGAGCGGCAAGCGTGTGAAGATCTGATATCGGGGGAAATGCCATGAATCAAGAGAAGGGTGAATCGATGCAAGCCGAGTCCGAGATTGTCGACCGGGTCATTCGATCCCGACATACGCGCAAGGTGATGCTGTCGCCGGACAGTCTGTCAGAGGCGGCGGCCGTGTGGACCTCCGAGCATGAACAGGCGCTGCGTACGATGATTGAAGGTGCCGCCTGGGCTCCGTTTCATCGCCGGGCCCATGAAGCAACGCATCGTCAGGGAGCGCTGGACTCGGTGGTTCCCTGGCGTTTTCATGTACTGGACAAGCCAGCCTGTCTTGCCTTGCTGAATCATCTGCAGATGCAGGCAGAGAGTGACGCCGATCCTCGCTGGGCGCGTGCCTGGCAGTCGAAGATCAAGAACATGCTGTCAGCCTGTGGCGCTCTGGTGCAGGCGACCTGGTTGCCTGATCCGGCTGAAACCGGTGATGAGCCGCAACTGACGGACAACAATGTCGAGCATATCGCAGCCACCGGCGCCGCCATACAGAATCTGTTGCTGGCCGCCGAGGCTCGCGGCTGGCGCAGCTACTGGTCCAGCGGCGGAATTCTGCGAGATCCTCAGGTGTTCGAATACCTGGGCATCGGCGCTCGCGAATCACTGCTGGGCTCCGTGTTCCTGACCCCGGTGGAGGCCGAGGGGGTCACTCTGATCCATGGCGGTCTGCGCGACCAGCGAGGGGAGACTGGCAGCTGGTCCAGATGGGTGCAGCTGCCCTGACACCTCAGGGTTGCTGGGACAGTACGTCCCAGCAGGCGCCCATGGTGTGGTAATCGGTTTTTCCCGGAGGTGATTTCAGCTTGTCGAACTCGCTGCCGTCGCGATTGCGGATGCGGAACCAGGCCCCTTGCTGGTGATCGATCAGGTGTTGCCAGCTGTACTCCCAGAGTCGATCATAGTCATCGGCAAAGCGTGTCTCGCCGGTGATTCGATACAGCCTCCAGGCAGCCGCAAAGGCTTCGGCATGCACCCAGAAATACTTGTGTGCATCGCTGAAGCTGCCGTCGGGCGCAAAGCCGTAGACCAGCCCTCCGTAGTCTTCATCCCAGCCGTGCTTCATGGCCACGTCATACAGCTCGGTAGCCCGTTTCACCCACAGCGGATTGGGGTTTTCCTGATTGAGCGTCAGCAGCAGTTTGGTCCACTCGACCTGATGACCCGGTTGAAAGCCCCAGGGCTTGAACAGATCGTCGGGTTTGTCGATGTTGTACTGCATGTCGGCTTGCCACTGCGTATCGTAGTGTTCCCAGATCATGCCGTTGTTGAGTTCTGCCAGTTCCACCGCAAAGCGTTGTGCAAGCAACTCGGCCCTGTCCAGATAACGTTTCTGCCGAGTGGCCTGCCATGCTGCCAGCAGCGCTTCACACGAGTGCATGTTGGCATTCTGACCGCGATAGGGGTCCAGCACGGTCAGGGTGCTGTCCAGTTCATCGGCATAGGCTCGGCCGTCAGCATCCCAGAAGTGTTCTTCCATGAAATGCCAGACATCATCGATGATTTCGGCAGCTTCAACGATGCCGGCCTGCACACAGCTGGCAGCTGCAAGCATCACGAAGGCATGTCCGTAGGCCATGGCTCGACCATCACTGACCTGCCCGTTCTCGATTACCCAGGCATAGTGCCCGTCGGGCTGCCGGTGCATCGACTGCAGATAGTCCAGTCCCCTGATTGCCCACAGCCGATGCTGTTCGGAGCCGTGGATTCGGTAGGCAGTGGCATAGTTGAATACGAAACGGGTCGAGCTGACCAGGTGCCGCATGCCCGGATCATACACAGTGCCGTCATCCATGAAACACTGGTGAAAGCCGCCGTCCGGGGCCAGCACATGCGGTTCGTAGAAGTCGAGTATGGACTGGATGTGCTGTTGCAGGAAGTCCGGAGACCGGAAGCTGGGCATTTGGAGTGTATTCATGATCGCAGTATAACCCTGTCTGATGGAACGACCGAATGCCGTATCGCGCACTCAGCTAGTATCATGTACCAAAATGCCTGCGAGACGGCTTTTGCAGATAACCCGGTAATTCAGAGTTGTCGCCAGGTGGTCGCTAAGGCTGTTGTAGTGGAACACGCCTGCTGCCGCATTCCGGCAGCCAGACAACCTGTAGACCGAGCATGAACAGAACAGACGATATCAGCAAGGCCGTGAGTTCCCGCACGACCATCAACAAGGCTCTGCGACTCAATCTCGATGAGAAGAAGTACGGCACCATTGCCGAGATCGGTGCCGGTCAGGAAGTGGCCAGGCAGTTCTTCCTGGCGGGGGCTGCTGCAGGCACCATCGCCAAGACGATGTCTGCCTACGACATGCAGTTCTCCGATGCCATCTATGGCACCCAGGAAGGCGGAAGATACGTCAGCAAGGCCCGTGTGAAGGCCATGCTGGACAAGGAGTTCTCCCTGGTGCTGGAGCGGGTCGGGACATCCCGGTCCCGCTCGTCACGCTTCTTTTCCTACGCCGCAACGGTGTCGGCGAAGAGCTTCAATCGGGATAATGAATGCCATTCCTGGTGCGGTATCCGAATCCAGATGTATCCTGGTGCGGAGCCATCGGACATTCTGGTGCATGTGCGCATGCGCGAAAAGACTGCCGAACTGCAACAGGACACCCTTGGCATTCTGGGGGTCAATCTGATCTATGCCGCGTTCTACTACTTCGAGGATGCGCGCAAGATCATCGACTCGCTGAGCGACAATCTGAATCCGGAAGCCATCGAGATCGATTCCATCGAATTTCGCGGGCCGTATTTCGAGGATCTGGACAACCGCGCCATGAACCTGCATCTCATTCGCAGCTGGAAGACTCGCGCAGTGATGTTCGAGCCCGACGGTAGCATCGTGGTACCGGCGGAAATGCTCTACAAGAAGAACGTGCTGACCATACGGGGCTCCTTCCGACCGGTTACCCGGCTGAACGTGGACATGATCGAACAGGGGTTTGCCTCCTTCAGTCAACAGGACGGGGTCGAGGCGAACAACAGTATCGTTCTGGCGGAAATATCATTGAATGATCATTTCGGCAAGGACCTGATGGTGCCGGAGGAAGACCTGCTGGCCCGCGTCAGTCTGCTCAATGCGCTGGGTTACAGTGTCATGGTGTCGGATTACACACGTTATTTTTCGTTACGTGCCTATTTCAGGCAATTCACGGCGCTGCAGATCGGTATCGTGCTGGGCATGGCAAACGTCAAGGAAATATTCGACGAAGACAAGTATGTCGGCGTGGAAGGCGGCATGCTGGAGGGGTTTGGCAAGCTGTTTCCGGACAATACCCGTCTGTTCATCTACCCGGAACTGGATTCGCGCAAGGAAGTGGCTGATTACACCAGCGTCGAGGTGGACTCCCACGTACGCTTTCTGTACAGGCATTTGCTGGAAAACCGCTTCATTACCGGTATCGATTGCAGTGACCCCGAACTGCTGAATATCTATTCGCGTGAAGTCCTGACCATGCTGTCCAACGGCCGTGAGGGGTGGGAACAATGCGTTCCCGAACAGGCGGTTGCCTTGATCAAGTCCAACCGTCTGTTCGGTTTTCGCGGCTGATGATGCAATCGTCAGTTGCAGCCCAGCAGGGCTGAGGCCCGGCTGGCTGCAGACTGCCCGGGAGATCGCAATGCCGGCCGCAGATGGCGCCTGAGCCGGCTCAGGCGTTCACATCCACGACCACACGGCCCTTGATCTGACCCTTGAGAATCTGTGCTCCCAATTCGGGCAGGTCGGCCAGGGTGGCAGTCTGGATCATGCCTTCGAGCTTCTCCATCGGCAGTGATTCGGAGAGCTTCTTCCAGGCGGCCAGGCGGTTGTCATAGGGCTGCATGACGGAATCGATGCCCAGCAGGTTCACCCCGCGAAGCAGAAACGGAATGACGGTCGCCGGCAGTTTTGCACCACCGGCCAGACCGATGGAGGCGGCACTGGCACCGTATTTCAGCTGACCGAGTACGCGGGCCAGCATGGCGCCTCCCACGGCGTCTACACAGCCAGCCCAGGTTTCGGCTTCCAGTGGCTTCTTGACCGTCTCTTCAAGATCTTCTCGAGGCACGATGGTCGTGGCACCCAGTTCCTTCAGATACTCGGCGGTCTCCGGTCGTCCGGTCACCGCTGCCACCTCATGGCCCAGGTTGCTCAGAATGGCCGTTGCCACTGAACCCACACCACCGGCAGCTCCGGTGACCAGTACCTGGCCCTGACCCGGCGTCAGACCATGTTTCTCCAGCGCCATGACGGCCAGCATGGCGGTAATGCCGGCTGTACCCACGGCCATGGCCTGATAGGTGGACAATCCGTCTGGCAGTGGAACCAGCCAGTCGGCCTTGACGGACGCTTTCTGGGAATAGCCTCCCCACCAGGCCTCACCCACGCGCCAGCCGGTCAGGACTACCTTGTCGCCTGTCTTGTAACGCGGGTCGCTGGAGCTTTCTACCGTGCCGGCAAAGTCGATGCCGGGTACATGTGGGTAGTTTCTGACCAGGCCACCTCCGGGTCCGACGCACAAACCGTCCTTGTAGTTGACCGTCGAGTATTCCACGGCCACGAGGACCTCACCATCGGGCAACTGGCTTTCTTCCAACTGCCGCACGCTGGCCGAGGTCTTGCCTTCGTCGTCTCGCTCTACGAGCAATGCCTTGAAACTCATGATTTTCCGTATTCCAGTTGTTGACCCAGACAGGAATCCTGCCCGACTGTCCCTATATTGTCGACCATCTGGCAGGCGAAATCGGTTCGTCCGGCCGCGAAACGCCCTTGCGGGGGGATGCGGCTGTTAAAATGCGGCCCATTGTCTTTTCTCTTCACGGGTAGTTCAGTGATGTCCGACGCGCCCATCGTCAATCTTTCCGGTTACCGCTTTGTGCATCTGGATGACCTGCCGGCCATACAGTCCGCCATGAAACAGGCTTTCAGCGAGGTCGGCCTGCAGGGGTCGGTCATGCTCGCTTCGGAAGGCATCAATGTGTCGATTGCAGGTACACGCGAACAGGTCACGGCCGCCCGCCAATGGTTCGATCAGGACCCCCGGTTTGCCGATCTGTGGCTCAAGGAAAGCTATTCGGCGGATGTGCCGTATCGTCGCCTGCGCATACGCAGGCGCACCGAGATCATCGCCTTCGACGGGCAGGATTCCGAGAAGCTGCAGGCACGGCGTCCGCCTGCGCCTTCGCTGGCACCGGAAACGCTGTGCCAGTGGCTGGATGAGTCCAGAGACATGACCTTGCTGGATACGCGCAACGATTACGAGATCGTATCGGGGACCTTTCCGGCGTCCACACACTTGAATATCAAGCACTTCCGCAACTTCAAGGTGGCGGTCGACAAGGCCCTGGCAGAAGGCCGGCTGGACAGGGACAAACCGATGGTGACCTATTGCACCGGCGGAATACGCTGCGAAAAGGCTGCACCGTGGTTACTGGAGAAAGGGTTTCGCGAGGTTTATCAGATTGAAGGAGGTCTGCTCAACTACCTGCAGAGCTGTGGTTCGCGTCACTGGGAAGGCGATTGTTTCGTCTTCGATGACCGTGTCGAACTGACTCCGGAGCTGCAGCCTACCGGTGCGGGTTTGTGCGATCACTGTCAGCTGGCTGTCCCCGCTGGTACCGAGTGTCGTTGTCAGCTGGGCCGCCACTGACACGCAGCGGCCCGGCTCAGAGCCCGAGAGGAGCGTCTCCTGTCTTGATCCGTCCTGCCGCTCGTTACCTCAGGACATGCCGGCCAGCATGGCTTCGCCGCGTTCGCCGGACTTTCGTTGCTCGTTGAGGACAACCCGGTTGCGCCCTCGGCGCTTCGCTTCGTACAGGCTGTCATCACTGCGTTTCGCCCAGCTCTCCCAGCTTTCCTCCGATTCCAGTTCGGCGACACCGATGCTGATCGTGATACGGCACATACCCGTGAAGTCGGCGGCAGCCACCGCCTGGCGCAAGCGCTCTGCAGTCTCGGTCGCCGCGCATTGATTGGCACCTTTGAGCACCACCGTGAATTCCTCTCCACCCATGCGGAAAATGGCATCCTCGTCTCGCAGCATGTCTCGCAGCAAATGGCCGACCATGCTCAGTACTTGGTCGCCTGCCGCATGGCCTCGGGTATCGTTGAGAAGCTTGAAATTGTCGATGTCGATGGCCAGCAGACTGACGGGCTGACGATAGCGGTCATGCAGTCTGACCGCCTGCTCCATGCAGTCGTTGTAGGTCAGGCGATTGAGCAGGCCTGTCAGAGGGTCCAGCACCAGTTGTCGTTGCAGCTGCTGACGTTGACCGTCAATCACGTTCACCATGATGGCTGCAAACAGGCTGACGGCGCCAAGACTGGCAGTGACTCGCAGTGCATAGTCGTTGTCCAGCGTCATCCACACCATGGGCATGGCAAAGATCAGGATGGTGAGATTGGCCATCCAGGCACGACGTTCCGACAGCATGCAATAGGCGGCCAGCACGATCGGATAGCACCAGAAACTGGCAATGATGCCATCCATGCGGAAAATGTTGGTCATGAACATCATGCCAGCCGGAAACAGGCCATACAGGGTCAGGAATTGATGACAGATGCCACGCATGGCCATCCAGGCATTGGCCAGCAGTATGAACACCACGGCCATGGATCCGATACCGATGGCCGTCTCGCCGCGTATCAGGTCGTAGACGCCGACCGGCAGCATGAAGAGTATGGCTGCCGCAGCAACACCCAATGTGGCCTTCGACCTGAAATCCGTAACAGGGTCGTCTTCATTCCTGACCGATAGTGTGGAACTCACCCTGGCTTCTCCCTGCGATGCTGGTTCTTCCGACACCGACCCTGATCCCGGGAAGCGTGTCCTTCTGGTAAGTAAAACAGTAAAACCGGCCCAGTAGACGTTACTTGAAGCTGTGCCTTGATGACTGGTAATGTTGCCCCTGTAGCAGAGCCTGTTTACGTGTCTACAGGTTAACCTTTTGTCAGTGGCCGTGAGAGAACACTGACTTGTCTGTATGGTTAGGTTACACGAGCGGGGGCCTCTGCGCTGTCGATCATTGGAAGTGGCGATTGGCTTGAAGAGTGGACAGCCAGTCGGGTAGCACCATTCCTGAAGAATGGTTATACGTGTTTGTTCTTTCGCAACCCCGGGAGCGGTCAGGCTTGATACAACAGGATTTCTCTACCAGCGAGCAGGCGGCCGAAGAGTCGGTCAAGGTGTCGGCCTTCCGGCATCGGCATGCTCATCTGCTCAGCGCAGCCGCTCTGGCTTGTCTGCAGAAGGCAAATTCCGGTGTCGAGTCAGCTCTGTCGACACTGGAGGTTCGCGATCAGCAATTGTTTCGCCTGCGTCTGGCACGCTGGTTCCAGAATCTCTACGAAGGGCTGCTGCCGGTTTATGGGCAGAGAGCCGATTTCGATGACTTCATGGAACGTCTGGTGCTGCTGATGGCGCGGCATTATGTGCAGAGGCCCGATGAGCTCAAGGTTCTCGATGTGGAGCGCGATCTGGAGCCGGACTGGTTTCAGCATGAAAGCATGCTCGGCTATGTGTTCTATGTCGAGCAGTTTGCCGGAAAGCTGAGCAAGGTACGCGATCATCTGGACTACCTGGAGGAGATGGGCACCAGTTATGTGCACCTGATGAAGGTCATGCAATCACGCGACGGCGAGAATGACGGAGGCTATGCGGTGACGGACTACCGATCGGTGGATGCCTCGCTGGGGACCAACGAGGATCTGGAATCCCTGTGTGCCGATCTCAGGGCGCGTGGCATGTCGGTATGCATCGATCTGGTGCTCAATCATTGCGCGCAGGAGCACCCCTGGGCGCTGGCAGCGCAAGGTGGCGATGCCCGTTACCAGGACTATTTCTACATGTATGACGATCGCAGTCTGCCGGACGCTTTCGAACGCACACTGCCAGAGGTCTTCCCGGAGTTTGCGCCCGGCAACTTCACGCTGGACGAGAACAGCGGAAAGTGGGTCTGGACAACCTTCAATCATTTCCAGTGGGACCTGAACTGGTCGAATCCCGAGGTATTTCTGGAGATCGTGGAAGTGATGTTCGACCTTGCGAATCAGGGGGTGGAGGTGTTCCGACTGGATGCGGTAGCCTTCATGTGGAAGCGCATGGGTACCGATTCCCAGAATCAGGAAGAGGTGTTCGATCTGATGCAGGCATTGCGTACCTGCTCGCGCATTACCACGCCAGCAGTTGCTCACAAGGCGGAAGCCATCGTGGCTCCCGATGATCTGATCCGCTATTTCGGGGTGGGGCGTCATCATGGCAAGGTATCCAACTTCGCCTATCACAACTCGCTGATGGTGCAGTTCTGGAGCTCTCTGGCCAGTCGTGATACACGCCTCATGACGCGTGCCCTGAGCGAATTTCCGAGAACTCCCAATTCGATTGCCTGGGGGACATATTTGCGTTGTCATGACGATATCGGCTGGGCCATCGCCGACGACGATGCCGAGTCGGTGGGACTCAACGGCGCGGCACATCGGCATTTCCTGTCCAGCTTCTACTCCGGGGAATTCGAGGGCAGTTTTGCCCGAGGTGGGGTATTCCAGTTCAACAAGGCAAATGGTGATCGGCGCATCAACGGAACGCTTGCCAGCCTGTCCGGGCTCGAGCAAGCCATTGAATGGGGCAATCCCGAACTGGTGGATCTGGCCATCGAACGCATACTGCTCGGGCATGCACTGATCTGCGGTTTTGGTGGCTTGCCACTGATCTACATGGGCGACGAGCTGGGGCTGCTCAATGATTATCGCTATGTGGATATTGCCGAACATGCCGGGGATAGTCGCTGGATGCATCGACCTGCCATGGATTGGGACAGGGCGGACAGGCGGCACGACCTGAACACGATCGAAGGCCGTTTGTACACCGGGCTGAGTCATATCATCAGGGTCCGACGCAAGACCTCGCAGCTCAATGCGCGCTATGACACGGATATCGTGGATACCGGACACCCGCATGTGTTCGCCATTGCCAACAGACACCCATTGGGAACTCTGGCCTGCGTCTACAACTTTACCGAAAGCACGCAGTATCTCAACGTACAGCCTCTGTACGAGAGCGGTATTGTCGAGCTGTATGACAAGCTCAGTGCGCGCGAGATCAACGTCTACAATGATGTCATCGAACTATCGCCCTACGCCAGACTCTGGGTAACCTGAATTGCCTTCACCACAAGCATCCACGATAAATTGAACACGATGAATACTTCCGCCATTCTCATCACGCTATCGGGTCCGGACAAGCCCGGCATGGTCAGTGCCTTGTCCGAGGTGGTTGCCAGCCACGATGGCAACTGGCTCGAGAGTCGCATGGCGAACCTGGGTGGGCAGTTTGCCGGTATCCTGCGCGTCGAGGTGATCGAGTCTCGCCAGGAAGCCTTGCTGGCTGCCTTGCAGGCACTGGATTCGTCAGCCCTGCAGGTCTCGCTCAAGGCTGTCGAGGATGGCGCGGTACCCCCTGCGGGTCGCGAACTCGAACTCGAACTGCTGGGTCAGGATCACCCGGGAATCGTGCGCGATATCAGCCGTGTCCTGTCCGAAGCGGGTGTCAGCGTACAGGCGTTCGATTCATGGCTGGAGGACGCGTCCATGGCTGGCGGCGTGCTGTTTCATGCGAACGCCTTGCTGAGTCTGCCCGAGGGCCTCACCACCGAACAGTTGCATGAGCGGATGCAAACCCTGTCGGACAGTCTGATGGTGGATATCCACCTGATAGAACCCGAAGATGGCTGAGTGACCGGCCGGGCGTTGCTGCCCGGCCAATTCAGGTTGCTGTCACCCCTGACGTGCCGGGGGTCAGTGCTGAGCGTTCTTTTCGGGAATCAGACCTCGCGGACTGAATCGCAAGGTCAACAGCAGTATCAGGCCCATGGTCATGAGGCGCATATGCTGGGCCGAGTCGATCAGATGCGCTCGCAGGGCGCTGCCGCTGTCCATTTGGGAGGTCAGGGTATTCATCAGCCAGATACCCATGGGTTCGGACTCGATCCAGAAGAACCAGATGACGAAGCCACCGAGTATCGCCCCCCAGTTGTTGCCCGAGCCTCCGACAATGACCATGACCCAGATCAGGAAGGTAAAGCGCAGCGGCTGGTAACTGGAAGGCGTCAGCTGTCCGTCCAGCGTGGTCAGCATGGCACCGGCAATTCCCACGACCACCGAGCCGAGCACGAAGACCTGGAGGTGTCTGGCCTTGACATCCTTGCCCATGGCTTCTGCGGATATCTCGTTGTCACGGATGGCACGCATCATCCGGCCCCAGGGGGAACGCAGCGCCTTCTCGGACAGGTACAGCACCAATAGCAGCACGATACCGAACAGCCCCGCATAGCACAGCTTGACAAAGATGCTGGAGAAAGTCACCGGGTCGGTTTCCAGGCGAGCCGACAACTGGATGAACCACTCGCTTTGCTGGAGATTGATTTCATAGGGAACCGGACGTGGCAGACCGACCACGTTCTTGACGCCGCGGGTCATCCAGTCCTCGTTCTTGAGCATGGCGACGATGATTTCCGAGATGCCCAGGGTAGCGATGGCCAGGTAATCGGCTCGCAGGCCCAGGGTGATCTTGCCGACAACCCAGGCGGCGGCCCCTGCCAGAATGCCACCAACCGGCCACGCAAGCAGGATCGGCAATCCCAGGCCTCCCAGGTAACCGGAGGCTGCGGGATTGACCTTCTCGATGACATCACTGGCGGGGTCGAAGAATCTTCGCACGAGAAAATAGCCTGCGACGCTGATCAGTATGACGATGAACATGCGGAAACGCCGGCCTTGCATCTTCCGGTAAGAGAACACGGCACAGACCACGGTCAGGATCATGGCCAGCACACCGCCTGTCACGCCCAGTCCGCCGACCGACCAGGCTTCGCGAACCGGTGGCATGGAGATCAGCATGGCAGCCAGTCCGCCGAGAGCGGCAAAGCCCATGATGCCGACATTGAACAGGCCGGCATAACCCCACTGGATATTGACACCCAGTGCCATGATGGCGGAGATGATGCACAGGTTGAGAATGGACAGAGCCAGGTTCCAGCTCTGGAACTGTCCGACCAGGACGATCAGTGCGCCGATGATCAGAAAATAGACGATGTTGCGCATCGAGCTCATACTCCTGTCCCCCTGAAGATTCCGTTGGGCCTGACCAGTAATACAAGCAGGAGAATCACGAAACTGACCGCGAACTTGTAGTCGGTGGACAACAACTGGACCAACCCATCAGGCACCCAGTCGCCGGGAACAAGATAGGCAATGACTCGCTTGTAGGCATAGGTGACCATGATTTCGGAGAAGGCAATCACAAAGCCACCGGCAATGGCACCCAGTGGATTGCCCAATCCACCGACGATGGCCGAGGCGAATATCGGGAGCAGCAACTGGAAGTAGGTGAATGGCTTGAACGACTTGTCCAGACCGTACAGTGTGCCGGCGATGGTGGCCAGGGCGGCTGCCAGAATCCAGGTGATGGCCACGACACGATCCGGGTTGATGCCGGAGAGCAATGCCAGATCCTCGTTGTCGGAGTAGGCGCGCATCGATTTGCCAGAGCGCGTCTTGTTGAGGAACCAGAAGAGCAGGGCGACGACGACGATCATCGTGATGACGGTGATTCCCTGCGTCAACTTGATGGAGACCCCTTCGGACAAGCCGGTGAGTTTCTTGAATTCACCTGCCTTGATGATGAAGCGTTCACCGTCGGCAAAGTTCTGGTCATCAGGGCCGATGATGAAGCGAACGATCCCGTTGGTGACGAACATGACGCCCACGGAGGCGATCAGGTAGATGACGGGATCGGAACGCTTGCTGCGGTAGAAACGGTATACCAGGCGATCGGTTGCCAGAACGTAGAATGCACAGAAAATGATGCCGAAGGGCATGGCCAGCAAGGCCGTGGGGAGCGGCCCCAGGTGAATGCCCATGGACTGGAACCACCAGGTGAACAGGATGGTCACCATGGTGCCGAAGGCCATGGTATCGCCGTGAGCAAAGTTGGAGAAGCGCAGGATGCCGAATACCAGTGTGACCCCCAGTGCGCCCAGCGCGAGCTGGCTGCCGTAGGCAAGGGCGGGGACCAGGACATAGTTGGAGAGCAGGGCGAAAGCGTTGAGTAGTTCCATGATCAGCCTCCGAGAAAACTCTTGCGTACTTCGGGGTCGTTCATCAGCGCCTGTCCCGTGTCCGTGAATCGGTTGCGTCCCTGCACCAGGACATAGCCCTTGTCCGCAATGTTGAGGGCTTGTCGGGCATTCTGTTCGACCATGAGTATCGGCAGACCGGTACGGGCGATATCGATGATGAGGTCGAACAGCTCATCCATGACGATGGGCGACACGCCGGCTGTCGGCTCATCGAGCATGAGCAGTTTGGGTTGCGTCATCAGTGCCCGGCCGACTGCGACCTGCTGTCGCTGACCACCGGAGAGCTCCCCGGCATTCTGGCGGCGCTTTTCGCGCAGGATCGGAAAGAGTTCGTACACCTCTTCCATGGTCTTGCTGATGTCATCGCGGCGCAGAAAGGCCCCCATTTCCAGGTTCTGTTCCACCGACATGGAGGGAAAGACATTGCTGGTCTGCGGTACGAAGGCCATGCCCTTGGCCACACGATCCTGCGGGCTGAGCGCGGTGATGTCCTCGCCGTCCAGCACGACACTGCCGGAATGGATGTTCAGCATGCCGAATACTGCCTTCATCGCGGTGGACTTGCCGGCGCCATTGGGGCCGACAATGACGGCGATTTCGCCGGCTTCGACAGCGATGGTGCAATCATGGAGGATGTCCACGCTGCCATAGCCACCTGTCATGCCTTGTGCAAGCAGAAAACTCATGAGCCCACCTTGTTCTTCAGACCGGTACCGAGGTAGGCCTCGATGACGTGTTCATTGGCTTTTATTTCGGCCAGGGTGCCCTCGGCCAGTACGGTTCCCTCCGCCATCACGATTACCGGATCGCAGAGCTTGTCGATGAAGTCCATGTCGTGCTCGATCACGCAGAATGTGTAACCTCGCTCCTGGTTGAGGCGGATGATGGCATCACCGATGGTATTGAGCAGCGTGCGATTGACACCGGCCCCGACTTCGTCGAGAAAGACAACCTTGGCATCGACCATCATGGTTCTGCCCAGCTCCAGCAGTTTCTTCTGCCCCCCTGACAGATTGCCCGCCAGCTCGTTGGCCACGTGCGAAATTTCCAGAAAATCGATGACCTCATCGGCCTTTTCCCGGACCCGCTGTTCCTGCTCCCGCACCTTGCTGCCGTGAAACCAGACATCGCGCAATGACTCCCCCGGCTGGCTGGCCGGCACCATCATCAGGTTCTCGCGAACGCTCAGTGTGGAGAACTCGTGGGCGATCTGGAACGTGCGCAACATGCCCTTGTGGAACAGCTCATGCGGCGGAAGTCCGGTGATGTCTTCCCCGTCGAGCCAGACGGTGCCGGAGCTCGGTTTGTGGACACCGGCAATGACATTGAACAGGGTAGTCTTGCCAGCACCATTGGGGCCGATGAGGCCGGTGATGGAACCCTTGCCAATCGTCAGGGATGCGTTGTTGACGGCTGTGAAACCGCCGAACCTCTTGGTCAGACTATCTACCTTGATCATGGTTTCGCGTTCGTGGGGCGGCGGCGTCCGACGATGGAATCAGTCGAGTGGCGCCGGAAACAGACTACAAAAAAGGGCGGCCAGAAAACTGGCCACCCTGCATCGCCATGCCATCCGGTGGAGTCCTTGCCGCGTGAGGCAGCGGCATACCCGCAGCACCTCACAAGGGATGGCGGGTCGGCCTCTAGCGGTAACCGACGGTAGTCAGTTGCTGGTCCTTGATCTCGACTTCACGGTAATTGCCGGCACTCTCTCCGGCGCCGATGAGCTCGACATTGGAGGCACCGACATAGTCGATCTCACCACCGCCCGCCAGGATTTCCAGACCCTTGCCCAGCTCGCCCGGGAAGATCTTTTCACCCGGTGCATTGGCAACATCCATGACTGTGTCCTTGTATTGTTGCGGATCGGTCGAGCCGGCGGCCTGCATGGCCAGCAGGATCAATGCGGCGGCATCGTAGCTTTCAGCGGCAAAGGGTGAGGTGGAATCGAAACCCTCGGCCAGTTCATTGAACATGCCAGCGCCTTCACTGTCGGTGCCTGGCGCCTGACCGAAGGAGCCATTGAGATCCGGACCGATGGCTTCGGGCAGTGCTGTACCGACCATACCGTCCGGCAGTACGAAGGTGTCGAAGGCTCCGGTATCCAGAGAGCTCTGGATCATGCCCTTGCCACCCTGATCGATGTAACCGGCCACCACCAGGATCTCGCCGCCAGCTGCTGCCAGTGCACCCACCTCGGCGGAATAGTCTGCCTTGCCATCTTCGTGTGACGCGTTGATGGTGACCGTACCACCTGCTTCCTCGAAGGCTGCCTGGAAGGAATCAGCCAGTCCCTTGCCGTAGTCGTTGTTGGTGTAGGTCAGTGCCACTTCCTTGAAACCACGATCCATGATGATGTCACTCATCACCACGCCCTGACGGGCATCAGACGGAGCTGTACGGAAGAACAGGCCGTTGTCCTCGACGGTTGACAGCGCTGGAGAGGTGGCTGAAGGCGAGATCATGACCATGCCATTGGGCACAGCCACATTGGTCAGTGCGGCCGTTGTCACACCCGAGCAATCGCCACCGACGACACCGGACACTTTCTCGACCGTGATGAGTCGTTCAATGGCGGCGCTGGCGGCCGCCGCATCGATACAGGTGGTATCGGCACGTACGGCTTGTACGGTCGTGCCCTCGAGCAGTTTTCCGGAAGCACTGACTTCGGCGATTGCCGTTTCAGCGCCGGGTGCCATATTGGCAACCAGTGATTCGAGTGGACCTGTCAGTCCGAGAAAGACCCCGATCTTGATCTCATCTGCCGAGGCAGCACCGGCGGTACCGGCAAGACTTGCAGCTACGGCTGCACTGATGATCAGTCTGTTCATTTTCTGGTACTCCATCATTGAGTGTTTCGACGGCGGGTATCCCGTGAGCGTCAACGGGACTTTGCCATTGGGTCCCGGTTTTCATTCACTGGTCCTGATCGGGATCAAACCATGATGGTCTGGTCTTGTCAGTCATGAAAGCTTTTCCAGGGTGGGGCAAGTATACCCGTGCATCCGGCAAACGGGTCCACTCCGTGAACAATTTGACGCAATGCAAACGGTAATTCACAAAGCGGATCGGTGCAGAAAATGTGAATTACGCGAGACAGTTCACGGCTTGTCGAACCAGCGGTATCAGGCGTCGAAGTAGTCCTCGTGATTCTGCTGCACATAGTCGATGGTGGCGTCCAGTCGCTGCAGATGTTTTTCTGTCTGTCTGCACAACTGCTCGGTATCCCGTTTCAGCAGATTGCTCAGTATCTGGTGATGATCGTCCAGTACCGAACGGGCCGAGCCGGGATCCGTCAGGGACAGCATGCAAAGTCGGTCGACCTTGGCCTTGCACTGATCGATGATCTCGATGGCATCCATGCAATCGGCAGCCTCGCACAGCAGCGCATGAAACTCCCGGTCGAGGCGGTTGAAATCCTTGAACACACCGGAATCCAGGCAGGCAGATTGCCGGTCCAGATTTTCCTGAAATGCCTCATCCAGAGCGCCGTCGTAGCGCGCGCAGGCACGTCGGGCAACTTCGAGTTCGACGGACAGGCGCACGAACCTGGCCTGTCGAATGGTCGACTTCGACATGCGCCGGACAATGGTTGCCTTCTGTGGACGGATCTGTACCAGCTCCAGGTTGTCCAGGCGAATCAGCGCCTCGCGAACCGGCTGGCGCGACACGCTGTATTGCTGGGCCACATTGGCTTCCGACAGTTTGGTGCCTGGCCGCAATCGCAGTTTTTCGATATCGATGCGAAGCTGATCGAACAGTTCGTCTGCCGTGGTCCGACGTACCTGCTTGAGGTCAGTGTCAGAGGTGTTCATTCATACCCCCGATAGGGAAAATTCGAGAAAAGGCCGCCTTGCAGGACATCGGGCAGGAACGGCCAGTGATTGACCTGAATGCTACCATACCAGTATTTCCGGCTCCGTGGAATCGGCAGGGTAGCGGTGCCAGGCGTGCCGATGGTTTCATTGAACTGGTATCCTGCCTGCCAGCGCCGCAGCGCCGACTCACCGAACCTGGCAGACACACCCGAGAGCATGGCATGCCCCCCGAATCAGACATGTTCGCACGATGCACGGCTCGCCAGTGCAGCCTTGTCGAACCGTGCAGAAGCACTGGCATTCGGCAGTGCTTCGGTGGTCAGAAGAGGTATTCCTGATGACAGCCTCAGACGGATTCTGCATGAAGAATGCGATGGGCGACTGGCAGCTGCAACGCTGGCCGATCACGACTGATGCGTCGCTGCAGGCCTGGGATGCTGCCGATAGCCTGCTGCTGACGCATGTCTCGGAACTGCTGGCGCAACGACCGGCAGGATATGCCAATGTGCTGCTGCTCAATGACGCTCACGGTGCGCTGGCCACGAGTCTGCATTCCCTGTCTCCCGTCAGCTGGTCGGATTCCTGTCTGGCGCACCGGGCGGCAGAAGAGAATCTGCGGCGCAATGGCATCGCATCGCCATTGAGAAAACTGGCATCCACGCAGACTCCGGATGGGCCGATCGATCTCGTCCTGATTCGGGTGCCCAAGACCAATGCGCTGCTCGAAGACCAGCTGGCACGTCTGCGGCCCTGTCTCGATGCCGATACGGTCGTTGTGGCAGCCGCCATGGTCAAGCACCTGCAGAAATCGGCATTTGTCTGCATGGAGCAGTACCTGGGCAAGGTGACGACCTCGTTGGCTGTGAAGAAGGCACGTCTGCTGTTCGTGGACATCGACAGGAATCTGCCTGAACGGCGCTCGCCCTATCCGAGTGAATTCACCGATACGGAAACCGGCATGACGCTGCTGAATCACGCCAATGTGTTTTCACGATCACATCTGGATCACGGCGCTCGCTTTCTTCTGTCTCATTATGCCGATCTACCCAAGTCCGTCCAGGTCGTTGATCTGGGATGTGGCAACGGGGTGCTGGGGATCGCCCTGCAGCAGATCATGCCCGATGCTCGGGTGCAGTTCATCGATGAATCCTATTCGGCGGTTGCATCGGCCCGCGACAACCACGAACGATACTTTGCCGGTCGAGCAGTGCAGGCCGATTTTCAGGTTGCCGATGGTCTGGAGAAACGCGCTTCCGGATCGGTGGATCTGGTGCTCTGCAATCCACCGTTCCATCAGCAGCATGTACTTGGCGATCAATTGGCCAGATCCATGTTCGAAGGCAGCAAGCGTTGTCTGCGCCAGGGTGGGGAACTGCGCGTGGTTGCCAACCGGCACCTGGGGTATTCGAGAACGCTCAGGCAGCTGTTCGGCAATTGTCGGGTCGTTGCCTCGAATGACAAGTTCGCGATACTGAAGTCGCTCAAGCGCTGATGCGTCGGGCGCATCGGCTCCAGCCGATGATCATGGCATGTCGGGTAGCGGCGACGGAGTTGACCGCCCCTCGTGCTGCAAACGCCAGATTGCGCAGCACAGATAGTCCGACAATTCGGTGACAAGGGCCTGGTCGCAGAACTCGTCACCGGACAGATCGAGTACGAGAAAGCCGAGGTGGGTGTTGCCGATGCACAGTGGTTCCAGCAACAGTGGTCCGGTGAACCCGGAATGCAGGAAATCCCCGGGTAGCAGATCGGCGCTGCGAAATCTGTCGCTCTGCGTTTCGCTGCGGGTTCCACGCTTGCGCTGGAAGATCACTCTGGCGAATTCGTCGGGCTGCTCACCGACGTTTTCGTAGAGGCACAGAAAGGCGCCTTCGGAGTTGCAATGTTCACTGAGTTCGTCCAGTGCGGCAACCAGTCCACGCTGGCAGGAAACGCGGGTCAGGCTGGCCTTGAACCGTTGCGAGATGTCCTTGTGGCGTTCCTTCCTGACCGATGCTGAACACTCCACATTCCAGATGGTTTCGTGGATCTTGCCGAGGATCACGGCAGCTCTGGATAGTGCGTCCGATGATTGTCCTTCGCTGCCATGCCTCTCCAGATTGGCGGTGATCTGTCTGTGCATGTGGCGCCACCAGTAGGTGTCGGAGGGCTGCAGCTGCATCGCCTTCAAGGCGAGGGCCAGTCGCGAGCCGGTAAAGGGGGTTCCGTTGACCAGCATCGAGACGATGTCGTCAATGATGTCCTCTGCGAGAAGCTCGGCAGGATGTCTGAGGCTGCTCATGCTGTGCAGCAGGGCGGCGCGAAATTTCACTGCGTCAAAGGCATGGGATGCGGCAATCACCGGCTCGGAATCCTCGGGTGATTCGGTAGAGGCGCGTATGATGAGTCTGGCCGGCGGGTGCAGTACCCTGCTGTTGTCGCTGATGTATTCGCCGGACACGATCTGGGAACGCAGACTGGCTGTGACCAGAGCGGACATGCTGTCTTCCGTACAATGAACCGTGGTGATGGGAGTCAGCGAGGAACTCGCTGCCAGCGTGTTGTGGAAACCCGACACGATGACATCTTCCGGCACCCGCAACCCATGGCTGGCGAGAGCGTGTATGGCCGCCTGAGCCATGTCATCGCTGGCTGCGATTACCGCGTCGAATTCGCAAGTGTGTTGCAGCAGTCTCTTCATGGCCTTGTAGGCGTCAGTCGCCTGGAAGTTGCCATTCACAAACAGCTCTTCCACAACCGGTAACTGACGATGGGTCAGCGCATCACGAAAAGCACGTTCCTGTGTGAGGGAACGCGGGTTTTCCGGCGCACCGCGCAGAAAGACGAAACGCTTGCGCCGCGGATCGGCCGTCATGTATTCCATCAGGCGGCCCATCATGGTGTAGTAGTCGATCTGCACGCTGGCAATTCGAGGAACGGAAGAGCCATAGCAGACGACCGGCCGATGTGAGAATTGACGAACGAAGTGTGCCAACGCCCTGGCATTGGCATGCTCGCCTATGGAGGCCGTCAGAATCACGAAGCCAGCCACCGGGAAGTTGCGAACCAGGGGGTAGATGGCGTTGCGTGTGATTTTCTCGTTCTCGTCCCAGTCGGCAGCAGGCTTGAGGGATCCCCCACAGACATAGATGAGATCGAAGCCCGCCTTCGCCAGGTGACGGTTGAGGCAGGCGACGATGGGCTGCTGAAAGCCGGCATGCTGATCACCAAGCATGGCAATGAGGGGCCGCTTGTCGGTTGGCTCGTTTATCGGTTGACTCCTCTCAAACCGTGGCAGTCTGATTCAGTGTGGCTCGTACGGACTTGAGCAGTGTGTCGCCGGTGTAAGGCTTTTGCAAATGTGGGTATTGCTGTCGCAACTTCTCTGCACGGCTGGTACTGCCGGTAACGAACAGCGCGGGAATGTCGTTATCGAGCGCACTGATGCGGTCGTAGGTTTCATAACCATTCAGCCGTGGCATGATCACGTCGAACAGGCATAGATCGATCTTTCCGTGATAGGTGCTCGCGATATTGATGGCGTGCTGACCGTCATTGGCAATCAGGACATGATAGCCGGAGGCTGTCAAAAAGGTGCGCGCAAGATCTCTCAAGGCCACTTCGTCCTCGGTCAACAGGATGGTTTCTCCATTGCCTTTCATGACGGGGAAGGACTGCGAGGGCTCTGCCACCAGTAGTTCAGTCGTCACCGGAAAATCGATGTGTACATGAGTACACTCACCGGGACTGCTGTCGATATGGATATGTGCGGCATGTTTCTTCACGATGCCGTAGACCGTTGTCAGTCCCAGTCCGGTACCTTCGCCAACCGGTTTGGTGGTATAGAAGGGTTCGAAGGCACGGCGCAGGGTGGCCTTGTCCATGCCACAACCGGTATCCGCCACTGTCATGCGAGTGCAGCTGTCGCCTGCTTCGCCACGTCTGGATTTTCCCTGTCGGATCAGGGCATGGCTGCTGATGGTGATGATGCCGCCATCGGCCATGGCATCACGGGCGTTGATGACCAGGTTGAACAGGACCTGCTCGACCATCCTCTTGTCAGCCCGGATGGGGGCAATCTTCAGATCCAGATCGTGCCTGAGCGTGGTGTCGGGGCCGAGCAATCTGGACAGCATGGGGCTTAGCGACATGATGACTTCATTCAGATCCAGGACCGTGTACTCGGTTTTCTGTCCACGGCTGAAGGTCAGCAGCTGGTTGACCAGGTCGCCGGCGGCTTCAGCCGCTTCCTCGACGCGTTTCAGGGATTGCCTCAGCGCATGCGGATCGGATGACTGGGTACCTGCCAGTTCGACATAGCCGAGGATGACTTGCAGATGATTGTTGAAGTCATGAGCGATGCCGGAGGAGAGCTGGCCCAGTGCTTCGAGTCGCTCTGAAGTCTGTATGCCTTTTTCCAGCTTTCTTTCACTGGCATGTCTGAGCTTCATGCAGGCATAGCCCAGGACGATGATACTCAGATTGGACAGATTTCCGTGAACCGGAGAACCCTGGTTCCTGTCGAATGCCAGGACGTCGGGAGCGAAGAGAGTCAGGACGCTATCGATCCATAGCAGGATGAAACCGGTGAGCACCGGCCAGCGATTGCGATTGTTGGAAGCACTGATACTCAAGGTGGCCACACTGATCAGAATCACGGCACTGGCCTTGAGCCACACACTCCCGGCGGTATCTGCAAACTGCAATTGTGGCTCGGGGGCGTGTCGCGCGATCCAGTTCAGGGCAATGATCAGGAAGACCAGCAACAGTGCGGTGCCCGCTTGCCACAGAAAACGTCGAGAGGGACGTGAGACATCGAACAATACATCGAGAAACGCGGCTGCCAATAGCAGGCGCGACATCGTCAGCAGCATGAATTCGAGCAGCGGCCAGTAGACCTGGAAGCGGGAGGTCGGCTCGGTATTGTCCATCAGATAGGCGTTGGTCGAGAACAACAGCACTTCGACCAGCAGGCAGACGAAAAAACTGCCCGGCAACAGAAATTGCCTTCGCAGCAGATTGCCTTTGCGTTGCGACAACGCTTCATGCAGGCACAGGCCGCCCCAGAGGATGATGCCGACGAAGGAGGGCGTCAGATTGCTGTTCAGATTTCCGGGTTCACAACAGGCTTTTCCGAATACGCTGAGTGTGAAGTCGACCGGGTCTACCATCTGCCTCTCTTGCGTGAATTGTCCGAATACGACTGCAATGGCAGCCGTCTTGAGCGATGCCCGGCTTGCCGGGTCGGAAAGAGTCTCTCTATACTGTCTTTCAACAGGTGTTGGCTGCAGCCGGTATCCATTCTCTCGAAATTCTAGCAGTAGTCGCCCATCCTGCGCGGCAGCAGGGTCCGTCGATGGGCATTATACTGCCTGATTCCGCCTGGAATGAAACCTGTCCGATCACACAACCAAGGGGCCATGGATTGTCATGAGCGATTTGCCTGCCAGTATCCGGATAACCGAGGAAGGTCCACGAGAAGGTTTCCAGATAGAGCCACGACCGATCAGTACGGGCAACAAGGTGCGGTTCATACAGGCTCTGGCGAAGACCGGCGTCTCGACGATTCAGGTGTGCTCGTTTGTTTCACCGCGGCGCGTGCCCGGTTGGGCTGATGCCGATGAGGTTGTCAGGGCCTTGTCCCCGGAGGCAGGCGTTCGCTATACCGCGCTATGGTTCAACGCACAGGGAATCGACAGGGCGATAGCGCACCGCGACACGTTGTCCTTGATCGGCACCATCCACACCGTGGCTTCCGAGCCCTTCTGTCAGAGCAATCTGCGACGCAGTCTGGCCGAAAACAGGGCCGCCATGCACCAGCAGTGTGCGGCTCATCGCCGCGCCGGTATTCGTGTGAGCAAGATCAGCGTCATGGCAGCTTTCGGTTGCAACTTTGCCGGTGACCTGACAGTCGATGACGCTCTGAAGGCTGTCGATGACGGGATGCAGATTGCCGTTGACTGTGGCGAACACATCAGTGAAATTGCCCTGGCAGACACCATGGGCTGGGCCAACCCTTTGCAGATACAGCGAGTGGTCTGTGAGGTGCGATCCCGTTGGCCGGATCCCGCCATTCGGCTGCACCTGCATGACACCCGTGGCCTGGGAATCGCCAATGCCTACGCCGGTCTGTGTTGTGGCGTGAACCGTTTCGACAGTACCGTGGGAGGTCTGGGGGGCTGCCCCTTTGCGGTGTCCGGGGCCTCGGCGAGTGCGTCAGCGCGGCAGGGCATGCCGCCGGGCAATATTGCAAGCGAGGAACTGGTATTGCTGGCCCATGAGTGCGGTGTCGAAACCGGGGTGGATCTGGAAGCCCTGATTGACGCGGGTCACCTGGCCGAAGAACTCATCGGCCATGGCTTGCCCGGCGCTGTCTTGCGTGGAGGTAGCCTGGCGCGCTTCCGCAACGCTGCAATTCGAGGCACCAGCGCATGAATCATGCACGCATGCAACAATACAATAGCGGGGGAATGCCACGATGAATTCCGATACCGGACAGAGCACGGCACCACTGGCAGGTTTGCGTGTCCTGGAATTCAGCCACACGATCATGGGGCCCTGTGCCGGTTTGCTGTTTGCAGACCTCGGGGCGGATGTCATCAAGATAGAACCGGTACCGGACGGCGATCGCACGCGGCAGCTGCCCGGCTTTGCCTCCGGATTCTTTGCCACCTTCAACCGCAACAAGCGCAGCCTGGCGGTGGATCTGAAAAATCCGGAAGGTCAGGCAGCCGTTCATGCTCTGGTTGGCAAGGCGGATATCGTTCTGGACAATTATGGCCCAGGCACCATGGAGCGGCTCGGTTGTGGTTGGGAGCAACTTGCTGCTCTCAACCCGACCCTTGTCCATCTGTCCCTGAAAGGGTTTCTGCAGGGGCCCTGGCAGCAGCGACCGGCGCTTGATGAAGTTGTCCAGTTCCAGAGTGGCCTTGCCTACATGACAGGTCCGCCCGGGCAACCCTTGCGTGCCGGTGCTTCCATCGTGGATATCCTCGGTGCCGTATTCGGAGTCACAGGCGTACTGGCGGCACTGCGTGAGCGGGAGAGAACGGGTCGAGGGCAGCGAGTCGGCAGTTCATTGTTCGAATCGGCCGCTTTCATGATGGCATCACATATCGCCGGTGGTGCTGCCACAGGTGATGAGGTGCCACCGATGACCGCGCGCAAGGGCGCATGGGGTGTGTACGATGTCTTTCATGCGCGAGAGGGAGAACCGCTTTTCATCGGGGTAACCAGCGATGCGCAGTGGCGGCGTTTCTGCGACCGGTTCTGTCTGGAGGAGTTGAGCCGCGATGAGCGTTTGGCCACCAATCCGCAGCGTACCCGCGCCAGGGAGTGGTTGCTGCCAATTCTGGTCGATCACCTCGCAGCCTACTCCCACAAGGAACTGGTAGCCGGGTGTCAGGCTGCAGAGGTTTCCTGGGCACCGGTGGGCAAGCCCGAAGAGCTGATCAGCAACGAACAGCTGTTGGCACCGGGTGGACTGCTAGACGTTGCGCTGGCCAGTGCTCGCGAGTCTGTGGCCGAGCAGGTTCTGTTACCTGCCTTGCCACTGGAATTCGGTGACGAACGGCAACGTCCGGGCTTGTATTTGCAGCCTCCCATGCCGGGACAGCACAGTGTGCAGATACTGCGCGAGTCTGGTATGGATGACGCCGCCATAGCGGCGCTGATCAAGACCGGTTGCGTTGTCGACTGCCACGAAGCGGGATGAGTGGCCAGTCCCGGCAGTCGTGAACGCGCTGGTCGAGACTGCGATGCTCAGTCTCTCGGAATCCACACCAGAACGACATCCTCGATACTGATGTCTGCCTTTTCCAGGCCGACGGGAAATGCATCGATCAATGCCGCCTTGTCGGCCCATTCGCTCTGAATTTCGTAAAGATCCTCATGCAGGGTCTCTTCGAGTTCATCGCGATCTTCCAGCAATTCGTTGTAGCGGTTTTCCGCAGTCTTCAGGCGCTCCTCGGCCTTGGCCACCATGCGGCCCTTGCTCTGACTGCGTCGCAGCCCGCCGGTAATGATGGAGCGGGTGCTGCGGCGCCCACCAAGCAGGCCGCCGAGCAGACCACCTGCAATATCGAGAATCTGGGTGCTGCGCTGATCCTGTTTGCGACTGGCTGCATCGAACTGCAGCTCCCGCAGTTTGTCTTCCGATTTCTGGATGGCGTCGTTGACTCGGTCGATCTTGCGCGCCAGGACTTCCCGCAGTCGATTGGCATCCTCGTCCGTCCTGTCGTCGGCGATGCTGCGACAACGACTCTCGAAAGCTTCGCGACTCTCACCGACACGCGAAAATTCGCGCAGTTCGGCGTTGTGGAACAGTTCGATTTCCTCATTGCGGTACAGATGATCCTTGATGGCACTTTGCACCGAGCGAAAGTAGGTCTTGTTCTGGATCTTCGCATCCGGCAACACATAGATGGCCTGCTCCGGAGCGTCGCGTCGCAGGTCCCGATCGTCATAATCCACGAGGAGCGCCTCGTCACAATTGATCCTGCCTTCCAGAGGGGTAAAGACCGCTTCCCATTGCGTTTCATGCCGCAATTTCGAACGCGTGTCGTCGAACAGCATCTGTACTCTGACGGCGATGCCCGCCTGCAGGCGTTTGCCGGTGGCGCTGGCACCGATGGTGTCGGCATAGGGGACTGAGGGGTCGAGGTAACGTACCTGGACCGTGTCTGCAATGCGTGGTGCAATGGCGCTTTCGTTGTCGGCCAGTACTGCAACGTCCGGGGCTGTCTCGCTGTCATTGTTCCCGGGTTCGGCCTGATTCATCATGGCCTTGCGCTGCGTATCACTGGTCAGCTGGCTGATCTGTGCTCGGGTCAGAGGGCCGGCAAGGTAGGACATGGCCCAGCGCGTACTGAATGTCCGAGGGCGGCTGATCCGGGTTGAATGCAGGACGAATTCGCGTTTGTCGAGTTGCGAGATGATGTCTCCGATCACCCGTGTATCCACCGTGCCATCGGATGCAGTCATGCCATCCAGCAGTCTCTGCTTGTCTCGATCGGTTTGCAGACGGCCGATCATCCAGGTGCCGGCATTGGATATGGCCTTGTAGTCGATATCCACCGGGTTCTGCGTGGATAACACAAGGCCAACCCCAAAGGCGCGAGCCTGTTTGAGTATGGTCAGAATCGGCTTCTTGGACGGCGGGGCGCCGACAGGGGGCACATAACCGAATACTTCATCCATGTAGATCAGGGCACGCAGATCGCTGGTGCCGGGTTGCGCGCGCATCCAGGTCACCATTTTCGACAACAACAGCGTCACCACGAACTGGCGTTCTTCCTCGGACAGGTGCGACAGACAGACGATGGCCGCTCGAGGCTTTCCGGAATCGGTATACAACAGGCGTTGGATGTCCAGTTCCGGGCCTTCGCTCCAACTGGCAAAGGCAGGGGAGGCCGCGAGTCCATTGAGTCTCATGGCAAGCTTGACGCGATCTCCCGGGGGAAAGAATGTGTCCAGATCGATCACCCCGAGCTTGCGCATGGGGGGCTGCTGCACGAGCCCGATCAGCATGCCCAGATCCAGGTCCTGTTGCCGCGACCAGTTCCAGTGGATGATGTTGGCAAGCAGGATATGCTCGCGACTGCTCAAGGGGTCGCTGCTGATACCGACCAGGCCCAGCAGTGAGGACACGAAACCATCGATCTCGTCCTGCAGGGTTTCCGTGTCCGTGCCTTCATCCGGCGCATTGAGCGAGCCGATGACGTTCAGCGGAATACCGGCCGTGGAGCCCGGTGTATAGATGGAGAACTCGGCCTTGTCATGCAGGGCGCGAATGCGTTCAGGCTCCAGACCCGCCTTTTGCAGCCCCGATTTCCACAGTTCGGCCTTTTCAACGGCGGCGGTGGCAACATCGTCCCCGGCCTCTGATGCGCTGATCCAGGGTATGAAGTCCGTGGGTAGCAGATTCGGGAATCCCAGCATCAGATTCCCCATATCTCCCTTGGGATCGATGATCAGCGCAGGAGTACCGCCTTGCAGGGCCTCCTCGAGCAATACGATCCCCAGGCCAGTCTTGCCCGAGCCTGTCATGCCCACGATGACACCATGGGTAGTCAGGTCGGAGGCTTCGAGAAACAGAGGCTGGTCATCTGCCTCGCTGGAACCGAGGTAGAAGTGACCTGCAGGTGTCTCCATGGGCATGCTGCTATATCCTCGAGAATGGAATGATCAAGGCTAACTATAGCAATCGTTCGTGAATTGGGTGAGCGCCTTGCTCATCACCAACTGCAGCTTGCAGAAGCAAGAGCACAGATTGCACGGGGCTGATTCGAACCGGGTGGTTGCCCCTCGCTCGACTGCCTCAGCCGGACAGGCGGCTGCGGTTGGCCCGTACGCGGCTGTTTGATGGCCGGGCCACGCGTCGACTGCTGTTGATCACTGCTTCATTGAAGGCCACATGAGGCGCACGGCTCCAGCTCGCACCCAGAGTTTCGAACCAGATGTGCATGGGGGCGTGACAGATGGCGAGCATGGTTTCATTCCAGGCATCGTGTTTCTCGGTCACCATGCGCTGCGACTCGGCCATGGCCTTGGCAGGATCCAGAAGCCACAGCCAGGGCATGGCCGTCATGCGCAGATTGATGACGTCCGGAGCACCCGCTGCGAGTCGCGTCCATGGCTCCAGCACGGAGTGATAGACCGAAAAACAGGAATACGGACTTGCAGTTGGCATGCGAATTTTCAACCCTGAATGGTAGGTTCGCCAGAGTGACGGTACCCGGAGAGTACAGCGAGGCAGAGAGTCTTCGAGCACTGGCCGCAAGGTCAGCGCCTGGTTTCACTATCTCTACATGCAGTATCTTGAATCGACATTCAGGATCAGCACAGCAAGATCATAGGTGATTTTTCTTGCCGAACGCCATACTTGCTGGGCAATCAGCCCACGATTCGTCCAGAAACAGGACGAATCACTGTAGTATTTAACATGCTTACGATTTAATCGACGAGAATGACGGCATGATAATGCCGTTACTGTCGGATTCGATGAAATGCTAAGCTACGGTCCGGTAGCATGTTGACCGCATGTGATTCTCGGCCTGGTACGCTCCGCTATCCGAAGGCCGTCACTCCCTACATTCACAGGAAGCCATGATCGAACTCTACACATGGGGTACACCCAACGGGCGCAAGATCTCCATCGCACTGGAAGAGATGGGACTGGACTACGCGGTTCATCCGATCAACATCGGCAAGGATGATCAATTTGCTGCCGAGTTTCTCGCGATCAGTCCGAACAACAAGATTCCGGCCATTCGGGATGGCGAAACCAGTGTGTTCGAATCCGGAGCGATCCTGATGTATCTGGCCAGGAAATCCGGGCGGTTTCTGGGACCGGAAGGCTCTGCGCAATACTGGCGAACGCTGGAATGGTTGATGTGGCAAATGGGTGGCTTCGGACCGATGCTGGGACAGGCCCATCACTTCCTGCGTTTCAATGCCGGCGTGTCAGAGTATGCGGAGAATCGCTATTTCACGGAGGCTCAACGTCTCTATGGTGTGCTCGACCGGCAACTGGAAACCAACCGCTATGTCGCGGGTGATGAGCTCAGCATCGCGGACATGGCCATCTGGCCGTGGGCTTCACGGTTCGAATTCCAGCGCATCGACCTGAATGACTACTCACACGTCAGGCGCTGGTATCTGGAACTGGCAGAACGTCCCGGATTTCAGCGAGGTTACGCTCAACCGACTACGGATCAGGCCATTCCAATGCCGTGAAGCGGCGTGCAGGGAAGCTCGCTACCGTGAGTGCAGGAACCTGCCGGCATCACCCGGAAAGCCGGGTGCCGGTCATGTGCCGAAGCGCCGCTCAGAACCAGCCAGCGATGTAGCCGATCACACCGGCGGACGCTGCCAACAGCAGCAAGCCCGGCCAGAATTTCTGAAAATGTGTATCAGGCAGCGTTTGCCTGTCAGGCCAGCGCATCCAGCCGGTAATCATTGGTCCGATCAGGTTCGTACGCGCGTAGAGCAGGTAGGCAAATACCATGAATACATGCACGGCAATGACGATCTGGATCAGCTGCGCATTCAGATGATGAATCCGATAGGCCAGGGCGGTCGAGGAGTTCGAGAGCGTACCGTACAAGGCACCTTCGAGGAATTCGTCTTCATCGGCAATGAAGAACCCGGTAACGGCCTGGACCGTCAGGATGAGCAGCATGGCAAGCACCGCCCAGCTACCGGCGGCGTTATGGCCACGCTCGCTGTGTGACTCTCGGCGCAACAGCTTGCCGAGGTGCTGCAGACCGGCGACAGGGCTTTGAAACAACGCCTGAATCCGGGCATTGCTGCTGCCGAGAATACCCCACAGAATGCGAAAGACGATCAGCATCAGTACCAGCTCACCTGCCGTTCGGTGCCAGTCGAAGAACTGCCAGCCCGTCTCGCCACTGATCAACAGAAATCCGACGCTGACGACCAGACTCCAGTGGAAGAGTCTGATCCAGATATCCCATACCCTGACCTTGCGATAATCGGTATCCATGAGCGAGTCTGCGTCGGATTTCGGTTTTATGGCCTTGGCAACATTGTGATCGGCAATTACTTCGATTTGGCTCGAAAGTCGTCGTGGCAGCCCTTGCAGGAGGCACCCACATCGCCGATGGCGCCTTGCAGTTCACCGAGGCCACTACCGGCAACCGGCACCAGAGCTGCCACGGCGTCCGACAGGGCAGCGGCCTTTTCGGTAATGGCAGGGTAGGTCTCCCAGATTTCCGGCTTGGCCCGAGTGGCCATGTTGCCGTCGGTTTCGTTATCCGACCCCGCGGGCCAGAACTGGCTTTGTCCCAGATTGGCAGCAGCGCTGAGGTTGTTGGCGGCTTCGCTTGCGATGTCGGCGTCGTAGGGGATCTTTTCCTTGGCCATGTCGCTCAAAATGCCGACATTGAAGCTGTAGAGCTGGAACATGCCCTGACGCGCCTTGATGGCATTGTCGTAGGGGCCATCTTCCGCAAGGCTGAAGGTGCTGGAGGCAATCAGTACGCAGCAGGTGCAGGCAGTTGCCAGTGCCAGTTTCTTGTTCATCATGTTTCTGCTTCTTCCTCGATGGTTGCTCGTTGGGCGAGAATGTTCGGATAGAATGTCAGGAAAACCGATTCTGCTGTAAGACACTAGCAAACTATATCTGTTCGTATGTATCGGCGATGTAACTTTTTTGCGACGTGAATCGATTGGGCAAGGCCGTTGCGCGGTCGCTCTGTCAGGCTGAGCAGAGGGCGCGTCAGCATCACTCTGTCGTCGCGTTCGTTCAGTGGCATTCCTGCCAACCGATGGAGAATACAACACATGAATGACAGACCCCTGGTCACGGCCGGATGGCTGCATGATCATCTGCACGACGAAACTGTCCGAATCATCGACACATCCTGGCACATGCCGGCCAGCGGGCGTGATTCCCGTGCGGAACATGAACGGCAGCATGTGCCAGGTGCGGTCTTTTTCGATCTGGATCAGCACTCGAGTCCGTCGCAGCTGCCCCACATGATGCCCGGTGCCGAGCAGTTCAGCCGCGTCATGAGTCAGCTTGGCATCTCGGAGTCTCACTGCATCGTCGTCTACGATTCACTCGGTCTGTTCTCGGCGGCCAGGCTCTGGTGGATGCTGCGTCATTTTGGCGCCAGGCAGGTTTTCGTGCTCGATGGTGGCTTGCCGGCCTGGCTTCAGGCGGGTTTTCCGCTGGAGTCTGGCGTACCGGAACCTGAGCCTGCCCACTTCTCGATCGGACAGGCGGCCTTTGCTGTCGCATCGTCAACGGATGTGCTCAAGGCGTCGCAGACTGGCGAGTCGCTGGTGCTCGATGCGCGTTCCGAGGCGCGTTTTCTCGGAGAAGAGAAAGAGGTCAGGCCGGGCTTGCGTAGCGGGCATGTGCCTGGCAGCGTGAGCATGCCTTTCACCGATCTGCTGGATAACGGTTTTCTGAAGCCGAACGAACAGTTGCGGACAATACTGACCAGTCGGGGAGTCTCGTCGGAGCGTGCCGTGATCACCACCTGTGGTTCAGGGGTCACGGCTGCAATCATCAGTTTGGCACTGGAGTGTATCGGTGTGTCGGACGTGGCACTGTACGACGGTTCCTGGACCGAATGGGGCGCGCTGGAAGACATGCCGGTTGCCTCTGGCTGACAGGGCGGCTGTCAAGGTGAAGGGGCTTGATTGTCCGCGCGTCGCTGGCGCCACTGTTGCACCCATGGCAGTTGTGACAGAAGAATGCCGAGGAACGCCATGCTCAGAACGAAGCTGATGGGGTGCGAGACAAAGTTCCACAGGAAGGTGCTGATGTCTCCACGGGCACCCAGCATGGCTCGCCGGTAGTTGGAATCCATCATCGGCCCGAGAATGACGCCGAGAATCACGGGTCCCACCTGAAATCCGTAAATCTTCATGAAGTAACCGACGAGACCGAACAGCAGCATCCAGTAGACATGTGTCACGTTGTTCTGGATGGCGTAGGTGCCCACCGCGGACAGGACGATGATCAGTGGAATCATCACGGCCTTCGGACACTCCACGATACGGGTGAATATGCGTACACCGGTCAGTCCGAACAGCAACAGGAAGACGTTCGCCAGCGTCAGGGAGCCGACGATGAACCAGAACAGATGTGGTGTCTCCACCAGCAGCAGGGGGCCGGGTTTCAGTCCATGGATGAACAGTGCGCCGATGATCACCGCTGTCACGGCATCACCGGGAATGCCGAGGGTCAGCATGGGAATATGCGCACCGCCGACGGCAGCGTTGTTGGCGCTTTCCGGAGCAACCAACCCTTCCGTGGCACCCTTGCCGAACGGCACCTGCGGACGCAGTGTGGAACGTTTGGCATGGTCGTAGGCCAGCAGGGCGGCGATATCACCACCGGTACCCGGCAATGCGCCGATGACCGTACCGATGCCCGAACTGCGCAGGGCGAGCCAGAAGTAGCGTTTGACACTGGACCAGGCGGGCAGGATACGGCCGATTCTCTGGCGCACGACAGGCAGATCGAGCTGGCGCAATTGCACCAGCGCCTCGGACACGCCAAAGAAGCCGATCATGGCGGCAATATAGGGAATGCCGCCCATCAGCGTCACGCTGCCGAAGGTAAAGCGGCCTTCGGCCGTCATGGGATCCAGACCGACCATGCTGATCAGTACTCCCAGAGCGCCGGCAAAAGCACCCTTGGCAAAACTCTCCCCCGACAGGGTGCCTACCAGCGTGATGCCGATAAGGCCCAGCAGCAGATAGTCGCGTGAGTTGAACATCAGGGCAATATCGGAAATCAGTGGTGCGAACAGCGCCAGAGCCAGAATACCGATGAAGCCGCCGAAGACACTCATCAGGGTGGTCAGGCCGATGGCCTCTCCGGCCTTGCCTTGCTGCGCCATCGGATAGCCATCCAGAGCGCTGGCAATGGCGCTTGGTGCCCCCGGAATATTGAGCAGAATGGCGGTGCGAGAGCCGCCGTAGACTCCGCCGATGAATACCCCGCTGATCAGCGCCAGTGCTTCATTGACTTCCCACTTGAAGGTGAAGGAAATCAGGATGGAAGTGGCCATGGTGACCGACAAGCCGGGAATGGCGCCCACATAGATGCCGGAAAACGTCCCGGCAGCGGTCAGGAACAACAGCCAGGGATCCAGCCAGGCGATCGCGAAATACCCCAGAGCGTCCTGCATCAGAGGAACAGACCCGGGATGACACCGGTTGGCAGAATCACCTGAAAGACCACACGAAACAGTAGATGTATGACAAGGAGTGACAACAGGCTGGTCACCAGTGACAGCCAGAATGGCCTCTTCCACAGGTAGCAGAAGCTGGCCAGCAGAAACAGCCCGGAGTCCAGCAGAAATCCCAGGGTTGGCATGGCCAGTACGTACAGAACCAGCAAGCCTGCCATGAGCACCACACGCACAGGCAGAACCTGCATGACGGTGTTGTTGTCAGATGAGCTGCCGGCAGCTGGCTCAGTGGCAGCACTTGTCGCTGTCTTGCCGCGCAAGGCGCACAGGCCGGACACCAGCATGACCCCTGCTGCCAGCATCGGGAAGACACCGGGCGATGACAGCTTCGAGAAGCCGGCAATGAGCCATGCCTGCCAGAGCGCAGCGCTGCTGAAGACGATCAGCACCACGATGAACAGCCGTTCACCGCGCCTGGGTTGTGAGGAAGGAGGTTGGTGAGACACGAAGAATGATCAGCGCCTGCAGGCGAATCTGCCGATACCGGTTGGCCTCGAGACGTTCAGGGGCGTTCAATTCCGAGACTTTCCGGACTCACCTTCGCAGCCCCGGTATCCTGCAAGACCCAGGCAGTCACCTGCTGCCAGTGTTGCAGAAACGCCGTGGCTTCGGCACCACTGAGGTCCATCAGAATATTGCCGGCATTGGTCATGAAGGTCTGGTACTGCTCGTCCTGCGACGCCTGCTCGAATGCACTGACCAGCGTTGCCTTGATGTCGTCGGAGACATCCTGACGCACGAAAACGCCGTAGAACGGTCCCCAGGGCAGGTATCGAGCCATATCGGGCAGCGCGTCGGTGATGGCAGGGATGCCCGGCAGTGAGTCCATGGGTGCGTCGTTGACCACAGCCAGCGCGCGAACGGTTCCGGCCTTGATCTGTTCGGCCGCGGCGGAAATGCCCGCTGGCATGAAATCCACTTCCTTGCCCAGCATGGCCGTCAGGCCGGGACCCTCACCACCAAAAGGAATGGGTGTCACGTCGAAATCGGCGGAGTTGGCAATCAGGGCAGCAACCGTACTCGGCAGTCCGCCCGGACCTGTGGAGCCCATCAGCACCTGACCTGGATTGGCCTTGATATCTGCCAGAAGCTCTTCCATGGTCTGGTATGTCGAATCGGCAGGAACCGTGATCACCGCGACTCCACGGCCCAGAATGCGGACGGGGTAGAAAGACGAGTAATCCAGATCGGCGACACCCATGACCGGGTGCAGTTGCGGATTCTCGGCTCCATAGAGAAAGGTATATCCGTCGGCAGGTGCGGTGTTGACGAAGGCGGTGGAGATGGCGCCCGCACCGCCAGCCTTGTTGAGTACCACAATGGGCTTGCCAAGGGCTTCTTCAGCGGCAGGATTGATGGCTCGGGCCACGGTATCCGTCGCGCCTCCGGCTCCCCACATCACCACACCCAGTACTTCGCGCTCCGGATAATCCTCAGCCTGTATCGTGGTACTGGCGAAAATGAGGGTCGTGGCAAGGCAGGCAAGAAATTTCTTGATCATGTCGAGGCAGTCTTGAGGAGTGAGGGCGGCTGTGGCCGCAACTGATTCCCATTAATAGCATTTTCGAACGAGAACTTGCAACCGCTGAGCATGGTCTGGCGATACACTCGTTACGACCATCCACCCTTGTACAAGCCTGTGTCCGACAAGAAAGAGACGCATCCGAGTGTCGACTTTCGACAGCTCGTCTACCTGCTGCGTACTGCCGAGCATGGCAGCATCACCCGGGCTGCCGAGGCTCTGAACATTGCTCAGCCCACGCTGACCAAGGCCATCGGTCTGCTGGAGCACCGCCTCGGTGTGCCCTTGTTCGAGCGTCTGCCGCGCGGGGTGCAGCCTACGGTTTTCGGTGAGCGCCTGCTGGAGCATGCCAGGTTGGTAGAGGTGCAGCTCGAAGACGCCGTGCGTGATCTGGATACCTTGCGCGAGGGTGGGGTAGGCAAGGTGAGAATCGGCGCCGGACCCTCCTGGTTGCGTCAGCATTTGCCCGAGACCATCGCGCAGGTCACGGCGGAGCGACCGGGAATCGAGGTACATGTGACCGGCGGGTTCGATCAGTCATTATTGCAAGGGCTGGCTTCGGGTGATCTGGATTTCGTGGTAGCCGAAACGGCGCTGGCCGAGAACCGGGAAGCCTTTGCCGTGGAAGTGCTCACCGAAGATGATCTGGTTGTGTGGTGCCGTGCCAGGCATCCACTTCTCAAGGCAGCCAGGGTCAGTCTGCAGGATCTCATCGAACAGTCCTGGGCCTTGCCGCCCGAGCGCACCTTCGCTCGTCAGAAGTTCGATGCCAGATTGATGGCTGCCGGACTGCCTCAGCCCGATCGCGTGACCGAGTCGGATTCCCTGGCATTCATTCTCGCCATGGTTGCCGCATCGGATTGCCTTACCTATACCGGCAGTGCTGCACGGTGGGTTCCGAACTTTGCCTCGCTGGTAGCGCTGGATGTTCCGGATATCAAGGTGTCCCGCAGTGCCGGAATCATCACCCGCAGCAGATCGCTGCCGTCCAGCGCGACGGAGTTCGTGATGCACCGCTTGCGCGATTACTGCCGACAACACCCGGTCAACTGATGCGGGTGTCAGACGTGGGCGTCATCTGTGCAGACACCGTTTCGAGGTCTCATCGTCCCATAGCTTGAAGCTATGGCTTGTTGAATATTCATCATTGGTTTTATGAGGCATTCGGTGTTCTCCTTGCAGGCACTGACTGAATCACTCTGCACTGGCATGACACCGCCAGTCAGCATTCCAGTCAGACCGTATCCTTGGAGAACCACGACGAATGAGCAATCACACGAATGAAGACCGTCGGCCTCTGGCCGGCAGGCGCCTGCTGATGTCGACAATGGCAATGGGAACGCTGTTGTTGTCATCGCTGGCCACCGCGGCAGAAGCGCCGATCACCATCGTTATCAATCAGTCACCCTGGTTTCCGGGATTCCAGAGTGTGGTAGAGAAATACGTTGAGGAAACCGGAAACGAGGTTGAGCTGGATGTCAATCCATTTGCCGGCAGTCTGGAAAAGCAGCGCACTGCCGTGCGTACCGAGCAGAGCCCGTTCGACCTGCTGATCATGAACGCCGGGTTCTTTGTCGAATTCTACAAGGGAGGCTTCATGCAGCCCTTGACCGACATCGATGCTGACTTCGCCCTGAGCCCGGATATCTATACCTTCGATGATTCTCCCTACTGGGATGCCGACAAGGGCCTGATCAGCGCAGAGAGTGGCGAACTGTATTCGGTGCCGGTCAATCCGAATATCCCGTTGTTGCATTATCGTGAAGACTTGTACGAAGAACATGGGCTGTCGGTGCCGGCAACCTGGGACGAACTGCTTGCCAACGCCAGGGTTCTGAATGATCCACCAAAACGCTATGGGATATCGCAACGAGGCCAGCGGGGTGCGTTCGACGTGACCTATGATGTCCTGCCCTACATCTGGAGTCATGGGGGTGCCCTGTTCGCCGACCAGAAAGGTGGCGATTTCACCGTTACCATCAACAGCCCGGAAACCTTTGCGGGAATGCAGACCTATCTGAAGCTGGCCAGTGAGGTGGGGCATCCTTCCACGGCGGGTCAGACGCAGACCAATGTCATCCAGAACATGTCGACCGGCCGGGCCGGGCATATCCTGGCGGTGCTGTCGCCGGGGCTGTTCGATGATCCGACCAAGTCCGCCGTGGTGGATCAGGTCGGCTACGCGGCACCTCCGGCAACGGCAGATTACCCGTCATCGCCGCCTCTGGGACACTGGCTGGCAGGGGTACCCCGAAATATTCCCGATGCGGAAAAGAAGGCAGCACTGGCGTTTCTGAGCTGGTTCCAGACCGATGACGCACAGATTGCCTATGCCAGGGCTGGTTCTGCTCCTGTTTCCCGAGCCGTGCTGGAGTCGGATCTGGCGCAGGAGCGGGGTTTTCGCTGGATGAAGGCGATGGCGGATGCCATCCCGACGGCTAAGCTGACATTCGTCATTCCGGAAGCGTCGCAGGTACTGGCGGTGACCGAATTGCGTTTCAATCAGGCCATCTCCGGTGAACTCGAACTGAAGGAGGCACTGAACATGGCAGCCTCGGAGATCCATGAGCTGATGGTGGCGGCGGGGTACGAGGCACCGCAGCTGGATGATCTGTGAGCCCCGGCCCCGGCCCCGGCTCTGGTCTTGAGTCTTGAGTCTTGAGTCTTGAGTCTTGAGTCTTGAGTCTTGAGTCTTGAGTCTGGCGCTGCGAGAAGCGTCTGACTTGTATTGACACGGATCGCTGCCTGCCTGGCAGGCAGCGCTTTCCCCTGCTGCTCGACGGAAGAAAGCGTCGACCGGTATCTGCCGATTCATCTACCCTGGCCCTGAATAGCCGTCATGCGATCAATGACCCTGTGGCGTTACCTGACCCTGTCGCCAACTCTTCTGCTGTTTCTTCTGTTGACTGTGCTGCCATTGGCCAGTCTGTTTGCACTCAGTGTTCACGAGGTGGAGTGGCGCGAGCGTGTGGCGCACTGGGACTGGGTTGGCCTGTCCAACTACACACGCCTGCTGAAGGACACACTGTTTACTGCCGGCATTGTCAATACGCTGATCTTCGCCGTGGCTGCGGTGAGCTTCCAGATGGTTCTGGGCTTCTGGCTGGCCCTGTTGACGCTTCGTGTCACGCGCGGACAACTGGTGTATCGCACCATCTTCATCCTTCCCATTCTGGTGCCGGGTATCATCATCGGAGCCATCTGGAAGCTGATGTACAGCTACGATTTCGGTGTCATCAATCAGGTGCTGATGTTCCTCGGCTTGACACCACAGGACTGGCTGGGCAGTTCGTCACTGGCACTGTGGTCGGTGATCGTGGTTGATGTCTGGCACTGGACACCCTTCTGCTTTCTGTTGTTGCTGGCCGGTCTGCAGAGTCTGCCGGAGGACATCTATGAAGCCTCGAGACTGGATGGGGCCACCGGCTGGCGCGAGCTGCGTTACATCACTCTGCCGCTGATGATGCCGTCCATCATCGTGACCTTCCTGTTCCGCATGATTCTGGCATTCAAGGTCTTCGACGAAGTCTATCTGCTGACAGGAGGGGGGCCGGGCACGTCCACGGAAGTGATCAGTTTCACCATCTACCGGCGATTCTTTACCGAGGATCAGGCCGGCTATGGTGCAGCGATGTCAGTGGCTACCTTTGCTGTCATTGCCTTGGCCATTGCCAGCGTCTCGCGCATCATGCGCCGCAAGGACTCGGAGGCTGATTCATGAAATCCCGACAGAGTGTCTTCCGGCACCTGATTCTTGTCCTGTTTGCCCTTGTCGTCCTGTTCCCGTTCGGCTGGATCGTGGCTGCCAGCTTCAAGACGCAGATAGATCTGCTCATGGGAAAATTCCTGTTCACGCCCAATCTGCAGGGCTATCGTGATGTCCTGTTTTCCGGCACATCCGACTTCACCCGGAATTTCACCAACTCCCTGGTGATCGGCACCATCAGTACCGCACTGGTATTGCTGGTTGCCACCTTGGGGGCATATTCGCTCTATCGCATGCGCTGGCCAGGCTGGGTGCTGCACAGTCTGCTGGGTTGGTCGGTAGTGTTTCACATGGTGCCTCCGATCACGCTGGCAGGCGCCTGGTATACCCTGTTTCGCACGGTGGGCCTGGACGACACCTGGCTGGGACTGATTCTGGCTCACACCACGCTCAACCTGCCGATGGCGCTGTGGATGATGGGTGTGTTCGTGCGCAATGTGCCCAGTGAGCTGGTTGAGGCCGCTCAGCTGGACAATGCACGGACACCGGACATCCTGCGGTTCGTGATCGTGCCGCTGGTTCGCCCGGGACTGGCAGCTGCCGGCATTCTGAGTTTCATTTTCAGCTGGAACGAGTTTGCCGTGACTCTGACCTTGAGTCAGCGCAGTACGGCAACGGTGCCTATCGGCATAGGCAAATATGCGCAGGAAAACACGATTGCCTTTACCGAGATGGCAGCTGCATCGACGCTGTCCATTTTGCCCGCTGTCATTCTTCTGCTGTTTGCACAGCGCTTCATCGTTCGAGGCCTGACCTCAGGCGCTCTCAAGTAGGTGATTACATGAAAACCGTCTTCTTTCTTCTGGATTCGCTGAACCGGCACCTGCTGTCACCCTATGGTGGGACACGTATCGCGACGCCGAATTTCGACCGTCTGGCACAGCGCTGTGTGACTTTCGACAAGCACTACATCGGGTCGATGCCCTGTCTGCCGGCCAGGCGCGATCTGCTCACCGGCCGGCAGAGCTTTCTGCACCGCAGCTGGGGGCCGATAGAGCCGTTCGACACCTGTTTTACCGAGGTTCTTGCCGAGCAGATGGGGACTCGCAGTCATCTGATCACCGATCATTTTCATTACTGGGAAGATGGCGGTGCCACCTACCACAATCGCTATGATTCCTATGAATTCATTCGCGGACAGGAGGGCGATCCCTGGAAAGCCATGGTCCAGCCACCATGGGAACGCTTGCGGGAAAGGTATCACCACACGCAGTTTTCCACCGAGCGTGGCAACTACAAGGCTCAGAACATCGTCAATCGTGAGTCCATTCGTGAAGAGGCCGAGTTTCCATCGGTGCAGGTGGTTGGCGCGGGCCTCGAGTTTCTGCGCCAGCACGGCCAGGCGGATGACTGGCTCGTGCAGATAGAAACCTTTGATCCTCACGAGCCGTTTCATGCACCGGAGCGTTTCAGGGAAGCCTTCTCAACCGACTGGGACGGCCCTGTTCTGGATTGGCCGCGTTACGGCCGGGTGGAAGACCTGCCAGAGGAGTGCGAGGAACTGCGCGCCAACTATTATGCAACTGTGGCTCTCTGTGACGATCTTCTCGGACGTGTTCTGGACGAGTTCGATGCGCAGAACCTGTGGGAGGATACGGCCCTGGTGGTCACGACCGATCATGGATTCCTGCTGGGAGAACATGATTTCTGGGCCAAGAACAGGCAGAACATCTATGAGGAGATTGCGCATATTCCTCTGTTCGTGCATGACCCTCGGCGTGCCGCAAGTGCGGGAACGCGCTGTAAGGAATTGACGCAGACAGCTGATCTGGCAGCAACATTTCTTGATCTGCACGACTGTGCCGTGCCCGACAGAATGGCCTCCCATTCCCTGCTGCCACTGATTGACGGGCTGACCTCGAAGCGCGATGCCTGTCTCTATGGCTACTTTGGCGGGGCTGTCAATGTCACGGATGGTCTGCATAGCTATCATCGATTTCCGGCCGATCTGGCCAATCAGGAAATCTATCAGTACACCCTGATGCCAACCCATATCTTCGATTTCTTCACCCCCGAGGAACTGGCGGCTGCGGACCTGGTCCAGGCTGGCGACTATTCGCAAGGGACACCGGTACTGAAGGTGCCCGTGATCGAGCGCTCGCCGATGTACAACGTCTATGGCCCGGGCGCCCTGCTGGAAGACGAAACGCGTCTCTATGATCTGGCGAACGATCCGGGGCAGACCGCGGCAGTCACGGACGAGGTTGTCGAAGCACGAATGATCCGTTCGATGAAGCAGTTGATGAACGACATGTCGGCACCACCCGAAGCTCTCGAGCGCGTGTTTCCAGGTTCGCAGGCAACGGCAGACGAGGCGTGAGCTCAAAGAGGCAGTGCGGCGCGCCCATGGGCATGAATGCTGCCGATCTGCGTCTGCACACCGGTGACCTCAGGCAGCTGGCCTCTGTCAGGGCGCTTCGATTGCTGGATGGCCCGGAGGGAGAGCAGCGCGCATCGGTTCTGTCCAGCGGTGGGGGCCTGGACATGTGGGTGCTCCCCGATCGGTCGATGGACATCGGCCCCGTGTCGTGGCGCGGCATGCCGATGGCCTGGCAGCATCCCAATGGATTCATCTCACCGTCTCGCCATGATCCCTTTGCCGATGACGGCAGCGGTATCGAGCGGGCTCTGTCCGGTTTTCTGGTGACCTGCGGCTACGACAGTGTTCGGCACTCGACAACCGGGGCGCCCTTGCATGGCAGTCATACTCTGACCCCGGCAAGAATCACCCGGCAGGTAGAGGACTGGCGTCTGGCAACACCGGCACTGGTGTGCGAAGGCGAGTGGACCTGTGCGCATCTGAGCAAGCAGGCTTATCGGGTGCAGCGGTGCATCGTCATGCCGGTGGGAGGCATGAGTTTCACCCTGGAAGACCGGGTGGAGAACATCGGTCATTCGACAGCACCCTTCGATACCCTGTACCACATGAATCTGGGCTTTCCCGCCATTCAAGGTGACATGCGCCTGACCGTGGGGTTGGACCCTGTGAACCTTGACGCACTGCACGCGCCACTCGGCTCAGGCCATGAACCCCTGGTCTGCTGTTTTTCGGCCGAGGGACAGACATCACTGGTGACACGCCTGCAACGTTCGGCGTGTGAAACCTGGCCGGCAGTGGACATGACGTTGACTTCGTTCTGTGATGAGTTGCCCTGGCTGCAAGTGTGGCAGGACCCACGTCCCGGTCATCGCATCCTGGCGCTGGAGCCCGCGTCCAGTGAACGTACCGCGCAAGGCGGCAGTCGACGCCCGGGCGAACTGGCACCGGGAGAATGCAAGACGCTCAGACTGCAGGTGTCCTTCAACGACCCGTGAACACCTGTTCCACAACTCGGCTGGAATTATGGGGTGAAGCGGAGTATGGTGAGCGCGTTCTCCATGGGGTGACTTGTGCAGTCGAACTATGCAACATTGAATGGCTTCGGGCGGACTGCCCGTTCTGTGACTGCGGTCCATGAGCTACCAGCGCCCTTGAGTGTGTGTGGCAATCCGCCCGGTCATCGGACATGAACAGGCAGAGCTCAAGCCGCACGGCCAGTCGGCAACGCTTTGTCGAACTGTTCACACCCAAGCTCGTGACCATTCTGCAGGAGCACTACGGGCTGGCCCAGTTCCGTTCCGATCTGCTGGCCGGACTGACAGTCGCGATCGTGGCATTGCCGCTGTCCATGGCAATCGCCATCGCCTCTGGCGCAAGTCCCGCGCAAGGTCTGTACACCGCCGTCATCGGTGGTTTTCTGGTATCCGCGCTGGGCGGTAGTCGCTTTCAGATAGGCGGTCCTGCCGGGGCCTTCATCGTTCTGGTGGCGACAACCGTACAACTGCATGGCATGCAGGGGCTGTTCCTTGCCACGATCATGTCTGGCGTATTCCTGATGCTGGCGGGCTATCTGCAACTGGGGAGCTATATCAAGTTCATACCGTATCCGGTGACCATCGGATTCACCGCCGGTATCGCCGTCATCATCTTCGCCAGTCAGATCAAGGAACTTCTGGGTCTGACACTGGATGGCCCGGAACCTGGCGCCTTGCTGGAGAAGTTGCCACTCATCTGGCATAGCCTGCCGACGGTGGACATCACGACCCTCTGTCTGTCACTGCTTACCATCGGCATCATCGTGGTGCTCAAACAGCTGCGTCCGCAATGGCCGGGCATGCTGATCGCCATCGTCGCGACCTCCATTCTGACAGCCTTGCTCAAGCTGCCATTGAGTACCATCGGTACGGCGTTCGGGGGCATCCCCAACAGTTTTCCCGTACCGGCCATGCCGGAGGTCTCACTGGGCAAGTTGATCGATCTGCTGCCAGTGGCCCTGTCCTTTGCCTTGCTGGGATCCATCGAATCCCTGCTGTCTGCCGTGGTGGCCGACGGCATGACAGGGCGACGTCATCGTTCCAACTGTGAGCTGGTGGCGCAAGGTATCGCCAATATCGCCTCCGGATTTTTCGGTGGTATCTGTGTGACCGGCACGATCGCCAGAACCGCTACCAATGTCCGGGTAGGGGCGCATGGACCTGTGGCGGGCATGATGCATGCCGTGTTCCTGTTGCTGTTCATCCTGCTGGCAGCGCCGGTTGCCAGTTATATTCCCCTGGCGAGCCTGGCGGGTGTGCTGGCCATTGTTGCCTGGAACATGATCGAGAAACACGCCATTGCCATGTTGCTGCGGGCGTCGCGTGGTGATGCGGCTGTGCTGCTTGCAACGCTGTCATTGACCATCTTTCGCGATCTGATGGAAGCGATCATCGTAGGCTTTGCACTGGGTTCTGTCCTGTTCATCCATCGCATGTCGCGTACTACGGCGATCAGCACGCATCGCCCCTGGGTGGAGGAGGATCAGGCGGATGATGCCGAAGTCCGCAAGCCCTATGACGAAGCTTTGGCATCCAACCCGGAAGTGGTTGTCTTTCGCATCACCGGTGTATTCTTCTTCGGTGCGGCCGGTTCCATCGGCACGGTTCTGGATGAAATTGCCGATGGTTGCAAGGTGCTGATCGTGGATTTCACAGAGGTGCCGTTCATCGACTCCACTGCGGCAAATACACTGGAAGGGCTGGCCGCCAAGAGTCAGCGACGCGGGCTGCAACTGGTGTTTACCGGCGTGTCGAGCGAACTGGTTGAACAGCTGGCCAGTTACGGGGTGCACGAACCGATGGTGGCTTTCTCGCGGTCCATCGAACAGGCCCTGCAAGCCATTCCCCAAGGTGATGAGCGCCTGCCTGAGGTGACCGGGCTGGCCGCTGGCTGATGCCTGAGTGATTGCCACTGCGGTCGCCAGGCTCTGGCAATATCGAGCAGTAATTGAAGGGATTGAGTGCTTGATGGCTTGAAGTGCTTGAAGTGCTTGAAGTGCTTGAGTGCTTGAGTGCTTGAGTGCTTGAAGTGCTTGAAGTGCTTGAAGTGCTTGAAGTGCTTGAAGTGCTTGAAGTGCTTGAACGGCTTGTAGCGGCCGGTTTTTCAAGACAAATCCGTCGTTTCATCCCGGCACAACGATGCTACAGTTGCTGCGTGATTGATACCAGCGAGCCCAAGTCCGTGTTCCGACTGCATCACGCGACGTCCGTGCGCGACGCCAGCGGACGTGTACTGATGATGCCATCCTCCGTCTCATCAGCGAGGCAACTGCCCGGGATTGACCAGGAGCAGGCTCGCGTTGCTGGTCACGATACCGACTCGGGCCAGCGGTGCGTGCCGGAACTGCGCTTCATCAGGGATGACACGACCGAGCATGGCTTGCGTCAGGTTTTTCAGGCAGTGCAGGCACTCAGTCCGTTTTGCGTGATCCCGGATGGTTCGGATTCGGTCCGTCTCGACGAGAACGTGGATGACGAAGTGACACCAGCGCTAGCCGGCGTGACTGCAGCCTCTCCTGTTTCGACGAAAAATGAGGAGCTGTACCTTCAGTGCCTGAGTTCCGGTACCTCAGGGGAGGCCCGCCGGATACAGCGATCCCAGCAATCGTGGATCAGCAGTTTCGAGGTCAACGCCCGGATGTTGCAGGCAACGGCTGATGACAGCTATGCCATCGTGGGGCGATTGTCGCATTCGCTACCGTTGTACGCGAGCCTGGAAGCCTGCCATATCGGTGCAGATCTGCATCTCATCGGTGATCTACGACCTGACAGGCAGCTGTCTGCCTTGAAGGAACTGCAGACATCGGTGCTCTACCTGACGCCTGCACAGGCGCGCCTGTTGTGTCGGGCGCGTCCTGCGTTCGGCCAGCAGCAGGTACCAGGCCTGCGCCATGTCCTGTGCGGAGGCGGCAAGCTCGACGAGATGACCAGACACGCACTGAGCGAACTGTTCAACAATGCAGCCATTGTCGAATTCTATGGTGCCTCGGAGACCAGCTTCATTACCATGAGTAATCAGCAGACGCCCGAAGGCTCGGTTGGATGCGCCTATCCCGGTGTCAAGCTGAAGATACTGGATGAGGAGGGTGAGATGACCACGGCGGAAGGTGAAATATGGGTGAGCAGCCCGTACCTGTTTTCCGGCTACTCTCAGGGAGGCTGGCGCGATACTCGATGGCGAGATGGCTATCTGTCCATCGGTGAATGCGGGCAGCTGGACGAGGCAGGGTTTCTGTTTCTGCGTGGACGCAAGGCGCGGCAGGCGAATGTTGCCGATACCCGTGTGTATCTCGAGGAGATAGAAGCCGTTCTGTTACAGCATGCAACAGTAGAGCATTGTGTGGTTGTCACACGGCAGGATGCCTTGCGCGGCGAGGTGCTGCTGGCCGTAGTGGAAGGCAGTTTCGATGAGCAATGGCGCAGGCAGTTGCTGAGTTTCGCCAGAGAGCGGCTCGGCGCGACGCTGGCACCCAGGGAGATACTGTTTCTGGATAGCCTGCCATATCTGGACGCAGGCAAACCGGACATCGTGCGAATCCAGACTTTGGTGACATCCTTGTGAGCAGCATGATCGTTGCCGCCCGGCGCACCGCCGTTGCGCCCAGAGGCGGGGCCTTGTCCGCGTTGAATCTGCATCAGCTGTCTGCACCGGTGATCCAGGCCTGTCTGGCGGACAGCGGGATTGATGCCGAACAGGTCGACGAGGTCATCGTTGGCAATGCGTTGGGTGCTGGCGGGAATCCTGCCAGAGTGGTTGCACTGGCAGCAGGCTTGCCGGAAACCGTGGCTGGTCTCAGCATTGACAGGCAGTGCTGTAGCGGACTGGATGCGCTGCTGCTTGCCGAGGCCCTGATTGCCGCCGGGGCTGCCCGGATTGTCATTGCCGGTGGCGTGGAGAGTTATTCGCAGCGTCCACAACGATTGCGCCTGATGCCAGGTTCGTCTGTCCCTGAGCCTTATGAGCAACCACCCTTCACACCCTGGCCGGACCGGGACCCGGACATGGCCGATGCTGCCGATGCACTGGCCGTGTCTCTGGGAATCGATGCGGGCGAACAGGATGCATGGGCCATGGACAGTCATTGCAAGGCTCTGGCAGCGAGCACATTGCTGAGCAGGGAGATCGTTGCGTTGAACGGGGTGAGCAGCGACCCTTTCAGCCGGCATCTGACACCGGCCCTGTGCCGCAGGGCAAGACGGATCTCCGGTAGTATCTCCCACGCCAATACCGCGGTTGCCGCCGATGCTGCTGCCTTCTGTGTCGTCATGTCCAGGAGCCAGGCCAGGGAGCTGGGCTTGCCAGGTGTTCGTCTGTGCGCGGGCAAAACCCTGGGGGCCGACCCGGATTTTCCCGGCTCAGCGCCTGTCGCCGCCATGCAGGCGGTTCTTCGAAGCGGTCAGGTCGAGGCTCGGCATCTGAATCGTGTCGAGATCATGGAAGCCTACGCGGCGCAGGCGCTTGCCTGCATCAAGTTGACGAATATCGACCCCGGTGTGGTCAATGTCTCTGGCGGCGCGCTGGCGCGAGGTCATCCAATCGGCGCATCAGGGGCTGTGCTTGCAGTACGTCTGTTCAGTGAGCTGTCTGCCAGTAGTGGACAGGGCCTGGCAGCCATTGCCGCAGCGGGTGGACTGGGAACCGCGCTGTTGATGCAAGCCTAGTCGTCAAATCCAAGGAAGCGCGTATAGACATCGAGTGGGTCTCGTTCGGTCCGGCAGCGGTTCACGGCTTGCTCGGGATCGGGCCTGCCCACGGCCATGCCGCAGACAACCATTTCCGAGGCGTCCAGATCCAGTGCCCGGTGTACGACATCAGCATGGCGGGCCAGCGCACCGATACCGGTGGCGCCCAGACCACGACTTTCCGCCGCCAGGAAGAATGCCATCAGGGCCATCCCCAGGTCCATGAAACACCCTTTGCCCATGTCACGCTGGATACTGACAACGATGCCCACGGGAGCGTCGAAGAAGCGATAGTTGCGACGGAACTGCTCCCGTCTGGCGCGGGTATCCCGGCGGCCAATGCCCAGAGCCTCATAGAGGGCATAGCCGGCAGCGCGTTGTCGCGCTTTCAGCTCCGCGGGCATGGGGTCTGGAAAGTAGCTGTACTCCGATACCTCGGGGGTGCCGGAGGTAATGGCATCATCCAGTGTCTGTGACAATTCATTCAAGGCCTTGCCGGTCAGGACATGAAAACTGCCCGGTTGCAGATTGGCGCCGCTGGGCGCCAGTCGTGCCAGGGTGAGCAATTCGGCCAGTGTGTCGCGGGGTACAGGATCCGGCAGGAATCCACGCACCGAGTAACGACGACGAAGCACTTCGTCGACGCTGTTCGGAGTTGCAGAGACCACGACCATGCCTCAGTGCGTAGTCGAGGAAATCTTGTGGATGCTCAGGTCGGCACCATTGAACTCCTCCTCTTCGGACAGTCGTATGCCGACCAGCTTCTTCAGCAGACCATAGATGATGAATCCGCTGACGGTGGCTATGGTGATGCCCGCCAGGGTTCCGATCAGCTGGCTGAGAAGATTGACACCACCCAGTCCGCCCAGTGCTTCCATGCCGAATATGCCTGCTGCAATTCCGCCCCAGGCGCCGCACAGCCCGTGCAGTGGCCAGACTCCCAGCACATCATCGATGCGCAATCGATTCTGGGCAAGTGTGAAGGCACCGACAAACAGGGCGCCAGCGACACCCCCGACAATCAGTGAGCCGATCGGGTGCATGACATCCGAGCCGGCACAAACGGCCACAAGTCCGGCCAATGGGCCATTGTGCAAAAAGCCCGGATCTGCACGACCGGCAATCAGTGCAGCTATGGCACCGCCGGCCATGGCCATCAGTGAGTTCATGGCAACCAGGCCACTGACCCCGGCAACGCTCTGGGCCGACATGACATTGAAGCCGAACCAGCCAACGGTCAGGATCCAGGCGCCGAGTGCCAGAAACGGAATGCTGCTCGGTGCGAAGTTGGCGCCAGGGTTGCCATTGCGGCTGTATCGCCCCTGACGTGCTCCCAGCAGGATGACGGCGCCAAGGGCCAGCCAGCCACCCATGGCATGGACAACGATGGAACCGGCAAAATCGTGGAATGGCGCCCCTGTGGTTGCTTCAAGCCAGGCCTGGAAACCCAGGTTGCCGTTCCAGACAATACCCTCGAAGAAAGGATAGACCAGCGCCACGATGATGATCGATGCCATGACCTGCGGATAGAAGCGCGCACGTTCGGCAATGCCACCGGAGATGATGGCCGGGATGGCCGCTGCGAAGGTCAGCAGGAAAAAGAATTTCACCAGCTCATAGCCGTTGTTGACGGCCAGCTCGGAGGCAGGGGCCAGAAAATCGATGCCGTAGGCCAGCGGGTAGCCGATCAGGAAATAGGCAACGGTGCACACGGCAAAATCGGTGAAGATCTTGACCAGAGCGTTGACCTGGTTCTTTTCCCTGACAGTACCGACTTCCAGAAAGGCAAAGCCCGAATGCATGAACAGCACCAGGATGGCTCCCAGCAGTACGAAGACGACGTCGCTGCCCGCTTGCAGTGATTCCATGGTGAGCTTGTCCAGATGAAAAAGCGGAGAATGATACCAATCAGATACTGCAAGTGGCAGCACTTCCTTCGATCATTTCGTGAAAAGCCTGGAGATTACGGTTCTGTTCTGCACGATTCTGCCTGTTCTCATCGATTCGCCAATCGATGATCAATCATCCAGGCGCTTGCCGGTATCCGCGTCGAAAACATGTTGCGCAGCCGGCGGCACATCGAACTGCAGAGCCGGCCCGATGGAGGCTTCGCTGTGAACGCCCTGCAGGCTGGCAACCAGTGCCTTCCCGGTTCCCGACAGGAATCCATGTACCAGTGTGTTGGATCCCAGCTGCTCGACCATGGAGGCCTCCAGAACCAGTGGGCCGTTTTCATCAAGTACCAGATGTTCCGGCCGAATGCCCAGCTGGACCGGGCCGGTGGTTCGAGTTTCGCTGGCGATGAACGCACCGTTTTCCAGAGTGATGCCGCCGCTGCCTGCCGTGCCGCTCAGCATGTTCATGGAAGGGCTGCCGATGAAATCGGCGACGAATCGGGAAGCAGGTCTTTCATAGAGTTCGATGGGTGTGCCGAACTGTTCCACATGCCCGCCGTTGAGCACCATGAGCCGATCACCGAGTGTCATCGCCTCGACCTGGTCGTGGGTGACATAGACCGAGGTGACTCCCAGTTCACGTTGCAGTTTGCGGATCTCCAGTCGCATCTGCACCCGCAATTTGGCATCCAGATTCGACAGAGGTTCATCGAACAGGAACACGGCGGGCTTGCGCACGATGGCACGTCCCATGGCGACACGTTGTCGTTGTCCGCCCGAGAGCTCGCGAGGTTTGCGCTTCAGGTAGTCACTGAGCTGCAGCAGTGAGGCGGCCTTTTCCACCCGATCGCGTATCTCCTGTTTGCCCAGTCTGGCAATCTTCAGGCTGTAGGCCATGTTGTCGAACACACTCATGTGCGGATACAGTGCGTAGTTCTGAAACACCATGGCGATATTGCGTTCCATGGGCTCGAGCTTGTTGACGACCTGACCGTCGATACTGATGGAGCCATCGCTGATGGTTTCCAGACCGGCAATCATGCGCAACAAGGTGGACTTGCCGCAGCCGGATGGGCCGACGACGACAATGAACTCCTTGTCGGCGATGTCGATATTGACGCCGTGGATGATTTCATCGCGACCATAGGACTTGCGGACGTCGTTGAGTGTGACAGTTGACATGTGCGTGCTTTATTTCTCGGTTTCCACCAGGCCTTTGATGAAGAGTTTCTGCATGAAGACGACGACCATCACCGGAGGCAACATGGCCAGCAGAGCCGTTGCCATGATCAGCGGCCAGTCAGTCAGATCATCTCCCGACGGAAACATCTGCTTGATGCCCATGACGATGGTGTTCATCTCCGGGTCGGTAGTCATCAGCAGGGGCCACAGATACTGGTTCCAGCCATAGATGAACAGGATGACGAACAGGGCTGCAATGTTGGTACGTGACATCGGCAGAAGGATATCGATGAAGAAACGCATGGGGGACGCACCATCGACTCGGGCCGCTTCAGCCAGTTCATCGGGCACGGTCATGTAGAACTGCCGGAAAAGAAAGGTGGCAGTCGCCGATGCAACCAGGGGCAGTATCAGTCCCGAGTAGCTGTTGAGCATGCCGAAATCGGCCACCACCACATAGGTGGGCACGATTCTCACCTCGACCGGCAGCATCAAGGTCATGAAGATGAGCCAGAAGAACAGTCCACGCATCGGGAAGCGGAAGTAGACGATGGCAAAGGCGGACATCAGCGAGATGATGATCTTGCCGATGGCGATACCCAGCGCCATGATCATGGAGTTCATCAGCATTCGCCACACGGGTGCGTTGATGCCGGAGAACAGTGCCCGCGTGTAATTCTCGACCAGCTGATTGCCCGGTAGCAATGGCATCGGTGGCCGAACCAGTTCGGCCTGGGACACCGATGAGGCGACAAAGGCCAGATAGATCGGAAAGCAGACGATACCGATACCGATGATCAGTCCCAGATGAATCAGCCAGGTGGCCTTGCCGGTTTTCTCTACCATGCCACTCATCAGTAGTGCACCCGTCGTTCGATGAACTTGAACTGTATGATCGTCAGCAGTCCGACCACGACCAGCAACACGACCGACTGGGCCGCCGATGAGCCCAGATCCTGGCCAACGAAGCCGTCGGCAAATACCTTGTAGACCAGGATGGTAGTGGCCTGCTGCGGACCGCCCGAGGTAATGGTGTGGATGACGCCGAAGGTCTCGAAAAAGGCGTAGACGATGTTGACCACCAGCAGGAAGAAGGTGGTGGGGGACAGCAGGGGAAAGACGATGGTCCAGAATCGCCGCCAGAAATGTGCGCCGTCGATGGCCGCCGCCTCGATGACGCTTTTGGGCACGGCCTGCAGACCGGCGAGGAAGAACAGGAAGTTGTAACTGATGCGCCCCCAGGAGGAGGCCAGCACGACCAGCCACATGGCCTGGCCACTATTGAGCTTGTGATTCCAGTCGTAGCCCATCAGATCCAGATACCAGCTGGCGATGCCGACATTGGGGTTGAACATGAACAGCCACAGCACACCGGCCACGGCGGGCGCCACGGCATACGGCCAGATCAGGAAGGTGCGGTAGGTGCCCGCGCCCTTGATGATGCGATCGGCCATGAGGGCCAGCCATAGTGCCACGCTCATCGACACCACGGTGACCAGAATGGAGAACACGGCCGTGGTCTTGAACGAGGCCAGATAATAGGGGTCGGAGAACAGGTATTCGAAATTGCCGAAGCCGACGAATTGCGATTTCAGGCCGAACGGGTCGGGGATGAAGGCCGACTGATAGATGGCCTGGCCGGCTGGCCAGAAGAAGAAGACCGCCGTGATCAGAGCTTGCGGCAGTATCAACAGGACCGGTAGTCGCCAGCCCTTGAAGGTCACGCGTTTATCCACGGACAGTGTCGTCGGTTGGTTGCTGAAAGTAAGGTTGCGGGTAGCGGCTGTAGCAGAGCACTCCGCTGCGGAGACCCGAAGGACGCCGCAGCGGAGTGGCCCGGGATCTACTTGTTGGCCTGTTCGAATCGACGCAGCAGCTGATTGCCACGGCTGACCGCACTGTCAAGTGCGGTCTGAGCGTCCTTGTCGCCTGTCCAGACGGCTTCGAGTTCTTCGTCGATGATGCCGCGGATCTGATCGAAACTGCCCAGTCGCAGTCCCTTGGAGTTGCCGGTAGTGGGCTTGCTGGTCATCTGCAGGATGGCAATGTCGGTGCCCGGGTTCTCTTCGTAGAATCCTTCAGCCTTTGTCTGCTCATAGGCTGCGGTAGTGATGGGCAGGTAGCCCGTGTCCTGATGCCACTTCGCCTGTACATCCGAGCTGGACAGGAAGTTCAGGAACTGTGCGACACCCTTGTATTCCTCGGCTTCATGACCGTTGAGTACCCACAGTGAAGAACCACCGATGATGGTGTTCAGAGGCGCTGTCTCGACGTTCGACCAGTAAGGCAGGGGACGAATCTCGAAGTCGAATTCCGCTTCGGCCTTCACACCAGCGTAGCCGGCAGAGGATTCGGTGAAGAACGCACACTCACCGGCACGGAAATTGGCGCCACCTTCGTTGCGTCGGCCGGCGTACATGAATTTGCCATCCCTGGCCCAGTTGCCCATGGCCTGAATGTGCGCCACCTGCAGGGGGCCGTTGAAGGCCAGCTCGGTGTCGAGTCCGGTAAAGCCGTTTTCCTTCGTGGCAAACGGGACATCGTGATAGGCCGAGAGATTCTCCAGATGCACCCAGCTCTGCCAGGCGGTGGTCAGAGGACAGTCGCTACCGGCTTCCTTGATCTTGTCCATTGCCGTATCGACCTGTTCCCAGGTTGTCAGGTCCATGTCCGGATCCAGGCCAGCTTCGCTCAGCGCATCACGATTGACGTACAGGACAGGTGTTGACGAGTTGTACGGCAGGGACAGCATTTCGCCTTCAGGCGTGGTGTAGTAGCCCTTGACTGGCGCCAGGTAGGCATCGGCATCGAAGTCGGCCCCACTTTCCTTCATGACTTCATGGACTGGCTTGATGGCGCCCTGAGCGCTCATCATCGTGGCGGTACCCACTTCGAATACCATGAGGATATGCGGCTGCTCACCGGCACGAAAGGCGGCGATACCCGCGTTCAGCGCTTCGGAATAGTTGCCCTTGTGGGTGCCTACAACGACGTAGTCTTCCTGTGACGCATTGAAGGTTTCGATCTGTTCGGCAAGCAGGTCACCCAGGCGACCGGTAAATGCATGCCACCACTGAATTTCCGTGGCAGCGGTGGCCGGAATGGCGGTGCTGCCCATGGCCAGCGCCACTACGGTTCCTAGCAGAGTCTTCTTCATGTTCGATTCCTACTGTGTTGGAGGGGATACAAGGCTGCGCACTAGAACATGAGTGAGAGCATAACTCAAGTCGTATTGATACTGAATTGTTGCATCATCAGAAGGGCATGACAGGGTCGTGACGGCCCGGTTACCGCTGTGTGATGGCTCGGTTGCAAGCGTGTGAAACGAGTCGGGCTGGACGCCGAATCCGCATGGATGCGACCGGGGATGGCGACTGGCATGATGTCCGTTGCAAGCCCCTGCCATCCTCTGCGTTGTTCCACAGGGGCGGAAATCGCTTAGACTGAGCGGCAGGATCGAACATCACACCCGGAGATAAATATCATGCTGAAACCATCCGTCTGCGCGCTGAGCGTGTCCGCAGCGATCACCCTGGCAGCGGGCCTGCCTGCAGTGGCAGCGGCCGATCCGGTCAAGGTCGGCATGATCACGACGCTCTCGGGCGGGGGCTCCGGTCTGGGTATCGATGTGCGTGACGGCTTTCTGCTGGCCATTGGCGAGAACCCGGATGTCGAGGTGATCATCGAAGACGACCAGCGCAAACCGGATGTCGCCGTGCAGATTGCCGACAAGATGATTCAGTCCGACAAGGTCGATGTACTCACCGGCATCATCTTCTCCAATCTGGCCATGGCGGTGATTCCCGCAGCGGTCAATCAGGGCAAGTTCTACCTCTCGCCCAATGCCGGACCGTCGGCACTGGCGGGCAAGGGCTGTCACGAGAACTATTTCAACGTGGCCTGGCAGAATGACAATCTGCACGAAGCGGCCGGTGGCTACGCCAATGCCGAAGGGTTGAAGAATACCTTCATCCTTGCGCCGAACTACCCGGCAGGCAAGGACGCTCTGACGGGCTACAAGCGCTACTACGAAGGGGAGCTGGCCGGTGAGCTGTACAGCAAACTGGGCCAGACTGATTACGCGGCCGAAATTGCGCAGATTCGGGCATCAGACGCTGACAGTGTCTTCTTCTTTCTGCCCGGCGGCATGGGGATCAGCTTCATGAAGCAGTGGGACCAGTCGGACATCGATCTGCCGGTCATCGGACCTGCATTTTCGTTCGACCAGGGCATTCTGGGTGCCGTGGGCGAAGCAGCCCTGGGCGTGAAGAACACCTCGCAATGGTCGAAGGATCTGGACAACGAGGCCAACCAGGCCTTCGTCGCGGCGTTCGAGGCAAACCATGGTCGCCTGCCATCGCTGTATGCCTCGCAGGGCTACGATACCGGCAAATTGTTGCTCTCGGCCATGGCCAAGGCTGATGTCGATGATGCGGACGCCTTTCGGGCTGCTCTGGAAGAGGCGGATTTCGACTCCACCCGTGGCAGTTTTGCCTTTGACAACAGCCATCATCCCATCCAGGACATCTACGTGCGCGAGGTGGTCGCGGAAGGTGATGTGCTGACCAATCGCATCGTGTCGACCGCGCTGGAGCAGCATTCGAACGTCTATGCTGCCGACTGCAAGATGTAGTCTGGTCTGAGACGGGCAGGTCTTTCATGGGCTGACCATGAGTACGAGTCTTTTCATCGAACAGCTGCTCAACGGCCTGCAGTTCGGCGTCATGCTGTTTCTGATGTCGGCTGGTCTGACCCTGGTGTTCGGCGTCATGGGGCTGATCAATCTGGCTCATGGTTCGCTGTACATGGTGGGTGCGTTTGCCGCCGCGGCCGTGGCGGGATGGAGTGGTTCCTTCTGGCTGGGGCTGGTGGCCAGTCTGATGGCAGCCGCACTGGCCGGCGCCCTGGTGGAAATGGTGGTGCTGCGCCGACTCTATCAGCGAGATCATCTCGATCAGGTGCTGGCCACTTTCGCACTGATACTGATGTTCTCGGAAGGCACTCGCTGGCTGTTCGGAGCCTTTCCGCTGTATCTGGATGTACCCGAGATACTTGCCGGCTCTGTACATTTGCCGGTGATCGATATCGTCTATTCACGCTACCGCCTGGCGATCATCGTTTGCGGGGTCGTGATCGCCTGCGCACTGTATCTGCTCATTGCCAGAACCCGTCTGGGTATCAGGATCAGGGCCGGGCAGAGCGATCGACAGATGATCGCGGCACTGGGCGTTGACATATCGACGTTGTATACGATCGTGTTTGCCCTGGGCGCAGCGCTTGCCGGTCTGGCCGGAGCGCTGGTGGGTGCCATACAATCGGTAGAGGTCGGCATGGGAGAGCCGGTGTTGATCCTGGCCTTCGTGGTCATTGTCATTGGCGGTATCGGCTCCATCAAGGGCGCGTTGATCGGCGCCATCATCGTGGGCCTGACCGATACCATGGGACGCTTTCTGCTGCCTGTGTTCTTTCGACAATTCCTGGACAATGCAGCGGCCAGCTCGGTGGGATCGGCTCTGGCCTCCATGCTCATCTACATCGTCATGGCCTTGATACTCATCATCAAACCGTCGGGTTTGTTCGGCAAGCCGGCATGAGTTCACGGGAATCGTCAATCAGCGTATTCTGTCTGCTGGCGCTGACTGGTGTGGCGTCGCTGGCCCTGTGGCTGGATGAGCCTTACATCATCACGCTGGCCACCAAGGTCTGTATCCTGGGGATGGCGGGCGTCGGCCTGAACCTGGTCCTGGGTTATGGCGGACTGGTGTCATTCGGGCACGCCGCGTTTTTCGGCATCGGTGGCTATGTGGCGGGCATTCTGGCCAGCCATGCGCTGAACTTCGAACCCATCATGCAATCGCCCTGGCTGCTGGAAGGCACTACCCGCATGCTCGTCATCTGGCCGATTGCGGCGCTGGTCTGCGGTCTGTTTGCCTGGTTGATCGGTGCCCTGTCGCTGCGTACCAGCGGCGTGTATTTCATCATGATCACGCTGGCCTTTGCACAGATGATCTATTACTTTGCCATCAGTTGGCCCAGCTATGGTGGGGAGGACGGCTTGTCGGTCTATCTGCGCAGTACCTTTCCGGGGCTGAACACGATGACAGGCATTCATTTCTTTGCCATTGCTCTTGTCTGGCTGATGCTGGCCATGGGCGTCTCAAGTCGCCTGGTGCAGTCCCGGTTCGGGCTGGCTTTGCAGGCTGCCAGGCAGAATCCGGTGCGGGTCTCGGCCGTCGGAATCTCCCCCTACAAGGTGCAGCTGACGGCATTCGTCATCTCCGGCATCATCACCGGCATAGCCGGTGCCCTGTACACCGATCTGAATCGCTTCGTCAGTCCCTCGGTGCTGGGTTGGCATACCTCGGGCGAAATCATGGTGTTCGTGATCCTGGGTGGAGTGGCCAGACTGGCAGGGCCCGTCGTGGGAGCTGCTGTTTTCATCCTTCTCGAGCAGACGCTGGGTGGCTGGAGCGAGAACTGGCAGTTCTGGCTCGGTGCGGTGCTGGTCGTGGTCGTGCTCTACGGGCGCGGCGGTATCATCGGCCTGCTGGACCGGGGAGCTGCACGTGGCTGACAGTGTTGATCAGACTGGCGATGATGCGCTGATCGAAGTGCGACATCTGTACAAGCGCTTTGGCGCCGTGAATGCCTGCGAGGATGTCTCGCTGGATTTGCGACGTGGCGAGATTCATGCCCTGATCGGCCCGAACGGTGCGGGCAAGTCGACCCTGATTCGACAGATCAGTGGCCAGTTGCGCCATGACAGTGGACAGATTCTGCTGGCTGGCAAGGACATCGGTGATCTGAGCATGACCGAACGGGCTCGCGCGGGACTGGCGCAAAGCTTCCAGGTATCGATGGTCATTCCCGAATTCTGCGTGCAGCAGAACGTGATGCTGGCAGTGCAGGGCAAGTCGGGCAGCACCTTCCGCTTCTTTGGCAGAGTCGATCGACAAACCGTCCTGATCGACAAGGCGCGCGATTTCCTGGCGCAGGTGGATCTGCTGGATCGAGCGTCGATCATCGCGGCCGAGCTCAGTCATGGTGAACGTCGCAAGCTCGAACTGTGCATGGCCCTGGCCATGGAGCCACGAGCCTTCATTCTGGATGAGCCCATGGCCGGTGTTGGTGCCGCGGGCTCCAGAGCGATGACCCGTCTGTTGGCTTCGTTGAAACTCAAGGCACCGGTGCTGCTGGTCGAACATGACATGGATGCGGTGTTCGCGCTGGCTGATCGCTTGTCGGTGCTGGTCTATGGGCGCATCATCGCAACCGGTACGGTTGCCGAGATTCGGCGGAACCCCGAGGTGCGTGAAGCCTACATGGGCAATGTCGATGAGCCTGAAAACGAGTCGCTCGAATGAACTGCTTGCTGGACGTCGGTGAACTACAAGCCTGGTATGGGCTGACTCAGGTTCTGTTCAACGTCGACTTGCGTATCGAGCAAGGGCAGGTCGTGTCACTCATGGGGCGCAATGGCATGGGTAAATCCTCGACCATCAACGCCATCTGCGCAATGGTTGACAGGCGTGAAGGTCGGATCGACATGCAGGGAAAATCCATCATGGCTCTGCCCTCGCACCGGATCGCGCAGGCCGGTATAGGGCTGGTACCCGAAGGGCGCCGGGTGTTTGCCAATCTGAGTGTGCGGGAAAATCTCGTGGCGGCAGCGACCCGAGGCGAATGGGATCTGGCTCGAGTCTACCGACTGTTTCCGCGGCTGGAGGAACGCCACAGTCAGTCCGCTGCCACACTCTCCGGTGGCGAGCAGCAGATGCTGGTCATCGGCAGAGCCCTCATGACCAATCCGCGTCTGCTGATTCTGGATGAAGCCACCGAGGGCCTGGCTCCGATCATTCGTCAGGAGATCTGGGCTGCCATCCGCGCCTTGAAGGCCAACGGCATGTCGATCCTGCTGGTGGACAAGACCGTGCGTGAATTGTTGAGTGTGGCAGATCACTGCTTTATTCTGGAGAAGGGGGCGACCATCTGGTCGGGGCGCCCGGAACAATTGAGCACGGAAATCGCAGATAGTCATCTGGGCGTCTGACAGGTGGCTTTCCGTCAACAAGCAACGAGTCGAACATGCCTGAATTTTCCAACACGGCCTTCATAGACTGGCCAGACGCCTTTGAAAACGGCGCCTATATTCCCGGTGCTGCCGAGATGCCGGCACAATGGGCTCGTGATTCACAGGCCTTGCGCGATCAGCTGTCTGCCGCAGGCCGACTGGATGCAGACATTGCCTACGGCAGCGATGTCAGGCAATGTCTGGATATCGCCAGACCGGAAGGCCAGTCGCAAGGACTGGTGGTGATCGTGCATGGCGGTTACTGGCACAAATTCGACAAGAGCCTGTGGACGTTTCTGGCAAGGGGCTGCCTGGCTCGTGGCTGGAGCGTGGCTCTGCCGTCCTACCGCCTGGCACCGAGCGTCGCGATGGCAGAGATAACGCAGGATATCGTCGATGCTGTCACCTTTGCCTCGCAACGGGTAGAAGGACCCATCCGGCTGACGGGCCATTCGGCAGGGGGACACCTGGTGACTCGCATGCTGAACGAGGATGTGCCGTTGGCATCGTCGATCCTGCAGCGTATGGTGCAGGTGGTACCGATCAGCGGAATCTACGATCTGCGTCCCTTGCTGGCGCATCCGATGAACGAGGCACTGCGGCTGGACATGGACCAGGCAACGGCCGAGAGCCCTGCCTTGCATGCCCCTCGAACAGGCACGCCTCTGACGCTCTGGGTGGGGGCGGAGGAAAGACCTGAGTTTCTTCGCCAGACGCGACTGCTGTGTGAGAGATGGAGTGCACAGCTGCCCGACACCCGGGGTATCTACGAGCCAGGCAAGAATCACTTCAGCGTGATTGACGCTCTGGCAGAGACTGACAGTCCACTGACCGAGTGTCTGTTGCAATCAGTCTGAGCTTCGACAGGCAACCAACCTTTTTCCAACCTTGACGGTTTATCAATGGGGTATTGCGAACCAGTGATTCGCAATTCGACCATAACAAGACTGACGAGGAAGGAAGAGTGATATACGCAGATCCCAATACCGAAGGTGCCGTGGTCAATTTCCGGCAGCGTTACGACAACTATATCGGCGGCGAATGGGTTGCACCGGTCGCCGAGCAGTATTTCGACAATGTCTCACCGGTCAACGGCAAGGTCTTCTGTCAGGTGGCTCGTTCGGATGGCGCCGATGTCGATCTGGCACTGGATGCGGCCCATGCTGCTCGTGAAGCCTGGGGCAAGATGTCGGTAACCGCCCGTTCGAACATCCTGTTGAAGATCGCCGACCGCATCGAACAGAATCTGGAGATTCTGGCCGTGGCCGAGACCTGGGACAATGGCAAGGCGGTGCGCGAAACCCTGAATGCCGATGTGCCGCTGGCCGCGGATCATTTTCGCTATTTCGCCAGTTGCATGCGCGCTCAGGAAGGCAGTATCGGTGAAATAGACAACAATACGGTGGCTTATCATTTTCATGAGCCTCTGGGTGTTGTCGGGCAGATCATCCCCTGGAATTTCCCTTTGTTGATGGCTGCCTGGAAATTGGCTCCGGCACTGGCCGCCGGCAACTGTGTGGTACTCAAGCCGGCCGAGCAGACGCCGGCATCGATTCTGGTGTTCATGGATATCATCGGCGATCTGCTGCCGCCGGGTGTTCTCAATATCGTCAACGGCTATGGCAAGGAGGTCGGCAATGCGCTGGCCACCAGCAAGCGCATTGCAAAGATTGCCTTCACAGGTTCCACCCCGACGGGTTCTCACATTCTCAAATGTGCCGCCGAGAACATCATCCCCTCGACTGTCGAACTGGGTGGCAAGTCGCCCAATGTGTATTTCGAGGACATTCTTGACCAGGAAGACGAATTCATCAGCAAATGCGTGGAAGGCGCGGTGCTGGCCTTCTTCAATCAGGGAGAGGTCTGCACCTGTCCGTCCCGATTGCTGGTACAGGAGTCCATCTACGAACGATTCATCGCCATGGTCATTGAACGGGCCGGTCAGATCAAGCGAGGCAATCCGCTGGATACCGATGTAATGGTGGGTGCTCAGGCGTCCGCGCAGCAGTACGACAAGATTCTCGGCTACATCAGGATCGGCAAGGAGGAAGGCGCCGAAGTGCTGATCGGCGGCGATGTCGAGAGCATGGACGAGCAGCTCGGATCAGGCTTCTATGTGCAACCGACCTTGCTCAAGGGCACCAATGACATGCGAGTGTTTCAGGAAGAGATCTTCGGTCCGGTCATTTCGGTAACCACCTTCAAGGACGAAGCCGAAGCCCTGGCAATTGCCAATGACAGTGAGTTCGGTCTGGGTGCCGGTGTGTGGACACGTGACATGAATCTGTCCTACCGCATGGGGCGTGGCATTGAGGCAGGACGCGTCTGGACCAATTGTTATCACCACTACCCGGCGCATGCCGCTTTTGGTGGTTACAAGAAATCAGGCGTCGGCCGTGAGAATCACAAGATGATGCTCGATCACTATCAGCAAACCAAGAATCTGCTGGTGAGCTATGACATCAATCCGATGGGTTTCTTCTGATATTTCCGATGAGGCAGGTTTGACATGAGTGGTTCGAGGTCGCTGTCCGACAGGGCAGTGGGCCTCGAACCGCTACAGCACTGCATTCTCGAGGCATGCCGGTTTACGAGCAGACTTCCATGGTGGACGGTGGACGGTTGCTTTCGGCCCCGCCTGTCGTGTGCCGCCGGCCAGGCGATGGTCACGGAACAGGCTGGCTCAAGTCAACAATGCCATCAACCTTTCACGGACAGGTGCACTGCCGGCCAGACCCTTGTGCAGCTTGCCGATGAGCAGAGACGTGTCGTCGCAGTGCTCCAGCGAGCGCACCATCAGAGCATCGATACAGCGTCGCCATTCCTCGAGTTCCGGGGCAAGCGATTCGGTGATCAGCGAGCCACGATACAGGCGCATGGCCCGATCGTTGTCCCTGGCCTGCAGGGCCGTCCAGATTTCGATGAAATCAGCGAAGACGTCTACCTGAAGTCGGTAGGGGCGAGAACCGATGTTGCCGACGAGCAGTGCACGCAAACGTGACAGTTCGGCCTTGAGCGTGGAAGTGGAGACGGGAGAGTCACCATACAGCGCGGCATGCAACTGGCTCAGCGTCAAGCCTTGCGGATTGAGTGCCAGCAGACAGAGAATTTCCAGTTGTCGCATCGACACTGCCAGGGTCTTGCCTCTGAAGATCACACGAGCCTGACCCAGGGCGTGGATCTCCAGTTCTGCACGAGGTGCTTCTGCCGGCAGCCGGGATGCAATGGAATTGGCAATGCCGGCAACGGCAGCCTGCCCCATGTGAGTATAGTGTTCCCAGGTGGTCGACATGTCGAGAACCCCCAGACATTCGCGAGTCTGTGGGTGAATGATCGGAGCAGCGTAACAGACCCAGTCACGAACCGAAGACAGGAAGTGTTCGGATGAAAAGACGGTAACCGGCCGACGCAATTCCAGCGACAGGCCTACAGCATTGGTACCGGCCGAAGACTCATCCCAGATCCCGCCTGCCCGGAAATTGACCGATTCGGCCTTGGGGCGCATGAAGCTGCTGGCACTGGTCCACAGCAAGTGTCCACTGGTATCCGCGATGGCGGCGACCATCTCTCCTTCATGCACCAGTTGGTCCATGTTCTCACGCTCTGCCAGGGTTGCCCGGTACAGGGGAGAATCATGCCATTGATGCCGTGTCAGGTAATCATCGGCAACCGGTGCCACCATGGTCTGCCGGGACAGACGGCGTGTGCTGCGTTGCCAGGATTCCATGATGTCCCGATTGACAGCCTCGGCCGCCGTGAGTTGCTTGCCCGACAGAAAGCTGTCCCACTGCGTTTCGATGCGGTTCCTGCGTTGGCACAAAGCCCTGACAGACATTCGATTTCCCCTGAGCCTGGCGGTATGCACGCCGGACGTTGCGCTCCGGGGTGCTCGGTAGTCAGGCAGGGCGTGGTCTACCCCCTGTATCGGACTGGTTGCCGATTCGACCTGACTCGAGCATGGACGCTAGCATGTCTTTCGGGGTTCGCCTATTCTCATTTGGTAGTGGTCGACTTTCCTGCCGCTGCGCGATGGGTGCGGCGGCGCAGCCATAGAAAGATGCCCAGAAACAGGCCGATGATCAGGAAGGAGAAGATCGTTGTCAGTGTGCCCAGCGCATACAGCACGGGTGTGGTGACGCTGGTTGTCATGCCGTAGATTTCCAGAGGCAAGGTGTTGTACGAGCCGGCCGTCAGCAGTGTTCGGGCAAATTCATCGTAGGAAAGCGTAAAGCCGAACAGACCGACGCCAATCAGGCTTGGCGCGATCAGTGGCAGGACGATGTACCGAATGACCTGCCAGTTGCTGGCTCCCAGATCACGCGCCGCTTCTTCATAACGGCTGTCGAACCGATTGAAGACGGCGAACATGATCAGCAGACCGAAGGGGAGAGTCCAGGTCAGTTGTGAACCCAGTCCGGAGGTGGACCAGTGCACATCCATGTCCAGCACGTTGAACAGGATGCCCACGCCCAGCGATATCAGTATGGAGGGGATGATCAGACTGGTAATGATCAGATAGAACACCAGGCTGGATCCGTGAAAACGTCGTCGAAAGGCCATGCCTCCCATCAGCGACACAACGACCGTGACTACCATCACGATCAGACCCAGTGTCAGCGAGCGGCGGAAGGAGCCCCAGATATCGCCCACGGCCTGTTGCTCGAACAGATTGCGAAACCAGTGCAGAGAGCTGCCATTCATCGGAAAGGTGAGGCCTCCGGAAGGGCCCTGGAACGAGAGAATGGCAATCGTGATTGTCGGCCCGTAGAGAAACAACACGAAGAGGGCGAAGAACAGGGCCAGCAGATAGAAGCTGAGGGGGCGTTTGTCACTCATGATCAAAGCTCCTTTCTGATGTCGACAAAGCGCAGCATGATCGAGATCATCAGCAGCACGGTGGCCAACAGAACCACGGCGCTGGCCGAGGCGGCAGGGTATTGCAACAGACCGATCTCGTTGGAAATCAGGCGCCCGACCGAGGCGCTCTGTCCGCCACTCATGAACCGTACGGTAATGAAATCTCCCATGACCAGTGTGACCACGAAGATCGATCCGATCATGATGCCGGGCTTGCTCAGGGGGATGATGACATTGGTCAGAATCTGCGTGCCCGTGGCCCCGGCGTCGCGTGCGGCTTCGATCAGACTGTGATCAATGCGCATCATGGTGTTGAAGATGGGTACGATCATGAACAGCGTGAACAGGTGCACGAAGGCCAGGATGACGGCGAAGTCCGAGAACAGCAGCCATTCCAGTGGCTGCTCGATCACCCCCATGTCCATCAGAGCGCTGTTGGCAATGCCATTTCTGCCCAGAAACGGGATCCAGGAAATCATGCGAATGATATTGGATGTCCAGAACGGTATGGTGCACAGCAGGAACAGTCCGATCTGCACGTACAGGCTGCGGACATGAAACGCCAGAAAATACGCGACCGTAAAGCCGATGAGCAGGGTTGACGCCCAGGTGATGAAGGTGAACAACAGTGTTTTCAGATAGACCGACCAGGTGACGCTGGATGCGAACAGGTACTGGTAGTTCTCGAACTGGAAGTCCGGAAAGTAGCTGTACTCGGTCGAGCTCCAGAAGCTGACAGTGATGATGGCCAGAATGGGCAATACCAGGAAGAATCCCAGAATCAGCACTATCGGGGATAGCTGTAGCCAGCTGATGCCGGACAGACGAAGGCGTTCCGAATTCAAGAAAGGATCTCCGTGGGAAGGTTGCGTGAAGTGCAGAAAGTCGAGACGTTTGCGGGAATGTCCCAACTGCCGGGGAAGCCGCTGCGCCCTGGGAGGCAGGCGCAGCGGAACCGGCAGCTTGCCGTCCGGGGGCCGGACGGCTGATCAGGCTCAGGCCGCGATGAATTCATTCCATTTGCGGATCATGTGCTGATTTTCATCCATGACCGAATTCCAGCAGGCCACACTGCCCATGCGCTGTTCGAAGGAGCCTCCGTCACGCACGGCGCCGGCTTGTTCCATGACGACACCTTGCGGATTGACGATTTCGCCTTCACAGGGTTTGCCTTCGAACCAGTAGCCCCATTCATCGGCTGTCATGAAGTTCTTTGATGTTTCCGGTACGGCGGAATAGTAGCCCTGACGCATCAGATAGCCGCCTACCCAGCCCGAGAGGTACCAGTTGATGTATTCATAGGCGGCATCGAGTTCCAGGCCGCTGAGGTTTCTGGACAGACCGATCCCGCCACCCCAGGAGCGATAACCTTCGTTCAGTGGTTGGTAGACGCAAGGGATACCCTTGGCTCTTACCGCCGAGATGGCAGGGGACCACATGGACTGGATGATCACTTCACCAGAGGCCATCAGGTTTACACTCTCGTCGAAGCTTTTCCAGAACGCCCGGAATTGTCCATTCTTCTTCGCTTCGGTCATGATGGCCAGTGTCTTGTCGATCTCTTCACGAGTCATGTTGCCCTTGTCGCCATAGGTGATCTCACCCATGGCTTCACACACCATGGCTGCATCCATGATGCCGATGGAGGCGATGTCGAGAATGGACGCCTTGCCCTTGAACTGTGGATCGAGCAGCTGTGCCCAGGAGGTGACCTCACCGTCTATCAGATCGGGACGTATGCCCAGGGTGTCAGCATTGTAGATTGTCGGGATCAGCGTCATCCAGCCGGACTCTTCATCGATGAACTGCTTGCCATCGGGGCCGTCGACAAAGCCAACCGAATGGGGAGCCGTACCCTGAGCAATCGTGCTCTCCGGGGTCAGCTTGCCGTCCTTGAAGATGCCGACGATCTTGTCGTAGTTGGCAATCTTGCTGGTGTCCATCGCTTGCAGATTGCCGGCCGGCCAGACTTTCTTGCAGATCCAGTATTCGATATCGGCAATATCGAACGACTTGGGCTGGGTTGCGGCTCTTTGCGCCACCGAGTCCGAATCCAGTGCGGTCATCTCCAGCGTGAAGCCGAGATCTTCCTTGACCTTGTCGGCCACATCGTTGAGATTGGAGACACCTGTGCCGAACTGGCGTAGCGTGACGTTCTTGATGTTCTGAGCCCAGAGCGTCGGCACACCGAATACGGTGGAAGCGGCGACGACTGCACTGGCAGAGGCGCCCTTGAGCAGGCGTCGTCGTTGACGTTCATGCGCGGTGAGCCCGCCACCAGAAATGTCGTGCAGAGCCTTGTTGCCTGTTCCGGGTTGACTGTCTTTCATCATGTTTCCTGTATCGTTGATTGAAGGTGGTTGAAAAAATAGGGGTGTCCGGGCAGCCTGTCGCAGTCGAGCAGTCGAGCAGTCGAGCAGTCGAGCAGTCGAGCAGTCGAGCAGTCGAGCAGTCGAGCAGTCGAGCAGTCGAGCAGTCA
>NZ_JBQYLE010000002.1:707814-942992 GCF_052681095.1 Granulosicoccus sp. 3-233
GTCGAGTAGTTGCTCAGGCATCAGACAGTTCGTAGAGGTCATCGTGTGACCAGTGCACGCAGATGCTGTCTCCGGTGCGAACACGATCACGGTGGAAATCACCGTCAGGCATTGAGGCGACCAGCTCGACACCGTTGCAGTCGAGTGAGACATCCACCGTGCGGCCAAGGAATTCGACATTGGCTACCTGTGCCGCCACGCCGCCGCCGTTCGTGGACAGACGTGTACGATCGGTACGCAAGGCATAGGCACGACCATCGACGTCGACGATGTTGTGACCACCCATGAATTTCGCAACGAAGCTTGTCTGCGGAGCGTTGAAGATCTCCTCGGGTGTACCTGCCTGTTCAATGACCGAGTTGTTCATCAGAACCACACGATCTGACAGTGCCATGGCCTCGTCCTGGCTATGGGTCACATGGATGAACGTCATGCCGAGTTCGCGCTGCAGACGGGACAGTTCAGCTCGCATGCGTATGCGCAGGAATGGATCCAGTGCGGAAAGTGGTTCGTCCAGCAGCAACACCGAAGGCTCGGTTATCAGTGCGCGTGCCAGTGCAACCCGTTGCTGCTGTCCGCCCGATAGCTGCTCAGGCATGCGTGAAGCGAATTCGTCCATATGCACCAGTTCCAGCAGTTCGTGCGCCTTGCGTTCCCGAGCAGTGGTGTCGACCCCCCGCATCTTCAGGCTGAAGGCCACGTTGTCGAGCACGCTCAGATGGGGGAACAGGGCGTAGCTCTGGAACATCATGGCCGTGCCGCGCTGCGCAGGCCGCAGCTGGCTGATGCTGCGACCATCGAGGCGTATGTCACCCGAACTGACTGATTCGTGTCCGGCGATCATTCGCAGAGTCGTGGATTTGCCGCAGCCCGACGGACCCAGCAGACTGACATACTGGCCTGCCGGGAAATGCTGAGTGAAGCTGTCGACTGCAATGGAATCACCAAAACGCTTGGTGACCTGCATCAGTTCCAGTTCGCCGTGGAGTGGCTTGTCGTTCAACGGGGTTCCCATATGGTGCGTGTTTCAGATTGATTGCACTCAGGTGGTGCGTAAAAAGATCGTTTTTCGCGAAATAACAGGCTTTTCGGCCTCACAGGTAACCTCAGTGTCAAGTTTCGTACCGTGTTGGATGCCGCCGTCAAATCAATGACCATTCATGACGCGACAGCCTTGCAGTGCTACGCTCTTCGGATCCTTTGCAGAACGAGCAGGACCCGTCAAGAACATGAGCACTCCCACGATTCGCCCGGCAACCTTTGCCGAGATCGAGCTCATGCTCGATTGGGCAAGCAGAGAAGGCTGGAATCCCGGTGTGGACGATGCACGTCTGTTTCAGCAGGCGGATCCTGACGGCTTCTTCATGGCCTTTGACGGTGAGCAGCCCGCGGCCGCCATCTCGGTTGTCCGGCATGATGAAGAACATGGATTTCTGGGCCTGTACATCTGTCATCCGGACTATCGCGGTCAGGGGTTCGGATGGGCGGTGTGGCAGGCAGGGATGCGCTATCTGGAAGGCAAGGTCATTGGTCTGGATGGGGTCGTGGAACAGCAGAACAACTATCGCAAGTCCGGCTTCGAGCTGGCCTACCGCAATATCCGCTTCGCCGGCTTGACCTCAGGGTTGTCCAGTGTCGGTACCAGCGAAGCCGTGAGTGGCAGCTGCCGAGCCTATGGCGCTGAGGACTGGACAGCGCTGCTGGCCATGGACGAAAAAGCGGCGGGCTATCGCCGGGAAGCACTGCTGGCCAGTTGGGTTGCACCGAGCGATTCGCGGCACTCACTTGTCTGTGTCGCTGATGATGGAACCCTGCAGGCTTTCGCTACCATTCGACGGTGTGCAGAGGGTTACAAGGCAGGACCCGTATTGGCCCGTTCTGTGGATCATGCAGGCGAGCTGCTACGCCAACTGGTTTCTACAACGTCTGCATCGACTCTCATACTGGACGTGCCAGAGCCGAATAAGGAAGGGGTCGAGCTGGCCAGTCGCATCGGGCTGACTGCCGTCTTCGAAACCGCGCGGATGTACAAGGGGAAGTGCCCGCGTTATCAGTTGGGTGAGTTGTTCGGGGTTGCCTCCTTCGAACTGGGTTAATGCAAGTCCGGCTTTTGTCGGGCAGGAAGAATGACATGAAGAAGCGCAGCAATCTGACGAAGGCACTGCTCATTTCGCTGGCCCTGACCGGATTGGTGTTTCTCTATTTCCTGATTTCCGGCCAGAGCATGCAGGTCAACGAGCTGATGAGCTATGTCGCCGGTCTGTTCGGTGGCATTCTGGTGTATCTCTGGTTTGTTGGCAGACGAAGAAAATAGCTGATTGCACTATCGCGCCGGGGATACCGTGAGCGCCAGTTGCCAGTCCACGTCCCTGTGGCGGAACTGAAGTATCGAATGATGCGTGAAGTCCTCGTCACAAACAGGACCTTTCGCGTTCTGTAAACGAGATGACCTGCTGGGCTGACTGCATCGTCAGGCCTTCCCGATACGCTTGCAATCAAGACTGTTCGAGCGTCCTCTCAACCGTGAAAAGCTTACAAACTGAAAGGGGGTTGACCAGCGCTGGTCCATGATTCTGCTGCGCAGCGTCGTATCACCGGCTCACGGAGTCGGCGAACCGCGCATGACACTGACCACTCGCACGCAGGAGATCAACGAGCACATGAACATACTGGAACGGATAAAGTCGGACCACGAGACACAGCGTGACCTGATGAGAAGGATCGAGGACACCGAAGGCGACTCCGAGAAACGGCGAGAACTGTACCAGCAGTTCAAGGCCGAATTCGAAGCCCATGCGGCAGCCGAAGAGCATGCCTTCTATGCCCCACTCATGAAGCACTCGGAAAGCACTGATCAGAGTCGCCACAGTGTGGCAGAACATCATGAGGCGATGGAATTGATCGAGAAGCTGGACGAAACCGACATGAGTTCACCGGAGTGGCTCAAGACCTTCAAGAAGCTGGTTCACGACAACGATCACCACATGGAAGAGGAAGAGGACGATGTCTTCGCGCTTGCCCGGCAGACCCTGGGGGAATCGAAGCTGGCCGAGTTGCTGGAAGTCTTCGATGACAGGAAATCCGAGGAGATGGCGTGAAGTTTGACGGGAAGCCGCTGGGCGCGGCTTCCCGTCAGTGGTTGTGACCTCTCAAAACGACAATACGAAGTCCTGAGAGGGGAATACATGGTCATCAATGAAGGATATGGCAGAACCTTCGCTCACAATGTCGACTTGTACCTTGCCTGCCTGATCCTGCAGCGCGGTGAGCGTCACACTGGAGCCATCCGGCAGCACGCTGGTCTGTGATGCTGCGTCCATTGCATCGGCCATGCCGATACTGATGCTGCTGGTCACGCTGGCGGTCCCGTTGATGGCGCTGTTGCTGTAGTGGTCAAAGTGTGCTTTCAGGCTGGCGGACTCCCGTTGTGCAATCGTGAGTGGGCACAGGGGAGCGTTTGAACTGGCATCGTGAAACCTGGCATCCCAGCGATCATGGCTGTAGTCGGAAACCGTGATACTGCCGGCGATACCACTCTCTTCGATCAGCGCCGAGGTGATAGAGGATCCTTCGATCAGAGAACGGTTGTCTTCTTCAAGGGTGCAGGAGCCGCGCTCCACGCCAACCGCTGCTGATCCATCCGTACGCTGACGCATCGCCGTACCACTGATCAGTAATCGCTCACTGTCACCGGAGCGAATTTCCAGAGCTTCGAATGTGGCCGTTATGGCGATGTAGCTGCCTGAACCGATCACACCCGGATTGACTTCTCGTGTCAGAGAGCCGGACAGGGTTCGACTTTCAAGGGAGCAATCGGCGAATGTGGCGACATGGGAGGGAATCGGTCCATTGCGGCTGATCCTGTTTGCATTGACGGTTCCACCATCGGGACAGGGGTAGTCGCTGTTTTCTTCGGCATCGGCCGCCTCGATTGCAAGTGCAGCCACGGCAGAATCGATGTCGAAGTAGCGATCCAGAAACCTGCCGGTGGCAAGATCGCGCGACAGATCACGAACCTCCGGATAGCCCAGGCGCGCGACGTCGGACGTCCCGTTTTCATCGGCGAGCGCAAATGGCAGACCACCAGCGTCCGATTCTGGTGGAGAGCTGATAGCACTGCCACCGCCAGAATCGCTACAACCGCTGCTCAGGACGATGAGTGAAGCCAGCAGCAGGCAGTAGGTCGGACGGGTGGCGCAATGGGTCATGGTGCATTCTCGATGAGCAGGAAAACAGCTGGATTGAGAGCGCTATATGCGCCTGGCAGTGACCTCCGTCAAGAGAAATCTCGGGTATTTTTACGCCTGATTGATGTACGGGAAATCACCGCCGAGTCCATGGGGGCGTTGGTTTGAAATTTCCATTTTTCTACGGAAAGGTCGACGCGCAGTCTTTCGGTATATCGAGCCGGTCTCATCAGGCTGGTGCCCTCATGAGATATCGACGCTGTCATTTGCCAGCGTGCTCTGATTCCCGGGAATCGGGCTGTGGACTTTCGCTTGCGAGCCACTTGTCAGTCCGGTCCGCGATTCGCGCAGGCTTGTCGATGTGCTGCAAAAAGGGTACTGCCGTGCTGCAAATTCAGCAGCAAGTGAAAACTATATAGGTGATAGATTTTACTCTCAGTTCAGATTCCGAGCAAAGAACATGTCATCCAAGACTTCTCATAACCGAACTCCACTGTCCCATTTCCGAGCCATCGGGAAGAAAACCAGACACAGACTGTTGTTTCTGGCAAGCATTGCCTTGACCCCGTTGTCGGCGCTTGCGCATCATCCACTGGGCGGTCGACAACCTGAAACGGCCTTGGAAGGCCTGCTCTCAGGCATCGGACATCCTGTGATCGGCCTGGACCATCTTGCCTTCATCATAGCAGCAGGTTTGTTGGCTGCCATCGCAAGGCGCGGTCTGTTGATTCCACTGGGTTTTGTTGCCGGAAGCATGGCAGGAGTGGGGTTGCATCTGCAGTTGTTCACGATCCCGGCAGTCGAGCTGTTCATTGCCGCCTCTGTTGTACTTGTCGGTGCCTTGCTGACAATGAAACAGCGGCTTGATGTACGCAAAGAGGCCATTCTGACGGCCGTAGCCGGAGTCTTTCACGGTTATGCCTATGCGGAAGCAATTGTAGGGGCGAACATGGCGACGTTAGCTTCCTATCTCACCGGACTGACGCTTGTCCAGATGGTCATGGCCCTTGGCAGCTATCTGCTTGCCGCGCGGCTCCTCAAGGGTGAATCTCTGGCAGACAATCGTCCTTTGCGACTTGTCGGGCTTGCAATATCGAGCATTGGTGCTGCCTTTTTTGCCATGGCGGCCATGGCCTGACAGGAGGGTTTTCGAATGCTCTCTCTACATGTCGATGAATTCAAACCCGCACGATGGGAAGGTATAAAGCATGAAACAATCTGAAGCACTTACTGTCAGTATCGGAATTCTAGGCGGCGTCGCGGTCGTCGTCACGGCGACGATCATTCCGGTTCCAGTCTGGGTCACGTTTACCGCCTGGGCGTCATTCTTCATAGTCGGCGGAGGCAAGGCAGGGTTCGTCAAATCCGTAGCCTGCAATTTCACGGGTATCCTGATTGCCGGATTATCCTTGCTGGCAATAGAGCTGATCGGGGACAATCTTCTGGTGGCGGCAATCTGCGTCGGCATCGGTAGCGCAGCCATGGTGCAGGCATCCAAGCTGCCATTCACGCACGGTATCATTCCAGCCATTGTCTGGGGGTTTTCTCAAACCGTAGGCACGACAGCAGTTACCGGTCTTGCAGTAAGTGATCCTTTCCCGGAAAACCCGATTCTGATTGCAGTTACGGCCATGCTGCTGGGTGCCGTGTTCGGCTATGCGTCCGAGGCCTGGGGGAAGAAGTTGACGACGATCGAGCCGGTTTCATGATTGCCTGGTCTGCGAGGCAGTTCTGGCGCGAAGCCGATCCGAGTCGGCCGACGATTCCCGTAGGCAATTGCCCTTCAATGGCGACATTGTCGCTACTTCGATCAATCCACAGTTCTGGAAGCAGACATGACTCTTGACAAGAAAATTCCGGTAACGGTATTGACCGGTTATCTGGGTGCCGGCAAGACCACGCTGTTGAACAGAATTCTGACGGGTGACCATGGCAAGCGTATCGCCGTCATCGTCAATGAATTCGGTGAAATCGGTATCGATCATCAGTTGGTCGTGGGAGCTGATGAAGAGATATTCGAGATGAACAACGGATGCATCTGTTGTACTGTGAGAGGTGACCTGATTCGAATCGTCTCGGATTTGACTGAACGTCTGAATGACTTCGATCACTTGATCATCGAAACGACCGGGTTGGCGGATCCTGCACCGGTCATACAGTCATTCTTCGTTGACGAGACCATGCTCAGGCATACACGACTTGACGCCGTTGTCACGGTTGTGGATGCCTGCCACATCGTCAATCACTGGGATAGTCATGAGGCGGAAGAGCAAATAGCCTTTGCTGATGTGGTGTTGTTGAACAAGGCAGACCTGACGAATGACGAAGAGCTTCAGGCTCTGAGACACAAGGTTCGAAGTCTCAACGGGATGGCGTCCATTCACACGACCAGAAACTGTGATGTCGATCTTGACAGCATTCTCGAAGTGAATGCCTTCGATCTTCAACAGGCTCTTGCCATCGACCCCAAATTGCTGGACGACGATGCTCATGAGCATGATGATGACATTCAATCCATTGCGTTCAAGGAGAAGGGGACCATGGACAGCGACGATCTGAACCGCTGGCTCTACCAGCTGGTACAGGCACGCGGCGCCGATATCTTTCGAATGAAGGGTATTCTCAATCTCGACGACAATGCCCGACGCTTTGTTTTTCAGGGCGTGCACATGACTCTGGATGGGCAGCCCGGCAAGGCCTGGGCTGCTGGGCAGGAGAGGTTCAACGAGATGGTCTTCATTGGAAGAAACCTCGATGCCAGAGAGCTTCATGCCGGTTTCCGAAGCTGTTTCATCGAAGAAGATGCTGCAGATCCGGCCAATTCAAAAGACGTGAGGACAAACGATGAAATTACAGCATAATCTCGGTGGTCTGGAAGGGCTTGATCCTGTCAATACTGAACCGCGTGTCTTCGTGGAAGAATGGGAGCAGCGCATATTCGGCATTCATACAGCGATGATGGCGTTGAGTAATCATCTTGATGGTTCGCTGCCGGATTACGACATGAGTCAGGTGCCAAGCACTTTCGAAAGCTTCTGGACCTGGGCACATTTGCGGCAGGGGGCCGAGAACATCCATCCGTTCGACTACTTTCGATTGCGATACTACGAAAAGTGGTTGGGGGGTATTTCCGGGTTCTTCATCGAAGAGGGGTATATCACCGAAGAAGAACTCGATGCTCGTGCAGCTCTGATCCTGAAAGACATGGCCGATGAAAAACCGACTGAGTTGCCGGCAGGTGGGGATCCCTTGATCGATACGCAGGTGGAGAAATACCTGCGGGAAGGTGATTCGCCAAAGAGAGCAGCCAGCACGGCACCCAGATTCAGTGTTGGTGACAGAGTGAGAATAAAGACGATTTCAGCCGGCGTTCACAGTCGACTGCCAGGCAATCTGCAAGGTCGTGTGGCAGAAGTGATGGAAGTCTATGAGGAATCGTATACCTACTTCTACAGCACTGCAGATGGGCTCGGTACGCCCATGCCCGTGTACAACCTTGCCTTCAAGGCTGAAGATCTCTGGGACGAATCGTTGATCGAGCCGGGCTCCGTATATTACAACGATATCTTTGAAGCCTATATCGAAGCTGCTTGATCAGTTCGACCAAACAATCAATTGGGAAATACACCATGACCAGTCTATACCCCGGATTCCGCTACGACGCGGACAAAGAAGTGATCAGTGAAGCAAGGGCGAAAGCACTCGAATCACTGTTGATAGAAAAAGGTGTCATCACCGGAAAAACGGTCGACAAGGTGCTCGGCTATTTTGACACTGAAATGGGACCATTCAATGGTGCCAAACTGGTGGCACGAGCATGGGTCGACCCGGAATTCAAGCAATTGCTGCTCGAGGATTGCAACGCCGCCTGTAAACAGCTCGACCTGCCCAATGGGATGTCCGGTGCCGAAGGTGAGCATATGCGTATCGTCGAGAACACTCCGGACGTTCACAATGTAGTGGTTTGCACTTTGTGCTCCTGCTACCCGTGGCCGACGCTCGGGCTGCCTCCCTATTGGTTCAAGGATCCGACATTCCGAGCCCGAGTGGTTCGTGAGCCACGCGTCGTTCTGAACGAATTCGGTGTGCAGCTGGATGATTCGGTCAATGTGCGCATATGGGATAGCAGTGCTCAGATTCGCTGGTGGGTTCTGCCCATGAGACCCGAAGGCACCGAGGATCTCGGCGAGGAGGAGCTGGCCAGCTTGCTGACTCCGGAGGCCATGATGGGTGTGGCTCTGGTCAGAGCGCCTTCGGAGTAGCATCGATCATGTTTACACGATTCGAACATTATGCGGCAACCAGCATGATGGGGTCGTCTGAAGAGGCACCACCTCGGGAAGATGGACATCTGCAATTCGACCGCGACTGGGAGAAGCTGGTGTTCGGCGTGGCGATTGCCCTGTCGAAGGAAGGTCACTATGAGTGGGACGAGTTTCGACAGGCCCTGATGAACAATATCCGCTCATGGGAAACGTCGCATGATCTGGACGACGTGAGTTGGGATTACTATCAATGCTGGATGGATGCGCTGGAACAGGTAGTGGTAAAGGCTGGCATTCTCGAAGCTGGCGAAATCGAATCGCGGTTCAGTGGCCTGCTGGATTGCAAGCGTGGGTCCGATGGCCATGAGAGCGGCATGAACGAGCTTTCCGGGATTTCTGGTACGGCTCTTTCGTGAATGTGTCCTGTCGTTGCGTGGGTCCCGATAGCGAACCTGCGTTCAATGGTCGAATTCCTGTGTGACGTCAAGGAACCACAGTGGGACGTTCCCTGCTTGTGCAGGCGACGACTGTCGCAATGCGGCCCCCGGGGGGATGATCGATATCCCACCGGGGGTGAACCAGCCTTCATGGCTCAATCTTTCACCGGGTGTGGTCGTCTGAGCGGCTATGCGCTCGGGTTGTCGGAATGCGGCACCTCGGTGACCAGATCCAGTACTTCAGGACGGCGCCGGCGACGAGTCTTGACCGGCACCATGCTGCGCATGGACTCCAGCTTGCCGTAGCACAGCAACTTGTCATCCGCTTCCAGCACGCGTTCCTTTTTCGGGTTGGGGATGATCTTGCCACCTCGGTAAAGGGTCAGCACGTTGATGTCCTGTTCCGACAGCTCGGTATCCGCGATGGAGACGCCGACAAAGTGGGAGCCTTCCGGTATGTAGATCTCGCTGACACCATAGCCCTTGCTGATGGTGAGTCTCTGTCGAATGTCGATTTCGGGAAAATCGACCTGGGCAGCGATATAGTCGATGACACTTCCGGCAACATCCAGGCCGGTACAGGTTTCGATACCTTCCAGGCCCGGGGATGAGTTGACTTCCATGATCTGAGGTCCGTTCTTTCCTTCGAGCATGTCGACACCCGCCACACGAAGGCCGAGTATCTGTGCTGCACGAACGGCCGTTTCGTTGTATTCATCCGACAACTCGACGGCTTCGGCGACACCGCCGCGATGCACATTGCTGCGAAATTCCTGGCCCTGAGCGACTCGGCGCATGGCAGCCACCACTCGGTCGCCGACCACGAAAGCACGGATGTCCTTGCCTTTGCTCTCGGCGACAAATTTCTGGATCAGCACATTCTGCTTCTGACTCTGCAGCAACTCGATGATCGCCTCGGCCGACTTGGTGGATTCTGCGAGGAGTACGCCGATTCCCTGGGTGCCTTCGATCAGCTTGATGACCACGGGTGCACCACCGACCCTTTCGATGGCGGGCAGCACGTCTTTCTTGTCGCGTACGAAGGTTGTTCTGGGGATGCCTACATGGTGCCGGCTGAGAATCTGCAGACTACGCAGCTTGTCCCGCGAGTTGGTGATGCCGGCGGCCGTGTTGGCGCAGAAAATATCCATCTCCTGGCATTGTCTGACCACTGCCGTTCCATAATAGGTGATTGAAGCGCCGATGCGAGGCAGGACAGCATCGTAGCTGCTCAGTGTCTTCTGCCGATAATACAGGTCAGGTACACCCTGCTGGAGATCGATGGCGAACTTCAGGGTGTTCAGGACTCTGACCGTGTGGTTGCGTTGCTTTGCTGCCTCCACGAGTCGACGAGTGCTGTAGGAGTTCGGGCCACACGACAGGATTCCGAGTTTCATGTTTTTCTTCCAATTGCGGCCATATGATGTTCCGGCCAGGGTTTGTCATTTTGAAGAGCGACCAGTCAGGCTATAGAGTACAACATGCGTCGAGTACAGCCGCTCACTTTTTATGACATACCCATCCCCTGTAGGTTGGCGCCGTGTAGAAATGATCGATGTCGCGAAATCCGGCATTGCGCTGTACCGACTCATCCGGATCTGGAGAGAGAGTGGGCAGCTTTTCGTTTCAGGCGCGACATCAATGATGCCTTCATGAAAGATGACACGCGCGGTGAGTTCGCCTGTCAGGTCCTTTGCACGCTGCAATATTTCCGCAGCGAGAGCGACAGCATCGACACGCCATCCGGCCTGCCTGTCGGCAAGTGCCCTGAGTTCAAGCCCCCAGCTGCGAGAACGAGCAGTCGATCATCTGCCGATACCGATTCCTGCCAGTTGCAGATGGGTCATGCGATGGAGACCGTTCAGCGCCGCAACCACGGATCGTTGGACACGACAGGCGGGCGATTCGCAGCGATTACCGTTCGCACTGATCGAGAAGGACTTGTCGACGGCGCTGAACGTGGTTGCAGGGACAGCACCATGCGGTCAGAATCATTGGCCCAGAACCTGTTTGCCACGCCTGAAGCTGACTGCACTGTCCATGAAGAAGCCGGATGCCAGATTCACGATCAGCAGCGAAGCCGAGCTGCGTGACCTTCATGCCGACACGCATGCTCTGGCGATTGACAAGTGTCTGCCGGCACTTGACCGGCATTGCCGAGCCTTCATTGCTCGATCTCCGTTTCTCTGTCTGTCCACTCAGCATGTCAACGGTTCTGCCGATGTCAGCCCACGAGGAGATCCACCCGGGTTCGTGCAGGTGCTCAAGGAGGATCAGTAATGTCCAGGGGAACGTTGTATGTCTTCTGCGGGAAGATGGCATCGGGCAAGAGTACCCTTGCGCGGCAGATTGCTGCAGAGCGCGCGTCGACCATGCTCAGTGAGGATCATTTGCTGGCTGCGCTGTATGCCGGAGAGGTGAATGATGTGTCGAGCTATGTGCGCTGTTCCGACAAGCTGAAATCGGCGATACGACCGGTGCTGATCGATCTCCTGCGCAATGGAGCCTCCGTCGTACTCGACTTTCCTGCCAATACCGTCACTCAGCGTCGCTGGATACAGGATGTCATCGTGCAAGCCGGCGCATCTCATGAATTTCACTATCTGCACAGTTCCGATGAGTCTTGCAAGGCGCGGCTGAAAGCCCGGGCAATCGAAGAGCCGCAACGCCATGCAACGGATACCGTGGCGATGTTCGATGCCATCACTCGATTTTTCGAGCCTCCGTCGAACGACGAAGGTTTCGACATCATTCGTCACGATTGCGGATGAGCAATTCTGATCGACACCGGCTGATTGTATGATCAGTGCCATGCAACAAACACGAGAAAGACTGCATGTTCTGCTTGGCGGCTGGCCAGCTCCACGGCGGCCCGAGTCGGCTGCGGTGCCAGACCGACGATCAGTACCGCCAACTGTCTCCGGTGGCATGGTGATCGAACGATTGCAAGTGCCGTGCACGCGACGCACCGCCCATGCGCCGGACGACTGGATTCCCGCTCTGTTGTGCAGGCCCGAGGGCGATGGGCCTTTTCCGGTGGTGTTGTACTGTCATGCCCATGGCAATAATCATGCTATCGGCAAGCAGGAGCTGCTGAGTGGCCGACCGGCCTTGAGCGAAGGTCCCTATGCACCTGTGCTGATCGAACGCGGTATGGCTGCACTGGTTGTAGACCTGCCATGTTTCGGTGAGCGCTCAGGCTATGGTGAATCTGCCTTGAGCAAGTCCCTCCTGTGGCACGGGGATACGCTGTTCGGCACCATGTTGCGAGAACTGGCCAGTGCCATCGATTACCTGGAGGGCAGGGCTGACATGGACTCCAGCAGGATAGCGGCTTATGGAATTTCCATGGGGGCAACGCTGGGCTGGTGGCTGGCTGCACTGGATGATCGGGTGAAGGCGGTGGCGGAAGTCTGCTGTCTGGCCGACCTTGAAACCCTGATTGAACTCGGGGCGCACGATGAGCACGGAATCTACATGACGGTCCCAGGGCTGTGTGCACAATTCAGCACGGCTGACATCGTCTCGCTGATCATCCCTCGCCCTCATCTGTGTGCCGTTGGTGCGTTGGATTCGCTGACGCCACCTCGGGCACTCGACGCAGTGGTGAAGCCTCTGGAACAAGCCTGCGAATGTGCTGATGCCGCTCATGCCTGGGAGTTGCTGATCGAGCCGGAAAGCGGCCATGTGGAAACGCCTCGCATGCGTCGAAAAGTGCTTGACTTTCTGGAGAGGCAGCTTCTGGACTAAGGGGTTTTCCGCTCGCGCGACAAATTGTTACAAAATTGATTCACATCTGACGCGTTAGGCGTTATCCTGCTCGGCAGGTTGCCGCAAGTTCACTACCATTGAGACGGTTCTGATAAAGTCACTGGCCTGCCGTCTGGCTGTTCAGCGCCCTTGCCGGGACTGATGTCATGCATTCCGACGGACGAATTCACTCACGGAAAAATCACAGTTACCAGGTCATGTCAAAGTCATTGAGATTCGCTGCGGTTGGTATCGATCACCGCCATATTTTCGGTCAGATCCAGAACATGCTGGATGTGGGCGGAGAGTTTGCGGGCTGGTGGACAGAGGGCGAACCGGAAACCCTGGAAGGCTTTGTCAAGCGTTTCGGCAACGAACAACGCGTGCCCGAGCTGAAAACGCTGTTGCAGGACGACAGTATCGACCTGATCCTCATTGCCGCCATTCCACGAGATCGAGCGGCACTGGCGATCTCGGCGATGGAAGCCGGCAAGGATGTCATGGTGGACAAACCGGGCTGCACGACCCTCGAGCAGCTGGAGCAGATCAGACAGTGCGTCAAGCAGACCGGCCGAATCTGGTCCATCGATTTCTCCGAGCGTTTCGAAGTGGCCAGTGTCACCAGGGCGGCAACGCTGGTGCAGGAGGGGGCCATCGGCAAGGTCATCCAGACACTGGGCATGGGGCCACACAGACTCAACCGGCCCACGCGTCCCGAGTGGTTCTTCGACCGCAACAGCTATGGTGGCATTCTGTGCGACATCGGTTCACATCAGATCGACCAGTTTCTGTATTTCACCGGTAGCACCGATGCCGATATCCGCATGGCAACCGTAGGCAATTACGCCAATCCCGATGACAAGGGGCTGCAGGACTTCGGAGAGATTGCGCTGCAGAGCGAGCATGGCCACGCCTACATCCGGGTGGACTGGTACACACCCGATGCGTTGCCAACCTGGGGCGATGGACGATTGACCATACTGGGTACCGAAGGCTATATCGAACTGCGCAAGTACGTGGATGTGGCCCGAGACGATGGAATCGACCATCTCTATCTGGTCAACGGCACGCGCCATGAAAAGATCGATTGCAGTGATGCCGGTTATCCCTACTTCCAGAACCTGCGCAACGATATCGAGAATCGCACGGACACGGCCATGCCGCAGGCACATGCCTTCAAGGTCATGGAGCTGGCACTGAAAGCGCAGCTGCTGGCCGAAGAGGCCCATCCTGCCGGTCGCTGGGTCTGATTACCATGCCTGCTTCCACCGGAAAGCCGCTACGCGTTGCCATCATCGGAGCGGGAATCGGCGGTGAGCATCTTGCCGCCTATCGCGAACTGCCCGAACGGTTTGTTGTCAGCACCGTGTGTGATCTGGACGAGCAACGCGCGCGCAGTATCGTCAATGGTGCCAACATTGCGGTAAGCAGGGATCTGTCGGCAGTCATCCACGATGATGAGATCGATATCATCGACGTCTGTCTGCCGCCTCATCTGCATTTCGACACAGCCCTGATGGCACTCGAAGCCGGCAAGCACGTGGTTTGTGAAAAGCCGCTGGTGAACTCGCTGGCTCAGGCGGATGCCCTGGCAGAGGCATCGGCAAAAACGGGTAGATGCATCACACCGGTATTCCAATACCGTTACGGACCTGCGATGCAGCAACTGCGGGCTCTGATGGATGCCGGCCTGGCTGGCAAGCCCTATATGGCAAGCCTGGAAACACACTGGAATCGTGATGCCGATTATTACGCCATCCCCTGGCGCGGCACCTGGGAGGGCGAACGAGGTGGTGCCGTACTGGGGCATGCCATCCATAATCACGATCTACTGATGCATGTGCTGGGACCCGTGGCAGGCCTGTCGGCCAGCTGCGCAACGCGTGTCAATGACATAGAAACCGAAGACTGCGCTGCAATCCAGTTCGACATGGAAAATGGCGCCCTGGCAACCAGTTCGATCACTCTGGGAGCGGCTACCGATACTTCACGCTTGCGATTCTGTTTTCAGGGCCTGACGGCCACCAGCGGAACGGCGCCCTATGCGCCGGCAAGCGATACCTGGGAGTTTCTGGCTCGCACTCCGGCGCAGCAGGCAGCCATCGACGAGGTACTGGCGGCGGTTGTGCCTGCCCGATCGGGTTTTACCGGTTTTTTCGATGCACTCTATGATGCGTTGAACGGTCAGCCCGGGCGTGAAGTGCTGCTGCGGGATGGGCGCAGATCGCTGGAGCTGGTCAGTGCCATCTATCTATCGGCTCAGTCGGGTAGGCGGGTGTCGCTGCCGCTAGGGGCCAACGATGCAGTATACGAGAGCTGGGTACCCCGGCATCATCACACCACCGTCGCGTAGACGCGACACACGACAACGCAGGAGATCGACGGAAAAGGATTTGTACCTGAAGCGGGCGCGGATCTCGCACCTTTTTCGTATGACCATACCATTGGAGAACGGAGAGACTTGACGATGAAATTCAGAAAGAATGTAGTGGGCCAACTGGTTCTGCTTGCCTCCCTCGGCGTAGCTGCATCTGCCACTCAGGCGCAGGAACTGCGGTTCATGTGTTCGTCGGATGGCAACGAGTGCGAGGTGATCGATGAACTGGTCACGCGCTTCGAGCAGGAAAACGAAGGTGTTGACGTTATCGTCGATACAGTACCCTACAAGGCAATTCTTGAAAATCTGCCGGTTCAGCTCGCCGCTGGCAGTGGTCCCGACCTGGCAAAGGTCACCGACCTGGGTGGCCTGTCCGAGTACTATGTCGATATCTCACCGTATGTCGATGCCGACTACTGGGAAGAGTCCTTCGGGGACATCCTGAACTGGTACCGCAAGAGTCCGGAAGACAAGGGTATCTACGGCCTGCATTCTCAGCTGACCATCACTGGCGGCTATATCAACCGTACTCTGTTCGATCAGGCAGAAGTCGAGCCGCCTGCGGCAGACGCTACCTGGGAAGAATGGGCCGATGCAGTCGCCAAGGTTGCCGAAGCCACGGAAACGCCCTATCTGATGGCCATGGATCGTTCCGGACATCGCATTGCGGGCCCAGCCATCTCCGAGGGTGCGAAACTGTTTGCCGATGACGGCACTCCGGCACTGGTCGACGAGGGCTTTACCCGCTTTGTCACCAAGTTTGTCGAATGGAACAACAACGGTGTCATGCTGCGTGATGTATGGGCCGGTACCGGGGGCGATACCTATCAGGACGCGGCAAAGGAATTCATTTCCGGTTCACTGGTTTACTACTACTCGGGCAGCTGGCAGGTCGGCAAGTTCGATAGCGAAATCGGAGACGCCTTCGATTGGCAGGTCGTCGGCACACCGTGTGGCGAAGTGGCATGTACCGGTATGCCCGGCGGTGCCGGCATCGTGGGTTTCAATGGCAGCGAGCATCCCGAAATCGTCGGCAAGCTGCTTGATTATCTGGCTCGGGAAGACGTCTACGCCGAATTGACAGCCCGGACTCGCAACATTCCTGCACATGCAGCGGTTGCTGCGAGTGGAGTTGACTACGAAGGCGCTTCCGCACCCGCTGCAGCTGCGCTGAACGCCTGGGGCAAACAGGTCGAGAAGGTGTCTCCGGTTGCTTATGCCTATCAGGGCTACAAGCACAACCGGGCCATGTTCGGTATCACGATGACACGAGTCTCGCAGGCCATCGTGGGTGAGCTGTCCATCGAAGAAGCGATGGAAAAGGCCACCAGCGACCTTGAACAGACCATGTCCGAAGTCGAGTAGGGCAACCCCCCCTTGTGAGACCCCGAGGCCCCCGCAGAACGTAGCTCTGCAGCGGCTTCGGAGTACCTGATGCCTGAGTCTGTTGTCGGCCGTGTCTGGCGGCAGCAGACTCGAGACTTACCTGGAGCCTAGTCATGGCACGAATGATCAGTTCTTGCATGCGGGTCATCGAGATACCCATGCTGTACCTGCAGAAGCGCCTGGGTATCTCCAGGCTTGCATGGGTCTTCCTGCTGCCCAATCTCCTGTTGTTCGGCCTGTTTGCTTTCCTGCCGGTTGTTCTGAACTTCGTGTACGCCATGACCGGCAGTGATCAGATACTGCTGCAGGATCGTACTTTTGTCGGCATGGGCAACTATCAGACGCTGACCAGCTGCGAGGATTTTCTCAACCCCAATTCATGCAAGGATGATCTGTTCTGGCGTGCGGTCTACAACACGATCTGGTTCGTCCTGCTGCAAGTGGGGTTCATGGTCGGGTTTGCGCTTCTGACTGCACTGATGCTCAACGGCAAGATACGTGCTCGCGGTTTCTTCCGCAGCGTCTTCTTCTTTCCCGTGCTGCTGTCGCCAGTGGTGGTCGCGCTGATCTGGAAGTGGATCCTGCAGCGTGAGGGCCTGGCCAACGCAGCTCTGGAGGGCATGGGCTTCGAGACCATCAACTGGCTGCTGGACCGGCACTGGGCCTTCTTCTGGTCGGTATTCATATCCGTCTGGGCGCATATGGGTTTCTACACGCTGATTCTGCTGGCCGGTCTTCAGGCAATCCCCCGCGATGTGTATGAAGCCGCCAGCATGGATGCCGCCTCTCCATTCAGAACCTTTCGTCGCATCACGCTCCCTCTGCTGATGCCAACCATGATCGTCGTGCTTGTATTGTCCCTGATCAAGAGTGTGCAGACCTTCGATGAGGTCTACGCCTTTACCGGTGGAGGGCCGGGTTCTGCAACAACCCTGTTGATTCAATATGTCTACGAGACAGGCTTTGCCGGTACACCTCGTCTGTTTGGTCTGGCCTCTGCAGCATCCATTCTGCTGGCCATCGTACTCGTCATACTGACTTTCCTGCAGTTGTGGGCGAGCAGGAGGAACGTCAATGGGTAAGGCAATCGCGTTTCTGACACGCACGCGTGGCAGGAGTGACGGCAGCGGTCGACTTCACTGGACAGACTGGTTCACCTACGGCTATCTGTTCCTTGGCATCGTGCTGATGTTCGGCCCGGTCGTCTGGCTGGTGATGTCATCGTTCAAGACCGATGCGGAATTGAACAATTTTCCGCCACGTTTTCTGCCGTATGCGCAGGAAACCGTGATGCTGGAAGGACACAGCAAGCCTCTGCCGCTGTTCACGGTGACCGACGGGGAGCTGGCAGGGGTCACCGTGGCGCAGGTGCGTCGGGTAGGCATCGTGTCTCAGGTGGTCAGGTTGGACGCACCGGAGGAGATCATCAAGGTGAAGGTCAAGGAACGAGAGCCGGTGGAGAAAATGGCGCTCGCCTGGTCCAATTACACCGATCTTTTCGAGCGATTCAACTTTCTGCAATTCCTGTGGAACAGCACCTTCATTACCGTCATTTCGACATTGATCATGTTGCTGGTGAATTCGATGGCGGCTTTTGCACTGTCCAAATACGAATTTCGTGGTCGCAACATGGTCCTGGCATTGATCATCGGTACGTTGATGATTCCGCAGACCGTCGTGCTGGTACCTCTGTTTCTGGTGGTGCGGGAAATGGGCATGATCAATTCTCTTTGGGGGGTGATCATACCGGGAGCTGCAACCCCGACGGGGGTCTTCCTGTTGCGGCAATACATGCTGACGATACCGGATGAAATTCTGGATGCCGCGCGCATGGACAAGGCCAGCGAGTGGAAGATCTACTGGCGAATCATCCTGCCATTGAGTGCGCCAGCCATTGCCGTGCTGGCGATTCTTGCCATCATGTGGCGCTGGAACGATTTCCTGTGGCCGCTCATCGTATTGTCCCGAACCGAGAATTTCACGCTACAGCTGGCCCTGAACAGTTTTCAGGGAGAGATGCAGACGCAATGGAGCAGTCTGCTGGCCATGACGGTACTGACGCTTCTGCCCATCGCCGTCGTGTTTGCATTCCTGCAGAAATACATCGCCACCGGCATTGCCTCCACCGGTGGTAAATGATGATCGAACAGACAAGAGTGAAGAGTTTCTGAGCCATGGCAAATCTGCAACTTCAAGACATCAAGAAAGCCTACGGTTCGATCGAGGTCATCAAGGGTGTCGATCTGACCATCAATCACGGCGAATTCTGTGTGTTTGTCGGGCCCTCGGGTTGCGGCAAATCGACGCTGCTACGCATGATCTCGGGTCTGGATACGGTCACCAGTGGCCGAATCATGATCGATGATGACCTTGTCAACGACGTGGCTGCCGCGGACCGGGGACTCTCCATGGTGTTCCAGTCCTACGCCCTGTATCCGCACATGAGCGTGCGTCAGAATCTCTCATTCGGACTGGAGAATCTGAATACGCCGCGCAAGATCATCCAGCAGAAGATTGCGGAAGTGGCTGCGATGCTGCAGATCAACGAGTTGCTCGATCGAAAACCCAAGGATCTGTCCGGTGGGCAGAGGCAGCGGGTTGCCATTGGACGAGCCGTGGTTCGCGAGCCGAGAATCTTCCTGTTCGATGAACCCCTGTCCAATCTGGATGCCGAGTTGCGAGTGGACATGCGGGCCGAGATCGCGCAATTGCACAAACGTCTGGGCAATACCATGATCTATGTGACCCATGACCAGGTGGAAGCCATGACAATGGCGGACAAGATCGCTGTCCTGCGTGCCGGTGTCGTGGAGCAGTTCGGCGCGCCACTGGATCTGTATCACTATCCGGTCAATCGTTTCGTTGCCGGTTTCATCGGCTCGCCGAAGATGAATTTTCTCAATGGCAAGGTGGTGTCTGCAGACAGAGGCGAGGTCTCGCTGGCCGCGGGTCGGCGCATGGCGTTACAGGCAGACCGCTTCGACTTGTCGGACAACGCCGAGGTGGTGGCCGGTATTCGTCCCAATGCGGTCAGCATTGCGGAACCGGACGGGGCCGATGTGACGGTCGAGATCCATGGTGTGGAACGGCTTGGAGGCGAATCCTACCTGTACACGCGTACCAGTGATGGCAGCTCGGTCACGGTGAATATCCAGGGCGAGACACCGCAGGAGATTGGTCAGACAGTCGGCCTGAATGTGGATGTCGACAAGGTCCATCTATTCGATGCTGTGTCCGGCGTCAGCCTGAGAGGATCGGAATCGTGAGTCTCAAGGGGCTGAGCGATCAGCAGGTCGTGGAGCAGATCGAGGCTCAGGAAGCTCGGCTGGTATTCGACAGTTTCAGTATTTCACAGGCGCATGAGATCGGCTTGCGTCTGCTGGAACTTGGCCGACAGCGAACATTGCCCATCGCCATCGATGTCACGCGTAATGGCCAGTGTCTGTTTCACTCGGCACTGGAGGGGGCTACTCTGGACAATGCGCAGTGGGTGCAGCGCAAGATGAGGGTCGTACAGCGCTTTTCTCACAGTTCCCTGTACATGGGAGCGCTGTGCCGTGTGAAGGGGGTCAGCCTGGAAGAGAAGTATCTCTTGCCATTGAACGAGTTTGCGGCTCACGGTGGTGCCTTTCCCGTGACGGTGAGGGGAGCCGGAGTCATTGGTTCGGTGACGGTATCGGGTTTGCCGCAGATCGATGATCACGAACTGGTGGTCTCGGTACTGGAACAGCAGTTGGCGACGACTCAAGCCTGATATCGGCTGCTCGGCGACAGCCTGCCGTCTGCCGCGAGGGTGGTCGGTTCGGTTTGCCGGTTTCTTCAGACACGTGTTGCCAATGAGGCGGGCAAGAGAGTTGTTGCAGGCCTGTCACGCGGGCTTTCGCTGGGAGCGCTGACCCAGCCATACGCTGATCAGTACCAACACGATGCCGGCAATCTGTACTGCGTGCAGGTTCTGTTCGAGCAGCAGCCAGCCAAGACAGACTGCGGAGACCGGGCTCAACAGGCCCAGTGGCGTGACCGTTGAAGGGTTCAGTCTGGAAATTCCCCTGAACCACAGGAAATAGGTGATTGCGCCACCGAACAGCCCGAGATAGGCGAAGCCTGCCATGTGCGCCATCGACAGAGAAGGCAGGGGTGGTTCCAGCCACAGCGCTATGGGCAGCAGCAAGAGGCCGCCACCAAGAAGCTGCCATGACGTGAATGTCAGGGCTGAAACAGGCGGGTGCCATTTACGAGTCAGAACGGTCCCGAATGCCATGGAGACCGCTCCTGCCAGTGCGGCCAGTGTGCCGACCGCATCCAGTGACAACTCCCCGGTCAATACGACCAGCGCCACACCCAGAATGCCACCGCAGCCTGCCAGCACCGCCAGGCGAGTGGTTGTCTGATCCAGCAACAGTCTGCACAGCAACAGCACCAGAAGTGGCTGAATGGCGCCAACGGTAGCCGCCACACCGCCGGGCAAACGATAGGCAGCCACGAACAACAGCCACCAGAACAGTGAAAAATTCAGCGCTCCGAGTATCAGCGAACGCGCGATCCAGATGCCACTGGGAAGCGTTCGTGTCAGAGCCAGCAGAACAATACCGGCGGGCAAGGCACGTAACAGCGCTGCCGTCAGCGGGTAGCCCTGCGGCAGCAGCTCCGTGGTAACCAGATAGGTGCTGCCCCAGATGGCCGGTGCCAGAGCGGTCAGGCCGAGGTCCAGGTGACGTGACGGATCCATGCTGCGATCTCCATTGTCCGTAAGTTATATATCTTGATGTCAAGATAAATGGTTATTATCTTGATGTCAAGATATATGCCAGTGAAACGGTGTCGTGGGCGGGATGACAGTTGTTCCGCTGTCCCTCTGCTATATTGTTCCTTATGGATGCAGTGGACAAGATAATCAGTCAGTGGCAAACGGAGCGGCCGGACCTCGATGTGACTGCCATGGCCCAGGTTGGGCGTCTGAGCGTGGTTTCACATCTGTTTTCCCGGCAGATGGGCAAGGTCTTCGCTCATCATGGGCTCAACGCAGCGGGTTTTGACGTGCTGGCGACTCTGCGCCGTTCATCGTCACCGCATGCCTTGACCGCTGGTGAGCTGATGGCGTCGATGATGATTACATCGGGCACCATGACCAATCGCATCGATCAGTTGGTCAAGGCGGGTCTGGTGATGCGTAAATCCGATTCGGCTGATGCTCGCAGGATTCTCGTCAGATTGACTCCCAAAGGCAAGCGACTCATCGACAAGGTGGTGGCAGAGCATGTGGAGAATCAGGCTGGTCTGCTCGAAGCACTGGACGAGTCGGAGCGAGAGCTGCTCGACAGCCTGCTGCGCAAATTGTTGGCATCCGTTGTCCCGTGACATGGCGTTCATGCATCGGAGGTCACGCGCGCAATGGCTGCGAAGGGACCAATGGGGCCGGTTTCTGCCTTGATGTAACACTCAGCTTACCCTTGAAGATCAGCGATTGCGATACTGCGGAGAGGGTCATGCATGAGAATGGACACCTCTCGTTTTGTTCGAGCACAGTCTGGTAGCTGTACTATGCCGTATCAACAGTACATCAAGACGATCTCTTACCCGCTGTCGCTGTTGAGCACTCCGGTCTGGCTTTTCGATGTCGGCAACCTGAGGGTTCTGTGGGCCAATCAGGCTGGACTGGACTTGTGGAACGCCCCCGATCTTGCAGAATTGCAAGGGCGGGACATGAGCGATGGCATGACTCGTACCGTCTGCGAGCGCCTGGGACAGTACTGCGAAGACCTGAGTGGCACCAGCAACAGCGTTGCTGAACACTGGACGTTCTACCCGATGGGACGTTCCTGCTCCTATGAATGTTCCATCAGTGCCATCGAGGCTCCGGATGATGCACGCTGGTTGCTGATCAATGCCATCCGTCAGGACAAGCTCTCCGACTCCGATACGCTGTATCGCAGTGTGGCTCTGCTGCACACATCGGTGTGCGTGTCTGTCTTCGACAGGCAAGGCAGGTTGATGTATTCCAATCCTGCAGCCCGGCGCATGCTGGGAGCCGACGTATTGACACTGTCGGAACGTTTTCTTGACGAAAAGGACTGGCAGCTGGCCCACGACACGCTGACTCATGGTGCCGGTGCCAGTATCGAGGCGCAGATGAAAACGGCCAAGGGGCCTGTCTGGCACAGCCTGACCCTGGAGCTGTGCCCCGATCCGGTCAGTGGCAAGAAATCCATTCTCATGAGCGAGATCGATATCTCCAATCAGCACAATGCTCAGCAGCTGGTCAATCGACTCGCCTACACGGATACGCTGACGGGCCTGCCAAACAGAACCTCCTGGCTGAGCACGCTGAACGATCGGCTGGACAGTGCGCGCCAGGAACGTCGGGAACTGGCAATCCTGTTCGTCGATCTCGATCGCTTCAAGTTGATCAACGATACCCTGGGGCATTCGCTGGGCGACAAATTGCTGGTTGCCGTGTCCGATCGCCTGAAGGGCTGTCTGGATGCCAGCGACTACCTGGCCCGACTCGGAGGTGATGAATTCACATTGCTGATCGATGAGCAGGGCGCGGCTGGACGTTCGGAGAGGATGGCCAGGGACCTGGTGGAAGCACTGGCAAAGCCCATGCGTGTCGACGGTCATGCCATGACCATGACCCCGAGTATCGGCATCTGCCTGTTTCCGCAGCATGCGGAAGACTCGACACTGCTGATGCAGCAGGCGGACATGGCGATGTATGCGGCCAAGGAGGCTGGAGGCGGTTATCGCACGTTCAAGCCCGACATGACGACGCAGATCCGCCGACGACTGCGTATCGAGACCGATCTGCGTGAAGCCATTGACAGTGGCTCGCTGCAAGTCTATTTCCAGCCCAAGCTGGCAGCGGCAGATGGTCGAATGGCCGGCATGGAAGCTCTGGTGCGCTGGGAGCACCCCTTGCTCGGATGGGTGCCGCCCGAAGACTTCATAGCCGTGGCGGAAGAGACCGGGATGATTGGCGACATCACCCGTCAGGTGTTGCATCATTCGATGCTGCAGCAGACTCTCTGGAGCGCACAGGGTCACGATATTCCGGTGGCCATCAATGTGTCGCCAATGGAGTTTCGTCGTGGGGATTTCGATTCGGTGGTGCGCGATGCCCTGCAGTTGACCAATTGCAGACCTCAGAGCATCGAGCTGGAAATCACCGAGTCGATGTTGATGGCAGACAGCGAATCGGTACAGCAGATACTGGCCGGCCTGACCTCGCTGGGTGTCAGGTTGAGTATCGATGATTTCGGCTCCGGTTACAGCAATCTGGGTTATCTGCAGAAATTTCCATTGGACAGCATCAAGATCGATCGATCCTTCCTTGATGATGGCGGCATTTCACCGGTGGTCGAATTGATCATCGATGTGGCGAGAACCCTGTCCCTGACCGTCGTGGCCGAGGGGGTGGAAACCACCGAGCAGCGCAATTTCCTGATTGCTCATGGTTGTGATCAGCTGCAGGGGTTTCTGTTCAGCAAGCCCATGGACAAGCATCGCGCGACGGATTTTCTGCTGGAACACGATAACGGCATCGCTCACTGGTCCAGCCATGCGGTCTCGGCGGAATGGGCAGTCCAGCGCCGCCGGGAAGAACTGGCTGAAAATCCCTGAAGAAGCTGCCTGGAGCGGTATCGTGGTGTGCCGCGGGTCCTTGTCTGTCAGCGCAATTCCAGCCAGATACTGGCAGGCAAGGCTTCATCGGCAGGTGGCAGGGTATGTATTCCCGGTGACGGGCAGTCGTCAAGCAGCCAGGGGACCAGCATGATCAGTTCGGCAAACAGGAACTCGACGATCTCATCGGGAACGCTGGCACCGGTGAAGTTGACAGGATAGCCTTCATTGACCAGATAGATTCGACGACCATCGTGGAGCGTACACTGGCGAACATGCGGATGCAGTGTGGTCGTGCTGGCCGTCTGTTCGGCAAGGTGATCGAGATCGATTTCATGATCCTTCGATGATCCACTGACCAGAAAACAGCGATCAGGCAGTTGTGCCAGAAGATGCTCGTTTATCGAACGTCTGCCCGAGGCCCCGACAACAATGGCTGGAGGACGTGTCAAAGTCTCGCCATAGCTGGGGTTGTGTCCATCCACCGTCGCTTCAACGACCGACACGGTGTCGATATCCCTGACACTGACGCCGAGGCCTCGCTGACGCAGGCTCTGGGCAACCCCTTTGCCGACCCATCCATACCCACAGACCAGGGCATCTCGGCCGACGGTCGAATAGCCCAGTTCGCGCAGGATGTTATCCAGTGCGGATACCACGGCTTCGCCCACCTGTTTGCCTTCGATCTCCTTCAATCGCGTCTGCGCGACATTGATCTGCGGAATGCGCATCTCTTCCAGCTGTTCGGCTACCCAGACACCCTGTTTGGTGATCTCGAGAGCACCGACCACGGTATCGCCACCGATGTACATGGGTTCGTGCAGGGCGCGAATGGCGATGCCACCGACTTCGTGTATCACCAGCCGTTGGGCCTGGTGGCGGCAGCGATCGATACAGTGTTGCAGCTCCGTGGCAACCACGCTCGCCAGTTCGGAGTATTCGGGTGTCAAGACCCTGATGCCCATGGATCGCAGCTCATCAACGGCCTGCGCATTGCCGGAGTAACTGATGCCGATCACGGTGTCGATGGGCAGGTAGTCATGCAACAGGCGAAGCAGTCTTACCGTGTCGGGGAACAGGTGCTGCACGACAAATTGACGGCAGTCAGGGTAGGGTTGCAGTTGCAGGCGGCGGCACATTTCACCGAGAAAGTCGGGGTGGAACGAGTCGGTGCTTGCCATTGTCTTATGCCCGGTTGCGCGGTGTTGCAACAATGAGTATGTCGTTGGACAGGTGCTTGAAGGGGCCGATCCTGCCCAGGGTTCGTGACAGGAAAAGATCCAGCGGTTTGATCCAGCGCTTTTCGAATGTCTTCGATCGCATGTGGGTGAACAGGCGTCCGAGTGCGTTGTCCGGAGTGTAGCGCTTGAACGCCATCGGCAGGTACGGTATCACTGACAGAAAACCGACGCCCTGTATCGTCTGGATATCGAAATGTTCTTCGATCAGCCTTTTCCATTCTCCCTGGGTCAGGCGGATCTTGTGTTCCGGGTAATGCAGATGAGCCAGTTTGAACCGGTCGAGGCGATACCACTGAGGGACGGTGATGATCAGCCTGGCATCGCCGGACATGGACTCGGCGACATGGCGGATGACTTGACTCAAGTCGCTTTCATCTTCGTGGAGGTGTTCGAGTACATCGAGCAGCATGACGACATCGGGTTTCCACTGCATGGGCTTGCGCAGCGCTCCTTTCACGTTCAGATCGACGACCGCATCAGGTGCGAATGAGGCCTCGTAGTCGATTCCGTAGTAGCGCACGTCGGGGTTCAGGGCTTCGATGAAACGTCTGGCCACCTGCAAGCCGCAACCGATGTCCATGAGTCGCGCATCATCGAGTTTGCAGGCCTTGATATGATCGTTGACCAGATGAAACTTGACGTAATTGAACAGGTTGTTTTCAGGCGTGGCAAACAATCGCTCCACAAGGTAGCTCGAACGAACCACCGGTCGTGTACGGGCACGAGGTGCTGAGTTGCTGATGGAATTCCTGGCAACTGCCGAGTCCGTTGCCGGGTCTACCTGCATTGCGTTTTCGGTTTGCAGCATGGTTTTCGTCTACCTTGAGTGCGATTTGGCAGTGCGGCCCTGTGGAAGGTCGTCTTTGTCGACTGTCAGGTGGTGACTATTGCAAACGCGCTGCCATGAAAGGCCCATGGTCTGAAAAGGGGCGCGTGTAACGGCTATATGCCCAGAAACTTTAATCAGCGTCTATTGTCAGGGGTTAGCTTGAAAGCACTCCCCAGAAGGCATCGATCAACGGGTTCTGTAGGCTTTTCTTCAAGGTGAACAGGCCAACGTCGTAGGGAGCGAGCTCCGGCTTGACGTCCAGTATCCGGATGCGTTCGGCCATGGGGCTGTTGTCCAGCACGATCTTTGGTACAACTCCGACACCCAGCCCAAGGCTGACCATGCTGACGATGGCCTCGTTGCCGGCAACCTGGGCATAGATGCGCGGTGTCAGCTGCAGCGACTTGAACCAGGCATCGACACGCGTGCGCAGAATGCCGCCTTCCGAGAGAATCATGGGAACTTGCGCCCAGTCGGCCGTATCAGCGGGCGCATTGGCAGGTATGTCCGCATCGCCCAGTTCGGCTGGTGCTATGAACAGCAGGGGAGAGACCATGGCGGGCTTGAAATGCAGGGAGCGCGACAGACGCCCCGGATGGGCAGCTATGCTGATGTCCTCCTCTCCGGCCAGCACCCGTGCGATGGCGTGTTCGGGGTCTCCGGTATGCAGCTTGATATCGATACCCGGGTAGCGGGGGCGAAATCGGTTGAGCAGCTCGTACAGCACACTCTGGCTGGCGGTAACGGAGCAGTAGATGCTGAGTTCGCCGTGCAGCGGGTTGCCGGTGTCTGCCAGTTCCTGTCTGATGCTGTGCCAACTGGCCAGAGCCTCGCGGGCGTAGACCTCGAATTGCTGTCCCTTGGCGCTCAGGGCTACCGAGCGATTGTCTCGCTCGAACAGGGAGACGCCCAGCTCTTCTTCCAGTTGTCGGATGTTTCTGGACAGCGTCGAGAGGCTGATGTTGCAGGACTCGCTGGCCTGCCCGAAGTGCAGCGTACGGGCCAATGCAAGGAACTGGGTCAGGGTTCTGGAGTTCATTGCAGTAATTAAAACATTGCGTTTCAAATATATCAATTTACGAAACGCCAGCGAGTCGATACACTGCGCGGCAAATCAGACCTTAGTTATTCTCAGGAGTCGCCACAATGGCCAATTATTTCAATACCTTGTCGCTGCGTGAGCAGCTTGCCCAGCTGGGCAAATGCCGATTCATGCATCTGGATGAATTCTCCGACGGCGTCAATGCGCTCAAGGGCAAGAAGATGGTCGTGATCGGCTGCGGTGCCCAGGGCCTGAACCAGGGGCTGAATCTGCGCGACAGTGGGCTGGATGTTTCCTACACACTGCGAGCCGAAGCCATTGCCGAAAAGCGTCAGTCCTGGAAGAACGCTACTGAAAACGGCTTTACCGTCGGTACCTACGAAGAGCTGATCCCCACAGCTGACGTCGTGCTGAATCTGACGCCGGACAAGCAGCACACGGCCGTGGTCAACACCATCATGCCGATGATGAAACAGGGTGCCTGTCTGTCGTACTCCCATGGTTTCAACATTGTCGAGGAAGGCATGCAGATTCGTGACGACCTGACTGTCATCATGGTGGCCCCCAAGTGCCCGGGTTCCGAGGTGCGCGCGGAGTACGTCCGTGGTTTCGGTGTGCCGACGCTGATCGCCGTGCATGAGGACAATGATCCCAAGGGTGAGGGACTGGAGCTGGCCAAGGCGTATGCCGTCGGTACCGGCGGTCACAAGGCCGGTGTGTTGATGTCCTCGTTCATCGCGGAAGTCAAGTCTGACCTCATGGGCGAGCAGACCATTCTGTGCGGCATGCTGCAAACCGGATCATTGCTGTGCTTCGACAAGATGATCGAAGAAGGCGTCGAGCCGGGTTATGCCTCGAAATTGATCCAGTATGGTTGGGAGACGGTCACCGAAGCGCTGAAGTACGGTGGGGTCACCAACATGATGGATCGTCTGTCCAACCCGGCCAAGATAAAGGCCTTCGATCTTGCGGAAGAAATGAAGGACATCATGCGTCCTCTGTATCAGAAGCATCAGGACGACATCATGACCGGTCACTTCTCGGCCACCATGATGGCCGACTGGGCCAATGATGATGCCGAGCTGCTGGGCTGGCGTGCGGAAACTGCGGAAACGGCCTTCGAAAAGACACCGGCAGGTGATGTGGACATCTCCGAGCAGGAATACTTCGACAACGGCATTCTGATGGTGGCCATGGTCAAGGCCGGCGTCGAACTGGCCTTCGAGACCATGACATCCGCCGGCATCATCGCCGACTCTGCCTACTACGAATCACTGCATGAAACGCCGTTGATTGCCAATACCATCGCGCGCAAGAAGCTGTACGAGATGAACTCCACCATTTCCGACACGGCTGAATACGGATGCTATCTGTACAACCATGCCTGTCTGCCACTGCTGGGCGATTTCATGAAGGGCATCAAGAGTGATGTCATCGGCAAGGGATTGAACCTGAACGACATGGGTGTGGACAATGCTCGACTGATCGAAGTCAATGATGTCATCCGGACACACCCCGTCGAGGCCATCGGTGCCACGCTGCGCGGTCACATGGCCGACATGAAGCGCATCATCTGAGGCGCTGTACAGGCCTGTCATGAGCGGTATTCCATCCAGGAGTTGTCAGAGTTGGACATGAGTGTTCGATCTTCCATCGAATTGCAGTCACTGACGGTCGATTTCGATGAGCGATTCCAGCTTGTCGATATCGACTGGCAGCTGAAGGCCGGTCAGCACTGGATGATTACCGGCACCAACGGGTCAGGCAAGTCGGCACTCGCAGCAGTGCTCGCCGGTGCCGGCGACGTGATTGCCGGGCGTATTGATGGCTTGCCGGGCAAGGTGGCACTGGTCTCCTACGAAACCCAGGGCGAACTGATCGAAGCCGAGCGGCGCAAGGACGATGCGGACATCATGGATGTGATCTCCGAAGGTACGCCAGTGTCCGAGATCCTGCATGAAGGTTGTCAGGACATCGAGCTGGCGGCGCGGCTGGTTGAGCAGTTCGGTCTTGCCGGTCTGCTGGATCGGGCCTTTCGCAAGCTCTCGACCGGCGAGACCCGCAAGGTCCTGCTGGTCAGGGCCTTGACCAGTGATCCCGAGCTGCTGATACTCGATGAGCCGTTTGACGGGCTGGACGCGGCGACTCACCAGATGCTGGCTCGGCATCTGGCCTCGCTGGTTGACAAGATACCGATGGTTCTGGTGCTCAACCGCTTCGACGAGTGCCCGGAGTTCATTACCGATATTGCCTATGTGGACCATGGGCAGCTACTGCACAAGGTGGCGCGAGACGATGAGCAGGCCTACGGCGATCTGTACCAGCTGTTGCACCTGAAGACCAGTGAGCTGGACCTGCCGCGAAGTGATCCGATGTTCTCCCTGCCGCCGCTGGACCCGGCGCAGCCACTGGTGCAACTGGACAAGGTCGCTATCCGGTACGGCGACGTCACCATCTTCGAAGACTTGTCCTGGACCATCGAGCCGAACCAGCACTGGCAACTGACGGGTCGCAATGGCAGTGGCAAGACCGGTTTGCTGTCATTGATCACGGGTGATCATCCTCAGTGCTACGTCAATGATATTCGGGTCTTCGGCTTCCAGCGAGGCAATGGCGAGAGTATCTGGCAGATCAAGCAGTACATCGGGTATGTCTCCACAGCCCTGCAATGGGAATATCGAGTCAGTACGAGCCTGAGAAATGTCATCATCTCCGGCTTCCATGACAGTATCGGCCTGTACAGCAAATACACCGATCGTCAGCGGGAAATTGCCGATGAGTGGCTGGCCGTGCTGGGAATGTCACAGCGTGCCGACGAGCTCTTCAACAAGCTCTCCTACGGCGATCAGAGACTGCTTCTGATTGCTCGCGCCATGGTGAAGCATCCGCCGTTGCTGATACTGGATGAGCCCTGTCTGGGGCTGGATGACATGAATCGCCAGCTGGTTCTGGCGCTGATCGAGAAGATCTGCGCTGGCTCCAGCACCTCTGTGATCTACGTGAACCATCATCCGGAAGACAAGGTTGATGGTATCGATAACTTTCTGTCGCTGGATTCTCCCTGATTGAGCATTGACACATCCGTGGTCATACCGGCAGGATGAGTGATCCACGAGGTTTGTATCGGTTTTGCAATGTCACCAGTTGGCCTTGATGCGTCAGTACAGAAGCTTGCTGCGGGACTTCAGCATGAGAATGCAGCGAGCGTGACGACGAAGGCCTCTCCTGCCGAGCGGTCCATATCCCGTGAGCTTCTGTATTTCGATATTGCGTCAGATATCTCGCGTGCCAGCTCGACAGAATCCCTGCAGCGCGTCTGTCGGCAGGCGACTCGGGCGCTGGGTTACGACTACTACCTGTTCGGTTGCTATTACCCCATTGTCGAGGGGATTGTCCTGTCCAGCAATTACCCGGCAGCCTGGCGTGAGCGGTACGACAGTCACAACTATGTGGCGATCGATCCGGTTGTCCGGCATTGCTGGAGCGATTCCAGGCCGGTGTTGTGGGACAGGCTGGTGTATTCGGCAGGCAAGCAGGGGCAGCAGGAACAGCTCGTGATGCGCGAGGCCAGCGAGCACGGTCTGCGTTTCGGGATCAGTGTGCCGGTGCATGGTGCGGGCGCCGAGGGCGGCATGCTCAGCCTGGTCTCCTCAGAGCGCAGGGAGAATCCTCTGGCGTCTGATGAAACCGGTTTGCACATCATCGTCCATGCCATGCACGAGGCGACCAAGCGCATCCTGTCAAGAACGACTGACAGAGTCTCCGATGGTTTCGAGAGGCTCAGCCCGCGCGAGATCGAATGCCTGAGCTGGACTGCGAAGGGCAAGACCTCCTGGGCCATTGCCCGCATACTCGCAGTCTCCGAAAATACGGTGACATTTCATTTGCGCAACGCCATTCGCAAGCTGGAAGTGACCAACCGCTCGCAGGCCGTTGCCAAGGCGATCTCATTGTCGAAGATCATGCCGTTCTAGTGTCCACCACGGCATTGGATACGCTGGCGCGCGTTCGCTGGTCCAGAGTGACCCAGCAGGCAACCGAACGGATTCCATCAACGTCAGAAGCCTGACCGTCACCGAAACGCCGGAGCGAGATGCCGTTGCTTTTCATCAGGCGTTCGACCGAGGTGCTCACCACGGTGACATATTGCCTGATGCGGCGCTCATCAGCGAACTGGATCAGTCGGTCGAACATCTCGAAGGCAACATCATTGAGATGGATCTGCCCTTTGAAGCGCTGTGCCGGCGACAACACGGCGAAACGGCTCAATTCCCAGATATCCCGCTGCTCGGGCAGGGGCTCGCCACGTAGCAACTGCTGGAAGGTGTTGCGCAGCATGTAGGGTCCGGTCGTTGGCAGCAGGCGCCAGCAAGCCGTCGCCTCGCCATCTTCCAGGGCCACCATGTAATAGGGGTCGAGCGCGTCGAAATCATCGACTTCCACGCCGTTGTCACTCCCGACATTCCAGCGCAGTCTTTCGCGAAAGACACGATGTCGAAGTCGATGCATCCGCGTCAGAACGCTCTGATTCAATGCGGGGTGCTCCCGCGTACCCAGTATCAACTGTCGCATTGCCTGCTACTCCATGAGGTCATTGTCAGGGAGTTAAGACGAGATAACATGACATTACCCCATCAAATAATGTGGCACAGTTCACAGAAAATATTCTATGAATCTGATTTATTTTTGAGAAAAATGGCTGAACAGCGCCATGCACAATGGCAGGAATCGGTGATATTGACGCGGTGCCGAAGGTATGCACGACGCAACGACACCTGCCTTGTCGAGCCTGCCGACGGCAGCGGCAGGCAGTCATGCCGATTTGCATGCCTGTCGAGCAAGCTGGCACGACCGCTTGATGGCTCTCTTCACTTGACGCAACCGCTGCGGTGATTCAATGTCGGGCTTCCGCCATTCATAGCGAATGCTTGTCTGCCATGGTTTTATTGACTGACGAATTCAGCGAGTCGCCGCTCTGGCTGGATGATGCGCCGCTCTGGGGGGCGCACGATGCAGTGCTGCCGGAGCGGGTGGATGTGCTGATCGTGGGAGCAGGCTATACCGGTCTCAATGCGGCAATCGAGACAGCGCGTGGCGGCCTGTCGACGTGGGTCATCGATGCCGCAGAGCCTGGAGCGGGTTGCAGTACACGCAATGGCGGTCAGATCAGTACCAGTATCAAACCGTCACTGGCGAACCTGACCAGACGGTTCGGCGCGGATCGGGCTCAGGCCATACGAGCGATGGGTACGATGGCGCTGGAGTGGATCGAATCGCGCATTCGCGACGAAGGCATTGTCTGCGATTTTCAGCGTCAGGGCATGTTTCGTGCGGCACATACGCCAGCGCACTTCCGCGCGCAATTGCGGGAGATACCGATTCTGGCGGCAGAGTCCATCGAAACCCGTGCGGTGAGCCGCGACGAACAGCATCGGGAGTTGGGTACTGATGCCTACCATGGTGGGCTGGTGTATCCCCGTCATGCCAGTCTGCACCCGGCAAAGTATCATCGGGGGCTGCTGCAGTCGGCTCTTGACGCGGGAGCCAGTGTCATCGCCCATTGTGCCGCCAGCCGGATAGTGCGCCTGTCTTCGGGCCTGTTCCGTGTGAGTACCGAGCGGGGGGTAGTGGAAGCGCGAGAGCTGATCATTGCCACCAATGGCTATTCCGGGCCGCTGTTCCCCTGGCTGCGACGGCGTATCATTCCCATCAACAGCTATGTCATGTGTACGGAGGTCTTGCCAACAGACCTGGTGGACCGGCTGTTTCCCACGCGCCGTAATATCACGGATACCTGCAAGGTGGTTTACTACTATCGTTGTTCTCCGGACAGGCAGCGCATCGTGTTCGGCGGGCGGGTATCGGCTGGCGAGACGAACGTCCGCGACAGTGCTCGTCGTCTGCATCGGCATCTCTGCGAACTGTTTCCCGAACTGCATGATTACCAGGTGACTCATTCCTGGTCCGGACAGGTTGCCTACACTTTCGATGAGCTGCTGCATACCGGAACCCATCAGGGTATCCATTATTCCGCGGGCTACTGCGGCTCAGGCGTGTCGATGGCCAGTTATCAGGGCATGAAGCTGGGGCAGAGGGTGCTGAATCTGTCCACTGGTGAAACTGCGCTTGATGATGTGCCTTTCCGCTCACGACCGTTCTATCGCGGCAAGCCGTGGTTTCTGCCTCCCCTGGTCGCCTGGTATCGATGTCAGGATGAGTGGCAAAGGCGTTTGAGCCAGTGACCTCAACGAGACATGGGTGTGTGTCTCATTCAGGTTGATCTGCAGCCGGGATGTCAGGGCGTGGCATTACCGCGGGAGGTGGCAATGGCCTGTTGCGAGCCATGCCCGCTGGCGAGAAGCGGTTCGATCAGCTTTCTGTTCAGGAGCAGGCGGCAGCGCAGCGGTCGGGCTTCGAGAAGGGAGTCATCTGTCCTGATACCTGGCCGGTGCCGGTGGTCGAATCATAAGTGCGGTTCTTCTCGATCAGCTTGCCGTTCACCAGGGCGAGATCGGCACGCTTGAGGACGGTCTCGGCGGAGTCTCCCTTGCAGATCACGCTGAGTCCCATCGTCATGCCGAAGGTATGAACACCATTGCCGGAGGGCACGGGTACTTCCGTCACCTGACGGCGCAACTGTTCCATCAGTGTCAAGGGGTCCAGTTGTTTATCCACAGAGCACAGCAGTGCGAATTCATCGCCCCCCAGACGGCCGATGAGCGTATCGCTCGGCGCGTGTTTCTGCAGTCTCTTGACGACAGCACGCAGAATGAGATCCCCGGTCGGGTGTCCGTGTCGATCGTTGATCGCCTTGAATCCGTCCAGATCGAGTACCACGCTGACCAGTTGCTTGTCGGCTGGCAGATTGTGCATGTCGTGGATGCGGTGTCGCAGTCGGTTCTCGAATTCGTCCCGATTGTAGGCGCGGGTCAGCTGGTCGATGGTTGCCCTGCGGTGCAGGCGGTAGACGGGGGCGGTAATGGCCAGTATCAGCAGCAATGCCATGATGCCGGGAGCAGCAATGATGATCGTTGCCAATCGCATGACGGAATTGAGGATGTTGTCGCTGGTGTGCAGTTTGGTCCAGTGGGGCTGGGTGATCAGCAGTGTCCAGCGAATGGCACCACCAAACAGGTTGACTCGGCGAGCAAGGCCCATCTGCGTCACTTCGCCCATGTCCAGATGTTCGATCAGTGTATCTTCACCGGTGGCGCTGATACCCGTGGTATTGGTACGTGCATACAGTTCCAGCATTGCCTCGTCGGAGGGGCGGAACATGGACTCGATATCGCTCAGGGCTCGATGCCGTACGTGCTGGATGGCTGATGAGTAGGCAATCACGCGTCCGTTGGCGTCGATCATCACCGCTGAGTTGATGTTCGAGCCGCTGGTGCGCTCGATGAAGCGGGTCAGCTCATGCAGGTCGACGGCCACGCTGAGCACGCCGGCATCAAGACCTTCCGGCGTGCGTATGGGCAGGGAGGCCGAGACAATCGGCTGGCCGTTCTCGTGATAACTGAATGCATCGCTCCATACCAGGCGCTGTTGCGCGCGTGCACTCTGGTACCAGTTCAGTTGCCTGGGGTCACTGTTGTCCGCCGGATTCGACCAATGCCGCGTTTCTCCGGTGCGCTCATTGTGTTCCTCGTATTCCACCTGGCGATTATCACCGCTGAGCTGTATCCGCTTGGTGACCAGCAGGTCCCTGACCTTGCCGGGGTCGATACGACGGTCGTCGACGAAGCGTCCGACTCGCACCATGCTGCCATCTTCGCGCGCCAGAAACATGCCCTTGAGCCACAGGTTCGAACGCAACTGGGAACGGAAGAACGTGGAGAGTTGCTGATCACGACGCGCATCGAGCATGCCGTCTGCAAACAACTGGCCGGCGGTGGTCAACTGACTGAGTGCAGGAACCAGAAAGAGACGCGTCTTTTCCACAACCTCATCTGCCTGGGCTTTCAGGGTCGCAGTGGCCTCCAGCTGAGACTGATTGGCGAGCTGTTCCTTCGTCAGAAAGCTGACGACGGTCAGTGATGTCAGTTGCAACAGTACGACAAGTGACACCAGTACCAGTCGTAGAGAATTGGGATTCATCGTGTTGCCATACAAAGGGACGATGAAACACACGCAATTAAAGTACCAGCAGGGGGTGCCGATTGGCAGGATGCGGGGATTGCCGAGTTACATGGAACCTGATTTCACCACAATTGACACGAGGTCCAGCCGGATATGACAGAGCCTTGGGTCGAGAGGCTACCTGAGTGGTCGAAACGACACAGTCCCCGCAATCCTTGCAGGGGCCGTGATATCAGGTATTGCTACCATGACGAGTAGGGCATGGGCAAGGCTGCCTACTTGATACGGTATCTCAGGCCGAGTACTGCCGACTTGTTGACTTCGTCATCACCGTTGGTGGCATCGGGTCTGACATCCACGTCGTTGGCTGCCAGCGTCAGTCCGAGATCCAGCTCATTGGTCAGGTGGTACAAGAATGTGGAGGTCAGCGTGTTGCTCACGAAGCGGGTATCGTCATCATCATCGGCCTGCTGGAAACTGAGGTTCCAGGAGTTGAGCCAGTCGATACGGTCTGATACCTCATAGGTGTAGCTGAGGCGATTGGACAGTCGATGAACGGTATCGTCACCGAATATCGGTTCGTAGACGGCGGTTTCCAGCAGCTGTCCGGTCAGTCCGTAAGGCTTGGCGTATTCCAGCTCGAAGCGGAACTTCGGATCGCTGTCGACCGTTCCCGAGAAATCACTGATCTGGATACCGACACCCGCGCGAGCCAGCCATCCATGACGTCGGGCACTGATCGGTTCGTCAAACAGCACATCGTCCATTTTCACCGCACCCAGTGCACTGAGTGTGTCAGCTGTCAGAAGGCCTTCACGCTGCAGGATTTCTTCCATCTCGGAATACCAGACTCCACGATAGGTATCCGCACCTTCACGGGCCCGATATTCGTCTTCCCGAGCAATGATGTTTGCCAGCTCGCCAGCCCCGTCGTCGCTCAGGTCTCCCGAAAGCTGACCGTACTCCTGCAGCGATTGCTGGATTCGCAATGCCTTCGCCAGCGGCGTCGCGTTCCAGACACGCCCGTAACCGATACCTACCGTGAATCCTGCGTTGTCATCCTCTGCACTGTCCTGAAAGGCGTAATCCGCCGATCCGAACCAGAAGAGGTTTTCGTTGCTGTCACTGAAATAGGTGTCGGCGTTGATGCCGATACCTGCTCCGTAATCGTCCTGTGTGTCATCGTCGCTGTTCGGGCCTCTTGATGCGTCATAGTTGGCATCGAATCGATAGTTCAATACCCGCTCTCGCGTGCTTTCCTGGCGATTGTAAAAACCGTTGAGCAGTGCATCGTAGGACACCTGATCCTGATTGCCATCATTGGCATTGGCGGTGAAGTCGACGTAAGCCTCATCGTATTCGGTATCCGGGTCAGTGAAGTCCGTCAGCTCCAGCGCCATGACCGGACTGGTCAGGCCCAGAGAGAGCATGGCCGCAATCGCACTGCGCTGGTAGTGAAATTCCCGGCCGGCAGACGCCTTCGCCAGATCCTGACATTGCAAGCGTGGAACGAAATGAAGCGATTCCCTGCGTACATTTTCTCTTGGTTTCATTATTGCATCTCGTTTGTTGACAAGTGCATCAAGGCTAGCGACAGCTCTGCCGAAGTTCCGCGGTATTGCAAACATGGCAATACGGCGTGTCTTTTTTACAAAATCTCAGGCGCTTCCACCAAACCAGGGTGTCTCCTGGCGCAGATGGCTGATATCATTTCGCTGATCCATGATGCACTGCGCCTCGTCGAAGCGCTGCGAGATCAGATCCGTATCGCCGTTGTCCTTGCGCGATGCACAACTGCAGTGGTACAGGCGTTGAAGATGGTCCCTCAGCTGTTCCCTGGATGAGCCGGGTCCCGCATGCCAACCGCATTCGGACAGAAGCGCCATGGTGTGCAGGGTGACGTTCATGTCGGTTGCGACATATTGCCGTGTCTGATCGAACATCGCCTTGCACAGCCGATCCAGGTCGACGGGCTTGAGCTGGACACGAGTACGGTGCCATGGAAACGTCGCGGCGTTTTCCCTTTTCGCTTGTCGCTCCTGATGAAGGTATTGCATCAGGGCCGTACGAAACCAGTTCATGCAACTGATGGCTGTGTAGGGATCGTTGATCCCCGGGGACAGTGTCCTTGCAATCACCTCGCTCAGTTGTTCCACCAGAAACAGCACGTTCTGCTGTTCCGTACGTTCTTCTCCTGTCACCAGGCACTCTCGCAGCTCATCTGCGTCCGTCTCTGCATTGGCGGAGGTCCAGACACTCATCAGGCAATCGTGAGTGGTGGTGAAGTCCCCGGGACGGTAGTGGATCATGACCAGCAGGTCCCTGTCCTCGGCAATGCGGTTCAGATTGTCAAGGTCGATGGCCTGTACGTAGCCTATGGTGAGAGACTTGACCTCGTGCAGGGTCTTTCCCCGAATGGCTGTATCGAAGTCGGGAGCGTCTGTCAGGGGCAGGCTATCACTCTGCTGCGGGAAGAGCTCGGTGATCCGCAATTCCAGAGAACGACCGATGCTGGCCGTGATGTTTTCGATATTGATGGTTTCCGTGATGTGATGGATGAAGTAGATCAATACGGAAATGGATGCAAAGGCGAGTATCAGAGCAAGGCAGATGCTCAGCAAGGGGACGAAGGCGGCGATCTCCCTGCCCGATTCCAGGGTTGTGGAGCCATGCACGCCGGTCATCACCGTCATGCTGTACACAAAGGTGCCGATGAAGGTGCCAAGCGTGTACTGACTGCCCTTGTCCCGCATGAAGTTGTTGATCAGGCGCGGACCGTAGTTGGAGCTGGCGAAGGACACGGCAACCATCGTGATGGAGAATGTCACGCCAGCCACGCCCAGAATGGCGGTGGCAATCGTACTGAGAATCGTGCTGGCATCATCGGTAGCCAGACGCATGTAATCGGCCAGCCAGCTCATCGAATGACGGGCATCCAGCCAGCGCATCACAATGGCCAGTATCAGGGCTACCGAGACCATGTACATGGGAACGAACCAGTAGCTGGCGCGCAGGTCATGAAGATGTTTGATCAATCGTGCATGCATGGCGACCTGATGTCCTTGACCTTGTAGCGGGGGGCGTGCATTGAGGCACGGTAAGGTAGCATCGTGCAGCAGCAATCGATTGTGGTCATCCGCAATCTACATTCGGTGCGAGGCGATGGTCAATTGTTACAAGAAGGTAGTGAGCGACGGTCTGCCGATTTAAGTTGGTGGCCAGATCACACGAGATACACAAGCGATGCCCTTGCCAAGCGGACAACTCTCCATTTCAGATTCTCTGAAGCAAGGCGAGTTGGCGCTGCGTGGGCGGACACGGTCATGAATATCCTGATAGTGGAAGATGATGAGCAGACCCATGCTGCGCTGATGAACCTGGTTCGCCGAATGGGTTTCAACCCGCGCGGTGCTCGCACAGGTGGGGAGGCCATCGACGAGGTGCTGCGCAGCGCTCCCCAGGTTCTCATTACTGACTGGGATCTGGGGGAAAGACTCAGTGGGGTCGAAGTGGCGGCGCTGGCACAGGATCGTCGCGACAGTTGTCGGGTGGTATTCTGCTCCGGCAATAACATGGCACTCCTGAGACAGCGGACGAGTCATCTGCACCATTGCAGCTTCATCAGGAAGCCCAGCTCTCTGGCTCAGCTCAGGCAGGAATTCCGGGTGATTCTCGATACCGCCTGTTGCCAGGGAATCTGACCTGGTGTTGCCCAGCGAGGCAGTTGGTGCAGGACCAGCGCGAGTGCAGCAGAGTCTTGCCGACGGCATTCTCGGGACGCGAACTCAGCTCTTGTGCAATTCGAGTCTCATGACATATCCAGCAGAGACGAGGTGGATCGAAGGACGTCAGACGGCGAAACGCCGTACCGCTTCTGAAAGGATCGACTGAAATGAGCGGCACTGACAAAGCCGCAGACATCGCTGACTTCGCCTACCGAAGCATCGCCCTGCGACAGCAGTTCGTGCGCTCGCTGGAGTCGCAGCTGACGATAGAAACGCGCCGGGCTGGTGTTCAGATGTCGCTGGAAAAGTCGTTCCATTGCCCTGGTTGACAGATTGATGTGTTGCGCCAACGCCAGCTTGCTGACCGGCTCATCCAGATTGTTGCGCATCAGTCGCAAGGCACTCTGCAGGTTGGCAGGCAGCTCGGCCTGTTCCTGTTTCCACGAGCGTGGTCGGCTGTCGGCAGACACCATCGTATCGGCCTTGAGGATCTGCCTGATGGCATGCACCGTCTCGGCGGAGTCGTGACGACCGATAAGCATCAGCATCAGTTCGAAGGCACTGCTGGGCCCGGCAGCCGACCAGCGGGTGCGATCCACCACCAGGGTGTCTGGGCGAACCGTCATGTGCGGGTGTCTCATGCTGGCCAGCGTATGGTTGTCCGGGTGGAGCGCGCAGCCGTAGCCAGTCATCAGGCCGGCTGCCGACACGGCCAGTATGCCGTTCCAGAGACCTCCCAGCTGGGTTCCCTGCTGATCGCGCAGACGAAGCCAGTTCGAGAGCTGCGGGTCTTCCTGCAGATCGCATCGGTAACCACCGCAAATCAGTACGATGTTGGTTGACGCCTCGTTCGGCGGCAGCTCTGACTGACTGATGAGGCTGTCCGCTGTCAGGTGTATGCCCAGATCGCTGACCACCGAGTGTTCTGTCAGGGCAATCGTTCTGAACGCAAACAGCGGTTGCCCACTGACCAGATTTGCGGTGGTCAGTGCATCGGCCGCAGCAGTGAAGCTCAGCAATGAGAAGTGAGATAGCAGCACGAACTCCACGGTGATCGGACAGTGCGTCCCGGCAACGGCTTGTGTAGGTGCTTTCATCGGTGGAGCATACTGCTCTTTCTGTCGCAAATTGCAATCAATGGCGTATTCAGACAAAAGATGTACGTGAATTGTCAGGACCGCAAGCGTCGACAAGTCCACAATAGCCGTTCAGCCCTTCGCATGCAGACAACGGACATGAGTCGATTTTCCGGATTTGGCCTCATCAAACAGGCGTTCCGTCACCAGGAGCACTGGCAGCGGATGTGGCGCAATCCCAAGCCCAGGAAACACTACGACATCATCATTGTCGGTGGTGGCGGGCATGGGCTGGCAACGGCTTATTATCTGGCCAGTGTGCATGACAAGGTGAATGTGGCGGTCATCGAGAAAGGCTGGATCGGCGGGGGAAATACCGGTCGCAATACCACCATCGTCAGATCCAATTACCTGTGGGATGAAGCAGCACAGTTGTACGAGCACGCCATGCAGCTGTGGGAGGGGCTATCACAGGAACTCAACTACAATGTGATGTTCTCGCAGCGAGGGGTCATGAATCTCGGCCATACTCTGCAGGACATGCGCGATATCCAGCGACGAGTGAACGCCAATCGGCTCAATGGCATCGATGGCGAGGTGCTCGATGCCCGGCAATGTGCCGAGATCGTGCCGATCATGGATTGTTCAGGCAACACCCGTTATCCGATACTGGGTGCTTCCTGGCAGCCGCGAGCCGGTGTCGCCAGGCATGATGCCGTGGCCTGGGGATTTGCCCGTGGCGCGGACAGCTACGGAGTGGATATTCTGCAGCAGACGGAAGTCACGGACATCGTGATCGAAGATGGTGCCGCTGTGGGTGTGGAGACGGCGCAGCACGGGCGGATAGGTGCTGACCGGATCGGCTGTGTCACGGCTGGCAATTCGGGTGTTCTCGCAGGCTATGCCGGATTCGAGCTGCCGATAGAATCGCATCCGCTGCAAGCCTATGTCTCCGAGCCGATCAAACCGATTCTGGATACTGTCGTGATGTCCAATGCCGTACACGGTTACATGTCTCAATCCGACAAGGGAGATCTGGTCATCGGCGCGGGCATCGACGGCTATGTGGGTTATGGGCAGCGCGGTTCCTACCCGGTCATCGAACACACCATGCAGGCCATTTTGGAGTTGTTCCCCGTGGTCTCGCGGGTGCACATGAACCGCCAGTGGGGTGGCATCGTCGATACCACTCCTGATGCCTGTCCCATCATCTCCAAGACGCCGGTTGAAAATCTGTTCTTCAACTGCGGCTGGGGTACCGGAGGCTTCAAGGCAACGCCCGGCTCAGGTCATGTCTTCGCCGATATGCTGGCCACCGGTGAGCCCAACGATCTCAGCAGGGCTTTCGACTACTGGCGCTTTCACAGTGGTGCCCTGATTGACGAGCACGGTGCTGCAGGCGTTGCACACTGATTCCCGACGATACGACAAACGACTGACGCTGCCATGTTTCTGATTCATTGCCCTTATTGCGGCGAACACCGCGAAGAAGAGGAATTTCATGCTGCTGGCCAGGCTCATCTGCCCAGGCCTGCGGATCCGGATTCACTGAGTGACGAGCAGTGGGGAAATCATCTCTACTACCGCAAGAACCCGCGTGGCGTGCATCGCGAGCTGTGGGTGCATGCGGCCGGCTGTCGCAAGTATTTCAATGTGCTTCGCAATACACAGACCTACGAAATCTACGGCACCTACAAGGCCGGTGAGATGCTGGAGTATGACGGCGAGCCGGAGGTGACCGAGACGGGCTCGGTATTGAACTGGAGCACTGAATCATGATGAGCTCGCATCAGCTGAAGATTCAGCAGCGCAATCGCCTTTCCCGAGGTGGTCGTATCAATCGGGACAAGCCGCTGGTGTTCAGCTTCGACGGTCGGCGACTGATGGGCTATGAGGGGGACACACTTGCATCGGCTCTGTTGGCCAACGGGGTTGACATTGTCGGCCGCAGCTTCAAGTACGGTCGTGCGCGCGGCATCATGACCGCGGGTGTGGAAGAGCCCAACGCGGTGCTGCAGATCGGTGCCAGCGAGGCGACACAGACTCCCAACATCAAGGCGACCGAACAGACGCTGTACGACGGACTGGTGTGCGAACCGGTCAATGGCTGGCCGAATGTGGAGGCGGACGCGATGGGTCTGCTCGGTAGACTGGCAGGCCATCTGATGTCCCCGGGCTTCTACTACAAGACCTTCATGTGGCCAAGATCGCAATGGGAAAACTACGAAAGATTCATCCGCAAGGCGGCGGGTCTGGGACGTAGCCCGAAGCTTGCCGACGTTGATCGTTACGATCACATGAATCATCACGTGGACGTGCTGATCGTGGGCGCCGGGCCGACCGGTCTGGGTGCCGCACTGAGCGCAGCCAGACAAGGCGCGCGAGTCATGCTGGCGGATGAACGCAGTGAAGCCGGTGGTTCACTGCTGTTCAGTCATGAACAGATCAACGGTGGCGATGCCATGGCATGGGTAGATCAGGCGGTACAGGAGCTTCGTGACAATCCGCGAGTCACACTGCTGCAACGTGCCACGGTCAACGGCTACCACGATCATAATTTCCTGACGATCAGCGAACGACGATCCGAGCATCTTGGCGACAGGGCCCCGGGGTACATGACCCGGCAGCGCCTGCACAAGGTCAGGGCCGGCAGTGTCGTGTTGGCAACCGGGGCGCATGAGAGGCCACTGGTTTTTGCCAACAATGACCTGCCAGGATGCATGGTCGCCAGCAGTCTGTCGCACTATATAAGACGTTTTGCCGTCGTACCGGGCAATACTCTGGTGGTCATGACGAGCAATGACAGTGGTTACCAGAGTGCATTCGACTGGCACGATGCCGGACGCAAGGTGGTGGCGATTGTCGATACCCGTCGCGAACCCGATGGCAGCGTTACCGAGCTGGCATTGCAGAAGGGCATCAAGGTGATCACCGGCTCTGCGGTGATTGAAGCGCGTGGCCGCAAGCGGGTATCTGGTGCGCTGGTCGCTCCCATCAATGCCGGGGCGAGCTTTGTCACCGGCGAGAGCCAGTTGCTGAGCTGTGACACCATTGCGACCAGCGGTGGCTGGAGCCCGGTTGTGCATCTGTCCTGTCATACTGGAAGTCGGCCGGTGTGGTCGGAAGAAGCACTGGGCTTCGTGCCGGGTGATACCACCGAACAGCGTTGGAGTGCGGGGGCCATGGCCGGCTTGCAGAGCCTGGCAGAGTGTCTGCAGGATGGCTTGCAGGCGGGCAGTGACGCAGCTGCTGCAGCCGGCTACCCGGACGCCGATGATCAAGAGGACTGGCCGAGTGCAGGTCCGGGTAACGACGTGGTCTGTGCAGCCATGCCGGTGTTTCTGGTACCACACTCCAGACCAAGCAGCCGGGCGCCCGGGCAGTTCGTCGATATGCAGAACGATGTAACCGCTGCAGGGATTCAGATGAGCACCCGCGAAGGGTTTGAATCCATCGAACATGTGAAACGCTATACGGCGCTGGGGTTCGGCACCGATCAGGGCAAGACCGGCAATATCAATGGCATGGCGATTGTTGCGAAGTCTCTGGGCAAGAGCATGGCAGACACCGGCACAACGGTGTTCCGCCCCAATTACACGCCGGTGAGTTTTGGCGTGGTGAGTGGTGCACATACCGACCTGTTGTTCGACCCGCAGCGATTCACACCCATGCACAGCTGGCACCTTGAGCAGGGTGCAGAGTTCGAGAACGTTGGTCAGTGGAAACGTCCCCTGTATTTTCCCCGGGGAGATGAAACCCTGGAACAAGCGATTGCCCGAGAGCAGCTGGCAACTCGCAACGGTGTGGGCATTCTGGATGCAAGCACTCTGGGCAAGATCGATATCCAGGGCAAGGATGCTCGTGAGTTTCTGGGGCGTGTGTATACCAATGCCTGGGCAAAGCTGGCTCCCGGACGTTGTCGGTATGGCCTGATGTGCGGTGAGGACGGCATGATCATGGATGATGGCGTGACGTCCTGCCTGGCGGAGAATCATTTCCTGATGACCACCACGACCGGTGGCGCGGCCCATGTCCTGTCCTGGATGGAGAACTATCATCAGACCGAGTGGCCTGAGCTGGAGGTCTTCTTCACCAGTGTCACCGACCAGTGGGCCACCATGACCATCGCCGGGCCCGACAGTCGCAAGCTGCTGGGCAAGTTGACGTCCATCGACTTGTCAGCCGCGAATTTCGGTTTCATGGACTGGCGCGAGGCCGCCGTTGCCGGAGTACCCGCACGAATATTCAGAATTTCCTTTACTGGTGATCTCTCCTACGAAATCAATGTACCGGCGCAGTACGGACTGGCGGTCTGGAATGCCTTGTTCAAGGCTGGCAAGGAGTTTGATCTGACACCCTATGGTACGGAGACCATGCATGTTCTGCGGGCGGAAAAGGGATTCATCATTGTCGGTCAGGATACGGACGGATCGATGACCCCCTACGACATGAATCATGGCTGGGCAGTTGCCAACAACAAGCCATTCAGCTTCATCGGAAAGCGCGGCATGAACCGGCAGGATTGCCTGCGAGGCGACCGCAAGCAATTGGTCGGACTGATGACAAGCAACCCTGATGCCGAGTTGCCCGAAGGTGCGCAGGCAGTACGTGACCCTGATCAGGCCATACCCATGAGCATGGTAGGTCATGTGACCTCCAGCTACGTCAGCGCCACGCTGGAACGTCGCATTGCCATGGCGGTCATCAAGGATGGTTTGAACCGATTGGGCGAGAAGGTCTACTTTCCACTCAAGGGCGGCTCGGTGATCGAGGCCACCATCTGTTCCCCGGTGTTCTTCGACCCGGAAGGCGTGAGGCAAAAGGCATGAGTAATCCGGTATCCGATGTAGCCGTCATGGATCAGTACGCTGTCAGTCGAAAGGCTTCCGATATGGTCGGCGCGAAAACCCCGCTGGCGCATGTCGGTCTGCCAGTTCGGAGCAGAAGATCATCGATGAAAACCTCGATCGCTGATATCGTTGATTCGAAATCCACGGCCGAGCAGATCGAACCCACGGTGTTGCTGGAGGAGGCGCAGCTCACCGGGATGCTGATATTGCGCGCCAGCGCTGCCCGTGACCAACTGTCGGCGGCCTTGCGAAGCGTGCTCGAGCTGGAGTTGCCGGAGCGACTGCAGAGTGATGCCAGGGGGGCGCATTTCTGCGTTCGCTGGATGTCCCCTGATGAATGGTTGCTGAGCTGTCCCATCGAGCAGGCATACGACATCGAAAAGAAGCTGCGTGCGGCCATTACCGGGCACATTGCCATTGTCAATGTATCCGGTGGTTACTGTCTGCTGACATTATCTGGTGTCGATGCCATCAATGTCATGCGTAAAAGTACCTCGTACAACATCAATCCGGAAAACTTCCCACCCGGCAAGGTTGTCAATACGGTGATGGCCAAGGCGCAGGCTACACTGATGAAGCTGGATGGTGACCGCTACGAAGTACTGGTGCGGCGCAGTCTTGCCGATTATCTGTGGCTCTGGTTGCAGCGTGCGGGCAAGGAGTATGGACTACAGGCAGTCGTGGCTACTGCCTGAATGCTGTCGACAGCGTACTTCGCATCAGGAATCGTTTCTCTTCTGCAATACTGGCACCGGATCGATGGCGCTCCATAGCGGGGCGCTGGACTTTGCGGTGGATATGAGCACACCGGCTTTCAGTAACCAGGAGACAAAGCCTGCGGTCAGCGCGACGCTTGCCCCCGTGCCGATTGCCACGACCAGTTGCTGCTGCTGATTCTGCTCTTTTGCCGTTTCCGACAAGTCCTGGGTCAGCGTGTCGCTGCCGTCCAGCATGGAAGGTGCCAGAGTAAGCTGAAATGGGAGTATCTGGAATTTCTCCATGATGGATTGCGGGCTCATCAGTCCCCGTTTCTGCAGGTCACTCATTATTTCAAGCAACCGTGTCTTCTCCGAGGACTCGTTGCCGTAGCCCGATGCACTCAGCGAGGAAACAGGGTTTACGATGTTCGGGTTGTCGAGCGCCATTGACACCAGATCGGGAGCCATATCGAACTTCGGGTCGTGGAAGTGATCACCAACCGGGGTGGTTGTCTCTGATTGCTCCACGACTTCGTCGGCCGCGCTATCCGGTTCCGCTGGCTTTTCCTGTACGTGATACTCGGTATCCGATGGCGTGATTTTTCCTGGCACAGGCAAACTGCTGTACGTCGATTCCATGGACTCGGACAGTGTGGTTTCCAGTTCCGCCAGTATGTCCATGTCGACCGTGGACTCGGGCAGCGCTGCCTGCAGCCTGGGATCGTCGAGGATGCTGATGGTCAGCGTTGCCTGAGTGGCGTTGCCAGCGGAATCAACGAGCATGACTTCCAGCGTATAGCGACCTGTGTCGAGGTGCGCAATCTGGCTGAGCTGCGCGGTGGCATTGTCGTAGTGGAATGACGATGCTGCATTACCGCCCACGATGGTCAACTCGACGATATCACCGCTGTCCGGATCCACGATACTCAAGGTGCCAATGTCGCCATTGTGCTCGGGTGTGCTCTGGATCTCCCGAATATTGATCGAGGGGGCTTCATTGAGGTTCGTCACTGTGACAGTCTGTGTCTGAGTCGTTGACTGGTTGAGGGAATCCGTTGCCGTCAATTCAAGCTCGTACCGATTGTCCTTGTCATGATCCTGTGGCACTTCGAAATCGGGATTGTTGCGGAAACGCAGTTCTCCACTGTCAGGGTCGAGCGAGAACAGTCCGGCATCCTCACCACCCGTTATGCTGATTGTCGGCGTATTGCCATTGATATCGATGGCCGTGATGATTCCTGCCAGCGTACGGTTCTCGGTGATACTGATATTGTCTGCGGAAGTGATCGTGGGTGATTCATCGATATCGCCCACTGCCACCGTGAAACTGCGCGTGGCCGTTGAGCCATCGCTGGAGGTGGCGTTGACGATGAAGGCAAGCTCATTGCCCGCTTCGTGATCCAGCGGAATTGTGGTGGTAATGACACCCTCGCTATCGATCTGGAACGCCGCTGCGTCGGGGCCACCCAGGGTGTATGAGACCGTTTGTCCGGCATCGCCATCCTCGCTGTGTGCAGTAATGCCCACGGCGGTGCCGATAACGCTGTTCTCCATGACAAAACCTGCTTGACCGGCGGTATTGTCCAGATCGGTGACAGGTGACAAGTCTTCATCCGGCAAGTCGCTGATGGTCACGAAGATTGTCCTGGTGATGACTGCATTGTCAGAGCCCGAGCCATCATCAACGCTGATGGTCAACTCATGAACCCGATCGCCGTTGGCATCGTCAGGGTTCTCGTAATCGGGTGCTGTGGAGAATGCCAGTGTTCCGCTTACGGGGTCAATGGTGAACATGGCGGCATCACTGCCTCCGATAATGGCATATGTCAACGCATCCCCATCAGCATCCGATGCCGTGACCGTGGTAATGACGACACTGTTCTCGGCAACGGTGAAGCTGTTTTCAGAGTCAATGACCGGGGCGTTGTTGACATTATTGACCGTCAACAGGAAGCTGCGATTGCTTTTGAGTCCAGCGGCATCGGTAATCTCCACATTGAAGGTGGCAGACCCATTGTCGGCCTGCTGTGGGGTGCCCGTCAGCGTCGCGGTACCATCACCATTATCTACCATCGTCAGCCAATCGGGCAGATCGGGTGAGTGAAACGAGTGCGAGTCGCCCTGGTCAGGATCATGGCTGTTGATGATCACCGAGTAACGACTGTCTTCGGTGGCATCCGGCAAGGTGGTGTCCGTAACATGGACAGGCGCTTCGTTGATATCGCTGACAGAGACACTGAAACCGCGCATGGCCGTCGAACCATCACTGGAAGTGGCAGTGACGATAAAGCTGCGTGTGTCGGCTTCTTCATGATCCAGCGCTGCCGCGGTAGTGACTACGCCATTGGCATCGATGCTGAACAGGGCTGCATCGGTGCCACTCAGCGCATAGCTGACGGTTTGTCCCGCATCACCGTCGCTGCTGTGGGCAGTGATACCCACGGTACTGCCAATGGCACTGTTCTCGTCGACGATGCCATCACTGCCGTTGCTGCCAGTGGTGGCGTCCTGGTCAATGATCGGTGACAGATCCTCATCAGGCAGATCAGTGACACTGACCGTGAATCCGCGTGTGGCTGTCGAGCCATCAGTGGAGGTCGCGGTGACAATGAAACTGCGAGTGTCGGCTTCTTCATGATCCAGCGCGGCGGCGGTAGTGACTACGCCATTGGCATCGATGCTGAACAAGGCCGCATCGGTGCCGCTCAGTGCATAACTGACGGTCTGACCCGCATCACCATCGGTACTGTGGGCGGTGATGCTCACGGTGCTGCCGATACTGCTGTTCTCGTCGACGATGCCATCACTGCCGTTGCTGCCAGTGGTGGCGTCCTGGTCGATGATTGGCGATAGATCTTCATCAGGCAGATCAGTGACACTGACCGTGAATTCGCGTATGGCTGTGGAACCATCAGTGGAGGTCGCGGTGATGATAAAGCTGCGTGTTCCGGCTTCTTCATGATCCAGGGCGGCGGCAGTGGTAATCACACCATTCGCATCGATGCTGAACAGGCCCGCATCGGTGCCACTCAGTGCATAACTGACGGTTTGTCCCGCATCACCGTCGCTGCTGTGGGCAGTGATACCCACGGTACTGCCAATGGCACTGTTCTCGTCGACGATGCCATCACTGCCGTTGCTGCCAGTGGTGGCGTCCTGGTCAATGATCGGTGACAGATCCTCATCAGGCAGATCAGTGACACTGACCGTGAATCCGCGTGTGGCTGTCGAGCCATCAGTGGAGGTCGCGGTGACAATGAAACTGCGAGTGTCGGCTTCTTCATGATCCAGCGCGGCGGCGGTAGTGACTACGCCATTGGCATCGATGCTGAACAAGGCCGCATCAGTGCCGCTCAGTGCATAACTGACGGTCTGACCCGCATCACCATCGGTACTGTGGGCGGTGATGCTCACGGTGCTGCCGATACTGCTGTTCTCGTCGACGATGCCATCACTGCCGTTGCTGCCAGTGGTGGCGTCCTGGTCGATGATCGGCGACAGATCTTCATCAGGCAGATCAGTGACACTGACCGTGAATTCGCGTATGGCTGTGGAACCATCAGTGGAGGTCGCGGTGACAATGAAACTGCGAGTGTCGGCTTCTTCATGATCCAGCGCGGCGGCAGTGGTAATCACACCATTCGCATCGATGCTGAACAGGCCCGCATCGGTGCCACTCAGTGCATAACTGACGGTTTGTCCCGCATCACCGTCGCTGCTGTGGGCAGTGATACCCACGGTACTGCCAATGGCACTGTTCTCGTCGACGATGCCATCACTGCCGTTGCTGCCAGTGGTGGCGTCCTGGTCGATGATTGGCGATAGATCTTCATCAGGCAGATCAGTGACACTGACCGTGAATTCGCGAGTGGCTGTGGAACCATCACTGGAAGTGGCAGTGACGATAAAGCTGCGAGTGTCGGCTTCTTCATGATCCAGCGCTGCCGTGGTAGTGACTACGCCATTGGCATCGATGCTGAACAAGGCCGCATCAGTGCCGCTCAGTGCGTAACTGACGGTCTGACCCGCATCACCATCGGTACTGTGGGCGGTGATGCCCACGGTGCTGCCGATACTGCTGTTCTCGTCGACGATGCCATCACTGCCGTTGCTGCCAGTGGTGGCGTCCTGGTCGATGATTGGCGACAAGTCCTCATCAGCCAGGTCGGTAACACTGACGGTGATGGCTTGTGTTGTTATGGAATCTGGTGACGCGGTACCGTCATCGGCGCTGACTATCAATTCATGGACCTGGTCGAGGTCGGCATCCCGAGGGTTCTCGTAATCGGGCGCTGCGGAAAAGCTCAACTCCCCGGTAGTGGCATCGATGGTAAACAGAGCGGCATCGGCACCACCTGCGATGGCATAGCTCAAGCTGTTCCCATCAGCATCATTTGCGCTGATCGACGCGATATCGCTGGCATTTTCCGTGATAGTGAATGTATTTCCACTGGTGAAGACCGGGGCATCGTTGACGTTGCTGACGGTCACGGTAAAGGTGCGAGTACTCTTGAGTCCTCCGGCATCCTCGATTTCCAGCGTGATGGAATGACTACCGACGTGATTGTTCTGTGGTGTGCCACTGAGGGTTGCCGTGCCGTCGTTGTTGTCGATCAGCGACAACCAGTTCGGCATCGCAGTATTGTTGAAGCTCAGTGAATCCCCTGTATCAGGGTCACGCGTTGAGATGGTGGTGGTGTAGTAGGAGTCCTCGGTGGCATCGGGCAATGTTGAATTGCTGGTAAAAACCGGTGCCTCATTGACATTACCGACGGTCACGATGAAGTTGCGGCTGGCCGTCGAACCATCACTGGAAGTTGCCGTGACAATGAAACTGCGAGTGTCGGCTTCTTCATGATCCAGCGCGGCGGCGGTGGTAATCACACCATTGGCATCGATGGTGAACAGAGCGGCATCGGTGCCACTCAGTGCATAACTGACGGTTTGTCCCGCATCACCGTCGGCACTGTGGGCATTGATACCCACGGTGCTGCCGATGGCACTGTTCTCGTCGATGATGCCATCACTGCCGTTGCTGCCAGTGGTGGCGTCCTGGTCGATGATCGGCGACAGATCCTCATCGGCCAGATCGGTGACACTGACCGTGAATCCACGTGTGGTCGTCGAACCATCACTGGAGGTCGCCGTGACGATAAAGCTGCGTGAACCGGCTTCTTCATGATCCAGCGCTGCCGCGGTAGTGACTACGCCATTGGCATCGATGCTGAACAGGGCCGCATCAGTGCCACTCAGTGCATAACTGACAGTCTGCCCCGCATCACCGTCGCTGCTGTGGGCAGTGATGCCCACGGTGCTGCCGATGGCACTGTTTTCGTCGATAATTCCCTGGTCGCCGGCGAGGGCGTCCTGGTCAATGATTGGCGACAGATCTTCATCGGCCAGATCGGTGACACTGACCGTGAATCCGCGTGTGGCCGTCGAACCATCACTGGAAGTGGCAGTGACGATGAAACTGCGAGTGTCGGCTTCTTCATGATCCAGCGCCGCTGCGGTAGTGACTACGCCATTGGCATCGATGCTGAACAGGGCGGCATCAGTGCCACTCAGCGCATAACTGACGGTCTGACCCGCATCGCCATCGGCACTGTGGGCATTGATACCCACGGTGCTGCCGATGGCACTGTTCTCGTCGATGATGCCATCACTGCCGTTGCTGCCAGTGGTGGCGTCCTGGTCGATGATTGGCGACAGATCCTCATCGGCCAAATCGGTGACACTGACCGTGAATCCACGTGTGGTCGTCGAACCATCACTGGAGGTCGCCGTGACGATAAAGCTGCGTGAACCGGCTTCTTCATGATCCAGCGCTGCCGCGGTAGTGACTACGCCATTGGCATCGATGCTGAACAGGGCCGCATCAGTGCCACTCAGTGCATAACTGACAGTCTGCCCCGCATCGCCATCGGTACTGTGGGCAGTGATACCCACGGTGCTGCCGATGGCACTGTTTTCATCGATGATGCCTTGGTCGCCGGCGAGGGCGTCCTGATCGATGATCGGCGACAGATCCTCATCGGCCAGATCGGTGACACTGACCGTGAATCCACGTGTGGCGGTGGAACCATCACTGGAGGTCGCCGTGACGATAAAGCTGCGTGAACCGGCTTCTTCATGATCCAGCGCGGCTGCGGTAGTGACTACGCCATTGGCATCAATGCTGAACAGGGCGGCATCAGTGCCACTCAGCGCATAACTGACGGTCTGTCCCGCATCACCATCGGTACTGTGGGCAGTGATACCCACGGTGCTGCCGATGGCACTGTTTTCGTCGATGATGCCCTGATCACCGGCGAGGGCATCCTGGTCAATGATCGGCGACAGATCCTCATCGGCCAGATCGGTGACACTGACCGTGAATCCACGTGTGGTCGTCGAACCATCACTGGAAGTGGCTGTGACGATGAAACTGCGAGTGTCGGCTTCTTCATGATCCAGCGCGGCGGCGGTGGTCACCACGCCATTGGCATCAATGCTGAACAGGGCCGCATCGGTGCCACTCAGTGCATAACTGACAGTCTGCCCCGCATCGCCATCGGTACTGTGGGCAGTGATACCCACGGTGCTGCCGATGGCACTGTTTTCATCGATGATGCCTTGGTCGCCGGCGAGGGCATCCTGGTCGATGATCGGCGAGAGGTCTTCATCGGCTGTATCCGTGACGGTGACGGTGATGACTTGTGAGGTGGCGAAATACGGTGGTCCTGCGTTGTCAGTTACCGAGACAATGACTTCATGGACATTGTTGCCATCTGCATCCAGCGGATTTTCGAAGTCCGCTGCGCTATTGAAGCTGAGCTCTCCGGTGGCCGCGTCAATGGAAAAAAGTGATGCATCACTACCGCCGTTGATGGCATATTCCGGGTCATCGCCATCCTCGTCCGTGGAGGTGATCTGCGCTGCCACCGTGCTGTTCTCGCTGACCGTGAAACTGGACGGAGAGGTCAGCACGGTGGGATCATTGACGTTCTGTACGTTCAGCGAAAAAGTGCGTGTGCTCTTGAGACCGGCGGCGTCTTCGATGTCCAGCGTGAAACTGACGGGCCCGATGTCGCCTTGAAGCGGGGTGCCACTCAGGGTCGCCGTGCCGTCCAGGTTGTCCTGCATCGTCAACCAGCTGGGTAGATCCGTTGCGCTGAAAGTGCGGGTATCGCCGGAGTCGGGATCGCTCGTGTCGATGTTGACGCTATAAGCTGCGTCTTCATCGGCATCAGGTAGGGTGGCAGGGGTGAGAAATACAGGTTGCTCATTGATGTCCACGACAGAGATGTCGATGATCTGAGTGTCTGTTGCGCCTTCGTTATCCGTGACTTCAACCCACACCTGATATTCGGATTGCGTCTCGTGATCCGGTGGATTGTTGAATGAGAGCTGGCCTGTCACCGGATCGATCGAAAAGCTGTCATGATCGACGAATGGACGGATGCCGTATGTCAATACAGCACCGATGTCGACGTCACTCGCAGTGACCTCCGTGACGTCGATGTCGCCTTCATTCACAACGATACTGGCAAACACTGTTCCACCATCGCTGGTGATGACAGGCGCATCGTTGGATGCAGTGATGCTGACCGTCGTCTGTCCAGCCGCTGACAGATCGCCACCGCTGCCTTGCGCGCCCGCGTTACCGTCCTTCAGTGTCCAGTTGATCTGAACACTGCCGGGTGGGTTGTCGTTCGAATTCTGATAGGTGATCTGTTGAAGCGCGTGATTGACATCTGCGTTCGTAGGTATTTCACCGTTTGCATCGGTGAATGTCAGCGTCAACTGCCCTGGCGTACTATTGGCATCGAATATGCCAATGACCTGTCCGCCCTTGATGATCTGATTGCCCGACAGGCTGAGACCATTGGCGGTAGTGAATCCGAAGATATCATCCGCATTGGCGAGCGAGTCACGCTCCAATACCAGGCTGGCCCCCGAGAAGTTGTCGGCTTCACTCAACTCACGATCAAACACCTGCACATCTGCATCGAGTACAACAGGAGCAGTATCTTCGGTGTAGGCTGGCGTGGCATCCAGTGTATTGCGGGCGTTGAACTGTCCATTGAGAGTACCGTTGTCCCGAATGCTGGCAATGAACATGTTTCCGTCACTGTTGCCGGCGACCATGATATTACCCATTGCATCGATATCCACAGCCGTGGCGCTATCGGTAGCGCCGCTGATATCGAATCGTGCCATCCCATTCGAATTGAAGCTGGTGTCCAGACTGCCGTCCGTGTTCAGCCTGAATACCGAGACATCATTGTTGGACCCATTGTAGCCATTGCCTGCCACCACGATCCGGCCATCCTGTTGAATGGTGAGCTTGTTGACTGATTCGAACGGACTGCCGACGTTGACGATCACATACCCTGTGCCTCCGAAGCTGCTGTCCAGACTGCCATCGGTGAGAAAGCGGGAAATCTGTGATGGGTAATCTGCCGCATCCGAGTTGCCGCCGACGACGATCTTGCCATCCGCGGCGATTTCCAATGTAGTCGCTTGCAGATTGTCACCGGAGACGAGAATGATATGGCCATCGCCACTGAGTGTGTTATCGAGAGCCCCGTCCACTGTCAGCCTCACGATTCTGGCTTCGGTTGTCGTGCCATTGTCGCGGTAGCCGGCGAGTACGACCTTGCCATCGGTCTGAACCTGCAGGGCTCCGGCTTCGGCATCACCGATTCCCGTATCGATGATCCGGTAACCGGTGCCATTGAAGCTGCTGTCCAGATTGCCATCGCTGGTTGCGCGGAGTGCCAGCATGGCGTCGACGCCTGCTACCTTGACGTGGCCACTGGCCACGATACGGCCGTCCGTCATCAAGTCGATGTCCGTGATGACTGAACTGGTAGTGCCGGCCAGGGAAAAGGCAGCGACACCTGCCGAACCGAAAGTGGTGTCCAGAGAGCCATCGCTGTTGTAGCGAATCATGACCGCTTCGTTCGCGTTGCCGAGACTCCGAGCACCAGCCAGTATGATCTTGCCATCGCCTTGCAAGGACAAGGCTGACACGGTTTCATTGTTGCTCGTCAGCGCGCTGATGATCGTGCCGCCGTTGCCAAATCCCGTATCCAGGGAGCCATCTGCATTGAAGCGTGTCAGCGCGAAATCCAGGTCCTTTCCGGATGCCGCTGTATTGACGGCACTCAGCACCAGATACTTGCCATCGGGCTGAGTCACCAGGTCGACAGCACCGTTGTACAAGTTCGCCAGAGCCACGGTGTGAAAGCCTTCGCCAGCGTGGAAGTCAGGGGCCGAATTGACCGTCGCATGGGACACGGCAATGACATTGGCCGCGAATTCCGAGGTATCCGAGAATCCGCCGCTTCCATTGTCCACCGTTGCTGTCGCTGTCACGTATTCACCGGCCGCTACATTCGCATCAAGTATCACCTGGGTAGTGGCCGAGCCACCGGCATCTGTTGTCATCGTGGTGTATCCGATCATTCGCTGCGCATCACCATGGCCGCTTGCATCGGCAGTGGAACTGGCAAAGAACTCCACTCTGAATGTCGTGTTGGTGCTCGATCGAATCTCGCTGTCGATGCTCAATTCACCTGATTCGCCAACGATGACATTGGCGAGGACGGGGAAATTCTGCAGATTGTTGGCGCCTGAATCGCTATCGTCCGCATCATTGTCAGTGACCGCGTCACCATCCAGGTCAATCCCGATTCCGCCATTGTCACGGATGGCATTGCCAAGCATGGCATTGCCGGTAGCGCCGCCTTCCACCCGTATGCCGTTGCCGATGTTGAAGGCGATGACATTGCCGGAACCGGGCAGAGTACCACCCAGCTGATTGTTGTCGGATTCAAGCCAGATGCCATGTCCGTTGTTGCCTAGGTCAATGGTGTCACTGGCGTCGGTGCCGATGCGGTTGCCGATGAGGGTGTTCTGGTCGGCGGCAGAGAGTATGGCTATTCCATGACTTGTATTGCCGGATATGATGTTGCGTTCGCTGCTGGTATTTCCGCCGATACGGTTGTTACTGGTATTGATGGCAATGCCGTAGCCAAGGTTGCCCAGGAGCGTGATTCCATCGACGGCAAGACCGATGAGATTACCGGAAATCGTATTGCCGTCGGCATTGTTGGACAAGGTGATGCCTGAACCCGCATTGCCCGAGATCAGATTGCCATCACCGTTGCCTGATCCGCCAATCTGCGTATTGCTGGCCGCACCTGATAGCTGAATGCCGCCGAGATCATTGCCGATTGCCACGAATCCGGAAGCATCAACACCGATGTAATTGCCTTTTACCACAACGTTGGTTGTACCGTTGATGGAAAGACCATAGGTGGCATTGCCCGACAGGATGTTGCCTTCATTGGCAGCTGCGCCGCCAATGGTTACCAGCTCCGTGCTGTCCCTGACATGGATGCCGTAGTCGCCATTACCCAGCGTCAATGAGCCAGCGCTGTTCGTGCCGACAAGATTGCCTTGAACCGTCGCCGAGGTGGTCGTACCCTGGAGATTCAGACCGATATCGCTGTTGCCGGCAATGATGTTTCCCTCGCCGGGCAGGGAGCCGCCGATACGCGTGTTGGTGGCATCATCGATGTAGATGCCGGTCAGGTTGGCAAGCGGCGCATCTCCTGCGGCATTGGTGCCGATCAGGTTACCGGTGATGATATTGTCGCTGCTGGTTGCCAGGCTGATGCTGATACCGTAGCCGCTGGCATGCCCGGATATCAGGTTACCGGTGCCGGCCGTGCTGAGGCCTCCAATGGTGTTGTTACTGGCCCCCCCGGTGATCAGGATGCCGCTGGATTGACTCCCCAGCGCACTGTTACCGTCCAGAGTGGTGCCGATACGGTTGCCCTGAATGATGTGCCCATCGGTTCCGGCGCCCCAGAAGCTGATTCCGGCATAGGCATTACCGGAAATCAGATTGCCTTCTCCCGCGCCACGGTCACCACCGATCAGAGAATTTCCGGGACCGGAGACCAATCTGATACCACTGCCCCCGTTTCCGATGACACCACTGCCGTCGACGGTGGTTCCGATGAAATTGCCCTGCACGACATTGCCGTCGGTGTTGCTGCCGTTGAGACGGATACCATTGTCGGAATTACCGGAGATGATGTTTCCTTGGCCGATTCCCGAGCCGCCGATTCGGTTGGCACTGGCGCCACCATAGAGCGTTATGCCATCCTGAGTGTTGCCCAGGGTCGTGCTGTCCACGGAGTTTGTACCAATGTAATTGCCGACAATTGTATTGTTGTCGGAGCCCGTTGACCCCAGTCTGATGCCGTTCTTGTTGGCAACGATGATGTTCGCTTCGCCTGCCGTTCGATCGCCGCCGATCGTGTTGTTGGCAGATCCATTGCTCAGTTGAATGCCACTATCACCATTGCCGATGCTCTGTGATGCAGTGATATCAGTGCCGATACGATTACCGACGATCGAATTGTTCTCGGTTGGAGCGTTGTAACTGTCGATCTTGATGCCATCGAATCCATTGCCTGATATGACATTGGCATGGGTGATATCGCCAGTACCGATCAGAGTGTTCTGTGGCCCATAATAGATCTCGATTCCATTGCGGGCGTTACCCAGCAGTGAGACACCATCGGCCTGAGTGCCGATGAAGTTGCCAAATATGACGTTTCTGTCCGTTGTGGTGTTTTCGATTCTTATGCCCGAGCCACTCGGGTTCAGCAAGTCACTGAAGTCTCCATTTCCGGAGATCACATTGCCTTCTGCCAGCGCATAGGGACCGGAGTTGTCATTGCTGCCACCAATCCGGTTGTCGCTGGCACCGCGTTTCACGTAAATGCCATGCTGTACGTTGGGGATACTGATGCTACCTGTGATATCGGTGCCGATGTAATTTCCCACGACTGCATTGTCGGTGGTGGTGGAGCCATTGTTGCCGTCGATGGTAATCCCGGTCTGGGTATTGCCCGAGATGATGTTTCTCTCGTGGAGCCCGCTGCCGCCTATGAAATTGTCCTGGGCACCATTGGAAATCTGGACACCGTGTCGACCGTTGGCCAGCGCGTTGCTGCCGTCCAGACTGGTGCCGATCAGATTGCCAAGGACGTCATTGGAATCCGTATAGGAACCGCTGATGGTAACCCCATCGTAACCGTTTCCTGACACGAGATTGCCGCTACCGGCCGTGCTACCACCGATCGAATTGCCGTAGGTACCACTCGTCAGGGATATACCGCTGTCAGCATTGCCCAGAATGCCTGTGCCATCAGCAGTTGTACCGATCCTGTTGGCTGTCAGCTGATGGTAGGTCGTGTAAAAGCCGGTGAGGCTGACGCCATTCGAGCCGTTGCCGGAAATGATGTTGGCGTTGATCTGCGACCCGGAGGCATGATCGATGATGTAGATGCCGTTCTGACCGTTTGCAATGGCAGCTGTACCGCTATTGTTCGTACCGATGAAATTGTAGTTGACGCTGACGTTGGTCGAGCCTGCGCCCGTCAGCAGAATTCCATGGTTGCCGTTGCCGGCAATGACATTGCTACCCGCAAGCGTTCCGTCGCCGATCGCGGTATTCGAGGAATTCCTGTTCTCGATACCGTGACCCGAATTGCCATAGTTGTCGGTGCCATCGGTGCCGATGAAGTTGTGTATCAAGGTGACGTTGTCAGTGTCGGTCAAGGAGATACCATGGCTCGGGAAATGAATGATCTGCAGGTTGCTGATCGTGCTGTTGTCACTGCCGGCAACCAGGCTCAAACCGACGGCGCTGCCGGAACCGATGGCGCTACCGTCGAGTACGATGTTGTTCTCACCGTCGATGTCCAGCTGACTGGTGATGCCTGGCAACGCCGTGGTCAGTTGTATGGTGCCTGTCACCTCGAAAACGATGGTGTTGGGTCCGCCATCCAGATTGGCTTCTTCAATGGCCTCGCGCAGGGAATCCGTGCCCGAGTCATCCAGATTCTTCACCATGATTTCGCCCAGTACGCTGGCATAGTCCTGTAATGCGATTGCGGTGGTGTCGGTTTCCGTGTCGATCAGGCCAGCACGAAATTCAAGACTCCAGTCGCCGCCCAGCGCCGCGTTGCCGGACAGATCGTCTGATGCTGCAATGTCGGCCTGAGTCAACTCGCCGAACAAGGATGTGAAGGCCTGACCTTCAACAGAGCTCGCCAGGTCACAGCCATAGATGAGAATGTCGGCACCTTGACTCAGTGACGTCGACCATTGATTGACCTGTTCGGCTCGCTGCAACAGTTCATTCATGTCCAGCGTCGTATTGCCCAGCTGCAGTCTGGCGTCGCCACCATGCGAAAACAGGCGAACGCTGGTCACATTCTGGTACTGATCCAGTACCGAGCTGATCTGATCCACACCATCGGATTGCGAATCGATGAAATGCACGGCACGCTCACTGTCGTTCTCGACGGACAGTTGCTGTGCGATCCATTCCGCATTGTCCACCCCACGATCGATGATGACGAGTTCTACAGCCGGGGACTCGCTGTGTTCCAATGCGCTTGTGGAGGCACTGTTGGCGGCTTGCGATTCGACAGTACTCAGCAGATTGCCGGCGGATGTCTCGTGGGCAGCCAGAATATCGGTGGTGGCGAAGAGGCTGGCAGCATCGGCGGAGAACAGGAGGCGCGGCTCCAGAGCTTCCAGCCGGAACGCATCATTCTGCCTTTGCGGGCGGTTGTTCAACTTGTCTTTCATGCCATTTGCCAGAGCCGGTCGACAGCTGTCGGGTCGGTGAGATCTGGCAACAGCGCCATTGCATCCGGCTTGATCGGGCAACTGCCTCGATCAAGCGGCGGTATATCGACTCTTTGCCAGGCCAGGGGTTACGCGAGGCATGCAACTCATGCACATCCACGCCCTGTTAGCGGCGGCGGATGCGGATATCTGAACGCAAGGATGTAACGGTGCGATCAGGACAAACGCTGGCGAAAATCCTCGTAACCGAATTCACGGACGATTTCCAGTTCGTCGGTGCGTGAATCCCAGACAGCGATCGCTGGCAGCGGAATGCCATTGAAGGTACTGGTCTTGACCATGGTGTAGTGCGACATGTCGTCGAATGCCAGACGATCGCCGATTTTCAGCGGACGTTCGAAGCTGTAGTCGCCAATCACGTCTCCTGCCAGGCAGGTCATGCCGCCCAGTCGGTAAGTGTGCGCCAGTTCTCCGGGTTTTCCCGAACCGAGTACATGAGGTCGATAGGGCATCTCCAGCGTGTCGGGCATATGGCAGGTCGCGGAGGTGTCGAGGATGGTCTGCTGAAATTCGGTCTCGGCAATGTCTAGCACTTCACAGACCAGCACGCCGGTATGGATGGCCACGGCCTCGCCAGGTTCCAGGTACACCTGCACCTGATGACGTGCCGAGAATTCACGGATGAGACGAATGAGTTCCTCCACCTGATAACCGGGTTCGGTAATCAGATGGCCGCCACCGAAATTCACCCATTCCATCTGCGGCAGTACATCGCCGAAACCGGCTTCAACTGCTGCCAGGGTACGAGCCAGAGGCGGTACATCCTGCTCGCAAAGCGTGTGAAAGTGCAGGCCGCTGATGCCGTCCAACTCGTCGGGTTCGAACTGGGCCCGCGCGATACCAAGCCGCGAACCCGGTGCACAGGGATCATAGATGGGGGTTGTACCCTCGGAGTGCTCCGGGTTGATTCGCAGGCCTGCCTTCAGCTGTGGGCGCTGCTTCTGTTCCGCCTTGACGTCATCCCGAAAGCGGCGCCACTGGTTGAAGGAGTTGAATACCAGGTGATCGGCAAGCAGTAACAGCTCGCGCATGTCGCTGGGCGAGTAGGCCGCCGAAAACACGTGGACTTCGCCGTCGTAGTAGTCTCGACCCAGACGCGCTTCGTGAACACCGCTGGCACAGATGCCGTGCAGGTATTGCGATACAAGCGGCGCCAGATGCCACATGGAAAATGCCTTCAACGCAGAGAGTACATGCGCACCACTTTCATCGGCAACGTGTTTCAGGATGGCCAGATTGGCTTCGATACCAGCCTTGTCCACCACGAAACAGGGTGATGGCACGCGTCGGCTGTCGAATTTGAGGAAGGGATTGTCTGTCAAGGTGGGAAGCTTGTCCGTGTAGGGCTCTGGAAGTCGGGGCAGGTTCACCCGTCACGCGTGTGAACCTGCCTTGCGACATCGCGTCAGTCGAGGCTGACCGATTCCGGTGTCGTCTCGACCCAGGGTAGACCGTACTTGTTCAGATCGGCCATGAACGGATCGGGGTCCAGCTGCTCTACATTCCAGACACCCGGTTGCATCCAGTGACCTTCCAGCATCATCTTGGCACCGATCATGGCAGGCACACCGGTGGTGTAGGAGATGGCCTGTGACTGCACCTCGGCATAGCAGGCTTCATGGTCACTGATGTTGTAGATGTAGTACTGTCTGGGTTTGCCGTCCTTCTCACCACGAATGAGGCAACCAATGCAGGTCTTGCCCTTGGTCAGTGGACCCAGGCTGGAGGGATCAGGCAGCAAAGCCTTCAGGAACTGCAATGGCACGATTTCCTGACCATTGAACTCGACGGGATCGATGCGCGTCATGCCGACGTTTTCCAGCACTTCCAGGTGCTTCAGATAGTTGTCCGAGAAGGTCATCCAGAAGCGTGCACGCTTGATTTCCGGCAGGTGCTTGGTCAGCGACTCCAGCTCTTCGTGGTACATCAGGTACATGGGCATTTCGCCAATGCCTTCCGGAAAGTCGAAGACATGACGAACTGACAATGGGTCGGTTTCCTGCCAGGCACCGTTTTCCCAGTACCGTCCCTTGGCCGATACTTCGCGGATATTGATTTCCGGATTGAAGTTGGTTGCAAACGGTTGGCCGTGGTCACCGGCATTGCAGTCGATGATGTCCAGGTAGTCGATACGGTCGAAGTGATGCTTCCTGGCGTGAGCCGTGAAGATACCGGTGACGCCCGGATCGAATCCGCAGCCCAGCAGTGCCATCAGACCTGCTTCCTTGAACTTGTCCTGGTAGGCCCACTGCCAGTGATACTCGAACCTGGCATCATCAGGTGGCTCATAGTTGGCTGTATCCATGTAATGCACACCGGCCTCCAGACAGGCATCCATCAGGTGCAGATCCTGATACGGCAGTGCGACGTTGATCAGTAGATCGGGTTTCTCCGCCTTGAGAAATTCGACCATGGCGGGCACATCATCGGCATCGACACTGGCCGTGCGAATGGGACGATCCAGTTGCGCGGCAATGGCATCGCATTTGGACACGGTGCGACTGGCCAGCACGATGTCATGGAAAACGTCTGCGAGTTGAGCGCATTTGTGAGCGACTACGCCGCCGACACCGCCTGCGCCTATTATTACAACCTTGGACATGCTGACTCCTGATTGATTGTTAGGTGTTGGGTGCCGGGAAGGCAACCGTGAAATCTAGATGTTCTCATAATACGTGTAACCGGCGAGACTCTCGGTAAAACTCTTCACGATGGTGCGTCGTTCGGTCACTGTCAGGTGGCCCGAACGAACGGCTCGTTCTGCAACATGACGGAAGGATTCCAGCAGGCTGGCCGGCTGGTATTCGACGTAGCTCAGGACATCGGCAATGGTGTCGCCGTGCAATTCGCGCTCGAAATGGATTGATCCGTCGTCGCGAACCCGGATACTGGCAACGTTGGTATCACCGAACAGATTGTGCAAGTCTCCCAGCGTTTCCTGATAGGCGCCTACCAGGAACACGGCCAGAAAATAGTCCTCGCCCTTGCGCACTTGGTGCAATGGCAGTGTCGGGTACTGGCCACCGGGATCGGCGAAATGGTCAATCTTGCCATCACTGTCACAGGTGATGTCGGCAATGAAGGCCGTACGGTTCGGCTCCTCGTCCAGACGATGAATGGGGGTGATCGGAAAGACCTGATCGATCGCCCAGGTATCCGGCAACGACTGGAAAATGCTGAAATTGCCATAGTAGATATCGGAGGTACTCTCCGAGAGGTCCTGCAGTACGGCGGGCACCCTGGCGGCATTGGGCAACTCTTCGCGTATCCGGGCGATGATCTGCAGATAGGTATTGTCAGCCAGCGACATTGCCCGCAAGGTGCAATGGCCACGGCGAAAACGATCTCGCAGTTCCTCACGATAGAAATTGGCGTCGTTGAAGCATTCCTGCAGATTGCTCGGGTTGACGATATCCCGGACCTCGATCAATCGCGAGATCTGCGGGTCATCGCCCAGCGCTCTGGGCTCGTCGATGTCGGCACTGGGATCCTGCCACTCGGCCTGCTGCTTCAGCAGCTCGTTCGGCAGCGGATTGCTATCGGTGACATCCAGAATATCGAACAGCAGTACGGATGAATATGCAACCGTGGCACGCCCGGATTCGGTGATGAGCTCTGGGTGGGAAATCTCCATCGGGTCCAGCACTTCCATGATGCTGTCGACGATATCTGCACAGTACTCATTCAGCTGGTAGTTCATGCTGTGCGTCCAGTTGCTCTGGCTGCCATCGTAATCCACCGCAAGGCCACCGCCCATGTCGATGTGTCCCATGGGGGCGCCTTCACGCACCAGGTCGGCATAGTAGCGACAGGCCTCCGAGACTCCGGCGCGCACGTTCATGATGTTGGGAATCTGTGAACCGATATGGGCATGCAGCAGTTTCAGGCAATCGAGCATGTCTGCTTCCTTGAGCAGGTCTACCACTTCCAGCAGTCGGGTGGTGGACAGGCCGAAGATACTGCGGTCGCCGCTGTCCTCCTGCCAGTGTCCATCAACGCGAGTGGAGAGCTTCACCCGCACGCCAATCAGAGGACGAATATCCAGCAGGCGGCTCTGTTCGATGATGATGCGCGCCTCGGTCGGGTTTTCCACCACGAAGAAGCAGTCGATACCGAGTTTTCGTGCATACAGGCCCAGCTGAATGAATTCTGCATCCTTGAAACCGTTGCAGATGATCGGACTGGCATGACTCTCCAGAGACGCCATGGCGATGAGCAGTTCAGCCTTGCTGCCGGCTTCGAAACCATGATTGAAGGCCTTGCCGGCACGCGCGATCTCTTCGATGACATGGCGTTGCTGATTGACCTTGATGGGAAAGACGCCACGATAGCGGTTGAGATAGCCGGCATCCTGCATTGCTCGCGTGAAGGCTTCGTTGATCACCTTGATACGGTGGTCGAGAATGTTCTCGATGCGCAGCAGCACCGGTGCCTCCAGTCCGCGTTCGCGCAGACCTTCCATGACTGTCAGCAGCGATACGCGTGGACCATCGGGATTGTCAGGATCGGTAATGACCACATGGCCGTTGTCACCGACACTGAAATACCCGGCGCCCCATTCATTGATGCCGTAGCGCTCGGCCGAGTCCTGTACCGTCCAGCCTGTGTTGCTGTCAGTCATCGTGTCTTCCTTGCTCATAGTCGGCCGATGCCTCGACGAACGGCGCCGCGCTGGCTGGCCAGCACGCATAGCCAGTCATGGGCCACGGTAGCGGCAGCCAGGGCGGTGATTTCCGCATGATCGTAGGCGGGGGACACTTCGACCACGTCCATGCCGATCAGGTGCAGAGGTTCCAGCCCGCGAACGAATTCCAGGGCCTGCCAGCTGCTCAGCCCGCCGGCAACCGGGGTGCCGGTGCCCGGAGCAAAAGCCGGGTCCAGTCCATCGATATCGAACGACAGATACACCGGTTGATCGCCAGCGCGCTCGATCACCACTTTCAGGGCCTCATCGATACCGTTGCGGTGAATCCAGGGGGACGTCAGTATCTCGAACCCGGCGTCGTGATCGTTGAAGGTTCGCAGTCCGACCTGCGTGGAGCGCGACGGATCCACGATGCCATCGGCGACGGCACGGGTGAACATGGTGCCGTGATCCAGCTGCTTGCCGTCATCTTCCCAGGTATCGCAGTGCGCATCGAACTGCACCAGGGCGATCGGTCCGTACTTCTCGGCATGGGCCTTGAGCAGAGGGTAGGTGGTGAAGTGATCGCCACCGAAGGTCAGCATAAGCGCACCGGATGCAATGATATGGGCGGCATGGTCGGCAATGTCGTTGATGACCGTGTCCGGATGGTGCGGATCGACCAGACAGTCGCCATAGTCGATCACGGACAGCGTGTCGAAGGGATCGAAGCCGAACGGAAAGGAAAGCAGCTCGGCCAATTGCACGGATGCCGCTCGAATGGCGCGAGGGCCCAGCCGACAACCAGAACGGTAGGTAACGGCACAGTCGTAGGGGATGCCGCTGACCACGACATCAACGCCTTCCAGATCGCGGCTGTAGCGCCGTCTGAGGTAGCTCAATGCGCCGGCATAGGCGGCATCGGGCCATCGTTCCTTGTTGGTGGTGGCACGGAAAGCCTGATCACCTTCTTTAGTCATTGTTGCTGGGGGGCTCATTAGCGGGTGGGCACAGGCACAGTGCGGCCTGCATTCTGGATTGTCCAAAGCGAATCATACGGTCAAAGCTGTCAATGCGCACGGGTACCGACAATGTATCGCCCGGAGCCTTGCTCAACTGAGTGTCCACGTCAGGGTCATGCAGGTATACGAAGGTGTCATCGGCCGCCACCAGTACCACCCAGTGCGGGGCCTTGTTGTCGTTGAATCGCCAGGAGCTGATAAGCACTAGTGGGACACAGCCGTGTGACAATGCGGTGACAAGGTCCTGCGTGCTGAAGTCGGCACAGCGTACCTGAATGTCGGTGCCGGCTATCTGCGAGACGAAATCGGCGTGAACCAGCTCCATGACGGCTTTCTTGTCGCTGCGTCGCACGCCATCCAGAAACATGGGGCCGTCATCATTGACCAGCAGGCGTGCCTGAAAGCCGCGCCGGTGGGCCGCCAGTGCCAGCCCGTAGGGTGAACAGCCGCCATGCCCCGAGGTCATGTAGATCGTGGTCGCCTCCCGCCAGAGTTGCACTTCCAGGGTTCGGTCGGCGGGCAGGGACGGTTGCAAGGCACGCATGGCCATGATCAGCGAGGCCGGACCGCAGGTGAAGTCCAGCGTTTGCTCATAATAGGGAACCTGGCAGGCAACAAGCGGCGGTGTGTGCAGCGTCCGTTTCTGGTACAGCCGTGCGTCGGCATGATCCTGATAGTAGTCTTCGCGGGTACCGAATTGTTGAAAGCCCTGGCTTTCATAGAGCGCCACGGCCGTATGGTTGCGTGGATCAACCTCGAGTCGCAGGTAGACGCAGCGGTGTGCCTCGGACAGTCTCTCGGCCTCGTTCAGCAGCTGGCGACCGATGCCCTGACCCTGATGTGCCGGTGAGATGGCCAGGGAATAGAGCCGCGCCAGCGATGTTCCCTTGTGAAACAGCACGAGCACATAGCCCAGCAGCTGACCGGCCGATTCGCAGAGTCTCAGTTCGGCGTTGGCACGCGTGATCATCCAGCGAAACTGGCGTCGGCTGATACGGTCACTGGTGAAGCACAGCGATTCCAGCTCCACCAGGCGATCGATATCGTCAGTGGTTGCGGTACGTATTACTCGTTCCGGTGTCGTTTCCGGGCATGAAATGGCGCTCATGGACAGGTTCGGTTCGGTGCAGAATAGCGCGACGTGCTATCACTACGCAGTTCTATCGGCTTGCGCAAAGCCGCCATTCCGTGCTTTTCATCTACTCTCAGGATCGCGTTCAATAATGCCCAGAATATCCATTGTCATCAGTGACGCCGATGACTGGAAGCCATATTATCCCAGCCAGGATGTCACGTCAGTCGACGCATACCTGGCTGCTCGGGAAGGGCCCCAGGCCCAGCGCGTGATTCTGAACCTTTGTCGCAGTTATCGCTACCTGAGTCACGGATATTATTGCTCATTGCTGGCGGAGTCACGGGGTCAGCAGGTCATTCCATCCATACGAACCATCAACAGCCTGAGCAGCAAGTCTCTGTATCTGCTGGATCTGGATGCTGCGGGAGTCGCTCTGGAACGCCTGGGGGACCGGCTCGCCGGGGAGGACATGCAGGAATACAGCTGTCGCATATTCTTCGGAAAAACGAGCGATCCCGATCTGAAGTCACTGGCCAGGGTGCTGTTCGATGAATTTCCCTGTCCCATTCTGGAAGTGCAGTTCCGGCGGCGGGATCGCTGGTACATCAGTCGCTTGCGCATGCGCGGCATCAACTCGCTGAACGAGCAGGAGCAGACCGAGTTCGCGGATGCGCTGGACCGTTTCAGCCGCAATATCTGGCGCAAGCCGAAAAGCCGCCGCCGCTATCGGCACGATCTGGCCATTCTGGTGGATCCGGACGAGAAGATGCCGCCGTCGGATGGCCGAGCACTGAAACGATTCGAAAAGGCGGCACGTGCGGCGGGTCTGGATGTCGATCTGATTACCCGCAAGGACTTTTCGCGGCTGGCCGAATATGACGCCTTGTTCATTCGCGCAACCACCAGTATCGATAACCACACCTATCGCTTTGCCAAGCGGGCCGAATCCCTGGGTTGCGTGGTCATCGATGACACCCAATCCATCTTGCGCTGCACCAACAAGATCTACCTGGCGAATCTGTTGCAGGTGAACGACATTGCCACGCCGCGCACCCGTGTACTGAATCGTCATCAGACGGATTGCCTGGAACTTGCGGCAGAAGAACTCTCGTTCCCGCTGGTCCTGAAGATTCCCGATGGCGCGTTTTCGGTTGGTGTGAAGAAGGCCAGCGACATGACTTCTCTCAAGGCCATCGCAAAGGACTTCTTTTCCCGCTCAGCCTTGATTCTGGCTCAGGAATTCTACCCGACCGACTTCGATTGGCGAATTGGAGTCATCAATGGAGAGCCGTTGTTCGCCTGCCAGTACTTCATGAGCCGTGGCCACTGGCAGATTTATGAACATGCCTCCGACGGTCGCGTTTCATCGGGCAATTTTCGTACGATGGCCGTCGAGGATGTGCCGGAGGAGGTCACACGCGTTGCTGTAGAGGCCACGCGTCTGATCGGCAATGGTTTCTATGGCGTGGACCTGAAACAACGGGGTGATGATGTGGTCGTCATCGAGGTCAATGACAACCCGAGTGTGGATGCGGGGGTCGAGGACAAGCATCTGGGCATGGCGTTGTACGAGCGACTGGTGGCCGAATTTCTGCGTCGCCTGGCCTGAGGGGGGGTGTAGTTATCCGCAAGCGCCATGCATGTCTCATTCAGGCAAATCGGACCGAAAAAGTACTTGATACCGACCGGCCGGTGGCCGCAAATTCGCGGTACGGGATCGTCCTGGCAACTTGGTGGAAAGTAGAGGTAGAAGCAGATGGGAAAACGAATGGCAGACCGTTTCAGCGATGATGATTACTTTGCTGAACCCAACTACGACAAGCTGTCTGATGAACAGCTGGATGAGCTTTATTACTACGGGGAGATTCGCACTCCCACCAGGCACAAGAAGGCCGCCCACAAGGCGACGATGAAGAAGTCGGCCCCCAGGCTTTTTGCCGATGATGAAGACGGTTGGCTGGACGTCGATCTCGATGGTGAGGACGACGACCTGTACGAGGATTGAACTGCCTTCAGTGGACTGACTGCTCCGGGGTCCTTCGCCCCGGTATACGCTGAAGCCACTCCCGGCTGATCTTGCGATGCAGCACGGGAGTGTCAGTAATGCCGGCTCAGTCGCCGGCAACGATGCGGACCATCAGGTCCTTTGCGTCTATCTGATCGCCTGCCTTGACGAGTAGCTCTTCAACAACGCCGTCCACTTCGCTGTAGATGGCGGTTTCCATTTTCATGGCTTCGATGGAGAGCAGGATGTCGCCGGTTTCAACCGACTGGCCGGCTTTCACGTTGACCGTCGAGACAACCCCCGGCATTGGTGCGCCGACATGCTCGGCATTGCCCGCTTCGGCCTTGGGTCGCGCCATTGCACCGGCGGCACCATGCAGTCTGTCTGGCACGGCAATGGACCGGGGCTGACCATTGAGCTCGAAGAACACCCGTACCATGCCCTGGTCGTTGACGTCACCGATGGCAGAACAGCGAATGACCAGCGTCTTGCCTTTTTCGATTTCGACGAATATCTCGTCGCCTACCTTCAGACCGTAGAAATAGACGGGTGTCGGCAATACGCTGGTAGGGCCATACATGCTTTGTGTGGCAGCGAAATCGGTAAACACCTTGGGGTACATATTGTAGGAGGCCAGTTCGTTCTCCGATGGCTGGCGGTTCAGCAGCTCGGTCAGCCTGGAGCGAATGGCGTCCAGATCGGCGGGCTCCATTTCTGCACTGGCACGGCCGTCCAGTGGTTTCTCTCCCTTGAGTACCTTTTTCTGGATGCCTTCGGGGAACCCCCCCGGCATCTGACTGAGTTCGCCACGCATCATGGAGACGACAGAATCGGGAAAGGCAATATCCTTTGCCGGATTCTCGACATCCTTGATGGTCAGGTCCTGACTGATCATCATCAGAGCCATGTCACCAACAACCTTCGATGAAGGGGTGACCTTGACCACATCCCCAAACATCTGGTTGACGTCGCTGTAGGCGCGAGCCACTTCGTGCCAACGCAACTCCAGCCCCATGGAGCGAGCCTGCTCTTTCAGATTGGTGAACTGGCCACCGGGCATTTCATGCAGATAGACTTCCGAGGCCGGCCCCTTGAGATCGCTTTCGAAGGCCGCGTACTTGTTGCGTACGGCCTCCCAGTAGAAGGAGATCTGTTCGATGGTCTCGCGGCTCAGTCCGGTATCACGTTCGGTGCCGCGCAGGGCTGCCACGATGGATCCCAGGCAAGGCTGTGAGGTATTGCCGGAGAGTGCATCCATGGCCGCATCGATGGCATCGACTCCGGCGTCAACCGCTGCCAGCACGGTCGCAGCCGAAATACCGGAGGTGTCATGCGTGTGAAAATGTACCGGCAATGAAATCTCTTCGCGCAATGCCTTGAACAGTACGGTAGCTGCAGCAGGCTTCATGAGGCCTGCCATGTCCTTGATACACAGGATGTGCGCACCGGCCTTTTCGATCTCGCGGGCCATGTCCAGGTAGTATTTGAGCTGATACTTTGGCCGTGCAGCGTCCAGCATGTCGCCGGTGTAGCAGATGGTGGCTTCACACAGCTTGCCTTCCTCGAGCACGGCATCCATGCTCACGCGCATGTTGTCGACCCAGTTGAAGCAATCGAAGACGCGGAACAGATCGACCCCGGAACGCGCCGCCTGGCGAATGAAATGCTGAACGACATTGTCGGGGTAGTTGGTATAGCCGACACCGTTGGCGCCGCGAAACAGAGCCTGCAACAGGATGTTCGGGGCACGCTCGCGAATCATCGCCAGACGCTCCCAGGGGTCTTCCGTGAGAAAGCGCATACTGACGTCGAAGGTGGCGCCGCCCCAGCATTCCAGTGACAACAGCTGCGGCAAACCATGCGCGTAGGCATCGGCTATGGCAACGATGTCCTTGGTTCGCATGCGCGTGGCCAGCAGTGACTGATGCGAGTCACGCATGGTGGTGTCGGTAACCATGACTTGCGGGGTGTCGCGCAACCACTTGCTGAAGGCTTCCGGGCCATGCTCATCCAGACGATTCTTGGTTCCCGGTGTGATTTCCGTATCGAAGAAGGGCACTTGTGGCGGCAGGGCGTCGGCCCTGGGTCGTGGGCGATCACGCGCTTCCGGATGACCGTTGACAGTGACATCGGCAATGTACTGCAGCAATTTGGTAGCCCTGTCCTTGCGCTGTACCTGCTCGAACAGTTCGGGGGTGGTGTCGATGAAGCGGGTGGTGTAGCTGTTATCGAGAAATTTCGGGTGGCCGATGACGTTTTCGAGAAAGGTCAGGTTGGTGGCTACTCCGCGGATGCGGAACTCGCGCAGTGCGCGATCCATACGCTTGATGACCTCATCGGACGTCGGCGCCCAGGCCGTCACCTTTTCCAGCAGGGGATCATAGAAGCGGTTGATGATGGCGCCGGAGTAGGCGGTTCCACCGTCGAGCCGGATACCGAAGCCAGAGGCGCCACGATAGGCTGTGATGCGACCGTAATCCGGTACGAAGTTCTGCTCGGGATCTTCGGTCGTGATACGGCACTGCATGGCATGACCGTTCAGGCGAATCTGATCCTGCGGAGGAACGCCGGATTCAGGGGTTCCGATAACCGCACCCTCCACCAGATGGATCTGTGCCTTGATGATGTCGATACCCGTGACTTCTTCGGTAACCGTGTGTTCCACCTGAACCCGTGGATTCACTTCAATGAAGTAGAACGATCCCGTGTCCATGTCCATCAGGAATTCGATGGTGCCAGCGCCCACGTAGTTGGTGGCATTGGCAATTTTCAGGGCGTATTCGCTCAGTTCCTGCCGTTGTTCTGAGTTCAGATACGGTGCCGGTGCGCGTTCGACCACTTTCTGGTTGCGCCGTTGCACGGTGCAGTCGCGTTCGAACAGGTGTACCGCATTGCCGTGGGTGTCGCCCAGAATCTGTGCTTCCACGTGTCGGGCGCGTTCTACCAGCTTCTCGAGGTAGATCTCGTCCTTGCCGAATGCTGCACGGGCTTCGCGCCGGGCCTCATTGGCTTCCTTGTCGAGATCCTCTTCGCTGCGAATGGTGCGCATGCCGCGTCCACCACCGCCCCAGGAGGCCTTGAGCATGATGGGGTAGCCGATGTCTGCCGCCATTTTCTTGATGGTGGGCAGATCGTCAGGCAGAGGATCGGTTGCCGGGACAACCGGCACGCCCGCTTCGATAGCCAGGTTGCGTGCTGCCACCTTGTTGCCCAGGCGGCGCATGGTGTCGGCCCGGGGGCCGATGAAGGTGATGCCGGCAGCATCGCAGGCGTCCACGAATTCGGGACTTTCGGACAGCAGACCGTAACCGGGGTGAATGGCGTCGGCACCGGAGAGTCTTGCAACCCGCAGCACCTCATCGATGGACAGGTAGGACTCGATGGGGCCCATGGTCTGATCCAGATGCGGGCCCGCGCCTACCTGGTAGGCTTCATCGGCCTTGAAGCGGTGCAGGGCCAGCTTGTCCTCTTCCGCCCAGATTGCCACGGTCTTGATGCCCAGCTCGTTGGCTGCTCGGAAGATCCTGATAGCAATCTCGGATCGATTGGCAACAAGAATTTTCTTGATTGACAAGGCGTGGATCTCCTGATGATGGCGGAAGAGCAGAATTCTACTCGGAATAGGCCCGTACCGTCACAGGTGAATCGCCAAGGAGTTTGTACTGAGCAGGAGCTTATCGCAAACTGGGCGAATGCTATCCTTGATCGGATAAGCTGACCGGGGTGATCAACCGTGCTCCGGACCAGTTCAGTGGACGGTGTCTAGGCATCGGCTTCGGCAATGTCGAAGCGGAACCTGATCAGCACCGGGTAGCCGACGAAATCATCGCTTTGCTGGCTCTCCATGCCGATGTCGAATTCCCGTCGGTCAATCGTGAATTCACCACGAGCGACCTGTCTGTCCTCTTCGGTAGACAGGGACATGGGGAAAGATATTTCCTGCGTCGTCTCCTTGATGGTGAGATAGCCGCTGACGAGCAGGCTGCCATCGTCTGCAGAGGCAATGCTCGTGGACTCGAACAGCGCCTCGGGATGCGTCTCTGCGGCGAACCACTCGGGCTCGGGGAGTGAGCCTGCCACCTGAAGATTGTCACTGGACACCGACGCAGTACGGACACGCGCCACGATGGTGCTGGCTGAGGGGTTGTCTGCGTCGATCAGTGCCTCGACCGTGGTGTCCGAAAAAACGCCGGGTGTCTGTTCGCCGGCGACATCGGCCAGGAAGCTGACCTCACTGTCTCCGGCTGCCAGCAAGGCGGCCTGGTTGTCGGCATTGGCCGAGATGTACAGCGCTCCACCGGCTGTCACCAGAGTGGCGGCCAGCAGAGCCGACTTGCATCGAAAGCTTGTGGAGCCGGGTTCCGGCAGCATGCGAAGCAGAGTACCGTCCTTGTCGAGCCAGTGGTGTTTCAAGGCGGCGCCGATGTGAGCCAGCAAGATGAGAATCAGCAGATTCGCGGCTATCTCGTGATAGTCGTGGAAGCTGTGAGCGATGGATTCGCGATTCTCCAGCGATGCGAAGGGGGGCAGATGTGGCCACTCGATGACATTGAACAGCACTGTATCGAGATTCAGGGGTGAGGCTGACACCATGATCCAGCCAGTCAATGGAATGGCGATCATCAGCACATAGAGAAGGCCATGGGCGAGGGAGGCAGCCCGTTGCTGCCAGTTCGGGATGGAATCCAGCTCGGGCGGTGGCTTGTGGGTGAACCGCCAGGCCAGGCGCAGCAGGGAGAGCAACAGCACCGTGATGCCGAAGCTCTTGTGCCACTGTGTCAATGCGTAACGAACAGGGTCGTTCTCATCAAGCGAGCTCATGTATTTGCCGATGGCCAGCAAGCCGATGATGAGCAGTGCTATCAGCCAGTGAAAGATGACAGCGGTATCACCGTATCGCTGTTCGATGGAACGACCCATGTCTGAAACCCTGTATGACGGTCTTGAAATCTGCCTCGCAGATTACTGTTCCTTGTTGAGCTCGGCAGTGATGGTCAGCTGCACTTCATCACTCACATTGGGTGCAAACGCACCTAGTCCGAAATCGGAACGCAGAAGTTCCCCGGTGGCACCAATGCCGACAACCGGCTTGCCGGTCATGGGGTGATCCATGGCGGCGTTGACGGTGACGTTCAGAGTGACAGGCTTGGTGACATCCTTGATGGTCAGATCGCCAACCACGGTATAGCTGCCGTCGTCGGCGGCCGTGATCGTCGTGGACTGAAACAGGATATTGGGGTATTGGGCGACATCGAACCAGTCACCACCGGTCAGGTGTTCCTTGAAAATGGCGGAGCCGGTGAGAACGCTGGCTGCGTCAATTTCCACCAGAATCATGGACTTGGTGGCATCTTCGCTGTCCAGATTCAGGTCGATGGAGAAATCGTCAAAGCTCAGGGTCGGATTGGAAAGACCCAGATGGCTGTAGGTGAAATCAATGAATGCATGAGTGGGATCGACGGTGTAGCTGCCGCTGGGTACGGCACTCAGATCAGCAGCAGAGGCATTGCCGAATGCTGTGGTGGTGGCCAGTGCGACAGCCAGTGTGGTTGTCTTCGCCAGAGTCTTCAGTGATTTCATGGTGCTGCCGTGTTCCTGGTTGATGAAAAAAAATTGGCCAAATGGCCGAAAGTTACAGATAGTGCTCGACTAGATAAAGTTCAACATCGTATACTACGCGCACTCGGCAACGACGCACGAGTATGTGCTGCGCCCGTAGCTCAGTTGGATAGAGTACCTGGCTTCGAACCAGGTGGTCGGAGGTTCGAATCCTTCCGGGCGCGCCATTTTTTTCTTTAAAACCAGTGATTTACGATACATCGCTGAGTGACGAACCAATATAGTTGTCCTATAGAATCTGGATTGTCCTATAGATTCAAGGAATAGTGGTTTCGTTTGCCCCTGACGGCCTCAACGGCAACACTACCCGCGGACGCTTGCGATAGTGCCTCTCGGTGGTTGCTGTGTTGCTTTGCCCCAATCGATGGGCTGCCTGTTCAAGGGTGCCAGACTCGTCTGCCATAAATGCTCTGAGCGATTTCTCCTTGATCCGTGTGGCGACTTCAGTCTGTTCGATGACTTTGCTCATGAACCGGCGCCAGAGAGAATCGAATCCGTCTGCTCTGCCGGTTTCTTCATCAATGAAGCCTTCTCCACCTTGGGTGCAGAACAAATAGCGGCTGCCAGATCGTTTTGGCGGTATGGCTTTGATCTCCTCAAGCAGGGTTATAAATTCATCGAAGGTTTCGCCTGACTCGGGGTCGTTGAAAGGTACGAATAACCTCACACCTGACGTGTGCTGCGTCATGTGTAGGGTCACACGAAGCCCCTCGCTGTCGAAGTCACTGAACTGGAGGCGGAGCATGTCGCCACGGCGTAGCCCCAGCATGAGTTTCAGCCTCGTGTATAGCTGACCAACAAGTACGGCCCGTGTGTCTGGCTCGATCGATAGCATCGCGTCAATCTGCCATTGGTGTACTTCGTCGGTGGCGGCCGCGAGGCGCTCGAAACGAAGACCCGCCATTGGGTGGCTGCGGATAATGCCCCAGCGCAACCCCTGCGAGAGCATGCTTCGCAAGACTCCAATGTCGGTTCTTGCTGTTGCCAGCGAGTGCTTGCGCTTGACTCGGTCGAAGTAGGTGTTGCAGTGGTGCGGCTCGATGTCGATTGTGTCCATGTTTCCGAACACTGCGCGAATGCGGGCAATGGCAGGGCGGTATGACTCTTGGGTCTTGGGACTAAGGGTCGTTACATGTTCGAGTGTGTAACGGTCTGCCAGTTGCTCGACTGTGCGGGCGGTATCCAGTTCTTCCAGTCGAGATGACCACGCACGGTATGCTTCGGGCAGAGTGCTACCGAGCCTAAATAGCTTCTTACCCTCCCATAGGCTTTCTCGTCCAGGTGGCACCTGATAGTAATAGGCGTTGTGCCGCTTCTGCCAACGGGAGGGGAGTCCTTTATTCTCGGGGTTTCTCGGCTTGGGCATCAGTCCAGAGCGCCAAAGTTGGGATGCTGCTTGGCCTTGCTCTTGCCCTGTGCGTTTTTTGTGAGATCGTCCCGGAAGACGATGATGCGCCCATCACTGCGTAGCCGCGACGATATTCCTAGCTCATTGAGTCGGGTTCGTTGCGCGTAGCCTCGTGACTTACCAGTGATTTCAGCGAATTCTTCAGGGGTGAGTGTTAATGAGTGAGTGATGTTGTGGGCCGCAGGGTTGGACTGCGCAGAACTTGTTGGTGCTCCTTCTAGCAGGCTCTCTACTTCTAGTTGTAGACCGTGCCGAGGAACCCAATCACGCCATTCGGCCAAAGGAAGAGCATCGTCTAGGGTGTTGTCGAGCCAATGTAGTATGGCGGCAAAAGGCCATTCAATAATAGTTGTTCGGAATCTTTCCCGAGAGTCATGATCTACGTGAGATTGAGGGTCAAGCAGGTTACTGGCGGTGGCCATGCCGACAGTGCCAAGATCTGCAGCGGATTCATCAGCGCGAACGATATCGACTTGAGTGTCGCTACTGATGCGCATGGGGCGCAGCGCTTGAAGCCTGAGCATCAGTAGTAATCGGCCAACTGTAGCGGGCGTGGTGCCGGTGTCTTGGGCGATGATTGACAAGATCTCGGGCAAGGACACCCACTGAACTTGCGAGGCATCAGCGAGGCATCAGCGAGGCATCAGCGAGGCATCAGCGAGGGGTTTGGCTTTGTGCAGCGGATGAGGGGGGCACATTGCTAGGAGATATCGGCTCATGTCGAGCGATGTTCACATGGGCGGGCGTACGTTGGTCAGCATGGATGCCCAGTTTGCGATCAGTATCAAGGTTTTATGCAGCTGGGATTTGCTCTTGGTAAGGATGTATGAGTGTGCGGTGTACTAAACACTTCTTGTGGCTGCGGGCTTACGATAGTGGAGGAATGTGCTGTACTGTACGGATTCTCAGTATAATTCTAGTCTTGCAAGTGCTTTGTGTCGTCCTCTGCCGTACAATGCCAACATGACGAAAAAGCACACACTCATTGATCTCTTTAGTGGCGCGGGCGGAATGACTCTCGGATTTGCCGATGACAGGTTCCATGGTGGCTACAGAAGCGTCTTTGCCATTGACAATGACGAGCCTGCAGTAGACACGTACAACCAGAACTTTTGTCCGGATTCTCCGCATTGCGTAGCGGGCGATATTGAAGAGTGGGTATCTCAGAATAATATCCCTTCAGCCGATGTGGTTATCGGTGGTCCACCGTGCCAAGGTTTCAGTCTTCTGAACAAGAATCGCACGGGTGATCGTAGACGTGCTTTGTGGGAGCCGTATATGGATGTGGTGGAGCGATCGGGGGCGTCTGTGTTTGTGATGGAAAATGTACAGGGATTGCTCAAGAGTGCCGAGTTCGAGGACATTACGCGCAGGGCCTTGGAACTTGGTTTCGATATGCTAAGCCCCGCTGTGCTCAACATGGCGGACTACGGCGTGCCGCAAACACGAAAGAGAGCTATTGCGATTGGCGTGCGTGTCAGCGATTTTGGTAGGAACCTACTGCCAACTTTTCCACCTCGTGCTACTCATGGTGTGGGTGGTGACGGCGTGTCTACGCTTCCTTGGTTGACTGTCCGCGATGCGATAGGGGACTTGCCTAGCCGGACAAGCGGGATCGAGATAAACCCTGGAAAAAAGCCTCCGCTCGATCTACATTTCGGTCGGACACCCACTGACGTGAGCAAAGAACGATACCGCGCTGTTCCGCCAGGTGGAAATCGATTTGACCTGCAGAAGAATCGGCCGGACATCACCCCGGGCTGCTGGATACGAAAGACATCGGGAGGTACTGATCTGTTCGGTCGTCTCTGGTGGGACCGACCGTCGGTGACTATCAGAACCGAGTTTTTCAAGCCAGAGAAAGGCAGATACCTGCACCCGGATGAACACCGCCCAATCTCACACAGAGAGGCCGCCAGACTGATGACGTTCCCCGATGAATTCATGTTCAGCGGCACCAAGATTCAGGTTGCCAAGCAAATTGGAAATGCTGTGCCACCTGTCTTTGCACATGCACTGGCGACGTTCGTTGATGAGTTGCTGAGTCATCGAGTGGCAAAGAGAGCTAACAAGAAGCGGGCTGCACAGGTAGCTTGAGATGGCCAGACGATCTAGTCGTGATGCACCGGAAGTTCTTAGAAGGAAATTGTTGCAACTTATCGAGGAATTCGAGATCAAGCTGCAAGACGAAGATCTGAGATCGCAGGTAGTGGCCTTGATACCGGCCAATCACACACTTCGCGATCTGGGAAGCTCGCTGATAACAGATGACAGCACCGATTCAGCGAGAGGTCGGATTCTTGCGTATCTGTTGAAGTATCCCAAGACAATTCTCCAGGGTGATGAGCTGATGGTGGTGGCTGGCATCAGTGAGTATGGCCGCCGGATACGCGAGTTGAGGGTGCAGCATGGCTGGGCCGTTGCCAGCGGCACCACGTTGGTAGAAATGAAGAGAGAAGACAGTACTCTGTCTTTTGCGGGTGACAAGAATTCTTTAACGACGGACTCTTATGTCTTGCTCAGCGACAGGCAAGATCTCGAAGGGGCCCACCGTTGGCATGTTGCAAATGAGATCCGGAAAGGTAAGGGGGGAGCGCAGGCAAAAATACTTGAATTCTTCCGTCGCAACGTGGGTAAGGAGATCACGGGAGAGGAACTTCGTTACGTAGCCAATGGGAGCACGGAGTGGGCGCGTCGTGTGCGCGAATTGAGGACAGAACAAGGGTGGCCTATCTTGACTCGTGGGACTGGTATGCCGGAATTGCCGATTGGCGTCTATCTTCTAGAAGCGGACAAGCAGGCGGAAGTACATGACAGAAGCATTCCCGATCCTGTGAAAGTGAAAGTGCTTGAGCGGGATAGGTTTGCTTGCAGATCATGCGGCTGGAGTCGTAATAGCGCAGATGCGTCAGATAAATACCGAACGCAAATAGAGCTTCACCACGTACAGCACCATGTCGATGGTGGAGAAAATACAGTGGAAAATCTGATATCACTTTGCAATGTCTGTCACGATGAAGTTCACCGTGGTGGTATCAGCGATTATGATTTGTCTAGGCTTGTATTACCTTAATGGTTTTCCGTCATCGCCGAGCATATGCACCTTTAGTTTGACCTTGTTAAGAAGAGTCTGTCTGACAGACACGTTCAGACTGATAGAATCAAAGAAATCTCGGTGACCGTTGCTGACATGAGTGCCGAGGCATACATACAGCTGTCACGCGACCAACAACGTTGTAAAGACTGTCGGTAGTGATAATTCTATGTTCGTACTCATAATTCCAGGCCTTGACTTCACGTGTCAGCACGTCGACGGGATCAGATGAGGGGTCGTTGAGGTACTCAAACTGAGGCAGAGACTCTTCTTATCAGTGCCTGGCTGGCCGGTTCCCGATACGCGTATCCAGGAAAGCAGGCAGCATTGTTGCGATCGCTGTGCCTGGCGCGTGTTTCAAGCCGTCGTCTGCGAATTCCAACGGTCCGCCGGAACTTCCAGTTCCTGCATCGGTGGTCGTTCCGGCTCTTCAATGGCCTGCAAGACAGCGCGTGCGAGAAACCGACCTGCGCGTCGTACATCCTCCGGCATTGACAGAAACTCCTCGTGAAACAGGCTGACAAACGGCATGAGTTCCTTGCCGAAAATCTCGATCTTGCGGCCTGATCGAGATGGGGCGGATTTGACCGCATCCAGCGCAGTCAGACTGGCCACGGGCGAGTCTGCAAAGATACCGTCAATGGTCGGATCCTCGGCCAGCACTTCAGCGAAACGATTGCGTATTTCAAGTGCTGGGCGGTCACTGTTGATCTTGTCACAGATCGTCAGGGTAACGCCTGTTTCCAGGGCAGCCTGCCGGGCACCATCCGCCATGCAGCGGCTATAGAACTGATCGGCGGGAGGCAGTATGGCGAAGATGTTGCTGCGTCCGCGAGCGGCAAGCTGTGAGATACCGATACGGCCAAAGGCGGTATTGTCGAAATCGAACCAGGCGTGACTGTCAGACCAGTCGGTACGACCATGGGTGGCGAAAGGAAATCGCTTTTCCATGAGATAGGCAACGCGTGGATCACGTGGGGTTGTCGCGTTCAGAATGATGGCGTCAGCCGAGCCGGATTCGACGATATAGCGTACCGAGTGCATTGCGTCATTGCCGGAAAACCAGGGCGTGACGTTCAGGTGGTAGCGAGTATCGCGCAGTTCGCTCGCCACGCCGGAAATGAGCCGCGCCGTATGGTTCATGACATCGTGTTCGGTGGAAATCACCAGACTGACAACGTTCGTCTTCCCTGTGCTCAAACGTACACCGGCACGGTTCGGTACATAGCCTATTTCATCGGCAATCCGGCGCACGGTTTCCTTGGTTTTCTGGCTGATGTCAGGAGCGCCCTTGAGAGCTCGGGATACCGTGGGTACGGCGAATCCACTGAGACGCGAGATGGTCTTGAGGGTCGGTCGCGTCGAAAGGTCAGCTGGCAAGTCGGGTTCGTTGTGTTGTCGATTCACTATGTCTTTCAGCATACATCATTTGCTTCCTGATTCATTTGTACCGCGCTTTACCTCGGTATCAGCACCATCGGGCGACTGATTGATGGACATCAGAATAATAATGCATTGATTTCGGAAATGTATTGAAAATCGTTTCTAAAGCGCTGTAGACTCGCCCTACAACGCTTTAGGAGGTGCTAAACGATGAAATTCTCAACGACTTTGCTGGGGGCTGCGACCCTCGTGGGTGCGGCGGCTGTCAGTGCCACGGATCTGGAAGTAACCCACTGGTGGACATCCGGCGGTGAGGCAGCAGCGGTTGCCTAATTGGCCAGGGCGTTCGACGCAACGGGCAACCAGTGGATTGATGGGGCCATTGCAGGCTCTGCGGGAACCGCCAGACCCATCATGATCAGTCGTATCACCGGGGGAGACCCCATGGCAGCAACTCAATTCAATCATGGTCGTCAGGCCGAAGAGCTGGTTCAGGCGGGCCTGATGCGTGATCTGACCGATGCTGCCGAGGCCGGTGGCTGGAAAGATGTGATTCATCCCCAGTCACTGATCGACTCCTGTACCTTCGAAGGCCGCATCTATTGCGCGCCGATCAACATTCATTCGTGGCAGTGGCTGTGGCTCTCGCACAAGGCATTCGAGGATGCAGGCGTGCCGGTACCGTCGAACTGGGATGAATTCGTCGCTGCTGCCTCTGCACTGGAGAAAGCCGGAAAGACTCCGCTGGCGATGGGCCAGCAAGCCTGGCAGAATGCTGGCGCGTTCAACGTGCTGCTGGTAGCGATCGCCGGCAAGGATGTCTACAACACCGTCTTTGCCGACCATGATGCCGAGGTGGCAGCCGGGCCGGAGATGAGAAAAGTCTTCGAGGCGGCAGCCAACGCCCGGGAGATGTCGAAGAATTCCAGAGTGCAAGACTGGAATCAGGCCACCAATATGGTCATTGCCGGACAGGCCGGTGGGCAGATCATGGGCGACTGGGCGCAAGGTGAGTTCCAGGTTGCCGGCCAGGTAGCGGGCGTGGATTACAGCTGCCTGCCGGGTCTGGGTGTGAACGAGATCATCTCGACGTCGGGCGATGCCTTCTACTTTCCAGTCATGGATGATGAAGACAAGTCCAGAGCGCAGGACGTGCTTGCAGCAACCATGCTGGACCCCGTCACGCAGGTAGCGTTCAACCTCAAGAAAGGCTCTCTGCCGGTACGCGGTGACGTCGATCTGGAAGCGGCCAATGATTGCATGCGCAAAGGGCTCGAGATACTGGCCGCTGGCAACACGGTAAGCGATGTTGCGCAGCTGGTCAGTCCTGACACGGGATCCCGGATAGAGGACCTGTTTTCGGAATTCTTCAACGATCCGGGCATGTCGGTCGACGACGTTCAGTCGTACTTCGTTGACATCATTGCGGACGCTCGATAAGCGCTAGCCGGGATGCGGGCGGGCCATCGTATCGGCCCGCTTGATCCTCTTTCGTCAGGCGGAGACTGAAGCATGAATGCAGACACCAGACCACCCCGGATGTTCAAGAACATGGCGTCCAGGATTGCAGCCATTCCCATGGTACTGACCGCGATGGTCGTCTTCCTGGGATGCTCGATCTGGACCATTACCTACTCGTTCACCAGTTCGAGTCTCCTGCCAAACACGAACTGGGTCGGGCTTGCTCAGTACGAGCGTCTGTGGGGCAGCCGGCGATGGCTTGTTTCCATCGAGAATCTGGCGATATACGGGATACTGGCGTTGATTCTGTCGCTGGTGATCGGATTCCTGCTGGCTGCCTTGCTCGACCAGAAGGTTCGATTCGAAAACACCTTTCGTTCGATTCTGTTGTATCCCTTTGCCTTGAGTTTCATCGTCACCGGTCTGGTCTGGCAGTGGATACTCAATCCGGAATTCGGCGTGCAGAATATCGTGCGCAGCCTGGGTTTCGAGAACTTCATCTTCGATCCGCTCTACAACCCGGATATCGTGATCTATGGAGTGCTGATCGCAGGCATCTGGCAGGGTACCGGGCTTGTCATGTGTCTGATGCTCGCCGGGCTGCGTGGCATCGACGAAGACGTCTGGAAGGCATCGCGAGTCGATGGCATTCCGGCATGGAAGACCTATCTGTTCATCATCATCCCGATGATGCGGCCCGTGTTCATCACCACACTGGTCATCATTACCTCGGGAATCATCAAACTCTATGACCTGATTGTGGCGCAGACTGGCGGCGGTCCCGGCCTGTCCTCCGAGGTGCCGGCCAAATACGTCTACGACATGATGTTCCTCAGCCAGAATCTTGGCCAGGGTTTCGCCGCCTCGACCATGATGCTGCTGGCTGTCGTGGTAATCATCATTCCCTGGGCTTACCTGGAATTCGGAGGCAAACAGCATGGCTGACACCAACTCACTGAACCCGGCTGCAACCAGGTCGAAAGATTCGCTGGAGCCCGATGGGCCCAAACCAAGGCGGATACTGTCGAGTCGCAATATCCTTGTCTACGGCATTCTGATTCTGGTATCGGCCTACTACCTTTTGCCGCTATACGTGATGCTGGTCACCTCGCTCAAGGACCTGGTCACCTCGCTCAAGGACATGGACGAGATTCGTCTGGGCAACATCTTCTCCCTGCCTGTCGATATCACCTTTGCCCCCTGGACCAAGGCCTGGTCCGAAGCCTGTACCGGTCTGAATTGCGATGACTTGTCGCGGGGTTTCTGGAATTCGGTGAAAATCCTCGTCCCTTCCGCCCTGATATCGATCGCGATAGCGTCGATCAATGGCTATGCCCTTGCCAACTGGCGATTTCGGGGTGCCAACCTGTTCTTCACCATTCTGATCATCGGAGCATTCATTCCCTACCAGGTGTTGATCTATCCGATTGTCATTCTGCTGCGCGAGATAGGACTCTACGGTTCGCTGACTGGTCTGGTCATCGTGCATTCCATCTTCGGCATGCCAATTCTGACATTGCTCTTCCGCAATTACTTCACCTCGATTCCGGTGGATCTGTTCAAGGCGGCACGTGTGGATGGCGCAGGGTTCTGGCGTATCTACTTTCAGATCATGCTGCCCATGTCGCTGCCGATCTTCGTCGTCGCAATGATTCTGCAAGTTACCGGTATCTGGAATGATTTCCTTTTCGGGGTCGTCTATACCCGGCCGGAAAACTATCCCATGACGGTGCAACTCAACAACATTGTCAACACCGTGCAGGGCGTGAAGGAATACAACGTCAACATGGCCGCCACGCTCCTGACCGGCGCGGTGCCACTGATTCTCTACTTCGTATCCGGCAAATTATTCGTACGCGGTATCGCCGCAGGCGCCGTCAAAGGGTGAACCCATGAACTCTGTCGAAATCAAGCACCTCGATCTGCAATTCTCTTCAGTCAAGGTATTGCAGGATCTGAATCTCACCATCCCGAAAGGGGAGTTCCTGGTCTTGCTGGGATCATCGGGTTGCGGCAAGTCCACCTTGCTCAACTGCATCGCCGGATTGCTCGAACCGACCTCGGGTCAGATTCACATCAATGGCAGGAACGTCACCTGGGCGGAGCCGTCCGAGCGGGGTATCGGTATGGTATTCCAGTCGTATGCGCTCTATCCTCAGATGAGTGTCGAGGGAAATCTCACGTTCGGTCTTCGCAATGCGAAGATGCCGAAAGACGAAATTGCCAAACGGGTGAAACGCGCCTCAGAGGTCCTGCAGATCGAAGCTCTGCTCAAGCGCAAGCCGGCGGCTCTGTCGGGTGGTCAGCGACAGCGTGTTGCCATTGGCCGCGCCCTGGTGCGTGACGTTGATGTGTTCCTGTTCGATGAACCGTTGTCGAACCTGGATGCCAAGCTGCGTGCCGATCTGCGGGTCGAGATCAAGCGTCTGCACCAGCAGCTCGAGAACACCATGATCTATGTCACCCATGACCAGGTGGAAGCGATGACCCTGGCGGATCGCATAGCCATCATGAAAGGGGGTCAGATAATGCAGTTGGGGACTTCGGATGAAATCTACAACCGACCTCGCAACCTGTACGTGGCTGACTTCATCGGTTCGCCATCGATGAATTTTCTCGATGGCGAGATCTCGAATGGCAGGTTTCGGCGGGGGGATCTGGAACTGCCTCTTTCAGGCTACCAGTTTGCAGAGCAGTCAACGCGCGTGGGCGGGGCAATCATCGGTATCCGACCCGAACACGTCATCACCGGCGATCTGGTCGGCAGCGCGCCGGTCAGTAGGGAAGTCACCGTCGATCTGGTGGAGCCCATGGGCTCCGATACGCTGATCTATACGCAATTGCAGGATATTCCGTTTCATATCCGCATGGACGGCCAGGCGCGTGTTGCTCCTGGAGATCGCATCACCATCGGAATCGAACCTGCGCGCGCCTCGCTATTTGATCCTGCCACTGAACTGCGGATGTAGATGCCGGAGCGGGGAAACCTGGCAGACAAACCGCCTTCTCGGTCATGACTACCTTGACGCCTTTTCAGCCTCATGCTGGTGAAACGCAGCAGGCGACCAGCTTGACCACTCACGTGAGCGAGCGCAGGTCTTGCTCGCCTCTACAGACCATTGGAATTCTCAAGATTATGCGCGCTACTGACGACTTGAACGAGGAGGACATGACCATGGACCTCGAAGCGCTGGTCGATGCCATGACATTGCAGGAGCAGGTTTCCCTGTTGTCGGGTGAAGACTCATGGTCGTTGCCCGCAGTCAGCAGAGTTGGAATCGGCAAGTTGCGGGTGACAGACGGGCCCAATGGTGCGCGTGGGGGAGGGTCACTCATCGGTGGGCTCAGCGCAGCGGCCTTTCCCGTGGGCATCTGTATAGGGGCCAGCTGGGATCCGCAACTGGCGCGCGAGATTGGCAGCGCCATCGCCGACGAAGTCGTCTCCAAGGGCGCTCATGTGGCGCTGGCGCCAACGGTGAATATCCATCGTTCGGTCACGAATGGTCGCAACTTCGAATGCTTTGCAGAAGATCCGGAACTGACGGCGGCCCTGGCAATCAGCTATATCGAAGGTCTGCAAGCCAAACGCATTGCAGCAACAATCAAGCATTTCGCGGGTAATGAAAGCGAGATCGAGCGTACCACCATGAATTCCAGAGTCGACGAACGGACTTTGCGTGAAGTGTATTTTCGTCCATTCGAGGATGCCGTGAAGAAGGCGGGTGTCTGGGCGGTCATGACCTCCTACAACCAACTCAATGGAACGTATACATCGGAGCATTCGTGGTTGATCAACGAGGTATTGCGCGGTGATTGGGGGTTCGATGGACTGGTCATGTCTGACTGGTCCGGCTCCCACAGTACTGCGCCCACGGTAAATGCCGGGCTGGATCTCGAGATGCCGGGGCCGACGCGCGATCGTGGTCAGAAACTGCTCGATGCTGTCGAAACCGGTGAGGTGGCAAGTTCGACCGTGCGCCAGGGGGCACTCAATGCCCTGCGTCTCATGCGTCGAACCGGGGCATTGGGTAATCTGCAACACCATCAGGAACGAGTCGATGACCGTCCGGAACATCGAGCCTTGATTCGGTGTGCCGGTGCCGCCGGCATGGTTCTGCTGAAGAACGAGGGTATCCTGCCACTGCAGGCCGATGGACGTGTTGCCGTCATTGGTCCGAATGCCAGAACGGCACGGATCATGGGCGGCGGATCCTCACAGCTCAACCCTCACTATCAGGTGACGCCGTGGGAGGGTCTGGTTGGTCGTCTGGGAGAGGATGATCTGAGCTACGCAGCGGGATGTTCCAATCATCGTTGGGAGCCCTTGCTCGAAGGGGAATTCACCTGCGATTTCTTTGCTTCTACCGATTTCTCGGGTCCCGTCGTGCATAGCGAGCAGTTGCAGAATGCGAATGCCATGTGGATGACGCCTATCGCCGCGGGAAAGGTCAGGCAAGGCCATTTTTCCGTGCGTATCCGTGGAACCTTTGTACCAAAGGAGACCGGGCTGCACAGGGTCGGTCTCTTTTCGGCCGGGTATTCACGTGTCAAGGTCGATGGGCAGCTGGTTGCCAATGCCTGGGATGGTTGGAGCAGAGGTCGGACCTTCTTTGAAGAGGGGTGTGATGAGGTCGTGGGTACGGTGACGTTGAATGCAGCGCAGTCGTATGAGATAGAGATCGAATTCGCATCCAAGCCATTCATTGATATGGAAACCCATGCATTCCGACTGGGCATCGGCCATCCCATGGGAGATGCCGACATTGTGCAAGCAGTCGAGGTTGCCGCTCAGGCAGACAAGGTTGTGCTGTTTGTCGGCCGCTCGGGCGAGTGGGATACCGAAGGCTCCGATCTGGAAGACATCGCCTTGCCCGGTCGGCAGAACGAACTGGTGTCGGCGGTGCTCGCGGCCAATCCTCGAACAGTCATCGTACTTCAGACGGGCGGCCCGATCGAAATGCCCTGGGTAGACGATGTACCGGCAATCCTGCAAGCCTGGTATCCGGGGCAGGAGTGCGGTAACGCCATTGCGGACGTCCTGTACGGTGATGCGGAGCCTGGCGGTCGGCTGCCACAAAGCTTTCCGCGCCAGTGGTGCAACAACCCGACCTATAGCGAGGATTCCGAGATCTATCCGGGACGTGACGGTCACGTCCGTTACGACGAAGGTGTGTTCATCGGCTATCGTCACTACGAACGTGCCGGAATCGCGCCACTATTCGCGTTTGGTCATGGTTTGTCGTATACCTCGTTTGCGCTGTCCGATCTGCTTGTTGCCAGTCGTCCTGATAGCGTCAGAGTGGCATTTGCAGTCTCCAACACGGGGGACAGATCAGGCAGTACGGTGGCGCAGATCTACGTTGGCGACAAGGAGGCCAGCGTTCCACGCCCGCTTCGTGAACTCAAGGCATTTCGCAAGGTCGTGCTCGAGCCGGGAGAGTCGACAGATGTACAGATCGACCTGTCAATGCGTGATTTTGCTTTCTACGATGTCGTCTCGCGCTGCTGGCGAATCGAAGCAGGTGCATTCTCTGTTTCGCTGGGAATCTCGGCAGTCGACATCGTTGCCGAAGTGGACGTGCAACTGGAGGCTGCGACCCTCTCCGTTTGAGGAGTCATCCGGTGCGCAAGTTGTCATCATCACTCGGGCGGCGTGACCTCGACGATGAAGGCTGCATACCAGGCTGCCAGTTGTGCAATCTGTTCATCGGACAGAGGCTGCGCGATCAGTGACATTCGACGATCCTGGCGCGCTCCTGATCGATAATCCTTCATGCTCTTCTCCAGGTACAGTGCTGACTGCCCAGCCAGGTTCGGAACCTCGGGGTCGGTAGCCATGCCTGTCTTGCCGTGGCAGACACTGCATTGTCTGGCCAAGGTCTGACCGGAAGACGGCTCCTGCGCTTGTGCCTGATCGTGAGTCAGAGCCGAACCGAGGAACAGGGACGACGTTAACAATAGAGACAGTTTCATGTGCTTGTGGATGATCAGCAGATACTGACGGCAATCTCGGTGCCGGAACGCCGGTGGGGCAGGCAGCGCCGCAATGGGTGCGCCTGCCTCACCGTCATGTTTCGAGGTCAGAGAGCCTCACTCGGAATAACTGATTCGATAAATCGCATTGGCGAAGTCATCGGAGACCAGCAGCGAGCCGTCCTTCATCTGGACGACATCGACAGGGCGGCCATCGTACTCACCGTTTTCATCGATCCAACCCTCTGCAAAAGGCTCTGTCGTTGCCGTACCTTCTTCATCGATGAATGTCACCATGACCCTGGCTCCGACGGGTGTCGTCCGGTTCCAGGATCCGTGCTGAGCCGAGAATATGGCATTGCGATACTTTTCCGGGAACATGTTGCCGGTGTAGAAGCTCATGCCCAGATCGGCTGCATGCGCAATGGTTTCCGAGGCCGGCATGACCACGTCAACGGGAACTTCCTGGCCTTCGTATTCCGTCGTGCGCACGGATCCACCTCCATACCAGGGAAATCCGAAGTGCTGGCCCATCTCGGTCTGTCTGTTGATCTCTCCGGGCGGAATGTCATCGCCCATGCCATCGACCTGATTGTCGGTCCACCACAGCTCTCCGGTGACCGGGTGAAAGTCATGACCGACCGAATTTCTGACACCGTAGGTATAGACTTCGCGATCTGTCCCGTCACGATTCATGCGAATGATGCCGCCAATGCCGGTTTCCTTGTACAGATCCATCTTTTCCGGCGGGAAGACATTGAAGGGCTGGCCCAGTGAGATGTAGAGCTTGTCATCCGGTCCAACCTTGATGACTCTCGCCGTGTGGTTGTAGCTTTCCTCTTCAACCGGGATGAGTGTCCCCTGCGGGACGATAGGTACCGCCACAACGTCCGGGCTTTCGTGGAAGAATTCGGCTGCCGGATACATCATGACCCGATTGCGTTCGGCAATGAACAGAAAACCGTCCCTGGAAAAGGCCACGCCATTGGGTACATCAAGCTCCAGCGACGGTGCGAAATCCTTGACTTCGTCGGCGACTCTGTCCCGATCGCGATCCATGACTGCCCACACCTTGTTCTTCTTGGTGCCGACGAACAGAACGGTGCCTTGAGGGGCCATCGCCATGTGTCTGGCGTCAGGCACCAGAGCATAGAGCTCTATCTTGAATCCCGGAGGCAGGGAAATACCCTCCAGTACCTTGCGCAAGGAGTCTGCTGACTTGCCGTCCTGCTCGACAACCGTGTGCTCCTTGGTGCCGGTTACCTTGAAGGCACCCAGTTTTTCAAGGTTGGTTTGAGCGCTGCTGACTCCCGCCATCAAGGTGCATGCTGTGGTGACTGCGCCAATCAGATATTTCATTGATCCCTCCAGATTGTTGAAAATTGCTCCAGACCTTATCGTTTACGCGGTTGATGAAACAGTCCCCAGACCAGGTGGCAAACCATGCATCAACGAGATACGTTGACGGCCCGTGGCTGTATTTTCAGCCATTCAGGGCGGCAGCATCGGGGCCGGTATGTCGGATCCGAATGCCTGGTGAGCAACACCGCAGCGCGGGTTCGACATGCCTGCGGACATGAACTGCATCGACCGAGAATGAGGGTAACCAATTCGATGGCGAGATACCAGCAGTTTCATGCACAGGGATACAGACCCTGCTGACGGGCCGGTCATTCCGAGTTGCATTGTCTGACTGGTTGCCGACCCCGGTCGGTTCCGGTCAATCGTCAGCTCATCCTGTCTGAGCGGGCTTGATTGCATGGTTGATATCACCCCGCTGGGGGATGGTCAGGATGCAGCGCCCGTCCTAGGGTGTGTGTCAGCACCGGCGTCACATCTGTTCGCCACAGCCTGAAGTCGACGAATGCTGGTCGGACAACGCTGGTGCCCCGTTCCCTTCTGATAAAGGAGTTGTTGATATGAACGCACTGTTGAAAGGTACAACGCTGGTGGCCTCCTGCCTGTTCCTGAGCGCCTGTGCCACCGGCCCGTTACTCGAGGAAATACCGCTGGATGCGGACCTGCCTCCTGTCGAGAAGCCTGTCTGGTCTGTAGGTCAGAAGCAGATTACCCGGGACAACCTGTCTGGAGAGGAATCCTCCTGGGAGGTTGTGTCAGTCGATGAGCTGGATCGTGTGACGGCCAGATCCAGCAATGGTTGTCAGTGGACGGTTCCGGGGGAATGGTTTGCCGGTGTGGAGCGTTGGGAGAACTGCGGGGGCTCTGACGGTACTCGTACACTGCTCGAGTCGGAAGGCACACTCTGGCCCCTGCAGGTCGGCAGGGAATCGACGTACCGCTATCGTCTGGATTCCAGCAGTGGCAACACCAGAGTGGAGAATATCAAGTGCCAGGTTGCCAGTCAGGGACGAGTTGTCGTTGCTCAGGGCGAGATGGATGCGTTCCGTGTCGAGTGCGTCAGGAAAGATCCCTGGGCAACCGAAACCCGCACCTGGTACTGGTCGCCGGATGCCGGAGAGATCAAGTTCATACGGCATGACACCAAGGAAGGTTTGCGTACGGATATCGATGTGGTGAGCAGGAGCACTGCCGAGCTTTGAATGTCTGCTGTCCATCTGCACAGTGTGTTGTCTGCAGGCTCGAGCCTCTCGAGCTTGCACAGCGTAGCGAGCTGCCGACAACAGCGTTCCGTCTCATCCCATCTCACCGTCGTTCCCGCTCGAGGTCCCATCGGCTTGGCTGAACCTCCGCGTCTTGCGGGTGAGCAGCCATCGCAGTCGGCCATGGACCGGGCAAGGATTAAGTTTCATTCGACCAGGAGTTCTTCATGAAGATCCACCGACCTGTTTTCACTGTGCCGTCTCGGTGCTGTCTGCCGCTGCTACTGCCGATGGCCGTGCTTGTTCTGCAGTCCTGTAGTTCCTCGGGAAGCGGCAATGACTCTGTGGTCGATCCGGGAACCGGTGGCGCCGGCGAGGACACTGAGCAGATGGCCGACGCGGTCACTTATCCCGACGACTTTCTGCAAGGCTTCGAGAATCCTCTTGCAGAGGGTTTTGATGGCGACAGTCTGTATGTGCACACGTTCAGTTTCGCCGAATCCACCGGCAGCTCCGGGGCGGCCATGGAGGAAGAAGGTATCATACTGCGTGCTCGAAGCGATGGTAGTGGGTATGCGAATCGATATGCGAGTTTCTCGACGATGCCGGAAACGGCGGTTCTGACGGCGGCCTTTGACGAGCGTACCTCCCTGTCGCCGGGCACCGATTCGTCGGCGTCGGTATCGATCAATGCCGTTCTGTTCCGAACCTCCGCGGACACCGGCCTTGAAGGGAATCGTTCACCCGACGGTAACGTCAGTCTGTTCTATAGCGTATCGATCAACGCCGCCGGTCAATCCGTCGCGCTGATGTGTCTGGACATCTACGGCGAGACTGGTTATGAGCCTTACGTATTCGGGGAAGAGGGTGCTCACTGCTGGCAGGCACCGAGTAGTCTGAATCTGACTGAAGGCGAAGAATTCCGGTTCGGTTATGATCTAGACCGCGCGGGTCGCAGCCTGTTGGTGCACTTCAATGATCAGGACGAAATGATCATCGATCTGCCTCATGAACTGCATGAAGTACCCGGTGAGCGGATTGGCGTTCAGGCCATCCAGGAAGGGGGAGAGGGGGAATCTGTCGTTCGCCTGACACGTTTTCAACTGGATGATGAGCTCTACGAACTGGCGGCGGACAATGTCGTTCTGGATCGCTTGGCCATTGCACAGGATAGCGGTTCAGGACCGGTAGAACCCCTGCAGGCAGATGGGCAATTGCGCTTCGAGCTGGCGTCCCCGGATGGCAACTACCGGGAAGGCTCCGTGCAGCCTCTGCACCCATCGGATTACCTGGAAGCCGTGCTGACATTGTCCGGTATCACCCTGGGTGAGCGAGGTCGGGTGCAGGCAAGACTGGAAAACACGATGTACAACGCGTTGCCACTGGATGCCAGAGACGGTCGTACAGGCGATGTACAGGCCTCTGTTGAACTGATCGCACGCCACGATGGAACACGGGAAGCACTGGTTTGCCTGGTGGAATCCCTGGACCGCGAATTCGATGACAGGCAAGGCCTGTTGGGCGGCGGAGACAGACGGTGTGAGACTCTGCCCATGAATGTGTCGGTGGATACACCGTATCGCGTGGCCATCGCACTGATTCGCAGCACATCGACCGTGATATTCCGGGTGAATGGTCAGGTGTTCAGCGAAGAGATCGGCAGCGAGATCAATGCTGCCAGTGAACCGTCAGCGCGCATCATCCTCAGTGTTGATGATGGGGCCAGTGTGGTGATCTCTGTCGACAATATCCGAACATCACCCACCGCCCTGACGGCATCGGAACTGAGTGAAGGGCTACTGAGCCCACCGCGTTTTCCTGCGCCTGAAGAGCCCCGCGTGGCAGAGTCCGATGTCTCGCCGGTATACGATCATGGGCAACGCCTTGATTTTGTCGATGACTTCAGCACGGATAGCATGACGCTGGCCTTCAACAGCAATGTCGAGCGCGGGTATGCAGGCATCGGCTATTCCGAAGGCGCATTGGAGCTGCGTACGGCCAGCCATCAGGAGAGTACGGACAACAGCAGCTACAGCGAGGTATACCTGGGCGGAAATACCAGGCGCATCAAGGCGAAAGTGAGTCTGTCCAGCGAGACGGACCTGCCGTCGGATCCGGATTCCAGTGCGCAGATGCGACTGCAGGGCACGCTGTTCAGAGACAATCAGGATTACCCGCTGAATGACACCACGGGCGATATCTATACCAGTATCGAAATCAATGTGAGAGGTGATGGAAGGCGCCGTGTCCAGTTCTACGTCAGCCGTCGAGTACAGGGAGCTGACGATGAGCGCTTGGCAATCCTGGACGGAGATAACGGTGGCCATTTCGAGGACATCGTGCCGGAACTGGACACCAGCTACGAGCTGGGTATCGAGCTGGATGCCGGGCGCAACATGCTGGTCTTCTCGGTTGACGACAAGGTCCGGGAATTCCAGCTGCCCTGGCAGGCGTATACGGCAGCTCGCAACGATGCGATCGTACAAGTATCGCACCAGGGGACATCGGGAAGAGCCGTGGGCAGGGTGTACCAGGTTGAAACCGATTCGGTATTGGAGGCATTCAGTGAACCATTGCCGTTGATCGGTCCCTACCGGCCGTTGTTTGCAGCGAGATTCCATTCCCAGGAGGTCCGGATCAGCGACGGGCGCTTGCATCTGTCCAGCGATGCACGCATCCCGGACAGCCAGCCTGCGCGGGTCATTGCGCGCGGAGTGTCGGATCATGTGGGGGCCGATCTGAAGCTCTCATCGCAATCGGTGGTATCCGCTGACGCTGATGTGCAAGGCCGGATTTCAGCTCGGGTTGGCGGCTTGATGTATCGTGCTGCCCTGGTTGACAACCCACAGGGAGATACCGGCAGTGTGTTTGCGTTAGCCTCTCTGGTGGCCACCGATGATGGAGAACTGTTTGCCGAGTACTGTGCCTTTCAATCACTGGACAGTGAGTTCGACAATGCTGTGGAGCTGCTTGGCGGTGATGAGAATGCCTGTCCGCGATTTGCCACCTCGATTCAGTGGGATACCTACTATCCACTGAGTGTTGCTTACCACAAGGACTCCGCCACGCTGGAGTTCAGGCTGGGTTCCGAGTCAATGTTCTACGCGATTGCCGTCGATACGATTCCCCTGGCCGAAGGCTATCAGGGAGCCCAGGCACGTGCATCCGGAGCTTCCATGGCGGTGGTTCATATCGACAATCTGGCGTTTTCCGCTGCGCCTGTGGCGCTGGCGGAATCCACACTGCGACTGCTGAAGAGCGACGCTCGCTGATTGCCATCTACAGCTTGTATCGGACCCGGTGGCAGGGACGCCACCTGCAAAGGACAGCACCGACTATCGACACTGTGTGAGAAAACCCACAACCTTGACAGTCATGCGATGAGATTCTGCCTGAAACCCATGTGATGGAGATACACCGTGATTCAGCTTGCCGACAGCAGATTTGGCAATACCGCATCCGTTTCGCAGGTTTGCCACTCATCAGAAACACTCGAAAACCGGATAAGCGGTTTGACAGAAGAACAGCTCCATCAACTGAACGCACTGCTGACGTCTCGAATAGCAGGGTTGAATGCCTTTTCCGGTGACTCATCGCGGAAGAAGGACGCAGAAGGCCTGCATTGTCTGACCGTTCGCGAGCAGGAAGTGCTGACCTTGATCGCCAGTGGCTATACGAGACCTGAAGTGGCTGCCGCGCTGGGAGTCACGCGCAATACGGCAGCGACGCATATTGCCAGTATCTACAGAAAACTCGACATCGGATCGATTGCCGAGGCAACCATGCTTGCGGTTCGCTGGGGCGTTCTGGGGTGAATCACATGCAGTTTCTGTCGGTTTTCGATTAGACAAAAGAATAGCCTTGTACCTCCATGGTCAGGTGCTTCGGGAGGGTCAATCAATTGACTGTTTTACAACGAGTTCAGTTGAGTTATGGTGCCATGGCAATCGCTGAAAACGAACGACTTGTATTCTTGTGCTTGCAGTTCGGTACGTGTCTGAAGCGGGGCATGAGCTGGCTTGATCTTGCCCCTGCAGCACGGGCGGTGAATCATCATCTGTCAGGGAGAACAGTATGAGTGGTTTCGGAAAACGTGTCATGTCTGGAGTTGCGGCTGCCATGCTGCTGCTTCCGTTGAACCACGCATTCGGCGCGGATGGGACGTCTGGTATCAAAGGGTTGGAGGAAGCGCTGGATATCTGGAGGCTCGAGAACACCGAGCATGTTCCAATGCAGCTGTTATGCACGGGATATGGGCCCATGGCCGAGCTGATGAAGGAAGCGGCAGAAAATTCCAGAAAGGATGATGGTACGTATGATGTGAGCGTTCTCCTGTCGAAGTTGCAGGCACTTGTAGAGACTGATCTGGATATAAAACCTGAATACAGGAAATCCGAGGCTGGTGAAGCCAGTGAACTCGAGATGACACTGCGGCTGTGGATCGCATTTTCACTCAGCTACGACAATCTGTGTGAATCAGCGGAAGACCTCTCCAGGTTCTATTATGAAGTGCGATTCAGCCCGTATCGCCGATGGATTGCCGGAGAAGAAGACGAGGAAGGAATCGCATCCTCCTTCTATGCGAACAATATCTTCCAGCACTGGCACGATGTAGGTTTTCTGTCGGATTTGAGTTCATTGAGTGATGTCACTCTATTCGGAGAGATCGCTCTGGGTGTCGATGATGAATTCGGTGGAGAAACCACTTCGGATCATTCGGCAAGTCTGTCCTTCGCTCTGTCCAGAGACAAACCTCACGCATCTGATTCAAAAGCGTACGAGAACCATGGTTTCAGGCCTCATGCATACAGATCACAGGCTCCGTTTGACGGGGTCAGTGTTGTCTCTGGTGTCGCTCTGGAAGGTGGGGGGCACAGTGCAATCAAGGGTTTTCTGGATCTTGGCTGGCGCATGATCGAGAACAGGAAGTCCGATGATGGTACTCAAGGCAGCGAAGATGGTGAACGCAGTAAGGGTGCTGTTTACAGCAAAAGCGTTATCAGCGATTGGTCTGTCGGTTTTACCAGTCGTCATAGTGATAGCGGCGTATCGGGTGAGTCACTCAGCTTCGGCGCGGCAAGGCGTTGGACGAATTCCTGTTCCAATCTGTGCCGGGAGAGCTTCAGGGAGTTGGGGGCGTTATACAGCTACAACTGGCTGGATGCCTCGGGAAGTGATCATGACGGTAATGCCTACGACATCTACGTCGCTTATGAAGCCAAGACGCCACTCTCCTCCGTTTCCTTGAGAGCCGAGCTGGGATATGGGAAATACATCTTGCCGAATTTCAGCGCTTCGCCGGTCACGTTTGATGATGAAGAGTCAGGCTATGCGACCGTGAGCCTTATCTACCGGCAGCCGTCTGACTACTACTCTTCAGACAAGGTGGCGGATGCGTTACCCCCCTTGACAAACATCCCCCTTGTTTACAAGCCTTTTCGCCGATCAGGTTCGCTTCGCGGCCATAGCCGTGCTGATGAGTACTATTAGCCAGGAGAAAATTTCATGAGTATCAAGAACAGAGTCAAAAGACCCTGCAGCAGGATTTCCTGTTGCTGCATGCTGGGTCTCCTGCTGTCGTCCTGCAGCTCGGACAAGACTCCACAAGTCTCACCTGAAGTGGCAAGCAGGTTCGTGGGTACATGGGTTCGTGACGATGGCGGCATTGCTTGTGAAACCAGTCTCGACCTGGTTGAAGACAGAACGTACACCTGGTCATCCAAGGAGGAACGCGTAACCGGAAACTACACACTGTCGCCCGTACCGGAAAGAGACGATCTGGTTTATCTGCAGATGAATTTTCTCGTGGACAATCTGGAGGAGGATTGTGATGACAATGCGGCTGATGATGCAGGGGATGGATTCGACGTCTACGTGAATTTCCCAGATGACAACACGATGTACTGGCTCGATGAAGACAGTGTGCTGGCGGGAGAGGCAATTGACCCTGGGGATGCGGCACTGTTGGCATGGGAGAAAAGCACAGATTGAACTTGATTCGTCCATTTGAAAAGCAGTAGCAACAGCACGTCACCGGCGCCACGGCATTCTGGCAGCCTGCCTGTTCACGGGAACAGCTCATGCGGGGCCTTGTGGAAGCTGTCTGTCTTTCTACTGCCCGGCATTCTCTTCATGCTGTCCGGACCGGTCGTGTTCGAGTACGAAGAGGCAATCAGTCTTCCAATGCTGTACCACGCCAGAGATTTCCGGGAGAAACCCGCCATACCCGATGACATTGTGGTCGTCACGCCTTATGAGTTCAGCGATTTCAATGATCCCGGTAAATTGCGCTTCTGGGATCGACGTCACCACGCCGCAGTCATGGAGCGACTGGTGGAACTGGGGGCGAGGGTGATAGTCGTGGACATTCAGTTTCCGTTGGCGAAACCGGAGGAGGACAAGGTTCTGGTTGCAGCCATGATGAAGTCGAAGGGGCTTGTATTGATACAGAATGCACAATCCAGATCGCTGAACCGTGCGGGGGACAAGGCTTATTCACTGCGAAACCCGGTCAGGCCCTATCCGGAAAATGCGTCTCTCATGGCGTCTCCTGCGGTGTCGGCTGAATCGGCTGAAGTGAACAGAGTCCCGCTGTTCAATGTCATCTGGCACGATTCCCTTCAACATGAGTGCTATGCCTATCCCGCTCGAGTCGAGGACGATGGCCGAGATTCGGCGAAGCAATCCGTCATGGCGGTCAGTCTTGCGCCAACCCTGGCATTCACGGTTCTGGAGCAACACCTGTTGCTTGCCATGCAGGCAAGTGATCGGCATCGTCAATGGGCACAGGCACATCTGCGTGAGAGCCTGATGTCCAGGCCTGCTTGTGATTTGATGAACTCACTCAGGAGCGCCTACAGACAGGGGCGGATGACGGGTTTCCCCGACTTTGTCGAGCCTGACAGTCAACAGTATCTGATGCGTTGGCGTGAGGTTCTGAGTGAGCAAAAACGTATCAGGGAGAATGATGCGAGTGGTCTTGCCACGCTACACCTGAACTACTTCGGACCACCAGGGAGCATTGAAACCCTGACCTATGCCGAAGTGATGAACATGCGTCAGGCCGTTGCCGGAAATCGCGTCACGGACAGAACGGTGTTTCTGGGTGGTTCGTTCAAGGAGGTCGATGATCAGAAGGAGGACGGCTACCGGACCGTTTATACCGACGGTGGCCGGATGATGTCCGGTGTCGAAATCAATGCCACGGCGTTTGCCAACCTGAAGTCCGGCATGGGATTGCATTTCGTCAGCCGATGGGGAAGCTTCCTGATGCTGTTCGGCTCCACTTGCATTCTGTGGTTTGCTGCCTCACGACTGAGCGTTGTCTGGTTTGCGCTGTTCGCTGTTCTGGAGGTCACTGTCGTGGTGTTTGTTGCCAGCTGGCTCTTCACGGTTTTTCATCTATTGCTGCCCCTGGCGACGACCCTGACTCTGTTGGCCCTCATGATGATGCTTGCGGTGGTATGGCGATTCAGACTCTCCAGCCTGGAACGTGATCGTGCCATCAACCATCTGAATGCATTTGTTTCCGACGCGGTGGTCAGGCAACTGGATACGGATCACAACCATGAGGTCGAGAAGGCGGTCTGTCTGGTGACGGACATTCGCAATTTCACACAGATGGGCAAGACAATGGCACCGGGCAATCTGCACCTGATGAATGACGCCTATTTTACTCATCTCTTCGATTGCGTATCCAGTGAGGGGGTTGATGTCGTCAAGACCTACGGTGACAGTTTGACGGCGGTCTGGATGTCGGGCTCGGAGGAGGCAGTCGACCGTGCCGTCAGAGCCGGATTGAAGATTCTGGCGACAACAGGTCGTGGATTTCATGCAAACACGCCAGGCCTGGAAACGCATATCGGGATGCACCGAGGGGATCTGGCCATCGGTTTTGTCGGTAGCGACAAGCGCAGGACGGTTGAAATCACCGGTGGCACGGTCTATCTGGCCTCCAGGCTTGAACAGTTGAACAAAGTGCTGAAAACGCGTTTTCTGGTAACCGCCGATGTAAAGGTGCTCCTGCGCAATCAGCAGGTCCGATCACGAGGCTTGCACGAATTGAAGGGGTTTGATTCTGCGGTGGAAGTATTCGAAATCGGACTGAGACAGAATGCCGTGTCGAACAACGTCAGTAGTGAGCCGAAACGGGCTGTAGACATGTATTGAGCAGGCAGTAGATCGCCTGTTTGCCACCGAACGAGACTGGAGCTTGCGGTGCCGTGAAGATCGTATTGCAATGGTTATCGGCAATCTTCCTGTGGGCCGGATTGGCAAGCATGGCCCACGCCGAGCAATGCCGGGGACGAGAGTATATCGGTCATGTGCAATCTTTCGACAACGATGTACGTATCGTGGATGGTCGTACAACTGCGTCCAGGCAGTTGAGTGGCGATGATGCCAATTTCCGTGCAGAGGCAGGCATCATCTGCAGCGGAGACGAGGTCCGAGTGGGTTCGGATAGTCATGCCTTCCTGTTGCTGATCGAATTGAACTCGCTGGTGAGGTTGGCGGAAAGCTCGGTGCTCGTGCTGGGTAGAACAGAGCGGGCAGGTTATCGTGAGGTACTGGCGGCCATCGAGGCCAGCGGCCCTGTCGATCTGTGCCTGCAGGTTCTGTCGAAAAGCTGGTTGCGATTGCGTCAAGGGGCCTTGCGCCTGTTCACCACGCAGGAACAGAATCTCGACATCTATACCGAATTCATGAACGCCTCCATAGAGGGCACGGAATTTTCGGTGCTTGTCACTGAAGAGCTGACACGGGTCGACGTGGTTCAGGGGGAGGTGGCGATCTGCAACGCACAGGGGCCGGACACCCCATCTTTGCAATCCGGTGAGTCAGGGCGCTCGAAAGGCGGGGCGGCTCCCGAATTGATCAGTCCGCAAGATGCTGCACAGTGGGCTGTGTTTTTCCCGGAGATCAACGTGGACCACGCACTTGCACCGGCTACACGGCGGGCCATCGAGCTCGCCAGACTTGGCCGGGTCGAGGAGGGGCTGAAACTGATTGCCGACAGTGATGCAGCGTTCGAACTGGCAGTGAAAGCCATCATGCAGCTGATGTTGAATGACACCGAGAGTGCGTCAGATGACGCCACGATGGCGTTGTCGTCCGACAACCAGGAGCCATCGGCATGGTTGGCCCTGTCCTACGTACAGCAGGCCAGGTTCAGGCTGGGGCAGGCATTGGACAGTATTCGCTCGGCACGTGACCTGGCACCCCTGCGGGCTGATCTGTGGATCAGAGAGGTAGAGCTTCTGCAGATAAATGGTTTTCACCGGCGGGCAAGAGAGGAAGCCATATACCTGGTAAGGCGATTCCCCGATATAGCCAGGGCCCACAGTGCCGCCGGTTTTCTGGAATTGCATGATCATGAGTTGCCATCTGCCAAACGATCTTTCGAAGCCGCCATGCTGCTGGATCAGAGGGACCCGTTGTCACGTCTGGGGCTGGGTCTGAGTCATATGCGGGAGGGTGATTATTCCCGAGCCAGGCAGGAATTGGAAATTGCCGTGAATCTGAGTCCGTTGCAGTCCATGCTGCGCAGCTACCTTGGGCGAATCTATCTCGAACTGGGGCTCCGCGAACAGGCTGCCGAACAGCTGGAACTGGCTGTGGCACTGGACGCCAATGATCCGATTCCACGCTTGTTCAACGCCTTCGTGGAACAGCAGCAGGGGCGCGTCCCGGCGGCATTGGCCGAACTGGATGCCTCGATCGATCGGGTGGAGCGTCGTGCAGCTTATCGTTCGAGTATCGACAGAGACGCCGACATGGCTGTCGTATTGAGTTCCCGCGCGCGAATCTATGAGCAAATGGGCTTCGGGAATCTCACCTTGCTCGATGGTGCTGAATCCCTGCAGGAGGATCCCGGCTCCTATGTCGGTCATCGCCTGATGGCAGATGCATTCCTGAAGCGCCCGCGTCAGGAACTGTCACGGCAAAGTGAACTGTTGCAGGCGAAACTTCGTCAGCCATTGAACAACAACCCGAATCAGTATCGTCTGTACGACTCACGCCTGGATGCGCTGCGAGATGTGGGGCCGTTTGCGTCGTCTTTCAATGAATATACACGCCTGTTCTCTCGCGAAGGCATGTCGGGGAATCTGGGAGGCGTGGTGGGGTCTCATGGTACCCGTGGTATCGAAGGACAGTTCACTGTATTGGGGCGGCGAACTCTGGCAGCACTCAGTGCGTATGAAGCGTCTACCGAGGGGCTGAGGGGGAACCGGGATGAGCGGCTTGGCATTACCTCGATTTTTCTCCAACGTCGATTGACGAACAGGCTGGAATGGCAAGCGGAGCACCAATACTCGGACTTCGAAGGCGGGGATGATTATCTCGGTTTCGAACGGGCTGTCCATGATGAGCGAGCAAGAAACAGAGAGAGTCAATCTGCCAGTCGGGTCAGCGCACATCTGCGTCCGGATGCGGCCAGTTCCTGGCTGGTCAACCTGGAGCATGGGCGAGTGAGGGATGATTCGGATGAGCACCGTGAGGGAGCTATCCGGACGCGGGATCGTCTGCAAGGGGAGGTGATGGATGTCCAGTACACCCGAAGTCTGCTCAGCGGCGATATCGTGGGAGGGATCCTGTTGAGCCAGCAAGAGCAGACATTCAGAGAGTTTGGCATTGGCGCTGGTGATGCTCAGGGTTTGCTGGCGCAGGAGCGCCGGGATGTGCGTGAATCATCCCTGTACGCCTACTGGTACAAGCCTGTGTACGATGGCCTGGATACCCGCCTGGACGCGCTGTTGGGCTTGAGTATCGATCGTGGTTCCGGTCGTCGGGGTCGGGATGGCGAATCGCTCAACCCCAAGTTGGGCCTGTCATGGAAGCGGCATGGCACTCGCGTGAGACTGACGGCGGCAAGGACGGTGAAGCGCACCCTGATCAGCCGGCGGTCTCTGGAACCCAGCCAGGTGATGGGTTTTTCCCAGACGCTCGATCAGCCCTGGGTCGATCATTCCCGACTCCTTGCCTGGGGAGTCGACCATTCCTTTGCCAGGCGGAGGGCGTCCGCTATCGGCCGGACGAGGGTGGGAGTAGAGTATTCACATCGACAAACCGTCGTGGCCAGTGAAGCGGTACGCAAGCCGCAGTCCGTCGAGCAGGAACTCAAGATGTTCCTGTATATACCCTGGTCTGCAACGGCGCTTTCGATGGAATGGTCCGTATCCGATTGGGCCTGGCGCGAGGCGATCGGGCTGCCAACAAACGAAATCAAGACTCGCCAGAGGAGCGTTGGTCTGACTCACCGGCTTGATCTGGGTCTCAAGCAATTTCTGTCGGATTCGCTGTCGCTGTCGGCAGTGGCAAGATGGCGAGCTCAGGATGGGCGCTTTTACAACTTCAGCAGCAATTTCTACCGCGAGGGGGTATCCCGCTTTCTGACCTTCGATGCCTTGTTCGAATGGAGGCTGAGTGGCTTGAGCCAGACAGGGTTCAGAACACGGTTGTCCATCGGCGTGGAAAACGTACTGGATGAGCGATTCCGGTTCGAAGACGAGGATCCGCTTGACCCGAGGGTGGCCTATGAGCGCACGGTACTGCTCAGGTTGGAAACCCGGTTTTGAACAGTTGAAAAAACGACAATGCCAGGACTGTCACTGATGACAGAGCACTCATGAAACCTGCGGCCTTGACCTTGAGTGTCTTTGACATATTCCAGGGCCTGTCATCTGCGCAGCGAGCCGAAGTCGCTGCGCAAATGACCGCTCGACAATACTCGGTCGGGCAGTGCGTCATATCAGCAGGTACGACGCTGCGCACGGTCCATTTCCTGGTCAGCGGTCGGGTACGAGCGTGTGCCTACAATCACTCGGGCAGGCAGGTCTACTTCGAGGACCTTGTCCCGGGCATGATGTTCGGTGAACTGGCGGCACTCGATCATGGCGATCGATCCAGTGATTGCATTGCCATGGAGAACAGTCTTGTCCTGAGTCTGGAGCAGCAGCAGTTTCTGCAGGTGCTGGATGATCTTCCGGAGGTCAAGGATCGGGTTCTGCTACGTCTGGTTGGCATGGTGCGCCGGCAGTTGCAGCGCGTATTCGAGTACACGACATACAGTGTCAATCAGCGCATTCGTTTCGAACTGTTGCGACTGGCTTCGGAGGCGGGAGAAGTACATTCCCCTGTAGTGCTTCGATCTGTCCCTACGCAGGCGGAACTCGCGGAGCGCATCAGCTCCCATCGCGAAGCGGTTTCACGCGAATTGAAGTTGCTGGAAGCTGAAGGTTTGATCACCTGGAATCGTCACAGCCATATCATCCACGATCAGAAAGCTCTATTGAAGCGTGCCGGTTCTTCCTGAACCTGTTTCATGCCTGTCTGGCAGACCTGTCGGTGACTTCCGTATGGTATGAATATTGATGGCATTGCCAGCCATGAACGCCTTGGTCAACGAGCTTGCAGCATTCTGTTCCCGCATCATGGAAGGTGAGCGGCAATCCATTTTCCTGCTGATCTCGATGTACTGTTTTCTGATGCTGGGTTATTCAGCCCTTCACCAGATCCGGATGCGGCGATGGCCGAGCACAATCGGCCATCTGGCCACCATCGGAAAAAAGGTGTTCGAGGTTCACACCGGGCGTTCGGAGACAAGCTACAGGCTGAATGCCCTGTACGAGTATGGAGTGAACGGAAGGACGTATCAGGGCAATCGTGTCTCCGCATGGATTGTGATCGCCAGTCGTAACGCGAAAGGTGTTCTGGATTGGCAATCACGTGGCGTGGAGCTGCTTGGTGATGATCAGGTGCGCGTTTTCTACAATCCGGGAAAGCCATCGAAGAGTGTCCTGATCAGGCCCGGTCAGGTTGGTCTCGCCGTGACCGCGTTCGGCGCATTGCTGCCTCTGGGGCTACATTTGTTCCACTACTACATCTAACCCCCAGTCCCGGCAAGGGTACGATACGCTGGAAGCACGTTTCGGCCCTGAGGGTCATTGGCGGTCGTGAAGCAATGGAGTATTCCCACCCGCATGTGCTGGATGCCGACACGATTTTCTTCATCGGCTCCAATACTGATAGTGCAGCCACGGAGCGCCCGACGCTCCATGGTGACCTCGGTTTCAGGGCATTCATGCATCCCGGTATGCAAGAGCCGCAAGTGGGCAACAATCTTCATTGAAATCCTGTTTCTTCCACAGGAGCAAGATTGTTCCGTTTGTGCCATCTTGTTAGAAGCCGGCAAGGCAGGCAATCTTCCCTGTTTCCGGTGAGACAGTCCGTGAAGCCTGTTCGAGAATGTACGTACCCGAATTCAAATTCTGACAAGAGAAAGCAACATGTCCATGGAACACGGTGGTAAGTCTGTCTACGGTGCCACTCTGGGTATCATCATGCTGGAAGCCACTTTTCCACGCATCAAGGGTGACATGGGGAATGCCACGACCTGGCCTTTCCCGGTTCAATACAGAGTGGTGCGCGGTGCAAGTCCGGACAAGGTGGTTCGTCAGGACCCGCGGGACATGATGGAGGAGTTTGTTGCCGCCGCCAGGGATCTGGTTGCATCCGGGTGTGATGGGATCACCACCAATTGTGGGTTTCTGGCGCTCATTCAGGAAGAGATTGCCAGGCAGGTGCCGGTACCGGTGGCAACATCTTCCCTCATGCAATTGCCCATGATTCAGAAGCTGTTGCCCGCCGGCAAACGTGTGGGCATCATCACGATCTCGAGCAGGACATTGACTGCCGAGCATCTCAGGGCTGCAGGTATCGACAACCCGGAGAATGTGCCTGTCGTGGGTACCGACAATGGTCGTGCCTTCACACACGGTATTCTGGACGACCAGCCATCCATCGATTTTGCGGACTGCAGACTGGATATGCTGGATGCGGCTCGTGAGTTGATCTCGAACCATGACGACATTGGTGCCATTCTGTTCGAATGTACCAACATGAGTCCCTACGCGGCAGATGTTCGCAAGGCTACCGGACTTCCAGTGTTCTCCATCTATTCCTTCGTTCACTGGTTTCATCAGGCCCTGGTACCCGATTCATTTGCACTGACTCTGGATGATCCTCGATACTTGTAACCAACCAGGGAGTTCACGTGCATTCCTCGTCATGGTCGTGGCAGTGGTTTTGAACGGCGCAGCATTGAACGATCGTTTCCCGTAACCCCGGACAAGGTCCCCGCAGACTTTCCGCGGGTCAGGGCGAGCGCACTGTCATACCAAACCGGTCAAGCGAGCCGTGACAGGCAGATTCGGTTATCATCTGCCTACTCTTGCGCTCCATGGTGAGCTCTGACATGACAGTGGAAGCGTACAGTGACGCAGCACAATACCCGGTATCTTGTTGTTGGCAGCGGCAGAATGGCGACTCACTGGACGGCCTATCTGGGTATGCTGGGCATGAACTGCAGCCAGTGGGCTCGTGCCAGCGATGATGCTGCCGCATTGACATCCCGTCTGGCGGATGCGGATCAGGTATTCCTGGCCATATCAGATGACAGCCTCGAAGGTTTTCATGATGAGCATCTGAAATATTTTGCAGGGCCTGTCTACCATTTCAGCGGTTGCCATCTGTCACCGACAATGCGCAGTTGTCATCCGTTGATGACGTTCGGTACCGAGCTCCACGAGCCTGACGTCTATCGTTCCCTGACTCTGGTGCTGGAGTCGGAAGATGCCGATGGCCCGAGCCTGTTCAGTGGCTTTCCGAATCCTGTGGTCAGCATCCCGGCTCAGAGCAAACCGCTTTATCATGCACTGTGCGTCATGTCCTGCAACTTTCCCCAAATCATCTGGAAGAATACCGTTGCCCGATTCAAGCAGCTGGGTGTCTCGGCCGATTCCCTGTCGCCCCTGTTGTCGGTAACACTGGAGAACTCCCTGAATATTCCGGGTGGCAGTGTGACGGGTCCACTGGCGCGAAACGATGCATTGACCATCGAGAAGAATATCCAGTCATTGCACAGTGATGCCGAGAAAGAGTTGTATCGGAGTTTCGTTCGATTCATGCAATTGCCTGACAGCCGCTCATAACATCCAATCATGCGAGCAAGCACGTGAAAATCACAGATTTCGGGAAATACAAGCAGGCGGGCAGAAAGATTTCCATGCTGACCTGCTACGACTACTGGACTGCAAGCATCGTTGAGCAGTCCGATGTGGACTGCCTGCTGGTGGGTGACAGTCTTGGCATGGTGATGCATGGCCATGATAGTACCGTGACGGTCACTATGGACATGATGGAGCTGCATACTCGGGCCGTGGTGCAGGGTGCTCCATCGAAATTCATCGTCGGTGACATGCCGTTTCTGAGCAACCGAGGTTCACTGGACAAGAGTCTGGAAAACGTTCACCGGCTGATGACGGCCGGTGCCCAGGCGGTCAAGATCGAAGGTGTGAAGGGAAATGAAACACTCATCAGTCATCTGGTGGATTCCGGCGTACCGGTCATGGGACACCTGGGGTTGATGCCGCAGAGTGTCAACACGCTGGGAGGTTACAAGGTGCAGGGCAAGAGCCAGCAACAGGCGGATGAGATCATCGCCCAGGCGCTGCAGGCGCAGGCCTCAGGTTGCTTTGCGCTGGTCATCGAATGTGTACCGACATCATTGGGTCTGTCACTCAGCCAGTCTCTGGACATTCCCGTTATCGGTATTGGTGCCGGCGTACATACCGATGGCCAGGTCCTGGTCATGCAGGACATGCTGGGTGCCTTCGAGCACAATGCCAATTTCGTCAGAACCTACTGCAATCTGCAGGAGACACTGCAGCAGGCGTTCGACGGATTTGCCGAGGATGTCAGGACCGAACAGTACCCGAACACGGACGAAAGCTACCCATCATGAATATTCATCATGGTGTTGCTGCCTGGTTGGCCGCATGCGAAGGCGGAGATGTCCTCGGCAGAGGACTGGTGCCGACCATGGGAGCTCTGCACGAGGGTCACGGGTCACTCATCCGGCAATGTGTCGCTGAGAACACGCAGAGCATCGTGACCATCTACGTCAATCCGACTCAGTTCGAGAATCCGGACGATCTCGGCAATTATCCGGACAGTCTGCAGGATGACATCCATTATCTGGAGAGTCTGGGCGTGAGCGATCTGATCCTGCCTCAATACAAGGAATTGTATCCGTTTGATTTCACTCTGTTTGTAGATGAATCACTGGACTCGAAAGTTCTGTGCGGCAAGAACCGGACGGGGCATTTCAAGGGTGTCTTGTCGGTCGTGATGAAACTGATCAACCTGACACAGGCGCGACGTGTGTACTTCGGCAAGAAGGATTTTCAGCAGTACCGTCTTGTCAGCAAGATGGTAGAGGCCTATTTCATGCCAACCCGGATCATCGGCATGGACACTGTCAGGGATGAGCATGGTCTTGCCCTGAGTTCTCGCAACCGACGGCTTTCCGACGAACAGCTGGTGTTGGCCAGACGGATGAATGTCTTGCTCCGGGACGGGAGTCTGTCGACCGAAGAGATTGCCGATCAACTGAACAGCTGGGGGTTTCGGGTGGACTACTGTGAAGAGCGCTGGGGCAGACGCTTTGTCGCCGCTTTTCTCGGTGAGGTTCGTCTGATCGATAACGTCGAGATGACGCCGTAGATCAGAGCGTCATGAGCATTTCGTGCCAGGTCATTCCGCCGTGGTCGGATTGTGATGGCCTGATGTAGCTGAAGCCGAATCTCTCGTACAGAGGCACATGACGTTGCCTGCACATCAGGTGAATGCTCTGCTTGTCCATGTCGATCATGCGTCCGATGAATTCCTTCATCAGGGCAGTGGAGAGGCTCTGGCCTTGGTACGCAGGGTCAACCACGACTGACAGAATGACCACATTGGGGGCCTCGGGAGAGTGGCCGATGAGTTCCTTGAAGGCTTCGTCGGCCATTTCGACATCGTGGGCGCATCCGCAGTTGATGAAGCCAGCCAGTTCACCGTCGATTTCCAGTACCAGAAAACCCTCCGGGTATGTCTCGAGGCGCTGTGTGATCTTTTCCAGAGTCGCCGCCTCGTCGCCTTCGTAGGCCGAGCGCTCGATGTCGTGACATCGGGACGCGTCCGAGGGGGTTCCCGTGCGAAATGTGTACATTCAGGTTTGCCGGTTGCCAGCGAGCAGTCTGGTGCTGCGCTACTGCATCTGTAACTTGTCTTGAAGCCAGTTCTGGATCTTTTCGCGAATGGTCACTCTGCGAACGCCCCATTGGTTGGCACTCTGGTAGTCGACGCAACTCAGTGTGTAGGGTTCGTCGTCACTGATCAGGCCGCTTATCAGTATATCCCGGGGCGGCTGTGCCTGGCGCCAGACACCGTGAATTTCGGGAGGGCAATGGAGACTGAACCAGTTGTCGCGTTCATGCTCCAGCACTTGCGCCAGACCGCTGCGGGTATCGGGCTCTATGGTGATCTCGACGGTCACGACATCGCCGTTGTCATGCAGCTTGTCGATCTCGCTGGTGGTGCAGACGCCTGCCGTGTCGAAGTAGCTTTGCAACAACTGCTGAGACAGACTGGCCTCTTCGGCCTGCGGCAGAACCATGTTTTCCGCTCGCGCGACAGTCACGGAAAACCACAAGGCTGCAGCGGCGAGTACTGTCAGACTGCATCGTTTTCTTTTCACCATGATGATCCATTATGCCAGAGCGTTGTCGTGCGTGGGCATCATGTCGAAGCGCATTGTTGCCTGCGCAGGTACCCATGATGCAAGCTCATGGATCTTTGATGCCAAGCGGTAAATAATTCAGGCTCTCAGACATGATACATTTGCGTCACAAAAACGCGTGAACCCAGGAAGCGGAAATACCCTTGTGTATACGAAGGGTTTTATTGCATATCTGGCGATTTGGTTGTCGTTGGATCCTGATTGAATCGATTTGCAAGCAAGCCGTACAGGAGCAGTCAGCACAATGGTATCGGAGACAGAGCCTGCGCAAGCCAGTGTGCAGAAACACGAGGCGGGGCAATCGTCAGAACACGTGCACCTGACCGATATCGCCATCGGCGTCATCATCGGTCGAGCCTCTGAATTTTTCGAGTTCTTCGTATTTGCGCTGGCCTGTGTGCTGGTTTTCCCTTATACGATCTTCCCCTTCGTGTCTCCGGTGGAAGGCACCTTGTATGCCTTTGCGGTGCTGGCTCTGGGGTTTCTGGCCCGTCCGGTCGGTACCGTGATCTTCACCGAAATCGATCGTATCTATGGACGAGGTACACGATTGACCCTGGCCCTGTTCCTGATGGGACTGTCCACGGTGGCCATCTCGTTTCTGCCCAGCTACGAGGCGGAAGGCTGGTTGACCATCGCCAGTCTCTGTCTGTTTCGTTGTGGCCAGGGAGCGGCACTGGGAGGCTCCTGGGACGGAACGGCCTCGTTGCTGGCCCTGAACTCACCGCCGGATCGTCGTGCCCGCTATGCCACTCTGCCGCAGATCGGCGCGCCATTGGGGCTGATTCTGTCGGCGTCTCTCTTTCTGTTCCTGATCATCACCCTCTCGGAAGAAGACTTCCTGGCCTTTGGCTGGCGTTATCCCTTCTTTGTAACCTTTGCCATCAATGTCGTGGCCCTGTTCGCGCGACTGCGGCTGGCCGAGAGCGATGAATTCAAGACGCTCTACACGGAGAACGAGCTGGCGCCGGAGCGTACCCTCACTGTGGTTCGCGAAGAATGGTTGCAGATCATCATCGGTGCCTTCACGCCGCTGGCCAGTCTTGCCCTGTTTCACATGGTGACCGTCTTTCCTCTGAGCTGGATCGTGTTGAACTCCAAGGAATATCTCGAGCTGTTCATCATCATCGAGATCATTGCCGCAGCATTCGGTCTGGCGGCCATTCTTGCTTCCGGTCCGATCGCTGATCGTATCGGGCGGCGACGACTGCTCTGGCAGATGGCCATCGCCATCGCCGTCTTTGCCATCGTGTCGCCGTTCCTGTTGGGGCGTGGCGGCATCATCGGTGAATCCATCTATGTACTGGTTGGTTTCATCCTGCTGGGACTGTCATTCGGTCAATCTTCTGGCGCGACGGCCTCGGGGACCTTGCTCAAGAATCGCTATACGGCATCGGCCCTGACCACCGATCTTGCCTGGTTGTTCGGCGCCGGTTTCGCACCTTTTGTAGCCTTGTATCTGAGCGAGTACTACGGCCTCTGGCTGGCGGGTGGTTATCTGCTGTCCGGCGCCATCGGTACATTGCTGGCACTGACCCTGTTCACACGTCGCAACGCCGAGCGTCGTGAGCTAGACGCCTCCTGGCGCTGAATGAAGATCGATATGATTCAGAATACAAACAGTCATTCACCGTTTCTGCGGCAGCCACTGACCTGGGTTCGACGTGTCGGCGTGCTGGCACTTGCCAGCCTGGTGGCAGGGTGCAGTTCGGATGTCATGTCGCCTGCCGGTCATGTGGCCGTGCAATTGCGCAATATCATGGGCATCAGTACCTTTCTGATGCTGCTGATCGTGATTCCGGTCATGGTGGCGGTCTGCATATTCGCCTGGCACTACCGCGCGTCGAACAAGCGTGCCGAATACGATCCCGAATTCCATCATTCGACGTCGCTGGAATTGCTCACCTGGGCGGCTCCGTTGACCATCATCGTCTGGCTGGGTGCCATCACCTGGGTGGGGACTCATCAGCTGGACCCCTACCGTCCACTCGAGCAGATCGACGCGCGTACCCCTGTCGATCCGGATGTCGAGCCACTCATCATCCAGACCGTGTCGATGGACTGGAAGTGGATGTTCATCTATCCCCAGTACGGTATCGCAACGATCAACGAGGTCGCAGCGCCGATCGATCGGCCCATCAAGTTCGAAATGACATCCACCGAGGTCATGAACGCGTTTCATGTTCCTGCGCTTGCGGGCATGATCTACACCATGGCCGGAATGCAGACGACCTTGTGGGCAGTGGGCAATGATCCCGGAGTCTACGAAGGCCGTTCGTCGCATTACAGTGGCGCAGGTTTTTCAGGCATGTCCTTCGATTTCCACGTGCTCGAACAGACAGAGTTCGAAGACTGGATCGGCAAGAGCACACAGGCTGAAGCGCTGGACAGACAGCGTTATCTGGAACTGGCAGAACCCAGTGAAAATGTCGAGCCCATGTTCTTCGAACTGGCCGACGAGGATCTGTATCACGCCATCCTGAATCGCTGCCTGCTGCCGGGCGAGGTATGCATGGATGAGCAGATGATGAACGAGCATGCTCGCAAGAACGGTGGTGTCCGCGGGTCTCATCATGCGGGTGCGCATGGAGCCGAGCAGGACGAATTGCCAGTGCAGGGCAAGAGCCAAGAGAACGATATCGAAACACTTTCGGGTGGCGAGAGTCAGGATGCAAGCGAGTTGGAGTCAGACGAGACACCGGCGTCGGAACTGGAGCCGGTCTCCCTGAACGACAACTCGCGTGAATCGCTAACCGGGCAACAGAACTGAAGGAATGGCAAACATGGCCACTGAGGCAATCCACGATCCGACTTTCCTGTTCGGCAAGCTGGGCTGGCACTCGATACCGCTGTACGATCCCGTCATCCTCGGCACCTTTGTCGGCGTGGTTGTGCTCGGCACCGTGCTGGTCGGCGCACTGACGTACTACAAGCTCTGGGGCTATCTGTGGCGAGAATGGTTTACCAGCGTCGACCACAAGAAAATCGGCATCATGTACATGGTGCTGGGGCTGGTCATGTTTCTTCGGGGATTTGCCGATGCCATCATGATGCGTCTACAGCAGGTCATGGCGTTCAATGGCTCGGAAGGCTACCTCAACGCGCATCACTACGATCAGGTGTTCACCGCTCACGGTGTCATCATGATCTTCTTCGTGGCGATGCCATTCGTGACAGGCCTGATGAACTACGCCGTGCCATTGCAGATAGGCGCAAGAGATGTCTCGTTTCCGTTTCTGAACAATTTCAGTTTCTGGATGACAGCCAGTGGTGCCGGACTGACCATGGTCTCGCTGTTTGTCGGTGAATATGCCAAGACCGGCTGGCTTGCCTTTCCGCCATTGTCCGAGTTGTCGTCGAGTCCGGATGTCGGCGTGGATTATTACATCTGGGGGCTGCAGATAGCCGGGGTCGGTACCACACTCTCCGGCATCAATCTGCTTGCCACGATCATCAAGATGCGGGCGCCAGGCATGACCCTGATGCGCATGCCGATCTTCACCTGGACGTCGCTGTGCACCAACGTCCTGATCGTGGCCAGTTTCCCGGTATTGACCGCCACTCTGGCCCTGCTGACTCTGGATCGCTACGTCGGTGCCAATTTCTTCACCAATGAGGTGGGTGGCAATCCGATGCTCTACATCAACCTGATCTGGATCTGGGGTCATCCCGAGGTCTATATCCTGATATTGCCGCTGTTCGGTGTGTTCTCCGAAGTCGTTGCGACCTTCTCGGCCAAACGCCTGTTCGGCTATTCGTCAATGGTCTATGCGACGATCTGCATCACGATCCTGTCTTATCTGGTCTGGTTGCACCATTTCTTTACCATGGGATCGGGGGCGACAGTGAATTCCTTCTTCGGTATCGCGACCATGATCATCTCGATACCCACCGGCGCGAAGCTGTTCAACTGGCTGTTCACGATGTACCGTGGTCGCATTCGCTACGAACTGCCGATGATGTGGGCGGTGGCGTTCATGCTGACATTCGCCATCGGCGGCATGACAGGTGTCATGCTGGCTGTACCACCTGCCGATTTCATCCTGCACAACTCGCTGTTTCTTGTCGCGCATTTTCACAATGTCATCATTGGCGGGGTCGTGTTCGGCGTGTTTGCCGGTATCAATTACTGGTTTCCGAAGGCATTCGGGTTCAAGCTGGATCGGTTCTGGGGACTGGTCAGTTTCTGGTGCTGGGTCATCGGGTTCTGGGTGGCATTCACGCCGCTCTACATTGTCGGTCTCATGGGTGTGACCCGGCGCATGCGGGTGTTCGATGACCCGTCACTGCATATCTGGTTCATCATCGCAGGCTTCGGAGCCCTGTTCATTGCTGCTGGTGTGTTTGCCCTGTTGATGCAGATTTTCGTGTCCATCAGGAATCGCAAGGCGCTGGCGGTGGACGGTGATCCCTGGGATGCACGCACACTGGAATGGGCCACGACCTCACCACCGCCGGACTACAACTTCGCGTTCACGCCGGTCATCTACAACGTGGATGCCTGGTCGGACATGAAGGCGCATGACTACAGTGCGCCAACCTCCGGTTTCAAGCCGATTCACATGCCCCGAAATTCCGGTGCGGGTGTCATTCTGTCCGGCATCGCCCTGGTGCTCGGGTTTGCCCTGGTCTGGCACATCTGGTGGCTGGCCGTGGTGTCTTTCGTGGGCATGGTGGCCACGGCAATCCGGCATACCTTCGACTACGATCGCGACTATCACATCCCGGTCGAGACGGTCATCCGCACTGAAACAAGCCGACTTGCGCCCGCAGGCGTGTCGTCTGAAGGGTAGGTGGACAGATAATGAGCAGCATGATTGATACAAGTCCTGATCAGCCTCGCGTCTGGCATCTGGAAGAGGAGCCACATCACGCGGAAGGTCACAGCACGCCGCTGGGGTTCTGGATGTATCTGATGAGCGATTGCCTCATCTTTGCCATCCTGTTTGCCACCTATGCGGTGTTGGGCGATCGCTATGGCGGAGGGCCTGATCAGAAAGCACTGTTCGATCTGTGGCTGATTGCCTTGAACACGGCCATGCTGTTGTTGTCATCGATAACCTATGGCTTTGCCATGTTGCAGATGGACAAGGGTAATCAGCAGGGTGTGCGCAAGTGGTTGTTGATCACCGCCGCATTCGGGGCTGCGTTCCTCGTGATCGAGCTGTATGAGTTCTATCACCTCATCCATGCCGGCTACGGACCGGGACGATCGGCCTTCCTGTCCTCGTTCTTCGCGCTGGTGGGCACGCATGGTCTGCACGTCACCTTCGGCATCGTCTGGCTGTTCGTACTGCTGGCACAGATCAAGAAGCATGGCCTGACCAATTCGAACAGGCGTCGCGTTGAAACACTGTCGATGTTCTGGCATTTTCTCGACGTCATCTGGATTGGCGTCTTTACCATTGTCTATCTCATGGGAACTATCTGATGGCCAACGCAGAACACGCATCGCCAACTGACGGTCATATCCCGCACGGTGACTTCCGTTCCTACATGACGGGGTTTGTGCTGTCAGTCATTCTGACGGCCATTCCCTTCGCCATCGTGATGTCCGGCGGATTCGAATCCCGCGCAGTGACCGCACTCGTCGTCCTGTTGTTTGCCGTGGTACAGATCGTCGTACACATGATCTACTTCCTGCATATGGATCTGCATGCGGAAGGCGGATGGACCGTCATTTCGCTGGTGTTCACGCTGATCGTTCTCATCATCTGCCTGGCAGGCACCATCTGGGTCATGCACAACATGGACAGTAACATGATGCCGGACATGATCGAGCTCATGGAAGGCAAGGGCGCTGCCGGGTCTGGTGAGTCCGCCGTGCCTGGGCAGGACATGTCACCGGGCAAGTGAGGTCAAGGGCAGGCTGTCGTGTCCGAGCGATCAGCGAAGCCTGATGCGCTAGCTACCAGGCCCCTGTGGCAGCGAGCAGCCATGCTGCTGTTGCTATCGAGTCTGGTGTTGCTGTTCAGCGCACTGGGTGTCTGGCAGTTGCAGAGACTGGCCTGGAAAGAATCCTTGATGGCGACTGTGGATGAGCGCATTCATGCCCAGCCTGGCCCCATACCAGCAGTCGCCAACTGGAACACCTTGAACGTATCGGAACTGGTCTATCTGCCTGTATCGGTCACCGGGCAGTTTGACCATTCCGCCGAGATCCAGTCTCTGGCCGTCTCCGAGCTGGGAAGCGGTTATTGGGTCATGACACCCTTGCGCCTCGAGGGCGGGGGTAGCGTGCTGGTCAATCGAGGCTTTGTACCGCAGCCAATGCGAGACCCGGCCGAGCGGCCTGCGGCAGCACCTCCCGGCCAGGTCAGGGTGACCGGACTGCTGCGAGCCAGTGAGCCGAAAGGGGGATTTCTGCGAGACAATGACCCACTTGCCGGCCGCTGGTATTCCCGGGATGTCGATGCCATCGCCGAGGCCACAGGCCTGCCAACTCCGGTTGCGCCGTTCTTCATTGATGCTGCCGACGAAATACCATTGCACACCAATGCCGTCGATCGCGCAAAGTCCTCTGGTGACGATGCGGCAGCGGTGGGCGGCTTTCCTCGCGCTGGCCTGACTGTCGTCAAATTCCGCAACACTCACCTGGTGTATGCGATTACCTGGTTTGCACTGGCATTGCTCAGTGTGGTGGGTATCGTGCTGGTCTTGCGGGAATACTGGCGAGAGACACTGCCGGAACCATCGAGCCGGGGCTGAACGCAAGCCAACCTGCGTGACAATCCTCTGCGGGCGACGCAGACCGGATTCTGTTTGTCCTGTGTTGCGTTGAAAGGAGGCTGATCAACCCGTCACCAGTTGGATCGGTACCTGCGCTGGATCCCGAGATTCGAGCCGGTTGAGGCGCATCCATCAAGCGATCTTGCTATCCCTTGTTGCGTTTTCAAACAGTAATGATTAGCATTTACATTATTATTAACATCACCCTTATTGAATGATGTAGAGTGCAGCCTTCCAGCGTTGGCAACCCTTGTCAGCGCTCTCACCTGAAACCCAAGGAGAAAGAATTCATGAAGATTCGGCGATTGACCTTGCTGGTCATGCTGCTCAGCGGCATGCAGCTGGCTGCCTGCAGCTCGGACGACGACAATGACCAACCGGCTGATGACAACTCGGGAACGCCGGACAACACAGGTGGAGACAGCACCGATAATGATGACGCTGCGTTCAGCAGCATTGTCGATATCGACACCGATCGTGCCAACGACCTGCGCGGATTGGTCTTTGCCGCGGATGGCAAGCTGTATGCCTCAGGCTACGCAGGCGTCGAGGATGCATTGAAGACGACCGTGCTCGCTCGTTTCAATGCCGACGGCACGCTGGACACCACCTTCGGTGACGCCGGTATTGCCAGCGTGGATGTCGCTGCTGGTCGTGAAGAGGCTTCACTGGGCGTGGTCGAACTGAGCAATGGTGACGTTCTGGTCTCCGTCAATGCCGTTGATGAAGACGGTGGACAATCCGTTTATCTGCTCCGATTCGACAACACGGGAACGCAGGTGGTATCGCCAGGCTGGGGTGATGAGCAGGGCAAGGTGGAAGTGGTCTTCGGTTGGGCCAATGCCGACAACGCAGCCTATGCTGGCGAAGATGCTCCGGAAGACACTGCCTTTGATCTGCTGCTGGACAGCTCCGGCGGTGGTGAGCGGGTCGTCTTGTTCGGCTATGGCGCCGCAAAGGCAGATTCCGGCCGTATCGATCGGGATCGATTCGTCATGCGCCTCAATGCAGCCGATGGCACACCGGATAATGCCTTCAACGGTGGTCAGGCTTTCGCGTATCACAGCACGGCCGATTTCAACGACAATGGCCGTCGTGGTCTGGTCGAATCTGACGGATCCATGCTCAGCGTGGGCTATACCAATCTGGGTGATGGCTTCGCCAATCACGTCATCCTGTTCAAGCTCAATGCAGACGGTACACTGGACAGCAACTTCGGCAACTTCATCGTGCCGGAAAGCACCGGGACCGAACTTGGTCTTGCCGCGCAGCCGGGAGTTGCAGTATTCAATCCGTTTCGTGTGGATGGTGGATTTGCCGAAGCCTATGCTGCTTCGCGACAGAGCGATGGCAGCTATGTCACTACCGGCTACGGACGGGCTACCGGAGAGGACATTCCATCCACACTCGGTTTCCTGAGTGCGGTGCAACAGGATGTCGTGTCCTTCCGAGTGAATGGCACTGCGCTTGACACCTCCTGGGGAATTGACGGCAATCAGGCGTTCCAGAGTGAAGGAGAAGAAGGCAGGGAGTCCTACGAGGAGCGCGGTCGTCACATGACGATACTGGCTGACGATCGTACGGTGCAGGTTGGCCGCTTTGGCGGCACTGCTGCCGTCTATGTAGTGGGTACCGACGGACAGCTGGATACCAGCGTGGATGATGACGGAATCATCGAGCTGGGTCATGACAGCATTGCCTCACAATTCTATGCTGTTGCCAGCAATGCGGATGCGTCCAGAGTAGCCGTCTCCACCAACGAAGATGAAAATGGTGCACGACTTGTTGTTTTCGATACGTCGAACTGAACCATCTGAACGACAGTAGTACGCGCGCGATTGTCGGTTTCGGCAATCGCGCGTTTTTCCGTACGTTTCCTTCATTCTCACGCCGCTGGTGTAAACCGGTTCGGTCCACACTTCTTGTCAACTGTCATGACGATCAACAGCCAGCTTCGTTTCCTGCCTCTTTTGTCCCTTGTCTTGAGCAGTGCTCTGCTGGTTGCCTGCAGTGATGGTGATGGTGGCCCCGCAACCGATCTGGTCGGTGATGACGTTCGCCGTCTGGTGCTGAGCGATATCGGCAACAACATCATCATGCCCGCTCTTCGAGACTTTTCACTGAAGGCTGATGCACTGAACCAGGCAGTCATTGAACATGCACAATCGCCGGACGATGCGGTGCTGCGTATCGATGCGCAAGCCGCCTGGCGTGATGCCATGCTGAGCTGGCAATATCTGGAACCCTTGCAAGTTGGTCCAGCTGGTGCATCCACCGGACTTGACGGTACAAGGGGGGGCGCTGATCTGCGTGCAGACATCTATTCCTACCCCTTGCTCAGCACCTGCACCATCGAGGAACTGGCCCGCAACGACCTTACCGTCAACGATGGTTCTGCAGTGAATACCACGGGACTGGGCGCACTGGAATTCCTGTTGTACAACGAAGAGGCAGATCCCTGTTCACTGGGCACTGCTGCGACGGTCAGCCAGCGAGCCAGCTATGCGGCCAGCGCTGCAGTGGCAATTCGTGATGCCGCCAATGATCTGCAGCAACGTTGGGAGCCCGAAGGTGGTGATTTTCTCGGTCAGTGGAACACGGCCGGTGACGGCAGCGAATTCTACATCCTTCCACAGAATGCGCTGAATGCCTTGTCGGTGGCCTTGTTCTATGTCGACAAGCAAACCAAGGATCTCAAGATTGCGAGTCCAACGGGTATCGGCGCATCCGGATTGGAAGAATGCACGACGATCAGTTGCCCCGAGCGTTTGGAGTCGAGCCTGTCAGGCCTGTCAGGCGACAATATCAGAGCCAATGTACAGGTATTCCTGGGCAGTTTTCAGGGGGTGGATGGTGGCCGTGGACTGAATGACTTGCTCAGTGGCATTGGCCGGGAAGATCTGGCTACGGAAATCACCGATGAACTGCTTGCCGTCATCGCTCATCTGGACGCCATGGATACCGGGTTTGACGAGTCCGTTGCAGCCATACCCAGTGCTGAGGCCTGCATCAACGGAACTGCCAACCCGAATGAGGATTCACCTGCAGCCTGTGCCTTGCATGGCTATCTGAAAACTGCGATGGATACCTTCCGTGGTTCGATAGTCGCTGCACTGTCTCTGGCAACACCTGCCAGTACTGCCGGTGACAATGACTAGCAGTATTTCCGGCCGGTGGCTTGCCGTCAAGGCTGATGGTAGTGCCATCGCCAGGCGTTGCTCCACCGCTTCGCAGTGCCTGACTCAGCCCGTAGACATTGCAGCTCTGGCGGTATTTCGCATACTCTTCGGTGTCTTGATGTGCGGTGGTACGCTGCGCTTCATAAGCAACGGCTGGATCGAGAGTCTCTACGTTCAGCCTGAGTTCCATTTCAAGTACTGGGGGTTCGAATGGGTTCAGGTGCCCGGTGCCGAAGGCTTGTACCTGCTGTATTCAGCTATTGCCCTGAGCGCAGCTCTGGTTGCCATTGGTGCCTTCTATCGGATAGCCATCGTCAGCTTCTTCTGCCTGTTCAGTTACGCAGAACTGATGGATGTCACCTACTACCTGAATCATTATTACTTTGTCAGCCTGCTGGCGCTGATCCTGTGCCTTCTGTCGCCTCATCGCGCCTGGTCGGTGGATGTCTGGCGAAAGCCGGCCCTGTATCGTCGCCAGCTGCCGGCCTGGCAGTTGTGGTGGCTCAGATATCAGGTGGCATTGTTGTATTTCTACGCTGGACTTGCAAAATTCGAAGCCGACTGGCTGCTGCATGCCCAACCGCTCAATATCTGGTTGCCGCCATTGGGGGGCATGCCCGTTCTGGGACCGCTGTTGGAGCTTCCCTGGGTGCATTTTCTCTTTTCATGGTTCGCCTTTGCATTCGACACGACCATCGTGGCATTTCTGCTGATGCGCAAAACGCGTATTCCTGCCTTCATGGTTGTGCTGGTTTTTCACCTGTTTACCCATCTGTTCTTCAATATCGGCCTGTTCCCCTTGATCATGGTACTGGCCGCTGCCTTGTTTCTTGATCCGTCATGGCCCCGGCACAGACTAAGTGACATGCATGCCATTGGCAGCCGTCTGGCATCCTTGATGGGGTGGCGCCCTGTGCCGCCTGTCACCCCTGCCAGCTCAGTGGAGGTGAGTCAGGAGGCATCTGGCCCATCCAGCTATCATTCGAGAACGCTGCCAACGCTGCCAACGCTGCCAACGCTGGCTATTACCGCTTTCTGCCTGTTTCAGTTCTTCATGCCGCTGAGGCACTGGCTTTATCCGGGGACCGTTTTATGGAACGAGCAAGGCATGCGTTTTTCCTGGAAGGTCATGTTGCGAGAAAAATCCGGATCCTTGCAATACCGTGTTGTCGCTGTCGATGGCGAGACCCGGATCGTGACACCGGGCGAGTATCTGACTGAACAGCAGTATCGGGAAATGGCCGGTCAACCGGATCTGATACTGCAACTGGCTCATCATATCCGCGACGAATACAATGCGCGCGGCGACGGTCCGGTCAGTGTTTTCGCCGATTCCCTGGTGTCACTGAATGGTCGAGCCACCACAGAGCTGATCGACCCGGAGGCGAATCTTGCCGAAATCGATGATGGCGTCGGCATCGCGCACTGGATCACGGCGGCGCCCGAGCAGGCACCGCAACTGCAGCAGACGCTGAGACTCGTGGCCCGCGAATAAGCCGTCTGTCGCGGGCTGGGACAACACCATGCTCTGCAGTCGGGCCTGGATCTGATCAGGCACAGGGTGTCAGGGGCGCAAGGCACCCTGTGTGTTCAGATACACGCATTGCAGTGTGCGAGTGGCGCAGATGAACAGGCGGTTGCGCTTGATGCCACCGAATTCGACATTGGCGACTACCTCGCCAGTCAGAATCTTGCCGATCAGATCTCCTTCCGGTGTGTAGCAATGCACGCCGTCGGCCGCTGATGTCCAGAGATTACCGTCAGTGTCGAGACGAAAACCATCAAACAGACCCTCCGTGCAGCTGGCGAAAACGCGGTCATTGCTCAGACTGTTATCGGCACCGACATCGAAGACGCGGATATGCCGAGGACCGTTTTCGACATGGGTTGCGCCCGTGTCGGCAATGTACAGTAGCGACTCATCGGGAGAGAACGCCAGCCCATTGGGTTGCACGAAATCGGTCACCATGGCCGTCAGGGTGTTGGAGTCAGGGTCGAGCCTGAACACGAAGGACCCGCCAAGCTCACTGTCGGCCTTGTCGCCTTCATAATGCCCATCGATGCCATAGGTGGGGTCGGTGAACCAGATGCTGCCATCCGATTTCACCACGACATCGTTGGGTGAATTTAGGCGCTTGCCTGCATGATGTGAAGCGAGAATGGTCTCGCTGCCATCGATCTCCATGCGGCTGACTTGCCGGCCTTGATGTTCGCAGGCAATCAGGCGTCCTTCTCGATCGACGGTATGGCCGTTCTGGTTGCGGCAGGGAGCGCGAAACACGGAAACCGAATTGTCGGTTTCGTCGAATCTCAGCAGTCGGTCGTTGGGGATGTCGGACCAGATCAGGTATTTGCCGGCCGGGAAATAGGCTGGGCCTTCCGCCCAGCGGGTGCCGGTATACAGTGTTTCCTTGTGAACATTGGGCATCACATAGCGTTCGAAGCGCTTGTCGAGAATGACGAAATCTTCACTGTACATGTTGAACAACTCCTATTGAGTGACCTTGTTGCCGCGTCCATAGACCAGCAGCATGAAAATGATGACGCTGCCGTAGATGACCTGACGACCGGCTTCAGGCATCTGCATGATGGACAGTACCGAATTGAGCAGCACGATCAGGATCACGCCGAGCAGGGTACCGACATAGCGTCCTCTGCCACCGAGAATATGGGTGCCACCGATGACCACGGCGGCAATGGCGGGTAGCAGATAGGCGTCTCCCATTCCCTGATAGGCTTTGGTGGAGTAGCCGGCCAGTAGCGTACCTGCCAGTCCGGACAGCATGCCGCACAGGCAGAACGCGATGATGATGACGCGCCTGGTTGCCACACCGGCAAGATAGGCGGCTGCTTCCTTGTTGCCGATGGCGAAGATGTAGCGTCCCAGAGAGGTGCGGTTGAGCAGCAACATGATGGCGATGGACACCACGGCCCAGACGAGGAGTGCCACGGGCACCCCGGCGATCTTGTGGACTGCCAGGTATTGCATCAATGGCGTTGCCGCGGTTTGCGGAGCAAAGCCCCCGGTGTGCGCTACCATCAGCCCCCGCAATACGGCATTGACACCCAGAGTGAAGATCATGCTGGGTATTCTCAGATAGGCCACGCCGAATCCATTGACGAGGCCTACCAGCAAACCGACGCCCAGACCGACCGGTATGGCTGCCGGGCCACCGACGGTGGTTGCCATCATCGCAGCCGCCGCAATGGTCCAGGGTACGGACAAGTCGATATGCCCCAGGAGTATGACGAGCATCATGCCGGCGGCCACCACGCCCAGAAACGATCCGACCTGCAATTGTTGCAACAGGTAGGTGGGTGACAACAAGGTGGCCGTACCTTGTGTGCTCAAGGTATAGACCGTACCGACGGCGAGAATCAGTATGACGAACAGGCCCGCGTAGATAATCGGCTTGTCATCGGCCGAAAGAGTGAGCAATCGCTTTCTGGGTGAATTCATGTTCACAGGGTTCGGAGTGGCTCAGCGGAAGAGTTCGAGTGTGTTCTTGACCCGGATGACGGCGAGTGCACCCAGGCTGACGGCGGCCAGCAGTACCACGCCTTCGAACAGGGGTTGCAGCAAGGGATCTATTTCGAATATGCGAAAGTTGAAGGATATGGTTCTCAGCACCAGTGCCCCAAAGATGGAGCCGATGGCCGAACCGACGCCGCCCAGCAACGAGGTTCCGCCGATGACAACGGCGGCAATGGAGTTGAGCGTATAGGCCCCGGCCTGAGGAATGTCCGCATTGCCGGATGAGGTTTGCAGGGTCAGGTACAAGCCGCCTAGTCCGGCAAAGAAGCCACCCAGTGTGAAGGCTGCTATCTTGGCGCGATCTATCGACAGGCCTGACATGTAGGCGGCACCCTCGGCCGAACCGATGGCGTACACGCTGCGACCGGTCACGGATCGGGCAAAGGGTAGCCAGATCAGCAGGGCCGCGGCCAGCAGGAGCACCAGTGGCACCGGAACCCAGGCAATCGGTGTGAACCAGGCGGCTTCGCCGTTCTCGGCAAATCCGTAGGTGGCGGCTATTTCATAGAGGTCATTGGTAAGTGCCCATGCCAGATCACCATCGACATCGCCGCCCGGGGTGGGGCGCAGGAACAGGGCGATACCCATGAAGATGGCACCGGTTGCCAGAGTTGCAATGATGGGCTGGATACGGCCGTAGACCACGACGCAACCATTGAGAAATCCGCAGGCCAGTCCGGCAAGCAGGCACAGGAGCATGCCGAAGGCCATCTGCAGTGGACTGCCATTGAGCAGGTGGCTGGCCAGGCAGTTCACCAGTGTCATGATGGCGCCCACGGACAGATCCAGACCGCCCATCAGGACAGGAATGGTCTGTGCCATGGCAACCATGGCCAGCGCGAAGACCTCATTGGCGTTCTGTATGTAGACCGCTGTCGAGAAGCCGCGCGGATGATTGGCATTGTAGAAGGCATAGAATGCCAGGAAGACCACGATGACGGTGATCAGTGCGGCGTTGCGCAGCAGGTATATCTTCAGGTTCGCCATCGCCCCGTGTCGTGCTGACCCCGTGCTCATACCAGTTCCTCCTCCATGTTCAGCGAGCTGGCAATGATGTTGTGTTCATTGATGGATGTTCCCTGCAATTCCCGGACTATCCGGCCGTCGTACATGACGGCCACTCGATCACAGCAGCCGATCAGTTCTTCGTAATCGGTGGTGTACATGAGAATGGAGACACCCTGTTCGGCCAATTGCCGCAGTAGTCGGTAGATCTCCTGCTTGGTGCCAACATCGATTCCCCGGGTCGGGTCATTCAGCAATACCAGCCTGGGGTTGGTCATCAACCACTTTGCGATGACCACTTTCTGCTGATTGCCTCCCGACAGGGTGGATACGGCATCGTCAGCTGAGCCAGCCTTGATCTGCATGCGAGCAATGCCGGCATCGATGGCCGCGCTCAAGGCGGCCTTGTCGACAAACAGGCCATGGGTGAGGCTCTGCAGAGACGCCAGTGCCAGATTGTCCTCGATGGACATGGGCAACAGCAAGCCCTCGGTTTTTCTGTCTTCGGGAATCAATGCCATGTTGATACCGGCCTGTTTTGCGTCGAGCGGCGAGCGAATCCTGACTGGCTTGCCATCGATGCGTACATTGCCATGCAGTTTCTTCAATACACCGAAAAGGCCTAGCAGAAGCTCCTTCTGTCCCTGACCATCGAGACCGCCGAGGCCGACGATTTCACCTTTGCCGACACTCAGCCTGATGTCCTTGAGGCGACCCTCCCAGCTCAGATTGTCAATCTCCAGTGCATTGCCGTCGTGTACATACTGGCGTTTGGCGGGAAAGTGCGCGGATATTTCCCGTCCGATCATCATCTGTACGATGTTCTGCGGGCTGTGCTCGCCTTCGTTGAATGTCTCTATATGTCGACCATTGCGAAACACGGAACACTTGTCGGCAACGGCCTCTATCTCGTGCATGCGGTGGGAAATGGTGAGTATGGCCAGCCCTTCATCACGCAGCGTTCCCAACAGTGACAGGACGTTGTCGACATCGGCCGCGGTCAGTGCGGAGGTGGCCTCGTCAAGGATGAGAACGCTGGGGTCGCGGGACAATGCCTTGGCGATTTCCACCATCTGGCGACGCGACAGGGGCAGGTCCCGGACACGCGAGCGAGGGTTGACGTCTTCGCAGTGAATGCGGGCCAGCACCTGTTCGGCACGTCGGATCTGCTCCCTGTTGTCGATCAGGCCGAATCGGCGAGGAGGGTTGCTGATGCAGATGTTGTCTGCAACGCTCAGATCGGGGATCAGCGAGAGTTCCTGAAAGATGCACACAACACCCGCTGCGTTCGCGTCGGCGGGTCCGCGAAAGTGTCTTTCGCTGCCTGCCAGTGTCAAACTGCCTTCATCCGCCGTGACAACGCCGGACATGATCTTGATCAGCGTTGACTTGCCGGCACCGTTTTCACCAAGCACAGCATGGATGGAACCCAGATTGCAGGAAAAATCGACAGAATCCAGAGCAGTGACACCACCGTAGCGTTTGGTGATGCCTTGCAGGGTGAGATGAGGCGCAGTCGAGCGCTGCTCGTCAGGTGTGTTCATGTGTGTGCTGGGGACAAGCAGGTGGCGAATCCTTGCACGCTCGACGGGGAGCGTGCAGGAATCCGGAAGTGGCGGAGAGCTCGGGTGTCTCTTATTCCGCGTCTTTCGACATGATTTCCCGCGCGGTGATATTCACATCACAGGGTGGAAATTCGTTGACCGTGAAGAAGTTGTCCGTCAGGTCGGGCCAGTAATTGACGCCTGCTTCCATCTGGTCATAGGTCGCGTAGGGAATCGGTACCGAGATCAGCTGAGGCATGACGTTGCCATCCAGCGCGGCCAGCGCCGCCTTGATGGCGATGGCCACCATGCCGGGTGATTGCCCGATGGAGATGCCATGCAGACCATCGGGGCCATGCTCGGCCAGCAGTTTTCGGAAGCCGTTTTCGGATTCGCCCGCAATCGGTACCAGTGGATGTCCCGCGTCCAGCAGGGCGCGTACAGCACCGGTTGTACCCCCTTGCACGACAACGCCGGCGAATTCACTGTGTACTGCAATGGCATCGGCCGTGACCTTCTGGGCAGTGCCGTCATCCCAGTTGCCAACAACCTCAACGACGTCCCAGTTGCCGGCGGGTTCCAGCACTTCCAGAAAGCCGGTGTGGCGATCCCTGTCGACTGAATTGCCCTGCAATCCACGGACTTCGAGTATCTTTCCGTCTTTCTTGTCGCCCAGTTGCTCGATCAGCCAGTCGGCATACATTCTGCCCATCTGCAACTGGTCCTCATTGACCTGCATGACCTTCTTGGTATCCAGTACGTTGTCAAAGGGCACGATAACCACATCATTTCGATCTGCCAGACGAATCACCCGGTCAAAACCCTCTGGCGATACCGCAATGGTGACGATGGCGTCGAAGCCCTGATTGATGAAGTCCTCGATTGCCCCCAACTGGGCAGCGACATCGGTTCCGGTGGAAACGGCCTTGAACTCTTCGATCTGCGAGGCAATCTCGGGCTGTTCCACGAAGGCCTTGGCTGTCTGAATCATTTGTATGCGCCAGGTATTGCCGACAAAACCGTTGACCACAGCGATCTTGTGAGGACCTTCACGCTTGTCCCATTGAAAGTAGCCGATGTCCTCCGACCAGGGAGCAAAGCACTCCGGATCGTGACCCGGACCTGAGACCGTATTCGGTCCTGCCATGACAGCACTACCCAGAGTCAGGCTCGCGCTGGCGAGCAACGTGAGTGCCCAGCGATGGTTCTTCATGCAAGTTCTCCTGTAGTGGAATGACTGCTCTCTTGTAGTTTTGTGAACAGGCGGCATGAGAGCTGTTATTACCCTACTGGGTGGTAACAAGAATTGCAATACGGAAGATCGAGTATTTGTTCGCGAGGCCCTGGCGTATCTCCGGAGCCGATTCGGGGATCAAGGCCAGTCCTTCGTGCGGGCAGGTCTGCCGACCAGAGCGAGGGCATTCCGGGTTCGCAAGCCGGATTCCGGGATGCTGCAACCCAGAATGCGTCTCGCCTGGAGGGAGCCTGTGCACGAAGGGTGGCCATTGATCTTCAGCCGTGGGTTTTCACTAGTTGCCCGCAGGTCCGAAATGCGCGGAGACATTGTTCGAATCACCGCGACTGGCTGATGGATTGAACGGTTCCAGCCTCACCCGGGCATAGACCTCATCCTTGTTGCCGATGACCCAGCCGAGAATGATGGTGTCCGGGTCTTCATCCAGAACGCTGTTGGCGATGTCTCTGGTGAGCGTTCGCTCGATGCAGCCATTGGTGGCTCTGACGCAGGTGTTGCGCAGTGTGATCAGGTGATCGTCCCATACCGGGTCATCACCTCTGAGCGTCACTCGCTCGTGAAAGACGCTGTTTGCCATCGCTTCACAGCTGGAAAAACAGATCCTGTAGGTCACGGTCACGCGACTTCTGCGTCTGCCGGAATCCTCGATCGATAATCTCACATTGCTGATGGTAGCCATATTCCTTCTCCTTCATGTCAATCAGGCGTGACATCCGAATACACCCCTAGGGGTGGTGTGTCACTGCTGTCAACGGGAGTACGCACTCGGCAGTGCAAATGCAAGTCGAGTGCACCCGTTGAAGAACATGCTGCTATCCGGGAGGCGTCAAGACAATGCTGTGGCAACTGACGAAAGTCGTGTATTGGCGCGAAAGACAGGAGTTTGGGGCGTTACTGCTATTCCGTATAGGTGGGAAAACTGTCCATTGGGCGGGGATTGACTTGCAGTATGGACTCGGCCTGTCTGTAGAGCCTCTCATCACCCGACTGGAGCGCACTCAGCAATTCGCGTTTTTCCTGCAGATAGATTCTGAAGAAGTCATTGTCCGTCTCGCAGATGTGCTCGGTGTTGTCGATCAGGTCTGCGAGTTTGATGGTCTTGGCCTCCGCCGATTTGTGTTTCCAGGTCAGGCGCTCTGCGGCCTTGCGCTCTGCTCGGTTCAGAGACGGGTAATTCTCCCTGGTGTACTGGTCTGTCAGTTCTCGCACCAGCGAAGTGACTGTCTGGCCGCATTGCTGCAGGATCTCCTGCTCTGCACGGACAGGGTCAGGCCCGTCTTCAAGTACATCATGCAAGATGGCAGCTGCCAGCATGTCCTCGTTGTTCGACACGGCGCGGACGCGCATCATCACGGACAGTGGGTGGGCGATGTAAGGGACTTCCACGTACTTGCGGTTCTGCCCATCATGCGCTGTCGTTGCGATGCGTATCGCGCGATGCAGCAACTCGTGCCTGGCTGTCATGATTTCATCTTCGAATCTTGCTGTGGTGTCAGCATAACCTCAATGAGACTTGAATCCACGATCAGACGTCGCCCTTGGCTGCGGGAGCATGCCATTGCCCCTGCATTGCGCGGGAAGGATAAAACCAGCGGCCAGGTACGAATGACAACAGCGATCATCGCCGGGGTGGGCCAAGAGACTCGCGATGCATGATCTCCGTTTCGAATTCGATACTCTCGGGGCGGTGATCGGTCGTCAGCAATTCCAGCAACAGCCTTGCGGCCGAGCGTCCCATCCGTCTCTGTGGTACGCGCACGGTGGTCAGTGCGGGGTGAACGGTGGTGGCAAGATCGATATCGTCGAACCCGGTTATCGAGACATCATCGGGTATGCCAACTCCGGCTTTTCTGGCACGCACAATGGCGCCGGCAGCCAGCACATCGTTGCCGCAGATGATGGCAGTGGGTGCATCGGCACGGCTCATCAAGCGCTCGAAGGCATCACCGCCCTCATTCTGCGCATAGCGTGCCTCGACGACGTCGAGCAGCCTGGCGCCCTGGCCGTAGTCCCTGATGGCTTGCGTGACTCCCTTGATGCGGTTGGCGGCACGATCGTTTCCTTGCGAGATGCCGGCAATCATCGCGATGTTCCTGTGGCCCTGTTTCAGCACTTCGACGGCCATGGCGTAGGCTGCCTTGTGATTGCTGAAACCTGCGAACAGAAGAGGCGAGTCCGGTTTGTAGCACCAGGAGATGACGCAGGGTATCTGCCGCAGCCTCAGAAATTCCCGGGTTTCCGGTAGACGCTCGGCTCCGATCAGCAGGAGCCCGTCGGCACCGTGCGTGATCAGAGACTGGATCTGACTGAATTCATGCCGACCGTCATAGCCCGAACTGGCTACCAGCAAGGTCACACCGGCGGTGGATAGCTCTTCCTGAAAGGATTGCAGGCCACTGGCAAACATGGCATTGGCCATGGTGGGAATGATGGCCCCGACGGTATTGCTGCGATTGGAGGCCAGAGTGCGGCCGCCGGAATGCGGCGTGTAACCCAGTTCCCGTATGACGTTCTGGATGCGTGTCAGGGTTGACTGCGCCACTTTCTCGGGGTTGTTGATCGATCGCGATATGGTGGCAGTCGATACCCCGGCTGCGCGAGCGACATCTTCAATGGTGGGACTGACGAGCTTTTTCATGAATCGCTGGGGCTTGGAGTCTGGCTACGGAATACGTGCCTCTGCATCCGGTGGTGGCTGGATCATGGCAAGCATGTCATAGATGTAAAGAGTAGTTGTAAAAAATGATGTAAGCGCTTACACTCGGTGTCAAGCCCAGACAGATGATGGATATCTGACTGGCTGTCCCTCGTCGTGCACCGGAGAAGGCAGTTGAAGAATAGTGGATTGATGTTGTTTTTAACCGCTTGTTTTTTCAGTGTTTATATGGCCGATGTAGTAGCTGGTGCATACTTTAGAGCCGCGTTCCTGTCGGACGTAGCGGCCGTTGTCACGCTCGGTCTGGCGAGCGTGTTTTTCACCGTTGCAATCGTTGAACTGGAGCGCCGGGAAAGGGCCGTTTCCGGGAATGACGACATTGCAGAACCCCTGGAGTAGACCTGGATGCCCATCATGAAAAACGAGAACGAACGCGCTTCTCTGGAGAGACGAAACTTCCTCAAGCTCACCGGCTCAGGTGCCTTTACGGCTGCCATGCTGGTCGGGGCCGCCGGCATGCTATCGTCCGATGAAGTCGTGGCGCAAACGGCAAAGGAAGAAAAGTTGCGTGAGTCCGAAGCCGAGCACACCATGCTCATCGCGACAGCCTATGTCCTGGGAGCCTCGCGCAGCTACCCGATCATGCAGCTTGACCTGAAGGAGAACATTCAGAACGCCACCAACGGGAAGGTCTACGTCAAGCTGGCTCCCGGTGGGCAGTTGGGTACGGGCGATGCGCTTGTGCAGAAGGTGCAGGGTGGAACTGTCCAGGCGGCACAGCATTCCCTGGCAAACTTTGCACCTTTCGCCCCAGCCATTGACTTGATCAATCTGCCCTATTTCTGTGGTGCCAACCAGCGTTTTACCAATCTTGTCGGTTCGGACGCCTGGAAACAGCAGATTCATCCCAAGGTGGAGGAGAGAGGATTCAAGATCCTGTTCTATGTCGTCATCGACCCACGAGTGGTTGCCTTGCGCAAGGGTGGACCCGGACCCGTCTTGTCACCTTCGGATCTGGAAGGTGTGAAGTTCAGGGTGCCCGGTTCGCAGATGCTGCAACAATACTATCGCCTGGTGGGGGCCAATCCGACACCGGTGGCCTGGGGTGAGACGCCGTCCGCCATCAAGCAGGGAGTGGCCGATGCACTCGATCCTTCTGTGGGTGCGTTGTTCGTCTTCGGCTTCAAGGACATTCTGAGTCATGTGACCTTCACTCAGGCGGTGCCTGACAGTCAGGTGTTTTCCTGCAATCTGGAATGGTTCAATTCGCTGCCCGAGGATGTGCAGGCCGCCATCGAGTTTGCCGCTGAAGTCACCACTCAGCAGAACCTTGCCAAGGTTCCCGCAGCAAGGGCCTACGCCATGTCGGAACTCACCCGGGCCGGTGTCGAATTTCATTCCTTGACCGAAGACCAGCTGGCCGTCTGGAAGGAAGCCGGTGGTTACCAGCGCAGCGAATGGGATCAATACAAGTCGGACCTGGCGGGCTCGATGGATGTATTCAGTCAGCTGGAAGAGGCTGCAGACACGATGGGTCGCTATTACGTTCACGACGCCTGATCTGCACGGATAGCGAAGGGGCCGGAGACTCGTCTCCGGTACGGAGTCGGGTTGCAATCTGCAACTCCGACGCTTTGCAGACAGATCGAGGGTCATCATGAGACGTTTTCTGCGTGAGCTTGACGACAATGCCGAGCGCTGGGCACTGCTTGTCTTCTACACATTGCTGGTATCGACGATGACCATCGAAGTGGTTCGTCGTGAAGTGTTTTCGTACTCGTCCATCTGGGGTGAGGAAATCGTGCGTTATTCGTTCATCTATCTGGCGTGGATAGGGGCTGCCGCGGCAGTCAAGGAGCGGGCACATATTCGTATCGATGTGCTGTATCACTATGTCGGACCTCGTACCAAGGCGCTGCTCTACATCTTCGGTGACATCGTCATGCTGGTCATCGGCTGCCTGGCGCTCTACTGGTCTTTCGAGACCGTGAGTGTGAGCTGGAAGTACGGATCGGTGACACACGGTCTGCGCATTTCCAAGGTCTGGTTCCTGATGGCTGTACCGGTCGGCTTCAGTCTGGTCATCTTTCGACTATTGCAATCCATGCGCCGCGACATCGGGGACCTTCTGGCAGGAAGACCCGTGTTCGAAGGCAACAAGATGTTTGATTGAGGCGACGACATGCTCTGGCAGAATCTACAAGATCAAGCGGTCGAACTGGGCTGGTCCTTCTATGGCCCGGTATTGGTGTTCGTCCTCTTCTGTGCACTGGGAATACCCGTCTGGGCCGCCATTGGTGCCTGCGCGGTGGCCATGCTGGTATTATCGGATGTTCTACCGCTGTCATTGCTGGGAGAATCGCTGTTCGACGGTATCGACGCCTTCGCATTGACCGCCATTCCGCTATTCATCCTGACCGGTGATGCACTGGTTCGAACCGGTCTCAGCCGCAAGTTCATGGATGTAGCGGAAGCGCTGACCTGCTGGGCCAAGGGTGGCTTCGGTTCGGCAACCGTGCTGGTCTGTGGCATGTTCTCCGCCATATCCGGCTCTGATGCCGCCGGTGCTGCCGCCGTTGGACGCATGACCATCAATCGTCTGGTGGAAAGCGGCTATCCTCGCCCCTATGCCTGTGCACTGGTGGCGGCAGGTGCCTGTACCGGTATTCTGATTCCACCATCGATTGCCTATATCGTCATCGGTCTGGTGTTGGGCATTTCGGCGTCCACCTTGTTTCAGGCGGCGCTGATCCCCGGCATTCTCGTGTTGCTCTCCATACTCGTCACCAATATCGTCATGAACAGGCGATATGCCTATGAAGGTGGCGGCATGATGAGCCTGGGCGAATGGTCATCCAACCTGGTGCAGGCGCTCAAGGGAGGCTGGTATGCGTTTCTGGTACCGGGCATCATTTTCTACGGCATATTCTCGGGCCGTCTGACGCCGACCGAGGCAGGGGCGACAGCTGTCACCGTCACGATCATCATGGGCTTCGTGCTTGGCACCTTGAGGCTGTCCGATTTTCCATCGATGCTGCTCGGTTCGGCAAAGGTCAATGGCGTCATTCTGCCGATCATCGCGTTCTCTCTGCCTCTGGCTCAGACACTGGCCGCGATGGGAGTGCCACAGGGATTCGTGTTCGCGGTGACAACGCTGACCGATAATCCCTACCTGCTGATTCTGCTGATGATCTTCATCCTGATTGCGGCCGGCTGTGTCATGGAGACCACGCCCAATATCGTGATTCTGGCACCGATTCTCAAACCGCTTGCCGATGAGATCGGCATGAACGAGATTCAGTTCTGCATCATGATGATCACCTCACTGGGGGTTGGCTTCATCACGCCGCCACTGGGACTGAACCTGTTTGTGGTGTCCGGGCTTACCGGTGAGTCGATTCTGAAGATTGCTGCCCGGGCAGTGCCCTTTGTCTTCTTCATGCTGCTGGTGGTATTGCTGATTGCCTACATACCATCGGTTTCCACCTTTCTGTTAGGCGATATCTACGGCTAGGACTGAACAATGACCAGAAAATATCTGAAAAAGGCCGCGAAAACCGCGACGACTGATGCCACTGATGTGCGTGCGACCGTGCAGAACATTCTCTCGGACATCGAAGCCGGTGGTGATGCGGCAGCCATGCGCTATGCCGAAAAGTTCGATGGCTACGAGGGCAACATACTGCTCACGGAAGAAGAGATTGCAGCGGCCTGTGAGGCGGTACCGCAGAAGCTCAAGGATGACATTGCCTTCGCGCACGATAATGTTCGACGTTTTGCCGAAGTGCAGAAGAGCACGATGCAGAATGTCGAACTGGAAGTGGTGCCGGGCTTCACGCTGGGCCAGAAGACCATTCCCTGTCAGGCTGTCGGCTGCTATGTGCCGGGAGGGCGCTACAGTCATATTGCCAGTGCCATCATGACGGTCACCACTGCCAAGGTGGCGGGTTGCAAACACATCGTGGCGTGTTCGCCGCCGCGGGCCGGTGAAGGTATTGCACCGGCGATCGTCTTTGCTGCCAATCTGTGTGGTGCCGACAGGATACTGGCCATGGGGGGGGTGCAGGGGGTTGCTGCCATGACCTTCGGTCTGTTCGGCCTGCCCAGGGCCGACATTCTGGTCGGGCCGGGCAATCAGTTCGTGGCGGAGGCCAAGCGTATCCTGTTTGGCCGAGTCGGTATCGACATGGTTGCCGGTCCGACAGACAGCCTTGTTCTGGCAGACAGCTCGGCAGATCCCTTCATTGTCGCCACCGATCTGGTGAGTCAGGCCGAACACGGTTACAACTCCCCGGTCTGGCTGGTGACCTCCGATGAGGCCCTGGCCGAGAAAGTGATGCAGATCGTGCCTGATCTGATTGCCGATCTGCCCGAGACCAATCGACTCAGTGCCGAGGCCGCCTGGCGAGATTATGCCGAGGTGATTGTCTGTGCAGACCGGGAAGAGATGGCAGCAACCTCCGATGAATATGCACCGGAGCATCTGACGGTGCAAGCCGAGGACCTGCCCTGGTGGCTTGAACGTCTGCAATGTTACGGGTCATTGTTCCTGGGAGAGGAAACCACGGTGTCATTCGGTGACAAGGCATCTGGTACCAATCACGTTCTACCCACATCGCAGTCCGCGAAGTACACTGGTGGCCTGTCGGTTCACAAGTACATGAAGATCGTGACCTGGCAGCAGGCCACGCGTGACGGGTCGAAACCGGTCGCCGGTGCTACTGCACGTATTTCAAGATTGGAAGGGATGGAAGGTCATGCCCGTTCGGCAGACGTCCGTCTCAAGAAGTATTTTCCTGACGAAGAATTCGAACTGGAGCTTTGAGCCGGAACCGAATTCATCCGCGAACGGCCTCGACCGGTGACTGATCGGTTTTCCATTCTCCGGCCGGGCCGTATTCGCAACCCTCATACCAAGACTGAAGGAGTATTCCAAGTGTCAGTAAGCGAAAAAATCGTGTCTGATCTGGTCGCCAACAACGTCAACTTTGTAACTACCGTACCCTGCAAGCAGCTGGCCGGTGTTATCGAAGCCATCGAGGCCAGTGACGACATCTACCATATTCCCTCCAACAAGGAAGACGAGGGCATGGGGTTGTGTGCAGGTGCGTTCATGGGCGGGAAACGTCCTGCCATCATCATGCAGAACACGGCCATCGGTGTCACCATCAATACACTGGTCACTCTGACCCAGTATTACAGAATGCCTCTGCCGATGATCATCAGCTACCGCGGTGAGCTGGGCGAACCGGTTGCCTGTCAGGTGGAAATGGCCGTGCATACCAAGGCCCTGTTGAACCAGTTGCACATCCCTACATACCATTTTCACAAGGAGGAGGATGCCGACGAACTGGACGCCATCCTCAAGCATACTTTCATGTGCAACAAACCGGTCGCCATTCTGACCGACGCCACTTTCTGGAAGGGGTACTGATCATGATTCGTTCTGAAATATTGCGTGATATCGCGCCGGTCATCTCCGAACACCTGGTGGTGTGCAATATCGGTCTGCCCAGTCAGGAGTTGCATTCGATCGACGACCAGCCAAGCAATTTCTACATGCTCGGTACCATGGGACTGTCGTCTTCCATCGGATTGGGCCTGGCCCTGGCGCAGGACAAGAAGGTGATTTCCATCGATGGAGACGGATCCGTGCTGACCAACTTCGGTACCTTGCCAACCATCGCGAACAACGTGGCCGACAACTTCATACTGCTGATCATCGACAATGGCAGTTACGGTTCGACAGGCGATCAGCCCACCTATGCGGGCAAGAAGACTTCCCTGACCGATGTCGCACGAGCCTGTGGCTGCGAAAACGTCATCGAATGTCAGGCTGAAGAGACCCGGGAGGTCCTTGAGGGCGCGCTGGCGAGTAACCGGATGACCATCATCGTGTCCAAATGCGAGTCCGGCAACATCAAGATTCCTGTCATCACCATGGACCCTGTGGAAATACGCAGCCGCTTCATGAAAGCGGTTCAGTCCTAGGAGGGGCATCGGGTCGGACCATGCGGACGGAAATGATACAGGAGCAAGTGTCTTGATGTTTTCCAGGCAGATTCATTCGTGTGAAGATGCGCGCCAGCTTGCGAAACGGCGTCTGCCACGCATGGTTTTCGACTACATGGATGGCGCGGCAGGTGAAGGGCGCGGTGAATTGCAGAACCGTCAGGTGATGCAGGATATTCGCCTGCAACCCGCCGTGCTGGTCAATGTCGAGCATCGTTCGCTCGACGTGCCGGTATTCGACCACGAGTCTCGTCGACCCTTCGGCGTCAGTCCGATGGGCATGTGCAACCTGGCACTGCCGGGAGCGGACCTCATGCTGGCTCGTCAGGCGGCGCGTTTCCAGTCGCCGGTTGGGGTCTCGACTGTTGCCTCGACGCCATTGGAGACAATGATTGAAGTGGCCGAAGGCCACGCCTGGTTCCAGTTCTATTTCAGTGGAGACGGATCGGTTGTCAACAAGCTGATCGACCGTGCACAGTCAGCCGGCTACCGGACACTGGTCGTGACGCTGGACGTGGCCGAGGTGGGACGACGACCGCGTGAACTCAGGCGTGGCTTCAAGATGCCTTTCCGGATCGGTGTGCCGCAATTCATCGACTTTGCCTTGCACCCGACCTGGTCATTGTCAACACTTGCCCATGGCCGTCCCGAGATGGCCAACTTCGGCGGCAAGCACGGCAATTTCGACCGGACTGAAACGCGAGCAAGAGCCGATTGGAATGATCTGGACCGGATCCGCCAGCAATGGAAAGGCAATCTGGTGGTGAAGGGGGTTCTGAATGTGGCTGATGCCGTTCGACTGAAGGCCGCAGGCGTGGACGCCATACAGGTATCGAGCCATGGTGGGCGGCAGCTGGACAGCGCTCCGTTACCGATTCTGGCTCTGAGGGACATTCGCACGGCGCTGGGTCCGGAATTTCCCCTGTTCTTCGATTCAGGCATTCGTTCGGGCGAGGACGTGTTGACGGCCTATGCCATGGGGGCCGATTTCGTGCTGTTGGGGCGCTCCATGCTGTATTCACTGGCAGCAGATGGGCAGCGGGGTCTGGAGACAATGTGGGACATCTTCTCCGATGAAGTCAGCATCGGCATGGCACAGCTGGGAATGACTTCATTGGCAAACAGACCTCAGGCGATGGTGCCGCAGAGGCTTCAGTATTCCTAGGCACCGGTACGGTTTGAACGCCGCGCTGTCGGAGAGGGTCGGTGCTTGTGCGTTCATGTCTCATCGAGGTTGATACCGGTTGCTGACAGAACATCGTGATATTGATTGAGAAGGCGGGTAATGGTCATGCGTGAATTGGAAGGCAAAACAGCCCTGGTAACCGGGGCCACTTCCGGTATCGGTCGTCAACAGGCACTGGCCTTGTCGGCGGCTGGGGCCAGAGTGGTGGTAATAGGGCGTCGGCAGGAGCAACTGAATGAAACGGTTGAAGCCGTTCGGCAAGCGGGCGGGGATGCCAGCGCATTGCCGGGATCGCTGGTGCTGGATGACAGTCTGATCGAGCTGGCGCAACGTGCGGCCGAGTTCTACGGTGACATCGACATACTGTTCAATACTGCAGGCGTGAACCTGCGCCAACATGCGGATGATGTCAGCATGGAATCGTGGAAGACAACGCTTGACCTGAACCTGGGTGTGCCGTTTTTTCTGGCGCAGCAACTGGTTCCCGGCATGCGCCGAAGAGGCTGGGGCAAGATCATCAATATCGCCTCACTGCAATCCACGCGGGCATTCGCCAATGGCATTGCCTACGGTGCTTCCAAGGGGGGAATCTGCCAGTTGACTCGCGCCATGGCCGAAGCCTGGTCGGCGGACGGCATTGGCTGCAACGCCATTGCGCCCGGCTTCTTCCCGACCGAACTGACGGAAAGCCTGTTCAATGACAATGCAACCTCGCAAAGGCTGGCGGCCAGCACAGCCATCGGGCGAAATGGCAAGCTGGATGATCTTGACGGGGTGACACTCTTTCTCGCCTCGCATGCGTCCGATTACATCACCGGCCAGACCATCTCCGTCGATGGCGGCTTCACAGCGAAGTAAGCCATCATGAAAGCACTTGTCTACACAGCGACGCAGGAACTGATCTTTCGGGATGAGCCTGACCCGGTGGCCGATCGGCAGGAGGTCACGATCAAAGTAGAGGCCAGTGGTATCTGCGGATCGGACATGCACGCCTATCACGGTCACGATGAACGACGCATACCACCGTTGATACTCGGTCACGAAGCAGCGGGTATCGCGATGGATGGGCAGTATGCCGGGCAGCGCGTGGTGCTGAATCCACTGGTCACCTGTGGTGTGTGTGCAGACTGCCGAGCCGGCCGAAGCAATCTGTGCCCGAGCCGGGAGATCATCGGCATGCGGCATGCCGGCGCCTTCGCACAATACGTGACCATTGCCGAGAGAAACCTCATCGCAGTGCCCGACAATCTGGATATGGTCAATGCCAGTCTGATGGAACCGGCGGCGGTATCCCTGCACAGTATCGTACTGGCCGAGAAGGTCATGCATCGACCCTTGAGCGAAAGCTCCGCACTGGTCATTGGTGGCGGTGCCATCGGACTGTTGGCGGCCTTGTTTCTGGCGCAGAAAGGCACCGCCCGCATCCTGCTGTCCGAAACATCACCCAGTCGCCGCAAGACGGTGGAAAAAACGGGATGCTGCGAGGTTTTCGATCCATTGGGTCAGCGATTGCCGGCAGAATCCGGTTTCGACCTGGTAGTGGATGCGGTGGGTTCCGGAGCCACTCGTCGGGATGCATCACGCTACGCGCGTCAGGGCGGTGTCATCACGCACATCGGCTTGCAGGATAACGAACCGGGGTTGGATATCCGCCGACTGACCTTGCAGGAAATCACCTTCATCGGCAACTATACCTACACCCACACCGATCTTCAGGCGGCCCTGAACGCCATCGCCAATGGCGGACTGGGTGCGCTGGAGTGGGTGGAAGCCCGTCCTCTGGCCGAGGGTGCCAGGGCGTTCCGGGACATTCACGACAACGCAACCGAAGCACCGAAGATCGTGCTGTTGCCGTGATACGGGCCGTCAATGCTCCCGGAACCATCGGTGCCACTCCTGACGGAGAGCCGCTTGCGTGAGACCGATGTCCTCCTTCAGTCGCGACGGGTCTTGAGCAAAGGGCAGGCCGAAGTCGTTTACGAGTTCGGTTCAGAGAAGCGAGGGTATTGACCCGAGTCGAACTCGTCGACGCTCATACCGGGGAGGTCGAAGTAATCCTGCGAGAATGCGTAACCATGGCCACCCATTCGACCCACCGCATCGAGTTTCGTATGGTCCGTATGATGATTCTGCGGATCGACAATATCCGAGCGAATGAACGCTCGTAGTACAAGACCCAGCACGATCTCGCGCGAGGTGCCGATTTCCACACCGATGTAACGCTTGCATTCGAAGGATACGGGGGCCTCGGCAATGCGCGGGCAGGAAACCGATGCGCCTTCGATCATGGTCAGACCAGCCATTTCGATTTCGTTGATGTTCTCGGGAAAGGCCGTGGCGGTGATGTTCATGGCATCGATATTGGAGCGGCCGACTATATTGACGGTGAAAACCTCGGTGCTGCGTATATTGGCGGCCGTATCCTTGAATGAACGGTTGTTCCTGTTCTCGATACCCAGCGCCAGAATGGGGGGATCCGAGGACAGGCAGTTGAAGAAGCTGTAGGGCGCGGCGTTGGGTACGCCTTCTGCACTGATCGTCGTGACCCAGGCGATGGGACGGGGAACTACCGTACCGATGAGAAGTTTGTAGACATCTCTCGGTTCGAGACGGTTGAAGTCGAATTCTGTGTGGGTCATGCAGATGGATCCTCTGAGTACCGTGCAAGTACCGACTGAAGGTTGTCTTCTTTCTGGTCACCGGATAGATTGGCACGGCCCTGAACAGCACCCAGATGGTGATCCATGATCGACAAGGCGACCTTGATGTCCTTGTCACGCACGGCCTGGATGATGTCGCGATGCTCTTCGACAGCGCAGTCACTCGAATGACTTCTGCTGTACATTGCCAGTATCAATGAGCAACGGGTGACGAGCTCGGATACATAGCCCGCCAGAATCCTGTTGCCTGTCAGTTCGGCCAGCAGGATGTGAAACTCACCTGCCAGGCGTATCGAGACAGGGCCGTTCTTGCCCTGGACACGCGCTTCCTGATCCACATGTGCGTCCAGCGATTCCAGGCCGATCACCGAGATGCGATCAATGAGCCGTCGAATCACCTCAGCTTCCAGGCAGTGACGAATCTCGAAGATCTGTTCGGCTTCGATCAGCGTCGGTTCAGCCACGCAGGCGCCGCGATTTCGCTGAGTTTCCACCAGATGTTCGCTTTCGAGCCTCACCAACGCCTGTCGCACGATTGTTCGGCTGACCCCGAATTGTTCCCCGATGGCATCTTCCCTGAGCCGAGTGCCCGGAAGCAGCGCCTGCTCCAGTATGGCGCGGCGCAGTCGTTCGTAGACGATTACACCGGTAAAGGGTTGTTTTGCTTCCGACATCTGGGACCACGTGGCGCTGGGTGAAGTGACTCACTAATGATGGATACTATATACGAAAAAATTGGATACAAAAAAATTATCATTTTGTATACGATCCTGCTAGGATAATGACTCCGAACTTCTGATGTGCAGGAAACGAGAGGCGTCCATGAGACTTGAACCCAAATTCATCCTTACGTCGGCCGCATTGCTGCTGGCCTGTTCCACCGCTCAAGCCGAGGTCCTGAAATGGGGGGCGAATCGGGATATCGGTTCGCTGGATCCTTATTCCTACGGTGACAGCTTCACGATCAACGTTCTGAACCACACCTACGAAGGATTGGTTCGCTATGACGAGAACCTGAAAATCGAACCGGCACTGGCGGTATCGTGGGAAATTCTCGAAGACCAGGTCACCTGGCGCTTCAAGCTCCGTCCGGACGTCAGCTTCCACAATGGCAACAGCTTCACGGCAGAAGATGTCGTCGCCTCACTGGAGAGGGTCAGTCACGAAACCTCACCGTTGAAGGGCAATCTACCGGCTTATGTCAGTTCGTCTGTTGTCGATGAGCTGACACTCGACGTCGTTCTCAATGGGCCGTATCCGCTACTGCTGAATGATCTGACGAATATCCATATCTTCGACAAGCAGTGGCTGGTTGAAAACGATTCCGAATTGCCAACCGACATTGGTGCGGGCACTGAAGGCTATGCAACCTACAACGCCAATGGCACAGGGCCATTCATCGTGGAAAGTCGACAGCCTGATGCCAGGACCGTGTTCGTCGTCAATCCGGACTGGTGGGACACGCCTGAACACAATCTGGAGGGTTTCGAATTGCTGCCGGTGACATCGTCCGCCACTCGCGTAGCGGCCATGCTGTCCGGTGAAATCGATTTCACGAACGACGCGCCCGTGCAGGATCTTCCCAGGCTGGCAGCGTCGGCTGATGTGAATGTGCTCGAGGGCGTGGATCTGCGCACGGTCATGATCGGCATGAGCTTCCGCGACAAGCTCGTCAACGGAACTGACAACCCCTTTACTGACGTCAAGGTTCGAAAAGCGCTGTATCAGGCGATCGACATAGAGCAGTTGCACAAGAAGGTCATGCGCAACAAGTCTCGGAACGCCGGTGCTGTCGTGGCTCCGCCGATTCCCGGCTATACCGAAGCGCTCGATGAGCGGCTGGCGTTTGATATCGATACGGCCAAGGCGATGCTGGCAGAAGCCGGTGTGCCGGAGGGACTCGAATTCGACTTCAATTGCCTGCAGGACGGACTGGTGAATGAGGAACAGATCTGTCAAGCCATTGCCTCGATGTGGAGCCGCATCGGTCTGGCGCCCAGGCTGGATGTGGCACCACGGGCAGTACAGACTCCCAAGCGAACCAATGGCAAGACCGACATCTACACGCTTGGCTGGGCAACGCTGCCGATGCTGGATGCCTACAGCCCCTTGCTGCAGATCTTCCATAGCAAGGAAGGCAACTCGGGCGTTTTCAACTGGGGTGACTGGTCATACCCTGAGCTGGATACATTGGTCGCAAGAGCGGGTTCGGAGCTGGATCTTGATACACGGATAGCGCTGGAAACCGAGGCGCTGCAGATCGTCAAGGACGAAGTCATCATGATTCCGCTGCACCAACAGCCCATGGCGTGGGCAACAAGCAGCAACGTCACAGCGATGCCCCTGTTTCCGGACAACAAGCCTCGGCTCTGGTTTGCATCCATGCAGTAGGGCGGCGTTTCCGATACCTGTTCATGCCAATCCATCAACCATGAGTTGCCCACCATGCTTGCATTCTTGTTGAAACGCCTGTTGAACGCTGCTTTCGTGATGCTGGCTGTTGCGCTACTGGCTTTCATGATATTCAGGTTCTTTGGCGATCCTGTCGAGATGATGGTCAATGAGCAGGCCACTCAATCGGACCGGGCCGAGTTGCGCGAGCGGCTCGGTCTGAATGATGGGCTGTTTACCCAGTACGTCAGGTTTGTCGGCAATGCCGTCCAGGGAGACTTCGGAATCTCTTATCGCAATCAGCAGGACGTCATGGTGTTGATGGCGGAGAGGTTTCCGGCGACGTTCGAACTGGTCATCGTCGCGACAGTTCTATCGCTGCTGATCGGCATCCCCTGCGGCGTACTGACGGCAGTCCATCAGGATCGCAAGCTGGCCGATGGACTGCAACTGGGATCCATTGTGGGTGTGTCTCTACCCAGCTTCGTTGTCGGAATCCTGTTGATACTGGTGTTCTCGGTCACACTGGGATGGTTGCCTGCATTTGGGCGTGGGGACACGGTGAATATAGGCTGGTGGAGTAGTGGCTTCTTCACCCCCAGCGGCCGTGCCGCACTGGTATTGCCGTCCATCTCGCTGTCCTTGTTCCAGATCACTCTGGTCATGCGTCTGGTCAGGGCCGAGATGCTGGAAGTACTCAGGTCGGATTTCATCAAGTTTGCCAGAGCACGGGGCCTGCCCTTGAGCATTGTTCACTGGCGACATGCCCTGCGCAACTGCCTGATGCCTGTCATCACGCTGACGGGGATGCAGATCGGAAACCTCATCGCCTTTGCCCTGGTGACCGAAACCGTCTTTCAGTGGCCTGGCATGGGGCTGCTGTTCATACAGGCTGTCACTTTTGTGGACATCCCTGTCATGGCAGCTTATCTGATGCTGGTCTCGTTCATATTCGTGTTGATCAATACGCTGGTTGATATTACCTACGCGTACGTGGATCCTCGTCTGCGTAGCGATGCATCTGTCAAGGGAGGAGTAGCCAATGGCCACTGAACTGGTCGTGATCAATCGCTGGCGGGACAGTGAACTCTGGTGGAGTTTCACCCAGCGACCTTCTGCCATGTTTGCCGTCATCCTGTTGCTTGTGATGGTTGTCTCGAGTGTAGCGGCTCCATGGATCACACCGCAGAATCCATATGATCTGGCCGCGTTGAATCTCATGAATTCCGAGTTGCCACCCATCTGGCTGGAAGGCGGGGAGTCGCCTTATGTGCTCGGAACTGACGTACAGGGCCGGGACCTGTATTCCGCCATTCTCTACGGCTCACGGACCTCCCTGACCATTGGCGCCTTGTCGGTTCTGCTGGCTCTGAGCGTTGGTTTGACACTGGGGCTGATTGCCGGTTATTACGGCGGCTGGGTCGACAACATGTTGATGCGCCTGGGCGATGTACTGCTCTCCATGCCCTTTATCCTGATAGCGATATTGATCAGTGCCATGGCTACGCAGGCTCTGCCGTCGAGTGTCAGAGAATCTCTGACCAGCATGATTCTGGTAGTGGCCATTGCCGTGCCTTCCTGGGTGCAGTATGCCAGAACGGTCCGAGCCTCAGCGATGGTCGAGAAGAGCAAGGAATATGTACAGGCAGCGCGTCTGATCAGAGTGCGGCCATGGCGAATTCTGCTGAAGCACATCTTGCCCAATACGCTGACCCCCATCATGGTGGCAGCCACCCTGAATTTCGGTCTGGCCATCCTCTCGGAGGCAACCCTGAGCTTTCTGGGGGTTGGCATGCCGTCCGATCAACCGTCTCTGGGCACCTTGATCCGCATCGGGAATCAGTATCTTTTCTCGGGCCTCTGGTGGGTTGTACTGTTTCCCTCAATACAACTGTGTCTCATCGTGCTTTCGGTGAACATGATCGGTGACTGGCTGCGTGATGCCCTGAACCCCAAACTTCGATAGGATTCTTGAAATGACTCATTCAGTGTTATTGAAAAACGTCAGGCCGATGTCAGGTCCTGTCACCGATATTCTCATTCTGGATGGCAAATTTGCCGCAGGCGACGCCGCTCCGCCAGATGACATTGAATCCATTGAAGGCGAAAACGCCATCCTGCTACCAGGTCTGGTTGAAGCGCATACGCATCTGGACAAGTCCCTGCTGGGCTTGCCCTGGTATCGCAATGAAGTCGGTCCGCTACTGATGGACAAGATCACCAACGAACGCAATTCGAAGATCGCGTTGGGCATTGATCCACGAATACAGAGTGAAAGACAGGCCATTCTTTCCATGGCGAAGGGCAGCACCCATATTCGCAGTCATGTAGACGTGGATACCGTGCACGGTCTGAAGGGCATCGAAGGCGTCATGGCGACGCAGCAGAAAATGCGCGGGTGGATCGATATCGAATTGGTCGCGTTCCCCCAGTCCGGCATGATGACTCGCAAGGGAACCGTGGAGCTGATGGATGAGGCCATGCAGATGGGGTGTGAGGTGGTGGGAGGTCTGGACCCCTGCGCCATCGATCGTGATCCCAAGGGACATCTGGATACCATTTTCTCGCTCGCCGAGCGCTACGGCAAGCCACTCGATATTCATCTGCATGAACGTGGTGAAATGGGTTGTTTTTCGATGGAGATGATCATCGAGCGAACCGTTGCATCAGGCATGCAGAATCAGGTGGTGGTAAGTCATGCATTCTGTCTGGGACAGCCAGATCGTTTGCACGTTGCCCAGTTGACCGAGCAGCTGGCGAAACATGGTATCCGCATCATGACCACGGGACCCGCAGCGGTGACCGCTCCGGTCATCAGGGAGTTGCGGGAGGCGGGCGTGGTGGTGTGTTCCGGATCGGATGGTATACGTGACACCTGGGGGCCGTTCGGAAACGCCTGCATGCTGGAGCGAGCCATGTTCCTCTCACAGCGGAACAATTTTCGGCGTGATGATGAAGTCGAAGTAGCTCTGGATGTCTGTACGCATGGTGGAGCAACAACCATGGCTATCGACAGCTATGGCATCACGCCAGGTTGCGATGCTGATTGTGTACTGGTGGACGGCGAAAGCCTGGCAGAGGTCATCGCCAGCAGACCCGTACGCAAGCGTGTTCTGAAGCGTGGCAGGACCGTGGCAGAAAACGGCGAGAGCCTGCTTCTGGCGCCATGAGTGATTCATGTACATTGCTCACGGCGCGGTGGGTCATCGGTCACGCTGCCGGGTCGCATGTCGTCCTTGAAGACGCGGAAGTCGTGTTTCGTGGAAGCCGTATTGTCCATGTGGGCCATGGCTACAAGGGACAGGTAGACACCCGTCATGACTACGGGGAGGCGATCATCTCCCCGGGCTTCATCGATCTGGATGCGTTGTCCGATCTGGATACCACGATTCTGTCATACGACAATTCACCGCCCGCCGCGAAAGGCCGTGTCTGGCCACGAAGCTATGTGGAGGCAGGGCCGCATGAGATGTACACAGCCGAGGAACTCGCGTTTCAGAAACACTTTGCCTTTTCTCAACTGATACGCAACGGCATCACCACAGCGCTGCCCATCGCCTCTTTGTTCTACAGGGAATGGGGCGAGACAGTCGAGGAATTCGAGAGCGCCGCCCGTTCTGCCCAGCGTCTGGGCCTGAGAGTGTATCTGGGGCCGGCTTTTCGTACTGGCAATCAGGTGGTGGAAAGCGATGGCCGGATAGTGGCAGAGTTCGATGAGGCACGCGGTCTGGCAGAACTCGAAGCAGCGGTGGACTTTGCCCGGCGCATGGAATCCAGCGACAGTCCGCTGATCAAAGGCATGCTGGCGCCGGATCGGATTGAAACCTGTACGACGACGCTTCTGCAAAGAACCTCGCAGGCTTCCAGGCAACTGGAGGTTCCGGTGCGGCTGCACTGCTGTCAATCATTGACGGAGCTTGCCCTGGTCAAACAGAGGCATGATTGCAGTCCCATCGAATGGCTGGCTGGAATCGGATTTCTGTCCGAGCGCTGCCTGCTTCCCCATGGGGTGTACATGAGCGATACGGATATCGATCTGGCGGCCGAGGCAGGAGTGACCATCGTGCACTGCCCTGTGGTATCGGCTCGTCACGGCAGTGCGCTTCGCTCCTTCATGGGATACAGCAAGCGTGGCCTGAACATGGCCATTGGAACTGACACCTGGCCACCAGACATGATCCAGAATCTGCAGCAGGGCATCATCATGAACCGCACTGTGGATGATGCCGGGGTCGATGCCTGCAGAAGTGAAAATCTGTACGATGCAGCCACCCTGGGTGGTGCCGCGGCTTTGCAGCGCCCGGATCTGGGCAAGCTGGAAGTGGGGGCGTGTGCGGATATCACTGTCATCAAACTGGATCGCACGTTGTGCGGGCCCGATCCGCTGCAGAGTCTGATGACCGGTGGTAGTGGCAGGGATGTCGGAAACGTCTTCATACACGGTCGGCATGTCCTGGTTGATGGCGAGATTCCCGGTGTTGACAACCAAGCGGATTGGGCTCAGGCGCAGCAGCAGTTCGACAAGATCGTTTCCCTGTACCCCCAACGAACCCTGAACCATCCTCCAGTGGAGGAGATATTCTCGACAAGCTACCCGAGGGTTTTACAGCATGACTGAAAACGTACTGTCAGTAGAAGACCTGCGGGTTGAGTTTCCGACAAGAAAGGGCGTGTTGACGGCGGTTGATGGTGTGTCTTTATCCATCAGACGCGGAGAGATACTGGGCATTGTCGGCGAAAGTGGTGCAGGCAAGTCGATGACAGGCATGGCGGTTCTCGGGCTGCTGGAATCACCTGGCCGGATAGCCTCCGGCAAGATCTGGCTCTCGGGTCAGCGAATCGATCAGCTGTCGGATGATGAACTGCGAGTCTTGCGTGGCAAGCGCATGGCGGCCATCTTTCAGGACCCCCTGACCAGCCTGAACCCTTTGTTCACCGTCGGGGCGCAACTGGTGGAAACCATCCGGCAACACCTCGCCGTTGGCAAGGATGAAGCACGCCAGCGCGCTCTGGATCTGATGGGCGAAGTGGGTATTCCCGCACCGAATGTGAGAATCGATCACTACCCGCACCAGTTCTCAGGTGGCATGCGTCAGCGCGTGGTGATCGCTCTGGCCTTGTGTGCCGAACCGGAACTGATCATCGCGGACGAGCCGACTACTGCGCTGGATGTTTCCATACAGGCGCAGATCACAGGGTTGTTGAAGCGGCTGTGCAAGGAGCGCGGGATGGCGGTCATGCTGGTGACTCATGACATGGGCGTCATCGCGGAAACAGCCGACCGGGTCGGGGTCATGTATGCGGGCCGGTTGGCGGAGATTGGCCAGGTAGAGTCGCTGGTGAAAACACCGCGACATCCCTATACGGTAGGGCTGATGGGGGCAATACCCAGCTTGACAGGGGATGTGCAGGAGCTGTCCCAGATACCGGGCAATATGCCTCGCCTGACGGATATCCCGCAGGGCTGTTCTTTCAACCCGCGTTGCAGTCGACGTGTGGATCGGTGTTTTGTCGAGGTGCCAGAGTTGTCACACTCAGGGGTAGCCTGTTGGTCAGTTGATGATGAGAGAAGATCATGATGGATGTACCACTCATTGAAGCGCTCGAATTGCGAAGAAGTTATGACGTCTCTGCGCCCTGGTTGAACCGTGTGCTGGAAGGCCGGCCTCGTCAGTTTCTGAACGCAGTGGCCGGTGTGGATTTCTCGATCGAGAAGGGCAAGACATTGGCTCTGGTGGGCGAGAGTGGTTGCGGCAAATCCACTGTCGCCAAGCTTGCGACCGGCCTCCAGACTCCGACCGGAGGTGAGATCGTCTATCGCGGGGATCTTTCGCGTGTGCAGATGATATTTCAGGATCCCTATGCAAGTCTCAATCCCCGATGGCGTGTATCGAATATCATTGCAGAGCCGCTCCGGACGCTGAAACCGGGCATGTCCAGGCCCGATGTTGCACATCGGGTCAACGAATTACTGGAAACAGTCGGACTGAGTAGCGGTGATGGTGCGAAATATCCGCATGAGTTCTCCGGAGGGCAGCGACAACGCATCTCCATTGCACGAGCCTTGTCCGGTGAGCCCGAGTTTCTGGTCTGCGATGAACCGACATCCGCACTGGATGTGTCCGTGCAGGCTCAGATACTCAATCTGATGAAAGGCCTGCAGAAGGAGTATGGGCTGACGTATCTCTTCATCAGTCATGATCTTTCCGTGGTCAGGCATATGGCAGATGTCATTGCAGTCATGTATCTGGGAAAAATCGTCGAGATGGCCCCCAAGGAGGAGCTGTTCGACAATCCCATGCATCCCTACACGCGAATGTTGCTGGAGACGATTCCGAACCTGGCCAGTCCAGTGCGAGATCGTCCCGCCATGACAGGAGAGATTCCCAGTCCCATAGATCCTCCGGCAGGCTGTAGTTTTCACCCGCGCTGCCCATTGGCAAGCAAACGGTGTCTGCAGGAGACTCCGGAACGCAGTACCGGAAAGCTGGCAGGGCGGGTTGCCTGCTTCGCGGTGTAGTCAACCCGGGCCTTGCCCGGTTAATCAGACTGGTGTTCCCGTCCTCAAGGATCGCATTCGAACTCGGCTCGCGGCAGGAAGATCCCTGGCAGCTCTCGGGTATTCGGGTCACGCGGCAATGGACGTGGCCGTCATGCTCTGACGAACTGCGCCAGCCAGGGACTGTGCGGCGGCTGACAAGTCTCCGCTACTCAGAACGAGACCAATCTGGGTGTGGGGGAGTTCGGGAAAGCCGTCCGCTGCTTGCAATATGCGCAGTTGTGGTGGAACAGATGTTCGGGACATTACCGACACTGCAAGGCCGGCTTCGATGATGGCCACGATGCCGGCGATGTTGAAGGTTGAATAGCCGACACGATACAGTCGGTTTTCCTCATTCAGTACCTTCTGAGCCCAACGTCCCCAGAGGCAGTTACTCTCTACGGCCAGTGGCAGGGGGGATACTTCATGAGTGGCGTGATTGCGCGATGTTACCCAGACCAGCGGATCGCTGCGCAGTATTTCGTAGTCCGTATCGCCATGCAGTACGTTGACCAGTGAAAAATCGAGATCACCTGCCTTGGTGGATTCGATCAGTCTTGTACTGGGTTGCGAATCAAGACGAATGAACACGTTGGGAAACGATTTGGCGAAGCTTGCGAAAATGGATGGCATGAAGCTCAGCACATAGTCGTCGCAGACACCAATACGGACCTCCCCGTGAATTTCCGGACTGCGGAAAGTCGCCAGCGCTTCCTGTTGCAGGCTCAGGATCCGACGCGCATAGAGCAGCAGATTCTGTCCGTGCAGTGTCAGTACGGAACGTCGACCGTGTTTCTCGAACAGCGGTTGCTCCACGATCTCTTCCAGACGCTTCATCTGCATGCTGACCGCGGACTGCGTGCGGTGAACATTCCTGGCTGCCGCCTTGAAGCTGCCACTGTCGACGATGGCGACCAGGGTTTGCAACAGCTCGGTATCGAGATTCATCTGCATGTCAATGTATCAGCGAGATTGATGTTTCGCTTAAATACTATTCGTTTGATTGATTCGATGCAACCGCCGATGATTCCCTCAAGCCAAACAAGACAGGGGAAACAAGATGTACGTAACTGGAAACTGGTCACGATTCGCCAATCCAACGCTGACCGTGCTGGTACTTGCTGCCGGTATCGGCCTCGGGTCCATGCTTCTGCCCGAGGCAGCCGAGGTCGGTAGCAGCGTGTCGGCGTCTGCTCGCTGCCTTGACGCAGCCGATGTGCTGGCTGCTCGGGATCGCAGTCGCAACGGTGTGTCGTTGACCTGCAATGAGGCCACTGTAACCCGGGAGCTGCTTCGATGAGCCGCGCTGCGGGTGATCGCGCACTGCACGGATGCTGGCAGACGGAGTGTAATCCGACGTCCAAGCCGTTGGCAGGCGCAGGCAGGCTGGTGTCAAGCCGAGGGTTCTTTCATGTTCTTGAACAGTGGTTTGAAAGATCCCGGCAGCGTCGTGAGTTGCGCGAGCTGATGGCATCGCCCGAGGAAACCTTCAAGGACATAGGTCTGTCGCGCTACGATGTGCAGCGAGAAGAGCGTAAACCTTTCTGGCGTGAATGAGAGCCGGAACAGGGTGGGTGTGCGCTCGATCCGATGATCAAGGTGATGACAGGCAGGTTCTGCCAGGTCTTCGACAAGAGGACAGGCAGTCCTGCCGCAAGGTGGCAGGTGCTTGCAATGGTCTGCCATGTCTGAACACCATCAGTCTGTCCCGGCGAACAGGCGTGACAGCTCCTGATAAAGGTATTGCCGTACCACGCGCACGCTTTGCGTGGTGCGCAGATCCCGGTGGCTCAGGATCCATAGATCATGGCTTTCGGGAATACCGTCGACATCCAGCACCATCAAGTCGTGGCTATCGTCAACCATGTAGGATGGCAACAGGGTGATGCCGAGGCCCGCCCTGCACAGTCCGTAAGCGCTGAGAAAGCCACTGGCTATGGTTGTGCGGGTATCGCGTGTCAATCGTTCGGTCAGCCACTGGTGAAATGGCGTAGTGTTGTAGTAATCATTCAGTACGATGAAGTGATGTGCTTCGACGTTCGATGGAAAACTGCTCAGACCGGTGTCGTGGCAATAGGCATGAGCCGCACAAGCAAGGAACCTGACGGAGCCGATCCTGCGCCCGATCAGATTGTCAGGGGGTTCTTCGCAGCTGCGAATGGCAATATCGGCCTCGAGATTCTGCATGTCGCTGAAGGTGTTGATCATGTCCAGTTCGATGCTCAGTCGAGGGTAGGTCTGTGCCAGCGACATGATCATGGCCGGAAGTATCGAGAAACAGAGTGTATCAGTGGACGTCAGTACCACGCGTCCTTTGACATCGGCGTCGGAACCGGCAACATTTCGTGAGATGGATTCCAGTGTTGTCTGCAATCGCAGCGCTTCGCCGAACAAGGCTTTACCGGAAGCCGTCAGTCTGAAACCGTTGTTGGTCCGGCAGAAAAGGCTGGTCTGCAGCTCCTGTTCAAGTATGCCGATTCGTCGCTGTACCGTACTGTGACTGACTCCGAGGACTCTGGCAGCGGCTGACAGGGTGCCATGTTGTGCCACTGCCAGGAAATGGCGCAGATTGTCCCAACTCCAGTTTGCCTTCCTGTCCATGCTGGCTGTCTGCTCCGGGTGTCATGCTGCCTGCCTGCCTGCCTGCCTGCCTGCCTGCCTGCCTACAAGCTGCTGTGCAATCCTGAACGGGTCGTGTGCCGATTTGAACAGCATACTCACTGTGTTCGAAAAAAGTATATTGCTAGACTGGAAATTCGATCATTTCACCAGGAAGAAGATGATGAAGAAATTCTTTGTTCTGATCGTGCCAGCCGTTGCTCTGCTGTGCAGTAGTGCAGTGACGATAGCCGAAGACGGACCTCATGACGATGCGATCAAGGCTCGCCAATCCCTGATGCAGCTCTACGGCTACCACGTCGGTATTCTGTCCGCGATGGCAAAGGAAAAGATGGAATATGATGCCGAACTGGCGACGGAAGCAGCTGACAACCTGCTGGCGGTCAGTCGTATGGGACAAAGCACCCTGTGGCCTCAGGGTTCTGACAACAGCAATCCCGACAATGCGGAAAACCGTGCCTTGCCGGTCATCTGGGAGACGTATCCGGAGATTGCCGAAAAGGGCAAGGCCCTGAATGATGCTCTGGTCGCCCTGTCCGCAGAGGCCGGTAATGGGCTGGACGCACTGCAAGACAGCATGGGTGACGTCGGCGGCAGCTGCAAGGGTTGCCATGATGATTACCGCGCGGAGAAGAAGTAGTTTGCGTGCCGGCATTGGTTGACTGTCAGGGTTCCGTCAGGGCACGTTGCGAGAATCCTGGCGGAGATGGTGTCTTTCCGGGGGTGAGCAGTCAGTCCGGATAGTGGTCGGCGAACCACCGGGGTGACGAGGTATTTCCTTGCAGCAAACGATATCCGTACTACTCTCAGTGGTCATGGATACACATAAAGATCTGCATTCGGGAGCCCTGTCAGCCGTGCCTCAACGTCAATCAATGAAATCCCGCCGTCCGGCGCATCTCGCCGTCGCCTTGCTGTCAGCCTGTGTTCTGGCGGGATGCTCGACACGACAGGTGTCCACGACGCTGGAAGGCTCCACGGCCCAGCGTCTGGTGACCTACAGTCTCGATCAGTTCATTGAAGATCTGACGGCGCAGCCGGAGATCACGGCACTGGAGGGCAAGACCGTGCATCTTGGCGTGCATTTTCTCAGCGATCATCCGTTGATGGGATACGCAACTCGCCTGATTGCTGCACAGCTGAACATGAGCAATGACATCAGGGTGGCGGCTCCCGCCGACCCTGTCGAGTATGAACTGGATGTGTTCTTCAACTCCATGGGAACAGACAGTGATGACTTTGGTCTGTCCGTGCCATCGTTCGGCCTGGTCGCGTCTGCCGAGTCGATCAACATCCTGGCACTGGACATGTACCATGGGGTAACCGAGGGCTATGCGATTGTCAAGACAACCGCTGATGGCAGTCTGCAGCAGACCGAGCGCGTCCTGGCACGCATTCGCAAGGACAATGTGTCCACACCTGTCATCGACTTTCCGCTGAATCAGGTGAAGTAAGGGCGTCAGGTTCAAACTTCAGCCCGCGAATCGATTCAACTGGCTGCTTACCCGGTTGTGCAGCACTTGGTGCTCACGACCGGGCCTGTGTCGATCGCGGGTTTCTTGTTCAGCGGGTTATCCAACTCACCGTTGCTGCAAACAGATACCCTTCGCCGTAAACCGTCTTGATGATTTTCGGGTTCTGCTTGTCTTCTCTCAACTTGTTGCGCAGTCGTGAAATTCGAACATCAATGGAACGATCGAAGTTGCTGTCCACATCCAGTTGCAGGTATTCGAGAATCTGTGAGCGAGACAGCAACTGAAGGGGTCTGTGCAGGAAAACACGAAGAATTTCCACTTCTGAACGGTTCAGATTGACCTCTTCATCATGTTCATCGATGAGCCGAAACGAATTGAAATCGATGGTCCATTGCTGGAAACGAGCAAGAGACTGCTGGGGTGGTGTGGTCTGGCGATCATCGTTTCCGACTCGACGAAGCACGGTACGGACTCTGGCAATCAGTTCGGCTGACTCGAAGGGTTTGGCAATATAGTCGTCGGCTCCCAACTCCAGTCCGATCAACTTGTCTGTCAAAGCACGCTTGCCGGATATGATGATATTGGGAATGTGGTGGGTATTGGACAGCAGCCTGACAAGGTCCAGCCCGTTTTCATCAGGCAGCCCCAGATCGACCAGACAGAGATCAGGCCTGTATTTCGTCAGGGTTTCATGAAAGGCGGCTGCGTTCGCAAATCGCTGTACGTGAAAGCCGGCTTCTGCCAGCGAACAAACGATGATATCCGCGATGTCATCATCATCCTCGATGACTGCGATGGAGAAGCTGGTATTCATGACGCATTCCCGCTGCCTGAGAGCAGCTGAACAAGTTGTCGAGAAAAGATTTTCTTGTCAAAGGGCTTTCTGAGCACCGGAAAGTCGGCATGAGCGGATCGATAGAGAGGACTATCCACGGCAATGCCACTGACCAGCAACACTTTCAGTGCGGGCAAGATCCTTGTTGACTGTCTGGCTAGATCAAGACCATTCTGGTCGCCGGGCATGATGATATCCGAGATCAAGGCATCGATTCCTTCTACCCGGCTCAGAAGTATGCTTGCCTCTTGAGCGCTATCTGCCTCGATGACAGACAGTCCCAGTTCGGTGGCATGGTCCCGCATCAGAGCGCGAAGCTCGGCGTCATCGTCCACAATGAGGACTCGCTGCTGATGCAGAACATCAGCTGAATCCTGTGCTCCGGCAATACCGGGTTCCAGCGGGGATAGCGGTATGCTGACCGTCACCGTTGCGCCGCCATCGGCATTGTTGCTCAATGACAGCTCGCCTCGACATTCTTCGAGAAAGCCCTGAACCATTGCCAGTCCCAACCCACTGCCTTTGCCCTGAGGCTTGGTGGTGAAGAATGGTTCAGTGGCGGAACTCAGCGCCTCAGGCGTGAAGCCGGCGCCGGAATCCACGACCGATATCTGCAGACAGGCAGCGTCGGCGCGGTTGAGTATCGAGGCGTTGATAGCCAGTCGCCCCTCGCTGGAGCATGTTTCGATGGCATCGCGCGCATTGAAGAGTATGTTGAGAATGGCATCCTGCAATGCACCACCATCCACCATGGCGATGATGTCCTTGTCCGGAATCTGCAGATCGACGATGATGGAATCGCTCATCGATGCACTGAACAACGTGGTCAGGTCGGTCATGATCCTGCTGACATTGGTCACCCGTACATCCAGATGTTGTCGGTAAAGCAAGGCCATCAGATTGTCGATGATGCGTGTGCCACGACGAGCCGCGGACTCGGTTGAGCTGACCAGGCGCCTGCTCTCTTCGTTGGACAGATCGGCAAGGCGACCGAGATTGCCCAGAATGACGGTCAGGATGTTGGAGAAGTCATGTGCCAGTCCGCTGGTCAGTTGCGCCGTGGTTTCCATGCGTTTCGCCTGGAGCTGCAGTTCGGTGGCAGCCTTTTCGGCTGAAATGTTCAACGACAGAACAAAGGCGCCCAGGGTGACTCCTTCCTCATCGATCTCTGGAGAGAAGATGGTGCGTATGCATTGCGTATGGCCCTCATCATCGATGATCTCGTACTCCACATCCGTGCGATGACCGCTGAATGCCTCATCGAGTTTGGGGCGAAGCCTGGTGAATACCGGTGCCGGGAATATGCTTTCCATCGTGCGACCCGTCACGCCCGGACGTTTGATCTTCATCGTATCGCTGAAGCGATTGTTGGAAAATCGATAGACGTAGTGTGTGTCTATGTAGGCGATATGTGCCGGAATGGCGCTGGTGATGGATCGCATGCGATCTTCGGAGGCCTGCAATGCGGACTTGGTTTCCTGCAGTGCACGATTGGCTGAGGTCAGGCTGCGATTGCTTGCCGACAGCAGTTCGGTTCTGACAAGCAGCTTGTCCGAAAGCTCGGCATCCCGAGACTTGAGCATCTGTTCGTTCTGCCAGGTTTCGGTGATATCCGAATAGATGGTAATCCAGCCCTTGTCACTGAGTGGGTGTCCCTCGACCGAAATACGACGCCCGTTGGGTCGGGTACGTTCGAAATAGTGTGGCTCGAACAGTCTGGCACGCTCGAGTCGTTCATGCGCCAGCGTGGCCGGATCACCAGGGCCGAATTCGCCTCGTCTTGCTAGGTACATGTTGATATCCGCGAACGTGCTACCGGCGAGCACCAGATTCTCGGGCAGTTCGAACATCTCCATGAACCGTCGGTTGCAGGTAATCAGTCGCATCTCCGCATTGAAGATGGACAGCGCCTGGTTGATCAGATTCAGACCCTGATCGACAAAACTTCGATCATCGATGATGTCTTCGTGCGCGGGGCTGTCCACTGTTCCGGTTCTCTCCCTGGTCGCTGCAGGTACAGGCATGGTGAGTGAAGTAATGTCGTCCTGAACAGGTCGCTGCCCCGTTTCGAATCGCCATGTTGCCTCGCCTGTGTCGGCAGAGATTATACAAAGAGTTGCCTTGCAACAATTCGAAATATGTCTGAAATTCTCCGGCAACGATTGCTTGCTAGTTTGAGCTCCTGGTTCTTCGGCTACGGCTGTAGAGCATTCGGTCTGGTGGCAGACTTTGACAGAGTGGGGCTGACGATGTTGCTGGAAGTGGAGAATGTGTCACTGGGTTTCAGAGGAGTTCGTGCTCTGGACGAAGTGACGTTTTCCGTCGAAGAGGCGGAGTTGTATTCGATTATCGGACCCAACGGTGCCGGCAAGACGTCGATGCTCAATTGCATCTCCGGCCGATATACACCGGACAAGGGGTCAATACGTTTCGCGGGTACCGAGATTACCGCGCTGAAGCCCAATGCGCGACCAGAGCTGGGTATCGGCAGAACGTTCCAGAATCTGGCGCTGTTCGATCACATGAGTGTACTGGACAACATTCTGGTGGGACGACATCACTTGCTGAAGAACAACTTTCTGGCTGGCATGGCCTACTGGCTGGGAGCGCAGAAGGAAGAACTGGAGCATCGGCGTCACGTCGAGGAAATCATTGATTTTCTCGAGATCCAACCGATCCGTAACGCCATTGCGGGAACACTGTCCTACGGGCTCAGGAAGCGTGTCGAGCTGGCCAGGGCCATTGCCTTGAAGCCAAGGCTGGTACTTCTGGATGAACCCATGGCCGGCATGAACATGGAGGAAAAGGAAGACATGGCCAGGTATGTGGTGGATCTCAACGAGGAGATGGGCATGACCGTGATCATGATCGAACATGACATGGGCGTGGTCATGGACATTTCCAGTCGCGTGATGGTGCTGGATTTCGGCGCCAAGGTGGTGGATGGGCTGCCTGATGCCGTGATGGAGAACGAGCATGTCAAGCATGCCTATCTGGGAGCCGAGTGGCTTGATGACGAGGAGGTTCTGGCTTCATGAAGCATCCGGAGAGCACGAAAAGCCTGTCACTGGATACCTTTCCCCGATTGCTGGCAGACAACGCCGCCCGCTATCCGGATGAGACAGCGCTGCGCGAGAAGCAGTATGGGATCTGGAAGAGCCAGAGCTGGTCGCAGTACAACAGCAACGTCAGGGACATTGCTCTGGGGCTGCAGGTCCTGGGTATCAAGACCGGTGAGGTGGTGGGAATCATCGGTGACAACCGTCCTGATTGGGTAGCCGCAGAGATTGCAGTACATGCCTGTCAGGCCGTCAGCCTGGGCTTGTATCGGGACCTGATGGAAAAGGAACTGGCCTATCTGATCAACCATGCACATACCAGAATCGTCTTTGTCGAAGATGAGGAACAGGTCGACAAGTTTCTCAATCTCGAGCAGGAGTGCAGCTGCGTGGAGTACATCATCTACGAAGATCCCCGTGGTGTTCGCAAGTATGATGATCCTCGGTTGCTCTCGCTGGACAGCGTCAGGGACATGGGCAAGTCGCGAGACCGGGAACAAGCGGATGCCTACGATTCTCTGCTTGAAGCCGGTGATGGCGAATCGCTCGCCATCCTGTGTACCACGTCGGGTACCACCTCTCACCCGAAACTGGTGATGCTCAATGCTCGCAGCGTCATCGAGCATTGCAAGGACTACCTGCGTGTGGACCCCAGGGATGCCGACGATGAGTACGTGTCCACGCTGCCACTGCCCTGGATCATGGAGCAGGTGTATGCGGTTGGCATGTCCCTGATCTCCAGAATGACGGTGAACTTCGTCGAGGAAAGCGCGACCATGTTGGCGGATCTTCGCGAGATCGGCCCGACCTTCGTCCTGTTCCCGCCAAGGCTGTGGGAAGAACTGGTTGCCACCGTACGGGCAAGAATGATGGATGCCAGCTGGGTCAAACGCACACTACATGATCAGTTTCTGGATATGGGGCTGAAGGGCTATGACAATGACCAGCCATCGATGCTGGCCGAGTGGGGCTTGTTCAAGGCGCTCAAGGATCGACTGGGTTTGTCGAATGTGCGCTCTGCCGCTACCGGTGGAGCCGCTCTGGGGCCGGATACCTTCAAGTTCTTTCTGGCCATGGGCGTCCCGCTGCGTCAGTTGTACGGTCAGACCGAATTGCTGGGGGCGTATACCATTCATGGTAGCAATGACGTCGACTTCGATACGGTAGGTGTACCTTTCTGCGGTGATATCCAGGTACGCATCGATCAGGCAGACGCAGAAGGCATCGGCGAGATCGTCACACGGCACGACAACATGTTCCTTGGATATTACAAGGATGAGGCAGCCAGTCAGGAAGACATGCGCGACGGCTGGATGCACACGGGTGATGCCGGCTATTACAACGCTGCAGGGCATCTGGTTGTCATCGACCGCATATCGGATCTGGCCACCATGAACAGTGGCTTGCGCTATTCGCCTCAATTCATCGAGAACAAGCTCAAGTTCTGTCCCTATATCGGTGAGGCCGTGGTACTGGGTGCCGAGCGCGACTACCTGACGGCCATGATCTGCATCCGATATCCAATCCTGTCCAAATGGGCTGAGAAGCAACGCATTTCCTTTACCACCTATACGGATCTGTCGTCGCGTCCCGAGGCCTACGCGCTGATTGCCGAGCAGATCGCACGCATCAACGAGACATTGCCAGAGGCCCAGCGGCTGCGCCGGTTCGTTCTGTTGTACAAGGAACTGGATGCCGATGATGGGGAGCTGACCCGTACGCGAAAGGTACGGAGAAAGGTTGTCAATCAGAAGTATGAAGACATCATCTCCGCCATCTACAGCGACGCACCATCCATCGACGTGGATACGATGATCACGTTCCAGGACGGTACTCAGCAGAGAATCCAGACATCGATCGTGGTGCATGAGCTGGGCGAACACAGGATTGCGGAAGCCCGGGAGGCCTTGTCATGAATACATCTTTGTTGCTCCAGTTGCTGGCCAATGGTGTGATTGTCGGCATGCTGTATGGCGTGGTGGCCATGTGCTTCGTGCTGATCTACAAGTCGACGCAGGTAGTCAACTTTGCACAGGGTGAATTTCTGGTACTGGGAGCCTGGGTCTGTCTTTCGCTGGTCACGAACATGGGGTTGCCATTCTGGCTGGCCTTCGTATTCACCATGGTGTTCATGATGATCTTCGGTATCGTCATACAGATGGTCGTACTACGACCCCTGATCGGTGAGCCCATCATCTCGATCATCATGGTTACCATCGGCCTGTCCATATTCATGCAGGCAGGCATGAACTGGATCTTCGGCAACAATGCTGCGTCGTTTCCGAAGATCTTCGACACCGAGGTCGTGAGTCTGGGGAAATTCAATGTGGAAATGGCCTATCTGCTGAGCCTGATGCTCTCGATGGTCATCATGCTCATTTTCTATCTGTTCTTCAGATATTCACGTCATGGTCTGGCAATGCGTGCCACCGCCTCTGATCAACAGGCGGCACAGAGTCTGGGTGTTTCGGTCAAGCAGGTTTTTGCCATGTCCTGGGCCATATCAGCTGTTGTCTCCGGAGTCGCAGGCATCATCATCGGTATCGTCAACTCGGTATCCAACTCACTGGCCTTCATCGGCATCAAGGTGTTTCCCGCGGTCATCGTCGGTGGCCTCGATTCGATCATTGGTGCAGTGGTAGGCGGCATTCTGATCGGAGTGCTGGAGAATCTTGCCGAATATGTTGATGGTCAGTTTCTGCATATCGGCAATCTGTATACGGTGGCCCCATTCTATGTCCTGATCATCATTCTCATGATCAAACCCTATGGCCTGTTTGGTACCCGTGACATCGAGCGCATCTGATGAATCACGAACAGAGCGTCAAGACATGCCTTCCACGGATGCCGGGTCGGCATCGGGACTGGCCACAACACAGCAGCGGAAATCATGAGGCGGAGCAGACATGAGTACATCATCATTGAGACCTTGCGGTGATTTCAGAACCAGCTACAAGCAGGATCAATTTCTGCTGCTGACTCGCCGTATCGGCTGGGCTGCGGCAGCGGGTTTCGTGCTACTGCTGGCAGCACCCGTGTTTCTGGATGTCTATCTGATCAGCTTGCTGATACTGATCGGAATCTATGGTATCGCAGCGCTGGGTCTGAACATCGTGGTGGGTATGACAGGACAGATCAGTCTGGGTCACGCCGCGTTCTTCGGTTTCGGGGCGTTCGCTTCAGCCTGGATCAACGGAACGACCGGCATACCGGTGTTTCTGTGCATACCCCTGGCCGGTCTTCTGACAACTGCTGCAGGCTTGCTGTTCGGTCTGCCGGCGGCACGTATCAAGGGATTGTATCTGGCCATGGCGACGCTGGCCGCCCAGTTCATTCTCGAGGATTTCTTCGCGCGTGCCAGCTGGTTCACCGGTGGTTCGTCGGGTTCTCTGGCCGAGACGGTCAATCTGTTCGGCTTCCTGCTGGATACGGATGAGCGTTACTACTATCTGGTGCTCTTCTGGGTCATTGTCTCCTATGTCGCCGCTGCCAATCTGAAGCGCACTCGCGATGGTCGTGCCTTGATTGCAGTAAGAGATCATTATCTGTCCGCCGAGATAATGGGGATCAATCTGACTCGCTACCGTGTTCTTGCCTTCGGCATCTCGTCGTTCTTCGCAGGTCTCGGCGGAGCGCTGTTCGGTCACTATCTGGGCTTCGTGTCTGCAGAAGGTTTTACCATTCTGCTGTCCATACAGTTCCTGGCCATGATCATCATCGGTGGATTGGGTTCCGTGCCAGGTACCTTGCTGGGTACAGCCTTCATCGTTCTGCTGCCGCAAGTGATGGAAAGCCTCACATCCGGATTGATCGCTGCATTCCCCGGTGCCTTGTCCGGACTGGCATCGGGACAGGCCTATATCAAGGAGATGTCCATTGGTGCGGCCATCATTCTGTTTCTGATCTTCGAGCCGGATGGTCTGGCGCATCGCGTGGGGCAGATTCGAAAATCCATCAAGCTCTATCCGTTCAGCTACTGACCATTTCTGCACAGAAGCGTGGCATCACCACAGTATGCCAACCGTTGTTCTGTAGTACCTACCTGGAGAAAAAGAGAATGCGACACAAGCTTACAAGCCGCTTGGCAGGATTGACAATACTGATTGCGAGCACGTCAACGCTACAGGCACAGGATAGTGTCTTTGTCGGCAATCTGATCGATTACACCGGGCCTACGGCATTCGTCGGCAAGAACTATGGGCCGGGTATCAAGGATGCGGTGGACTGGATCAATGCCAACGGTGGCATATCCGGCACGCAGATCGAAATGGAACAGGTGGACTATGCCTACAAGGTACCCGAGGCCATTGCCACCTACAAGCGCTGGAAGTCGCGCAAGAAGATGATTGCCCTGCAAGGCTGGGGTACCGGTGATACGGAAGCGTTGATCTCCTTCGTTGCCAAGGACAGGATACCGGTATGGTCGGCTTCCTATTCCGGGCATCTGACTGACCCAACGGGCAGAAACAGCGAGACGGAAAAGCCGGCACCGTACAACTTCTTCTATGGCCCCAGCTATTCGGATGCCTGTCGGGCGATGGCGCAGTGGGCAGCAGATGATGCCCGTACAGAGGGTATCGAGTCGCCAGGTTTCGTGTATCTGGGCGATAACCACCCGTACCCGAATGCGCCCAAGGAGGCTTGTTCCGAGTATGCCGCCGAGTTGGGCATGAACGTTCTCAATCCCATTGTGGTGCCCATGAAGCCGGGTGACTTCAAGGCGCAGTGTCTGACGATCAAGGATTCGGGCGCCCATTATGCCTATATCGGGAATCTGGGAGGCTCGGTTGTGTCGTTGCTGAAATCATGCCGGACAGTGGGTACTGAGGTGAAGTACATGGCCAACATCTGGGGAGGCGACTACAGAACCATCGAGGCGGCAGAGGCGGTGGATTATGTCTTCCCTACAGCCTCTCCGTTCTGGGAATCGGATGCGCCCGGAATGGAAATGGTCAGGCAGATTCATGAGCACGGTAGTTTCGACAAATCCGAGAAACCGACTCATCACTACATTCGCGCAGTGTGTAGCGTGTTCTACATGAAAGAGGCGATGGAGTGGGCCAAGGAGAATGGTGGTCTGACGGGCGAGAATATCAAGCAGGGCATGTATGCCAGGAAGGACTGGGTGCCTGCTGGATTGGAGGGGGTCTGCCTGCCTTCCAACTGGAGTGAAACCGATCACCGGGGAACCACGACGGTATCGATCAATATGGGAACCGCGGTTGATGGCAAAGCGGTCATCAAGAAGATTGCCGATGTGAGTCTGCCGCAGCGTGATGACTGGATCGGCTATTAGTCTGACCGTGATTCGGTAGTTTCAAATACTGTGCAACGAACCCGTTGGCTCGTTGCACATCGATCCCTGATGTGATGGAAGCAGCATGCAACAGCAAGAGAAGCAGCAGTCGAGCATGAGCAATACCGGCAGTGACCTACTGCTGGAAATCGACAATATCGAAGTGGTGTACAACGAGTACGTATTGGTGCTGCGAGGCTTGAGTCTGGCGGTGGAACGCGGTTCGATCACCGCTCTATTGGGGGCCAATGGTGCGGGCAAGTCCACAACCTTGAAAGCCATCAGTGGCCTGTTGCATTCAGAGAACGGCGAGATCACTCGTGGCTCGATACGCTTTGATGGGCAGACAATCAGTCGCCAGCCACCCGAGGCGATGGTAAGAAGTGGCGTATTTCAGGTGATGGAGGGGCGCCGCATCATTCAGGACATGACGGTCATCGAGAACCTGCGTCTCGGCGCTTTTTCTCGCAAGGATGCGAGGATCAAACCGGATATGGATCTGGTATTCGACTACTTCCCGAGGTTGAAGGAGCGGACCGGCCTGGCGGGCTATCTCTCGGGAGGGGAGCAACAGATGCTGGCCATTGGTCGTGCCATGATGGCGCGACCGAAACTCATTCTTCTGGATGAGCCGTCCATGGGTTTGTCTCCGCTACTGGTCAAGGAGGTATTCAGCATCATCCGGAAACTGAATCGAGAGTTCGGGGTCACCATTCTTCTGGTCGAGCAGAATGCAGCCATGGCACTTCATTGCGCGAAACATGGCTACATCATGGAGAACGGCAAGATCGTGCTCGACGGTAGCAGTGACGAGCTGAAGAACAATGAAGATATCAAGGAATTCTACCTTGGTGGCGGCGGTGACAGAAAGAGTTTCAAGAACATCAAGTCGTTCAAGCGACGCAAGCGATGGTTGTAGATGATGACTGACAATAGAGAGACCTTGCTCACCCAGCAGGGGGTGCATCCCGAGATGGCCGGTATGGTCGATCATGAATACAGTACGATCGGCGAACGAGAGACTGATCAGGCGTCTCGACTTCGAGACATGTTGCAACTGGCCTGTGAGCAGCCGTATTACAAACAGGCCTATGCCAATCGTTCGGTCGAATCGATTCGGGAGGTAGCGGATCTGAAGGAATTGCCAGTGTTGCGCAAGCAGGATCTGGTCGACATACAGGCCAGCAGCCCCCCATTCGGGGGCTTGCTCGCCGGGAATGCCAGGCCGGATTACCTGTTTGTTTCACCGGGTCCCATTCATGAGCCCGGTTTCATGAAAGCCGATTTCTGGAGAACTCAAAGGGCACTGCGAGCAGCAGGGTTTCAGTCGGGGGACATCGTGCACAACACGTTTTCCTACCATCTGACACCAGGCGCCTGGATACTCGACGCCGGAGCCAGGGCATTGGACTGCGCCGTCATTCCGGCGGGCAATGCCTCGCTGGATCTGCACGTGACCACCGTTTTTCAGTATGGAGCCACGGCCTATGTCGGGACACCGGATTTCCTGAAAACACTGATCGAGGCCTGCTTGCTGGCCGATCGAGGACCGCTGCCGCTGACCAAGGCGGTGGTCAGTGGTGGCGTCTTGACATCGGGACTGCGCCGATTCTTTCGGGACAGTGGTCTGCAGGTGTTGCAGTTCTACGCCACGGCTGAACTGGGGCTCATTGCCTACGAAACCGAACCCGATGGGAAGATGCTCGTGGATCAGGATGTCATCGTGGAAATCGTGGAGCCCGGCACCGGCAGTCCGGTATCCGCGGGTGAGGTGGGGGAGGTTGTGGTGACCACGCTGCGAGAGGATTACCCTCTGGTTCGGTTTGGTACCGGGGATCTGTCTGCTTTCGTCGAACTTCCTGAGAGGAACGCTCATGCCGGGCCTGTATTGGCCGGTTGGCTGGGACGTGCTGACGAAGCGAGCAAGGTGCGAGGCATGTTTGTCAGGCCGGGACAGATCATGAAGTTGTGCGAACGGATAAAGGGTTTGAAGAGAGCCCGGTTGATCATCTCCAGAGCCAATGAAAAGGATGATGTCATTCTTTTCTGCGAATACAGTGATGACTATATCGGTCGCGACACGGCGGAGGAGAACCAGATGATCAGGGACGTGTTCAGGGAGTTATGCCATCTCAATACCAGTGTCTCGATCGTCGAGCCGGGTACCTTGAGCGACGATGGCAAGCTGATCGTCGATATGCGCTGAGAGGCAGCAAGGTCTGAATCCATCAGGCAACAGCAGGCGGAAGTGCAGTGTGGGTGCACCGCTGGCAGCCTGGCCCCCCACGGACAGCGTCACCGGTTGACGCAATCGAGGAACAGAAAAGATGTTCAATGAGACCATGAACTTTGACCTGGGCGAGGATATAGCCGCCTTGCAATCGATGGTGCATCGCTTTGCGCAGGAAGAGATTGCACCACGCGCTGCGCAGATTGACGCCAGCAACGAGTTTCCGATGGATTTATGGAAGAAGATGGGAGACATCGGCTTGCATGGCATTACCGTTCCGGAGCAATACGGTGGATCTGCCATGGGGTATCTGGCACACACCATTGCTCTGGAGGAGATCAGCCGAGCCAGTGCATCGGTAGGACTGAGTTACGGGGCACATTCGAATCTGTGCATCAACCAGATAAACCGCTGGGGCAATGATGAACAGAAGGCTCGCTATATCCCCAGACTGCTCAGTGGCGAGTACATCGGCGCACTGGCCATGTCCGAGGCGGCATCCGGCTCTGATGTCGTGTCCATGAAACTCAGGGCAGACCGGGGTACCGATGGTTATGTGCTCAATGGCAACAAGATGTGGATCACCAATGGGCCTGATGCATCCACCCTTGTCGTGTATGCCAAGACTGATCCGGAGGCTGGACCCCGAGGTATCACTGCCTTCCTGATCGAACAGGACATGCCGGGTTTTTCCACGTCACGCAAACTGGACAAGCTGGGCATGCGCGGTTCGAATACCTGTGAGCTGGTGTTCGAGGATGTACGGGTGCCTTTCGAGAATGTGCTGGGCGAAGAGGGTCGCGGCGTCAATGTGCTGATGTCGGGTCTGGATTACGAACGTGTCGTGCTCTCCGGAGGACCACTGGGTATCATGGCCGCAGCTCTTGATGTGGTCGTGCCTTATGTACATGAGCGACATCAGTTCGGGCAGGCCATTGGAACCTTCCAGCTCATGCAGGGCAAGCTGGCAGACATGTATACTACCCTGAATGCCTGCCGTGCCTATGTCTACGCAGTAGCACGCGCCTGTGACCGTGGAGAAACCACACGCAAGAATGCCGCGGGATGCATTCTGTATTCGGCTGAGAAGGCCACTCAGGTTGCCCTTGACGCCATTCAATGCCTGGGGGGGAACGGCTATACCAGCGACTATCCCACGGGACGTCTGTTACGTGATGCCAAGCTCTACGAGATCGGGGCGGGTACCAGTGAGATACGTCGCATGCTCATTGGTCGTGAACTGTTCAACGAGACTCGTTGACATGGCCATAGCGGGTAAAGAGGCAATACTGGACGACGACGATGCATTGGCCATGCGGGCGCAGTGCGATGTGATCGCAGAGCAGGCTCGGGTCATCATGCAGGGTGGTTCCGAGCGATCCAGAGAGAGACATGTGCAGCGTGGCAAGCTGTTACCGCGTGATCGGGTCAATGGACTCATTGATCCGGGTACGGCGTTTCTGGAAATCGGTCTGTTTGCTGCCTGGCAGTGCTACGGCGAGCAGATACCGGCTGCGGGCGTCATTGCCGGAATCGGCACCGTGGCTGGCAGGCAGTGCATGATCATCTGCAACGATGCCACGGTGGCTGGCGGCACCTATTATCCGCTGACGGTGAAAAAACACTTGCGGGCCCAGGAGATTGCCGAACAGAATCATCTACCATGCCTGTACCTGGTGGACAGCGGCGGGGCGAACCTGCTCAACCAGGATGAGGTGTTTCCGGACAAGGAGCATTTCGGGCGGATCTTCTACAACCAGGCACGCATGAGTGCTCAGGGCATTGCCCAGATAGCGGTGGTCATGGGGTCATGTACTGCGGGTGGTGCCTATGTTCCGGCCATGAGTGATCAGACCATCATCGTACGTGAGCAGGGCACCATCTTTCTGGCCGGACCACCCCTGTTGAAGGAGGCCACGGGTGAAGTGATCGATGCGGAAACCCTGGGAGGAGGAGATACCCACACGCGGTTGTCAGGCGTTGCCGATTATCTGGCCGATGATGATCTGCATGCGCTGGCGCTGGCGCGGAGGATTGTCGGCAATCTGCAAGCCTGTCCGGCTGCGAACTTGATGAAATCGACATACGCGGAACCATTGTTCGACGCTGGAGATATTCCGGGATTGGTACCGGCCGATGCACGCAAACCCCATGACGTGCGCAACATCATTTCGCGTCTGGTGGACGGGTCGGAATTCGATGAGTTCAAGGAGCGCTACGGTACGACGCTGGTGTGTGGTTTTGCCTCGGTGCATGGCATGACGCTGGGTATCGTGGCGAATAACGGTGTGCTGTTCTCGGAGAGTTCAAGCAAGGGCGCGCACTTCATCGAGCTGTGTTGCCAACAGAAGGTGCCGATTCTCTTCCTGCAGAACATCACCGGCTTCATGGTGGGTTCCCGGTATGAAGCCGGCGGTATTGCCAAGGATGGTGCCAAACTGGTCAATGCCGTGTCCACCGCTGAGGTGCCCAAGATCACTGTCATCATCGGTGGCTCCTATGGTGCGGGCAACTACGGCATGTGCGGGAGGGCCTTCGGTCCACGTTTCGTCTGGATGTGGCCCAATGCCCGAATCTCCGTCATGGGCGGGCCACAGGCGGCCGGGGTCATGGCCAATGTCAGGCGAAGCGCTCTGGAAAAACGCGGTGACTCCTGGTCGGAGGAAGAAGAGGCGGCGTTCAGACAACCGATACTTGATCAGTTCGAAAGGCAGTCGCAGCCGCTGTATGCCTCAGCCAGACTCTGGGATGACGGCATCATCGATCCTCGAAGTACCCGAGATGTCGTGGCCCTGTCGCTCAAGGCTTGTCTGAATGCCCCCATCGCCGAAACGCGTTTCGGACTTTTCCGGATGTAATGCTCATGATCGAATCCCTGCTTGTGGCCAATCGCGGCGAGATCGCCTGCCGCATTCTTCAAACTGCCCGTACGATGAGTATTCGCACCGTGGCGGTGTTCTCCGATGCCGATGCCCGTGCGCGTCATGTAGCGTTGGCAGACGAGGCCATACACATCGGTGCGACTCCCGTTGGCGAAAGCTATCTGGATGGTCGCAGGATCATCGACGCAGCCCTGGCCAGCGGTGTTCAGGCCATCCACCCCGGGTATGGCTTCCTGTCCGAGAACCCTGAATTCGTTGAAGTAGTCAGTGAGGCGGGCCTGATCTTCGTTGGACCGACAGCCAGTGCCATTCGAGCCATGGGGTTGAAGGATGCTGCCAAGGTTCTGATGGAGAAGGCAGGTGTTCCGGTTGTTCCCGGATATCACGGTAGCGAGCAATCTGCTGATTTTCTGGCCGAGCAGGCTGCCTCGATCGGTTATCCCGTCTTGATCAAGGCGCGTGCCGGTGGCGGAGGAAAGGGGATGCGACGAGTCGACCGCCCGGAGGATTTCAGGCAGGCGCTGGATAGCGCTGCCCGTGAAGGGCTCAATGCGTTTGGTGATGCAGCCGTGCTGGTCGAGAAGTACATAGCCTGTCCCCGGCACATCGAAGTACAGGTCTTTGGGGACAGTCACGGCAATGTCGTGCATTTGTTCGAACGGGATTGCTCGCTGCAACGTCGACATCAGAAGGTGATCGAAGAGGCACCGGCACCGGGGATGAGCGAGCCGGTAAGAACTGCCATGACCCAGGCGGCAGTCACCGCTGCTCAGGCTATCGGTTACGAAGGAGCCGGTACCGTTGAATTCATTGTGGATGGCTCTCGGGGTTTGCGCGCGGACGCCTTCTGGTTCATGGAGATGAATACACGACTGCAAGTCGAACACCCGGTTACCGAGGCCATTACGGGGGTCGATCTGGTCGAGGCGCAGATTCGTGTGGCCGCCGGAGAGTTGCTGCCCTTTACTCAGGATGAACTGAGCATTCAGGGGCATGCCTTCGAAGCCAGGCTTTACGCCGAGGATGTCTCGGCCGGATTTCTGCCTGCCACCGGTCATCTGCAGCGATTGGAGTTCGATCCGCGTGTCCGCAATGACACGGGTGTGAGATCAGGGGACGACATCACACCGTTCTATGATCCCATGATTGCCAAGATCATCAGCCATGCACGCACGCGGGAATTGGCCTTGAGTCAATTGAACCGCGCTCTGGAAAATACACTGGTGGCCGGAACCGTCACCAATGTGGAGTTTCTTGGCGCTCTGGCTCGGCATCCGCAATTTCGCGCTGGCAGCATGGATACCGGGTTGATCGAACGCGAGTTGGCAGCATTGACAGCCTCGGAACCAGTCTCCATGCTTGGCACTCTGGTGGCCGCTCTGTGTCTGGCTGATATCGATTTCCGGGAGCCATTGTCAGGATGGCGACTCTGGGGTGGCGCCAGCCATCTGCTGACGCTGCATTGCCATGACGACGTGCAGATCGTGCGGTTCGCGATCGTTGAACCCGGGCATTATCAATTGCTGGAAAAGGATAACGGTGAGTTGCTTCTGGATATTTTCCTGCAACCGCTTTCGGCAGATCGTTTGCTGGTAGATGTCAATGGTCTGCAAAAGCAGGTGACGGTGGTTCGCTGGAATGAACCGACCTGTGCCTGTGTATGCGTGTGCGCTGAAGGGCGAACACGGGAGTTTCGCCACTTTGACCCCCTGGAATCCGTCGGTGAGTCTGCCGGCAGTGAGGATGCGGTCAGAGCTCCGATGACTGGCGTCATCCGTGTGCTGGAAATCGAGCCGGGGCAGAGTGTCAGGTCCGGACAGCGCCTGCTGGTGCTCGAGGCCATGAAGATGGAAACCAGCGTGCTGGCTCCCAGAGATGGCATCGTGGAGCAGGTGCATTGCCGGGCAGATGCGACGGTGGACGGTGGCGCCCTGTTGGTCAGCCTGCAAGCGATCGAACCGTCATGATGCCGTCCGACGGGCAACCACTCTCAATCCGCCTCGCCGTGATACCGTAAGATCAGTAGCCTTGCAGGCATGTTGGAGTCTTGTCTTGTAACCTGGCTGCCCTCATCCGTCTATCGATCGACAGGTGGGTGATCATCTCTCTGCCTTGCGCAGAAGGAATATTGAAAACGCGGCCGGTTTCGACAGTGCTACACTGCGCGACATCGAGATCAGATGTCCGCAGCGAAGCTGCACCGATAACAGCAGGATAGGATGTATGCCTGAATGCGTCGATGAACGATGGCTGACCGAGTGCTATGACCCACACCTGGAATCGTCATGCTGACGTTTTCAGGCACGACGTCTCGCAAGACCATTCTTGCGATGTGGCTACTGATTCAAGGGAGCATCCTGTCGGCTGACGCCTTGGGCCAGAGTTCGACCAGCCCCCTGGTTCTGTCAAACGCAACCTTGCCACCGGTGTCCACTTCCGAGGGTGATGGCTATCTGGACAAGCTGTACGCGGAATGGTTCAAGCGCGCAGGCTTGCGCGTGCAGCTGCAGACGACTCCGGCGGCTCGCGGTCTGGAGAGTGCCAACGCAGGGATATTTGCAGGCGACGCGGCCCGTGTCGACATGGATAGCTCACTGTATCCGGATCTACTCCAGGTGCCGGAGCCCGTGATCGAAGTGATTTTTGGTGGTCTTTTCCTGGATTCCGGAGTTCGAGTCAAGACATTCTCCGATTTCGAGGACTATCGGGTCGGATATGTACGTGGTTGGAAGATCGCAGAAGGATTGTTCAAGGGGAAGGTCAATACGGTTACCGTGCGGAATGCCGGCAATCTGCTGGATATGCTGGCGGCGGACAGAATCGATGTTGCTTTCATGACCGTTGCCCCGGCGAGAGAGCTGGCGCGTGAAAGACAGCTGGGATGGTTGAACAGAACCGATTTCGAAATCCGCAAGACGCTGTATCTCTATCTCCATTCCAGTCACCGGGACAAGGTTTCCCGAATGGCCGACATTCTCAGAGACATGAAGTTCGATGGCAGCTACGATCAGATCATGTCAGGCTACAGTCTCGGGAATCGTTGAGCTGACTGGTGTTTCGGTGTCGAGTTCGCCCTTGGCATACTGAACGAGAGTTGGTTCAGTGCTGCAGGCAAAGCTGTTGAAACTCCTTGTGGATGGGGCTTGATGATTCGTTGTTCCTGCTGATTATTCCGATGGGACGATGAAATTGAGGGTGGTCCAAATCGAGAAAAGCCAGGTCGTCGCCCAGATAGGAAGCGGTAGTCTTCATTGGCATCGTGGAAATGAAATCGGTTGATTGGAGAATTTCCATCACTGACCGAATGGAATCGGTTTCAACGGCGATGTCAATCCTGTCCAATCCCATGGCGATCAACGCGCCCTCGGTTTGATGGCGCAGCATGCTTCCGCGAGAGTGGGATACCCAACGCTGGTTTTGCAAATCCGCACTCTTGATGCTTTTCAGAGAATGAAGTGCATGCCCGGTGCGGCACAACACGCCGACGCGATCGTCCACCAGATGTGTGAAAGTCGATTGGCTGGATCGGTCTATGAAGTCACGAGGCCCGATGATCATGTCTACTTGAGCTCGCTCCAGCATCTCGCGTAGCTCGTGTACGAGGCCCACGCGCAGATCAACCTTGCAGTGCGGTCGATCAACAATGAATCGAGTGATTCTGCTGGTCAGGAAGTGGCCCGCGATGATGGGAGGGGCGCCAATTCTGAGCGTGCCTGCTGTTCCCTCTGCTGCCAATTTGGAAAGGTTTCTTGCCTGCTCTTCTGCTGTGCGTATGGAGATACCGGCTTGTGCCAGCTTCAAGCCCAGGTCTGTCGGCTCAGCCTTTCGGGAGGACCTGTCGAACAGGGGAATACCGACCCGATCCTCCAGGGTTTTCATGTTTCGGCTGAGAGCTGGCTGGGTAATACCTATGCGGTCAGCAGCCGCCTGGAATGAGCCTGCTTCAACGATAAGGGAGAGCTGGGCGAGATGGCGCGGGTCGATATACATACCACAAAGTAATATAAGCCGAGAAAAAAATCATTATTTTTTATGTTGATGAGGGCTTAAGCTGTAAAAAAAATTCCACCAGGAGGCCTTCATGCAAACATTAAAGAATACCGTCGCTGCTGCGACCATGGCGCTGTCGCTCGCTTTTACCGGCAACGCTGCGGCACAGGTGTACAAGGGAGAAACCGCCGGTGTGGGTGATCCGGTCCACACGATGTTCGTGGCATTCGCCAATCAGGCGGGCAAGGCGGATGTGACTGTACAAGTCAATGCGGGGCAGACATTGACCAAGTCGATGCTCAAGGGCGCGCGGGGCGATATCGAGTTCTTCTCGGCGGTGCCTTCCCTTGTCAACCTCATGGCGGGTAAGCAGGCCATGTACGCGAATATTGATGGAGCGGAGGAACTCTCAGGCAATTTGCGCGCAATTTTCGGTTTCAAGGCCGGCGCCTATCATCCCGTGGTGCTTGCATCATCCGGGATCGAGAACTGGGAAGACATCAAGGGTAAAACCGTTTTTACTGGCCCACCGGCTGGTGCCGCTTCAGCTACCTCGGAAGGGCTCATAAAGGTGATAACCGGCTACGAAGCGGGTACGGACTACACCGCCGTTCGGCTTTCCTGGGGCGAAGGCTATGCAGCGTTGTCCGATGGCAAGATCGACATGATGGTTCGTCCTGCCGAAGTGGGATCAGCCAATATCGAGCAATTCGGCTTGTCGGGTGAATTCCGTATCCTGTCGATACCGGATGAGGCGCGAGACAATGAAGAGATGCTCGCACTGTTTGGCAAGCCGGGCCGAGGCATGGCGACGTTCGATGGCAACATCTACAAGGGTCAGTTGACCGAAGGTGAAATCACATCGCTGGGTTTCTTCCAGTTTCTGGGCACTCACGCCGGTGTTGATGATGATGTCGTTTACGCAGCAACGAAAGCGTTCTGGGAAAACATTTCCGAAGTGCAGAACACCGCGTTCTTCCTGAAGGAAGTCAGCAAGGAAACTGCCTTCATTGCGATCAATGTGCCGTTGCATGCCGGTGCATTGCGCTATTACGACGAAGCCGGTTTCGACGTACCCGACGAGCTGCGCGCACCCTGATATTTTTCATCAGACCCTTCCTTTGCACCGTTTTTACATCTGATGAGGGATGAGATGACAGATCCGTCGACAGCGTCTGCTCAAATGAGTCGAGTGCTCAGCTGGGCGTCAGTTATTGCCTGCGCAATTCTCGGGGCAATGGCGATTTATACGTCAGGCATTGGCCTTCTTGATGCCAGCACGCAGCGTGCTGGCGGTTTTGCACTGGCCTTGATTGTCGGTGTTGCAGCGTCACGTTCCATCCGCAATCCGAAGCAGATGAGCTCGGCAACCTCCAGGTTTCATATCATCATGGATGTGATCTTGATCGTGGCCGGTCTGTGGTCGATCTGGTCGTTTTATTTCGTGCAGGGTCAGATGCAGACTGCGCTGTATGACGTCACCAATGCGGATGCCTGGCCAGCCCTGGCAGGCCTGTGTGTCTTTCTCGAGCTATCCCGCCGCCTGTGGGGCTGGGGCCTGTTCTGCGTTGGCGCCTTCGCTGTTCTCTACTTGTTGTTCGGGCAGAATCTACCGGGAATGCTGGAGCATTCCGGTTTCAGCCTCAAAGAGGTCGCAGAGGGGCTCTGGTACAACACCAATAAGGGTGTGTTCGGATCAATCACCAACATCGTGCTGGCCACGGTATTCATCTTCATCGTGTTCGGTGCTTTGCTGGAAGGCACAGGCGCCGGTGACACCTTGCTGAAATTCGCCTTTCTTGCCACGCGCCGCACGCGAGGCGGTCCAGCACACGCTGCCATACTGGCATCATCACTGTTCGGTACAATGTCAGGCAGCACGGTAGCCAACATTGTCGGAACTGGCACGTTTACCATCCCCATGATCAAGAAGCGTGGCTTTTCCCCCACGTTTGCCGCAGGCATCGAGGCGACAGCTTCATCCGGCGGACAGATCATGCCACCCATCATGGGAGCCGCGGCCCTGGTCATGGCGGACCTGACGGGCGTTGGATACCTCAACATCATCATCGCTGCGCTGGTTCCGGCTCTTTTCTACTACTTCAGTCTTTTCACTGCGGTGACGGTTGAAGCCAGGCGGCAGGGTATCGAAGTTCAACCCCTGTCCGTTGACGACAAGATCACCAAAGTGGACTTGATCAATTCGATCCTGTTTGCAGGGCCGATTGCTGCCGTTGTCATTTCCTTGTTGATAGGTCTATCGACGTCATCGGCAGGCTTCTACGCGGTTGTGGTGTTGCTGCTGTTGTCGGTGATCAATCCGGATGTGCGCGCGAATCCCAGTCGTGTCTGGCGGTCATTCATATCAGGCAGCAAGTCCGGTGCGACCTTGTTGATCGCCATCGCTGCCATCGGAATACTGGTCGGTGCTCTGGATACCACAGGCCTGGGCCTGAAACTGGCCAATGTCATTGCATCGGTGCGTGGAGACAGCCTGTTTTCAGCGCTCCTGGTTGCCATGATCGGCGCGCTGATCCTTGGTATGGGCATGCCGACGCTGCCGGCCTATCTGATCATCATTCTTGTCATGGGGCCTGCGATCCAAGCGCTTGGTATATCAATACTCACCGCTCACATGTTCGTGTTCTATTACGGCGTTGCATCGTCACTGACGCCACCGGTTGCCATCGCCGCTTATGCAGCCGCACCGATAGCGGGGGCCAACCCGCTCATGACCTCTTTCATGTCCTTCCGCCTTGGCATGGCGAAGTTCATCATCCCGTTCATCTTCGCCTTCTACCCAACACTGCTGATAGTGGAAGAATTCCAGCTGTGGACATTCATCTGGATCGTTGCCCGAACCATGTTCTGTATCTGGCTTTTCTCTTCAGCCTTGTCCGCCTATGACCGAGGCAAGCTGACATGGTTGGAAGTGGGTTTACGGTTTGTAGCGGCTTTCGTATTGCTTGCAATCAGTCCGATGTTCTATCTGCCGGCTTTGGCCTTGGGTATCGCATTGATTGCCTGGGATCAGAAGAGGGGATCAACACCATTGAGTAGAGCGACGTCATGACGAAAAAACCCAACTTTCTGTTCATCATTACCGATCAACACCGTGCCGATCATCTGGGTTGCTATGGCAACACGGTGGTAAAGACCCCCAACATTGACGGCATCGCGGAAAAGGGTCGACAGTGGGACAAGTTCTACGTGGCCAATCCGATCTGCATGCCCAATCGTGCGTCCATCATGACGGGGCGCATGTCCTCGCTTCATGGTGCGCGCCACAATGGTATTCCGCTGTCACACGATCACACGACGTTTGTCGAGCTACTGAAAGACGCAGGCTATCGGACCGGCCTCATCGGTAAGTCACACTTGCAGAGCTTTACCGGCCTGCCGGCGTCCAATACATACCAACCTGACCCGACGCTGCATACGCCACGCAAGGAACTGCGTGACGCCTACAAGCATGATCGGCATTCGGAAGACTACGATCTGGAAGTGGTACCGAAATGGGATCGTCCACTGGCTGAACGTATGGGGGGTGATTTCTACGGTTTCGAACATGTCGAGATTGCCGCTGACCATGCCGATGCGGCGAGTGGCGATTATCTGCTGTGGGCCCGTGAGCAAGATCCCGATTTCGATAGCCTCGTGGGAGAGAAAAACGCGCTGCCGGATGATCGCATCAACGCACCGCAGGCCTGGCGAACAGCGGTGCCGGAAGAACTCTATTCAACGTCGTGGATAGCCGACAGGTCGCAGGACTGGTTGAAGGAGCGTGCCGATGATGATGCGCCGTTCTTCTTGCAGATGTCTTTCCCTGATCCGCATCATCCCTTTACGCCACCCGGGAAATACTGGGATATGTATGACCCGGCAGACATGCCACTGCCAGCTTCATTCGGCAAGAGCGATCTGCCGCCTGTCAAGGCAATGAGAGAAGCGATGGAAAATGGTACGGACCCGCGTGATAACCAGAGCCCTTTCAGCGTGACGGAAGATGAAGCGCGTCAAATCCTCGCATTGACGTACGGGTCCATCACCATGATTGACGATGCCATCGGGCGCGTACTGGCGCAGCTCGAGGAATCGGGTCTGGCTGACAATACCATTGTGATCTTTACGTCTGACCACGGCGACTACATGGGCGATCATGGTTTGATGCTGAAATTGCTGTTGCATTTCCAGGGCACCATTCGCGTCCCGTTCATCTGGTACGACCCATCGCAGCGGGGCGGCGGGGAAGCTGTTTCCGATCTGGCGTCGAGCATTGATATTTCTGCGACCATTCTGGCGCGAGCGGGCGTACAGGCTTTCAATGGCATTCAGGGCCGTGACTTGCTGAAGGATCCAGAACCTGAGGCCATCCTTGTTGAAGAAGACAGTCAAAGGACAATGACGGGGTTCGAGCGTCCGCAACGTATTCGAACCGTGGTGACTGATCGCTACCGCATGTCGCTGCGAGAGGGGGAGGACTGGCACGAACTGTATGATCTACAGGCAGATCCGCATGAACTGGACAATCGATATGCCGATCCGGATTTTTCAGACGTTCGACACGAATTGACAGAGATCATGTTGCGCCGCATGATCTCTCTGCAAGACCGTGCACCGCTGCCAGCTTATCGCGCTTGAAAAAGGCGGCTGCGATCTGGCCGTTGTGCTGGATTCGGTTTTTCACACCGAGTCTGTTGCTGCGGCGTCACGTGATGCAGCTCTGGTCATCCCCGCCCTGATCAAGATTGACAGCGACGGACACCGGGGCGGCTTGTTGCGGGCGATCCTGAGCTGATCACAGTCGGGCGAATTCTTGATGAAGACGGTGCTGAGCTGCGTGGCGTGTTGACCCATGCAGGCGATAGCCATGGTGCGGTGGGGGTGGCAGCGCAGTCCGAGTTCGCCGAGATGGAACGTGTGGCCGCGGCCGGAAACTGCAAGCCGCTTGTTGTAGTTGAAGCCATTGTCGCTGTTTATGGTTGAGTTGCTGCTCGAGCTGGCTGCTGTATTCGTATTGTCACTCTCGTAGTGGCCTTCAAGTAATTCGGTATTTTCCAGCGTTGCTGCAGAGCCTCGGGCGCTCCCTGCAGACATTTGAACGTCCACTCAGTGCTGCAAAGCGCCTGTGCAGGCAGAAATCAGATTGAAAAATCGGGGGGCGCCGGCTCCACGTCGGATGCCCTGTTTCCGAGTGCCGGCTCTCTACGCCGCCTTGGCGTACGCCTGCAGCGACGGTGGGGCGGATATCCGCCGCATCGCGACGCTTCGCTTCTGCAGGATATTTACAAACAGCTTTGACCGTGATTCAATGAAATCCAATCACACCACCAACGTGATCAGTCAGCGCATGCCGAACTACCGCCATGCAGCGCGATGCTGCCGAAGAGCAAATTCTCATGACTGCGACGGAACCCGTCAGAAGGTTCCCGCCCGTCATGCACGGACAACGGCTGACGTTCAATCGGTTTCGAGAGTGCGAATGGATGTGTCTGAGCGTACAAGCGCCTTCCATCTGTCAACGCAATATCTGCAGCCAGCAGGCTGCGACACTGGAGAGAAAAACCATGCACCACGGTACAACCATCAGACAGACAGCTACTCCATCCAGCCGGCATCGCCGCAGCATCGGAGCGGCGATCAAGGCCGGACTACTCGCAACTACACTGGCCATCTCCGGTCATTCTCTGGCGCAGGACCTGGAAATCTTCACCTCTGTTCCCAGTCTCGGCTTTCCCTTCTTCGTGCACATGCAAAAGGAGTTGTCGGCCGAAGCTGACTCGCTGGGTGGGATAACTCTGATGGAGTCCGACGGCCAGAATCAGACTACCAAGCAAACGGCAGACGTTGAATCAGCCATCATCAAGGGCGTTGACGGTATCGTCATCTCGCCCATCGACGCAGTGGCAATGGCGCCTGCCCTGCAACAGGCGGTGGATGCAGAGATACCCGTGATCACCATTGACCGGGCAGTCCAGGGTGTGGAAGGCATCCTCTCTCACGTTGGAGCTGACAATGTTCTCGGTGGCCAGGCTCAGGCCAATCTGATCGTGAGCCTGTTCCCCGATGGCGCCACGGTCGTCAATCTTCAGGGGCAGCCAGGAGCCAGCCCTGCCATCGATCGCAATCGAGGTGTACATGACGTACTGGACCCACTGTCTGACAAGTACACATTTGTAGCAGAACAGACGGCAAACTTTGCGCGTGAGGAAGGTGCATCGGTCACTGAATCCATCCTTGCCGGTCTCGATACGCCACCGGATGTCATTGTCGCTGCCAATGATGACATGGCTCTCGGAGCTCTGCAGGTGGCTCAGGAGCAGAACCTCGACATCGTCATCATTGGTTTCGATGCGCTGCCTGAAGCTCTGGGCAGCGTGCGTGATGGCGGTCTCACCGCCACGATCGAACAATTCCCGGGTGGGCAGAGTCGTACCGCCATGCAAGCCATGGTGAGCTATCTGCGTGACGGCACTGCACCTGATGAGCAGGTATTGCTGACGCCGATTGCAATCACCCAGAGCAACATCGAAGAGGGTGAGAGGCTCGGAGAAGTCCAATAGACAGAGCATAAGACAGCCAGCTTGCAGAGCCTCGGTAATCATGTCGAGTAGAGAAATCAACAAGGTGCCGTTCAACGCGCTGGAGTTTTCAGCGCGTTTTGCGGCGCCATTGTTTCTGTTATTGCTGATCGCGGTGTTTGCATTGCTTGAACCGCGTTTCCTGCATCCACTGAACCTGTTCAATATCCTCCGGCAGGTGTCGATCTCGGGACTGATCGCCATCGGCATGACCTTCGTCATACTCACGGCCGGTATCGATCTGTCGGTGGGTTCACTGATGGCTCTCGCAGGGCTGGTCAGTGCCTATGTTGCAAAAGGGGGATTGGCTGACCGGTTTGCGATCGGTGCGAATCTGGATGCAGGGAATCCTGCGATTCTGGCACTGGCCGCCGGTCTGCTGGTCGGCATGCTGGGAGGCGCCCTGCAGGGCATGGCCATAACGCGACTCAAGGTACCACCCTTCGTCGTGACACTCGGTGGATTGACCGCGTTCAGGGGGGCAGCCCTGCTGTTTTCAGGCGGTGGTCCGATCAGCGGTTTTGCAGCAGATTACACCTGGTGGGGCCAGGGTAGGATCGGGCCGGTACCGGTTCCCGTGATCATCTTTCTCGGTTGCGCTATTCTGGCTCATCTGGTGCTGCGGTACTTTCAGTACGGCCAGCATGTGTATGCCACTGGAGGCAACAGCCGCGCTGCTGCACTCAACGGCGTACCGACGCGTCGAGTGATATTTTCGGTGTATGTGGTGGTTGGCTTCTTCTGCGGACTGGCCGGATTCCTGCTGTCAGCTCGCTTGAACTCCGCTGAAGCGGTGGCAGGTCTGGGGGTGGAATTGACTGTCATTGCTGCTGTCGTTATCGGTGGTACCAGTCTGTTTGGCGGTGTGGGGAGCATATTCGGCACTGTGGTTGGCGCCTGCCTGATCGGTGTATTGACCAATGGTCTGGTGCTGTTGAATGTCTCTTCCTTCATTCAGCAGATCGTCATCGGCGTCATTCTGGTAGCAGCGGTTGCATTTGATCAGTTTGCGGCGGAGAAGCGGCAATAGTCGGCCAACACACGGACGTTCTATTGCGGTTGTAAGCCCTGAATGCCCGATGTACGGCTTGAAGCGCCATCCGAATGGCAGATGATTCTGTTGATCAATGCAAGAATGAACAGCAGCTCTGCAATGATCAGCCTTTGTTTTTCGCACACGGCAATGGCGAAAGGCAGTGATACCAAGCCTGGTCGTGAGAGTCGATTACCGTCGGAGAGTCGCTACCTCTGACGGTGAAGATCGCGTGAAACGCTTCGGTCGGATGACTCTTGCTGTTCTTGCAGAAAATCGAGCAACACGGCATTGAAGGCCGCAGGACGTTCAACCGGAACGGCATGGCGGCTGTCCGGAATGATGACCATTCTGGCATTCGGGGCCAGCTCGACAATGCGCTGTTTCCAGGCTCGCGGGGTGTAGTCTTCACTGGCGCAGATCACCAGGATGGCCTGTTCGATGCGTGACAGCTCAGGTGTGATGTCCCAGCTCAGGATGGCATCGAGTGCTGCCTGATAGGCGGCAGGATCGTTCTCTGACCAGCGATCGGCAAACAGCCGCCGCCGGTCGATGAACTCATCACCTGGTAGTAATCGCTCGGCAATGATTCGACCAAGACGTCGCATCCCGAGCAGTCTGACCAGCAACTTGCGTTGCATGACGGTGAACCTGTCACGCAGACGTCGAGGTTTCATGTCCGCCGGGGAGTTGACCGCCGTGATGGTTGCTACAAGGTCGGGGTGGTCCAGAGCAAGCTGCAGCGCAATCTGTGCGCCCATGGACAGGCCCACAGCATGAACACCAGTCAGTTTCAGACTGTTGATCAGCGAGGCGACATCATTCGCCATATCCCGAATGGAGTAAGGCTGGGTGGGCTTGTCACTGTCGCCGTGACCACGCAGGTCGATCAGCAGCAATTGATGATTGGCAGTCAATGCCGGGACCTGATCTGACCAATCGCGGAGGCTGGAACCCAGGCCATGAAGGAGAAGAACCGTCGAAACGGATGCATCCGACGACGAGGCATGGAGTTCGTAGTGAATACCCAGTCCATCTGCGTGATGTCGCGGCATGATGATCACCTGCCCTGATGTATCGAGTCTGCTGCTCGGTAGAGGACCCTTGTCAATACCTTAACCTGTTTCCACGTCGTAGGGAAATACTCGAAAAGGGCAGAGTGCTGATCGATTCGGGTGCCGTTCGGAAAGGCAGGCAGGGTGTCCGCATGGTCTGCGCATCCAATGTGCCCTTGGCGCCAGGGTCCGACACGGGTGTCTGTCATCTTGCCATGTGGGTGATCATCGAGCCGGGTTGGGGCTACAATACTGCTCATTCGATTGCACCGAAGCCACGAGTTTCATGAGCCGCTACCGCCCCCCAAGTCCTCGCTCTTCACCGTATATCACCCGTGAAGGTTATGACCGCCTGAAATCCGAGGAAAAGGCGCTGTGGGCAAGACGCAAGGATGTCACTGCCGCACTGAGTGCCGCCGCCGCCGAAGGCGATCGGTCAGAGAACGCAGAATACATCTACCGGAAGAAGGAACTGCGCGAAATCGATCGGCGCGTGCGCTACCTGCAGAAACGCATTCCGGACCTGAAAGTCATCGACCGGCGTGCCGGAGGCGATGCGATATTCTTTGGCGCCGAGGTCGAACTGGAGACCGACAGCGGCTCGACCATGACGGTACGTATCGTCGGTGCGGACGAGATCGATCCGGCCAGGCGATTCATCAGTGTGGATTCACCGCTGGCCAGGGCTTTGCTGAAAAAGCAGGTGGATGATGAAGTCACCATCGAGGTGGAGGAGCAGAAGCTGGTCTATGCCGTGCTCGGCATCAGCTATCCGCAAGGCGATAGCTGATGCCGAGGATCATGGGGAGCGGTGTTCAGGGCCGTCGGGGCAAGCAGAGAGTTCGAGGTCGTTCGACATCTGGATGTCAACGGCTCACGAATACCTCCACCTGCAGCTCATCATCAACAGGCACATCAACCACATCATCGCCGATCAACATGCGAATCGTGCCGGTATCGTCCGGTACGGGTGTTGCAATTACCGAACTGCCATCGGCCGCGGTCACGCTGATGCTGCCTTCGGTCCATTGGTCCAGCGGTTCTTCTGCTTCCGTATCGCCTTCGTAGCGCAATGAGATGTTGACGCTCAGGCGTTGATCGGACACGGCAGGAATGTCGGCATCGAAGCTGATGTCACTGCTGGAATCGCGGTACATGACCGTCGGTTGCAAGGTGGTGATCGGTTCGGCAAAGGACAGGCCGACACGCCTGCCCATCTCGGCCGTGAAGTCATGAACGGCAAGCGTGATACTGCCATCGGCTGCGATGTTTTCGTAGTGCTCCACGGTCCAGCTGTCGTTGATCCGGACTCCGTCACGATAGGGCATGGTTCGAGTCTGCTCGGAGTCGTAGAAGTACTGTTGGTCCTCTGCGAAGGTTTGCACCTCGATGCCCTCGTACTTGTAGTAACTCTCCGGGCCGCGTGAGGCCGGGTACAACTGCACCTGCCCACTGTAGATGCCCGTTGGCAGAGAACAGTCGGAATAAGTCGACACATATCCCTGGCCATCACCACCACCTAGAATGATCGGCAAGGAGGCACTGCCTCCGGCGTCACAGCTGTAGTCGCCACCGGCAGAACCACCTGGAATCTCGGTGCTACCAGGCACCAGAGTCAGGCCATTGGCCGTGGTTACACCCGCGCTACGATAGTTGATGAAGAGCTCCTTGAGTGCCTCATGTGGACGCTGCATGGCCGCTTCAACAACTTCAAAGGGCTTGCGATTGGCAATGGCGATGATTTCACGCAGCACCTGTTCGGCATTTGCCAGGGTGATGGCCGCTGATACCGGTGGAGTCACTGTGCCTGTGGTTGCCGGCACCTGGATGCTGGCGGCGCTTGACTGCCTGCCTTGTTCGTCAATGGCGACTATTGCATAGGTCCTGTCGCTGGCGGCGGGGGAATCGCCGTCAAGGTAGCTGGTACCGTCGGTAACGCCCAGTACTTCTGCATTGCGACTGATCTGGAACATCTGGCCCGGGCGCTGACGCGCCCAGAACAGTTCCAGAACGGAATCGGAGTAGATGGCGACTGTCAGGTTCTCTGGCGTCTGCCGTCCTTGCTCAGTGCCGCCCGCAGATCCGCTGGCGTCATCAAGTGTGGTCAGGCTGAGCTGCGAGTCTCTGGATACTGCGCCCGAGCTGTCACGGGCACGCACCCTCAGTTGCAGGCTGGTGCCTGGCGTCAGGCCGTCCAGATACAGGCTGGTGCCGGCGCTGCTGCCGAGTCTCTGCTCGCCAAGGTAGATGTCGTATTGCAAGCCGGGAATTGCCGCCCGGGTCCAGAACAGCTCGGCGGCCGTTGGCGAATAGACCTGTGCATGGAGATCCTGCGGGGCGGGTATCGCATTCAGCTGGCTCATGACATCGGCGGCATTGATGCCCAGATAGGGATCGTGCACGACCCAGACGTTGTCGATCGTTTCCACCGGTGGCGCGGTATAGACGGCATCGATGTCGCCGACAACAATGCCCTGGATACGCTGTCGTGTGGAGTGATTGATGACATGGTAGCTGCCATCACTCACCTCGCAGGCTGTCCCGTCGCGATTGCCCGAGGGGGTATCCCCCAGGGTGTACACCTGGTATTCACACATGGTGGTCCAGTCGCTGGCACTCTGGACTTGCAGATAGCCATGGGTAGCGTTGCCCCAGCTCAGGGTATTGCCTTCCACCCTTACCTGAAAACGATCTGCAGCCAGAACCTTGCCGGTGGTTGACATCAGCAACAGGCAGCCCTGCAGTGCCAGTACACGGTGATTCATGATGGTGTTTCCTCGTTGAGCGTCATCGATATCCATGACCAGACGAGCCGAGTCGTTGCGAGCCCTGTCGGCCTGTGCAGCGGTTTCCGCTTGCCGATATCGTACTCTCGAGCGTGGCAGCCGGGGTATTACGGGGAAAAGCACCATGTAGCTACAGCCACGCTGGCGGTCTCAGCCAGACCGTCTCCATCGTCCGGCAAGCAGCAGGCACAGCATGGTCAGCCACCAGGGGCTGACCGACCCGCTCGAGCGTCTGGGTACCGACACATCGCCCACTTTCCAGTCGAAGCTGCTGCTGGTCTGGTAGTGATCGTCCCGCACGGCGACCGACACGGTGTAATTGCCAGCCTGCCGGGTGGATCCCTGCAGGTGCCCACGCGTGTTCATGCGCACCCCGGGTGGCAGGCCGGAGGCGGTAAAGCTCAGGACGTCGTTGTCGGGGTCTTCGGCCGACAGGTGACCGTGTATCAGGTCCCCGGGATCGTTCTCCAGATTGACCAGGTCGACGAAACTCGGTGGACTGTTGGGCAGTGAGGCCAGTGAGCTGGTACCCGTCAGCAGATTCCGGGGCTGCATGACGAAACCGTCCCAGTGGGTGTGCATATTGCGCTGATCTTCACTGCGAGGCACATGATGAAAGCCGACCCGATGCCACAGCACGATATCCTGTCCTGCGATGGACTGACCATCGACATACTGCAATACGTGGTTGAGGCAGTCGGGGTTGAAGCGGGCATTCTGGCTGGCGAATCGTTCACAATCGTTGGCGACCGTGACAAACAGATCGTAGGCTGAATAGGGTTCCACTTCCTCACGCACGAAGCGATGTCCGAGGCGTAGCGGTTCGATCGTGTAGGCCGGGCTGTCGATGGCCTCGCTGGCGCTGATCTGCCAGCTCTGCTGGGTGTCGGGATCGATCTGTCGCGCCTGTTCGGTGTCGAAGGTCTCGCTTTGACGAATACGGCGGCCATCACTCTGCAACACATAGCGTGTTTCGGAGAAGCGATCATCGGTGGCCGATTCCCCGAGATCGAAATCCAGGCGCCAGTAGTAGTTGTGGGTGTGTGACAGCCACAGGGTGTCGGGGTCGTTCTGCAGGACACGTCCGTAGGGCAGATCGATTTGGGCCGAGCTGCGTTGCAAGGCACCGGTAGCCCCGACGCCCGGTTCCATGGCACCGTCATCGTAGAAGCTCCAGCTGATGATGTAGGCGTAGGCACCGACTTGCGATACGGAAAACAGGTTCAGGCTTTCGGCCTTCACCGAACGGTTTGCCGTACGGTAGCCATTGTCGCTCTGGCCGCGCCAGCGGCAGATGGCCGGGCGAGTCTGCACATCGAGCAGCTCTCCCTGAGGGCAGTCAGCCTCGGTAAGTGTCAGCAGATAGCCGCCACCGAGACCGTATTGGGTGACATCGTTGTAGGTGACGTCACTGTCATCGTAGGCCACGTGCAGCTGGCTCAGTCTGGCAGAGCTGAGCACCGGCAGCGGCTCGCCATCGGGAGGGGTGTACTGCACATCCGTCAGTACCAGGTTTTCGCGGATGCGCGACTCCCAGCACAGATCCCAGACAGCGCCGTTGGAGAAGGTCTCGGTGATGCGCGAGTCGGCATCACAGGCCGGTTCCGCCGCTTGTGCCTGCCTGAAGCCCAGGCCAATGCCGGCCGACTGCTCATCATCGACGTGAAGCGTGAGTAGACAACTGACCGAAAGCAGGGTGATCAGGGCCAGCCGGCGAGCAGTTCGGGGCAGGGTATCGTTCAAGGCTCTGCGCAGTAGAGTGTCCAGTTTTGTCGCCATCATCGTGTTCGGATCCCGGTGCAGGCGCCATTGCCGGCCTCTGTACAGGTGTCTGCTCAGGAACCAGCCCTGGCATTTGCTGCAGCCCTGCGCTGAAAAGTCCGACTGCCTGTTTGCCGGTGTCTGCCACCATTGCCCTCGCACTAGTCATTCACCTCGAAGGGTGAGGCCGCCGTCCAGTCGAAAGGGGTCAGGTCGAACTGCAGGGACACATCACGCAGGACTGGCCAGTCCTCGATGCTCGGATCCAGCGTGCGCGAAAGGCTGTACCAAAGCACTGGCTGGTTGCCTTGCAAGGGGTCACCGTCGATGAAATCATCGAGCGACTCTCCGCAGCCGGTTGTTCGGGACGCGCTGTTGCCCGGCTCGGTTTCGCCGCTGTTCAGCCAGGCGTGCCGTTCGCAGGCCTGGAACACGGTAACGGCGCCGTCGGACTGTGCCCACTCCATGCCGGTGTTGGAGAAACTGAAGCCACTGTTGGCAGGGTCCAGGTAGTAACCGGCGCCACTGGCATCCACGATGCGCCAGCCGCGAAAATTCTCGCGTTCCACCTGCAGCAGCGTTTCGCTGGTCAGCGTTCTGACCTGCATCGGGCGTCGGTTGCCAGCAGTGGTATCGAGCGGAAAATCGAATTGTTCCACACGATCTGCGGTGGGTGTATCCAGTTCGAATACCATGCGCCAGTTGGCCAGCAAGGTAGCGCGCGTCAGCGCTTCGGTATCTGCCGGAATGGCCTGCGCATGCTCAGGGTCCTGATTGGTAAGCGCTGCGCGACCGGAGAGGCTCAGGCCAGGGCGAATCTGACCATCCTCGGTGAAGGTGAAACTGCTGGTCCAGCTCAGGGTTTCTCGCTGGAAGGCGCTGCTGAGTTCCAGCTTCTGACTCTGAATGGCGGGACGCTGGGCGTACTTGGCGAGTATGCGATTGTCGCTGACGCGCGAACAGACGGCCGCAGCATGACCGGAGACGTTCAGGCGGGTGCCGTCACAGCTGTTGTCATTCATGCTGATGATATCGGTGGCCTCGGCGCTGCGAGGAGGCTGCAGCGACGGCTGTATCTGGGCAATGGGAGCGCGACTGTCGTGGTAGTGCAGCAGCAGCTGACCCAGGTGGGCTTCGGCAATGACCGGGCGCAGACTGTCTCCAGGTGCGCGGTAGCGAACCGAGCGCACGGTCAGGCCGTGAGATTCCTCGACGGCAATGCACATGGACCAGGTGGCACCGGAGCTGAAGGCATGATCCACCGCCAGCTGCGCTCCGCAATCGGTCTGTTGGGCGTGCACCGGGGCAATCAGTCGCAGGAGCAGCAGTGACAGCAATGCCGCAGGCAGGCGAATCCGGCTCAGCTTGCTCATCGACGCCGCAACTCGCCGACTTGTTGTGTGTTCAGATGAATGAGAGGTTCGGTCGTGAAGACGGTATGGCTGGCATCAAACAGTGACAGCAGCGCACAACGCGATACCAGACAGGGATCTCCACTGTCCAGTGGTTCGTGGATACTGGCCTTGACGTCCAGTTCGTCCAGCGTCGTGAACGGTGTCGCATTGCGCAGGGCGTGTTCCGCCTGCAATGCTGCCAGCAGGCTGGCATCGCGTTCCAGCAGGCTTCTGGCAAAGGCGATTTCCTGCTCGCTCAGTGGCAGATGCACGGACTCGATGCGTTGCTGCCGTGTCAGGGTTCGATTCTCGAGATCGATGACCAGCATTCTGGCGGATTGAGTCGTGTAATCATACTGGTAGACTCTGGCATGGCGCACCTGGCCGGCATTCTTGCTTTCCTGCTTCTCGATGAACAGGGTCTGCACCCCGAGCGGGTGAGACTGGTGTTTGCCGGCAGCGTCCGACCAGGGGACTTGTGCAGCCAGGGAAGCGGCCACATGTTGCTCTTCTGCCAGCAGGCCTCGGGCGTGGCCCGAAGTTTGCCAGATCAGCAGTACCAGTAGCAGCAGGAGCCTTGCCGGCGACCGAGTCAGCTGCCGGATACAATGCTGCCCCTTGCGGGTAGAAACGGCGGCCTGGCGCGCCAGCACGGTGTACAGGCGAGAAAGCCGCAGCAGCAGAAGTACCGGGGGGCGGAATGGGAATGATTTCGTCATGCTATTGTCAATCATACGATGCTTGCGGGCTGTTCGCCGGTATCTCGATCGCAACCTGACCTTTTTGAGTGAATGAACACTGACTGGATCCACTATTTTGGCTATGGTTCCCTGGTGAACCGGGAAACACGACCGGCCGACGAGATTGCGCATTCGGCGCGGCTCAATGGTTGGCAGCGTGTCTGGGACCATCGAGTGACCGATCCTGCCCGGGAGAAGCGATGCACATCGCTGAGTATCGAACCTACTTCCGGCGTGGTGGTGCAGCCCGGGCAGGAAGTGGTTCCCGCGGGAATCGATGGCGTCGTGGTGCGATTGCCACTGGCGCACCTGCCACAGCTTGATGCCCGGGAAGCCGGCTACGACCGCCTGAGCCTGCCGCTGAGTGACTTCGAACTGTCGGACGAGCTGCGCCAGCAGATGTTCGAGGAAGGGGTGGAGAGCATCATGGTCTACCGCAGCCAGACAGAGAATCGCCTGCTGGCCGATCAGGGCAATCCGGTATTGCAAAGCTATGTGGATTGCGTCATGGCCGGTTACCTGCAGCGCTTCGGTGAACAGGGGGTGCAGGACATGGTCAACAGTACGCGTGGCTGGGAATGCCCGTTGTTCGACGATCGCCGCGATCCCTTCTACCCGCGCTGGGTCGATGTCGATGACAGTAGCCGACAATACTTCGACTCCCTGATCATGGCGCAGCTGGATCTGCAGCAACGCAGCCATCTGGCCTGACTCGTCCTGCGATCGTCGATGTCGCAATGGCACGACAATCGGCTGAATAATGCATGCCACAACCCCTGAGCGGTTGCTGGCAGCAGCCTGCATCGGTACAGGGTTCTGACGGCCCCGGCAGGCACCTCGAATTCATCACAAGTCTCATGCGCAAGTTGTCCCATCAATCACTTGCGACACCGGGTGGTGTTTGCGATCATGGGCGGCTGATTGACGAGGCCATGCATGGACATATCAAGATTCATCACGGAGAGTGATGGGGCTGTATCCTTCGAAGAAACACAGGCCAGTGCCTTTGCCAAGGGTGTGGCTGGCGATTTCAACCCGATTCATGACCCGCAGAGCAAGCGTTTCTGCGTGCCTGGTGACTTGCTGTTCTCGGTGCTGCTGCATCGCTATGGCGCGGCAAGACATACCCGTGTGCAGTTCTCCGGCATGCTCGATGGCAAGACCCGCATGCTGCTGCCGCCCGCCGTGGATGGACAGGCCGACATTACCGATGCGCGCGATCGTGCGCTGCTGAGCCTGTCACTGGACGGAGAACGATTTACCGACCAGAGCTTCATTGCTCAGTTGTGTGAGCAGTACGTGCGCTTCTCGGGACAGACCTTCCCCGATGTGCTGGTCCCTTTGATGCGCAGTGCAGAGACGATGATCAACCCGGCCCGACCCATGGTGATCTACAGGAACATGTCCATCGATCTTGAAGACTCGGCAGTGGCCTTGTTCGTCGATTCGGCCGATGGACAGTTGGCGCGGCTGCGCGATACCATCGATGGCCAGCTGACGCTGGAGCTGGCTGATTCCGATATCAGTGTCGATGGGCGCAAGGGGCAGGTGCAATTGAAGTTCGATATCGAAGTGGCAGGCCGGACCATCGGTACCGGTGAGAAGAACCTCGTACTCAGTGGCTTGCGAGAGTACGACGAGGCGGCCATGCAGGTTGTTGTCGATGAATACAACCAGCGTCGCCACGCCTATCAGGGAGTTTGAACATGCGTTGTGAATCCGAAGTCTCCGTCGTCATCACGGGCGGTGCCTCAGGCCTGGGGCGTGGTACCGCGTCCCATCTGTCTTCACTGGGATGCCGGGTTGCCGTCCTCGATCTGCCCAATGAGGCCGCGGCGGCCGAACTGGCCAGTGATGGTATCGGTTTCGTTGCCTGTGACATCACGCAGGTAGAGGCGGTGGATGCCGCCATCGAACAGGTGATTGCCAGCCAGGGTGTACCCCGGGTCGTGGTCAATTGCGCCGGTATCGCCCCGGCGGCTCGCAGTGTCAGCCGCGACGGGGCGCACGATGCCGATCTGTTTGCCCGAGTCATCAGCGTCAACCTGACCGGTTCCTTCCTGGTTGCCTCGCGATTCGCAGCGCATATGGTCGGCAACGAACCGGGCGAGGATCAGGAGCGTGGTGTCATCATCAATACCGCTTCGGTAGCAGCCTTTGACGGACAGGTCGGTCAGTGCGCCTATTCGGCGTCCAAGGCCGGTATCGTCGGCATGACCTTGCCCATGGCACGAGATCTGGCATCGCTGGGCGTGCGGGTCTGTGCCATTGCCCCGGGAATCTTCGAAACGCCGATGGTTACCGGCATGCCGGATGAGGTGCAGCAGAGTCTGGCCGCTCAGGTGCCGTTTCCCAAACGTCTGGGCAAGCCGTCGGATTATGCGACACTGGTCCAGCACATCATCGAGAACACGATGCTCAATGGAGAGGTCATCCGACTCGATGGTGCCATACGCATGGGTGCCAGATAGTCTCGACAAACCTGGTCCACACGTTCCACTTCGCATGGAGGCGAAATGCAGACACAGAAAATGACGTCCACTGCCGCACTGGAAATACTTCAGACCATCTATGGCTTCGATGAGTTTCGAGGTCAGCAACAAGCCATTGTCGATACGGTCATCGCCGGTGGAGATGCGCTGGTTCTGATGCCGACCGGGGGCGGCAAGTCCCTGTGCTATCAGATTCCCGCGCTGGCCAGACCCGGTACCGGCATCATCATCTCGCCATTGATTGCACTGATGCAGGATCAGGTGGATGCGCTCAAGGCGCTTGACCTGAACGCTGCCTTCATCAACTCCTCGATGGATGCGCAAAGCGTGGCGCAGACCGAAAATGCCTTGTTGGCGGGCGAAATCGACATGCTGTACGTGGCACCGGAGCGTCTGCTGATGCCGCAGATGCTCTCGCTGATCGATCGCTGTCAGATTGCCTTGTTTGCCATCGATGAGGCCCACTGTGTGTCCCAGTGGGGTCACGATTTCCGGCGCGAGTATCTGGGCCTGTCGATTCTCTCCGAACGCTATCCCGATGTGCCACGCATTGCATTGACGGCAACGGCGGATGAACGCAGCCGGCAGGAGATTGCCGGTAATCTGCAATTGACCGAAGCAGCCAGTTTCGTCAGCAGCTTCGATCGTCCCAATATCCGATACGCCATCGGCGAGCCGGACAACGCTCGCGAGGCCATGCTGCAGTTTCTGGATACGCATCATGAGGGTGATGCCGGCATTGTCTATTGCCTGTCACGCAAGAAAGTGGAGCAGACGGCGGAATGGCTGAACAAGCAGGGCAGAACCGCACTGGCGTATCATGCCGGTCTGTCGGCCGAAGAGCGACAACATAATCAGACGCGGTTTCTGCGTGAGGATGGGCTGATCGTCGTCGCAACCATCGCCTTCGGCATGGGAATCGACAAGCCCGATGTTCGATTCGTGGTGCATCTGAATCTGCCCAAGAGTGTCGAGGCCTATTACCAGGAGACCGGGCGAGCCGGTCGCGACGGATTGCCCTCGAATGCCTGGATGGCCTATGGCCTGCAGGATGTCATCAATCTGCGCTCGATGATGGCGCAGTCCGATGCCGATGAGCAGCACAAGCGTCTGGAGAATCACAAGCTGGAGACCATGCTGGGTCTGGCCGAGCTGACGACCTGCAGACGGCAAGCCTTGCTCAGTTACTTCGGTGATACGCTGGAGGAACCCTGTGGCAACTGTGACAACTGTCTGCATCCGCCGCATACCTGGGATGCGACCGAATCGGCCCGCAAGGCGCTGTCCTGTGTCTATCGTACCGGTCAGCGTTTCGGGGTCAGCTATGTGGTGGATGTCTTGCTGGGCAAGGATTCGGAACGCATCCAGCGCTTCGGGCATGAACGCCTGTCAACCTACGGCATTGGCAAGGAACATTCGGCGCTGGAGTGGCGCAATCTGTTCCGGCAGCTGATTGCCCGGGGTCTGCTGGCAGTCGATGTCGATGGTCATGGCTCGGTCATGCTGACCGAAGCGGCGCGACCGGTTCTGAAGGGCATCGAGACCCTGCATCTGCGAGAGCTGACTGTTGCCACTGGCAAGCGACAAGGCTCTGCGGGTCGGCGCAAGCGGGCGATGGCCGAGATTGCAGAGCACGATCAGCCACTATGGAACGCATTACGAGGATTGCGCAAGCAGCTGAGCGATGTGGCCGGGGTACCCGCCTATATCGTGTTCAATGACAGTACTCTGGCCGACATGATCGCCATCAAGCCACGTGATCGGACCGAGATGGCCAGTGTGTCAGGTGTCGGTCAGCACAAGCTGGAACAGTACGGCGATGAATTTCTGGAGGTCATTCGCGAGCACGCCTGACGCGATCTGCCCGGACCCTCAGTGCAGATACTGCGTATCCGGGCGTCGTGAATAGCGTACTTCGCGATCCAGCAGTTCCCCCTTGAGTGAATAGCGCTCCCAGCCAATCTGCTTGCGGTAAGGGGGGCGCAGGGATTGTCGTGTCCAGGTACGAAAGCGTGCGATCAGCTGCGCCTGCGCGTCATGCTCTTCGAACCAGTGTGATTCGTATTCGCTGCCGTTGCGAGTTTCCCTGCGGCTACCGGACACGGTCAGACTGTGTTCCGTCGGCAAGTCCAGCAGCGTTCTGAATCTGGCCTTGGTGTCCTCCTCACTCGTCATGACTTGTTGCCGACCCTGGAAAGGTCGTCTTGACGTCGAGCAGGTGGTTGTCGGGGCCCGCCGCCGTCATGCCTTGCTGACAACGGCCGCCGTCTTGTTGCCCCATTGCAGGCGTTCATGGCGCAGCAGCCAGTTGTCGATGTACTTGTGTATCACGATGCTGACCAGCACGCAGACGATCAGCGAGATCACGACGAACAACCAGGCAGCTGTTTGCCCCTCGCCCAGTAGTGGGGCCAGAAACTTGCGCAGGATGCCGAGCGTGAAGATATGGCTCAGATACAGTGCATAGGAGGCGTCTCCCAGCAGAACACCCCAACGATGCTCACCGATGCGCACATACAGGCAAGCCATGACAATGAAGAACGATGGCAGACCGTATTCGAAGATGCGCGGCAGGGGCAGCTTGATCAGCAGTACGCAGATCGACACCAGCAACAGCCAGGCAGCGGTCGATGGCGGCAGGCGGAATCCGCGTTTCCAGGCAACCGCCAGCAGCATGCCGAGAATGAACTCGAACACCAGTGATTTGCTGAAGAAGAATGCCAGGGCGGATTCACCATCGTTGAAATACGAGGCAAGCAGGAAAACACCGGTGATGACCAGTGTGATGAAGGCAATGCGATAGCGCTCGGTCAGCAACAGGGAGATGGCAAATATCAGATAGAAGTACATCTCGAAGTTCAGAGACCAGCCAGGCGCCAGAATGGGCCAGGCTTCGTAGGGATGTGCCAGGCTCCAGAAAGGGATGAAGCCGAGACTGAGCAGCAGGGCCTGCAGATCGAAGACCGTCGCCTTGAATACGGAAGGCATCAGCAGCAGAATGGCTGCCATCATGAACGTGAAGAACCAGTACAGCGGAACAACCCGGCGAATGCGGTTCTTCAGAAATCCGACAGGGCGGTCGCCGGGCTTCGAGATGAAGATCATGATGAAGCCGGATATCACGAAGAAGATATCCACCCCGAAACTGCCGGCCTCTGTCAGATACTGTTCGTAGTCCGCCACCTGAATGACCGTGTGGCTGTACACCACGGCCAGCGCCGCAACAGCGCGCAGGTATTGGAGGGCATGCAGTCTCATCAGACAGTTATCGGCAAGGGTTGGCTATAGTGGAGTTATAGCAGCTGGCCGGCCGAGTTGGCAGGCAGGCCAGTTACCATCGGGTATGTCAGCCATGCAACCTGCCTGCGCCTGGAAGCGATCAGGAGCCTGCAGCTGCCCGCAGCAGGGCATCATGATAGCGCACACCCATTTCCCGCAAGGCCGCCGCACCGAAATGGATGCAGGTGGTATTGCCACAGGGATAGCCGTTGGCGGGGATCAGATCTTCGTGGTCGGACAGGGCCGTGAAGGGAATACGGCCGGGCAGTTCGCGATGTGCATTATCCACCAGCTGCTTGCTCAACGGAAAGTCGGAGAGATCGCCGCGCTCATCACTGCCGCGTGACATGGTGCCGATCACGAAGGGAATATTGCTGTCAGCCCGTCGCAGATCACCGCCACGCAGATCGGCGTCGATGCTCATGCGCATCTGGAAGATCAGCCGCTCCAGGTTCTGCTCATAGCTCTCGGCGCAGCGCTCGTTCGAATCGGATTCGCCCTGATGCCACAGAATGCCACGCAGGATACCGCCGGTCTCTGCCAGAGCCAGGTTGGCACGGGCCACGGCACGATCGAACAGCCAGGTATTGCCCAGTTCAGGATCAGTGGTCGGTTGGGCGTTCCATTGGCCATTGGGGCCATCCTGACCGTCTTCGACCTTGCAGAATGATGAACCGGACCAGGCTGCGGGAACCAGCACGATGTCACGGCTTGTCTCGTTCAGTGCTTCCTTGGCGAAGCTCAGGCCCAATCCGATGTATTCGAGGTCCTTGCCGGTTGTGTTGGATGGATCCAGTGGTACATGCAAGGGGTCTTCTGCCGTGGTGATGCCGGGCGCTACCACGTTCTTCGAGGCCGAAACGAAATCCGCCTGTGTCAGAAAGATATCCTGTCGATCGTTCTTGCTGACGTTCAGCTGCTTGATTCGGGGGTTGGTTTCGTCAGCACCGCCCGGGAAGGCCTGTCGGGTGCCGTCGCCACTGAATCCCACCATGTTGCTCTGGCCGACCAGCAGATAGACATCGGGAGCGTCGACCGGCGTGACATTGACTTGCACCTCGACCGAGTGGCTGTCGGTACCGTCGGTGGCCAGAATGATGAACTCACGCTCTTGAGGCAGTATCGGCAGGTCCGCGATGTCCAGTTGCAGCTGCAATTCGCTGGCATTGTTGCCGGCGCTCAGGGTAGTCTGAGTGAAGTTGCTGTTGATGAAGGCCGAATCGGCGCTGGAAGCGCCGCTGACACTGAGCTGGACGCTTGCCGAATGGCCATTGCTGCGTACCAGTGTCAACGGGATGCGCACACCGCTTTCGCTGCCTTCTGTCAATTGCAGGTCGTCGACGCTTGCGCGCAGTTCGAAATCGCCGGTAGGCACCTTGTTGTCACCGACATTGTCGGGCGACAGCTCGTCACTGCAGCTGGCCAGCAGTACGGCGGCTGACAGCAGCGCAAGGCGCATCAGCTGGGTCATCTTGATCGGGAGGGTAATCACACTTTTCATCGGGTAGGTTAAGCAAGTGCCGGGCCTGTGCCTGGCGAGCTTTGGTAGATTCGATTCGTTTCAGTCTGTGAGCAATAAAAAAGCCAGATGAAACGAGAGCTTAGTAGAGTTTGTGAGCGATGCCTTCAATTTTCAGGTAACAGACCGGTGATCGCCTGGTAATACCGTCTGCCCATTTCGCGGTAGGCCAGCGCACCGAAGTGAATGCAGGAACCTTCCCCGCAGGCATAGCCCGGCGGAACCAGATCGTCGTTGATCACGACATCCGACAGTGGTATCAGGCTGGCCACGTCCCGCAGGGTATCGTCAACCAGTTGCTTGGCTTCGCCGAAAGGCAACAAGTCACCGCGTACATCCGAGCCGCGGGACAGGGTTCCCACGATGAAGGGCACATCGGCACTGGCGCCGCGGGCTGTCGTACCGCGGGCATCCGGTTGAATGTTGGTGCGAAGTGCACTGGCCAGCTCTGACAGATTGTCGGCATAGGCCTGCGCACAGGCAAGGTCGTCGGAATCGGCCTCACCCTGATGCCACAGGATACCTCGCAATACACCACCGGTTTCGGTCAACGCAATATTGGCACGTTGCACGGCCCGGTCATACAGCAGGGTGCCACTCAGTGCGCTGTTGTTCTTGGGTGTTGCATTCCAGCCGAGGCCTGGCAGTGGATTGGAATCGCGCTTGCAGAATCCGGTATCGGCCCAGGCGGCCGGTACCAGATAGATGTCGGCGCTGGTGTCGTTCAGGGCCAGTTTGGCAAAGGACAGGCCGGGACCGATGCGCTGGCCCGACTTTCCGCCCAGGGTCGTGTCGAAGCCGTCGTGCAGTGGGTCCAGTGCCGGTGTCAATGGCATGCCCGTCACGTGGTTGCTGGCCGGGTCGGTGAAATCAGCCGCCGTGGCATAGTGGCTGCGATCGTTGCCGGTCACGTTCAGCTGCAGGATGCGATCATCGGGGGCATCCGGCTCGCCTGCGGCGGCGCGCTTGCTGTTGTCTTCACTGAAGCCCACCATGTTGCTCTGGCCGACCAACAGGTAGACATCGGGCAGCTCCGTGGGGCTGACACTGATGTCGATGGCAGTACTGAGCAGCGGCGTGGCGCCATCGCTGGCCGTCACGATCAACGTTCGGCTCTGCGGCTGAATGGGTCGCGCAGCAATGGCAAGCTGCAGGCTCAGCGTGCTGGACGTCTCGCTGGCACCGAGCGTGGCATCGGAGAATGTCAGCGCAGTGTACTTGCGCTTGTCCGCTTCCTGAATCACCGCCGACAGCTGGATGCTGGCCGGGGCACCAGACTTGCGTTCGATGCTGATCGGTACACGGATGGGGTTGCTCGCGCCTTCCTGCAGTGTGATGCCGGCACCGTTGCCGACCTGCAGCGACAGCTGTTCATTGGAGGCGCTGCCATTGGCGCCTGAAAGCGGCAGATTGCCAAGGTCTACTGGAGTGTCGTTGCCGTTGTCGATATCGGTGCGCAGGTCACTGTCACAGGCAGCCAGAACCGTCAGCAATCCGGCAACCGTCAGCACTCTTACCAGATGACGGGCTCGAAAAAGCCTGATCGACGCCAGGGGAGCCACAGTGGAAACTGTGCGCAGCGTCCCGATTATCGGGTCAAGGGACAATGCCCGTCGACCTGCAGTGTAAGACCAGATGACGATGAACCTCATGAAAGTGAACCAAGCTACTAGACTGTCAATTCCAGCAAAGGTTTTTCACGATTGCCGATTTCCGGACAATCGCGTATTGCCTGTGCAGACAGGTGCTGCTTCGGAATGCGCCGGAGTCTAGCAGAGAGAGGGGTGAAACCAGCGGTCCTGTTACCCAACTATCTGCAATGCAACAGATTATTACGTTAATGCGGTCAAGTGAACGTGTCTTTAGAGCACGTATCGAATTGCAGCTTTGCCTCGGTGTCATGATAAAGTCGGTGTTAGTCGCCACTTCATTAATGACCCGATTCAACCGTTAACAAGTCTCATGACACAACTCTTCAGACTGACAGCCACGATGGTATGCCTCTGGCTACTGTTGTCGGGACTGTTCAAGGCGCAATTACTGATACTCGGGGCCCTGTCGGTGGCACTGGTGGTCTGGCTTGCCAATCGCATGCGGGTGCTCGAGCACCGGGGGCAACCGGTGTTCTTCCGGTTTCTGCACATCCTCGAGTACTGGGGCTGGTTGCTGCGCCAGATCTTCCTGAGCAACGTGGATGTAACCCGTCGAGTCTGGTCGCGTGAACTGGATATCAAGCCCACCTTGCGGCGGGTCACTGCAACCCCCGATACCGAACTGGGGCGGGTGATCTACGCCAATTCGATCACGCTGACGCCGGGTACCACGACGATCAACTTCACGCCCAGTGACGAGATCCTGGTGCACGCGCTGCATGAGGACACGCTGACGGAACTGGAACGGGGCGAGATGGCTGCCCATGTTCGCGACGTCGAACCCCATCTGCATTTCCGACGAGACCGCTGACATGTTCATAGCCGTCACCATTGCGCTGCTCATCACCATGGCGCTGACGCTTGCCCGGGCCTTGATGGGGCCGACCCTGTTCGATCGCCTGCTGGCGGTCAACTCCTTCGGTACCAAGACGGTATTGCTCATTGCCGTACACGGGTTCATGACCGGCCGACCCGATTTTCTCGATATTGCCCTGGTCTACTCGCTGATCAACTTCATCGGCACCATCGCGGTGCTCAAGTTCTTCGAGTACGACGACCTGGGCAGTGGCGCTTATCAAGAGGATGATTTCTGATGTTGGACTGGCTGGTTTGGGGTACAAGCTGGATTCTGTTGCTGATCGGTTGCACCTTTGTGGTGACAGGTGCCATCGGCATGATCCGCATGCCCGATCTGTACACGCGTCTGCATGCCGCCAGTGTCACCGACACCGGGGGGGCGATATTCATTTCTCTGGCGCTGATACTGCAATCGGTGTTCGTCTTCGGTAGTGCCATGGCGGCCATCAAGGTGCTGCTGATCATGTTCTTCACTCTGTTCACGGCACCAACGGCATCCCATGCTCTGGCCAAGACTGCCCTGCTGTGCGGGCAGGTGCCGCTGGGTGTCGACGGCAAGCCGATTCTGGATTCGCCGGAGGAAGCCACCCTGCTGGCACGTTCCCGTTCGGTCGATTACCAGTCGGGGCAGGATGCGGTCGAGATACTCGAAGAGACACGGCGGCACAAGCGGGCTCGGGCTCAGGGCCAGGATCAGAACAGTCATGGAGATGAAGACTGATGGATACGCTCATCGTTCTGGTACTGCTGACCTTTCTGGCGATCACCGCCATCGGCATCATTGTCCTGCGTGATCTGCTGGGCGCCGTCATCCTGCTGGGCCTCTACAGTCTGACGGCGGCCGGTGCCTTCGTGGTGATGGATGCAGTGGATGTGGCCTTTACCGAGGCCGCTGTGGGAGCGGGCATTTCCACCATCCTGTTTCTGGGGGCACTGTCGTTCACCAAGCATGAACAGAAGCCGCGCGGGCATGACAGCTGGGTGGCCCTGATATTCGTGGTCGTCACCGGCGGTCTGCTGATCTACGGCACGCTGGACATGCCGCATTACGGCAGCCCCGACTCACCCTCGCAAACCCACCCGGAACTGGCAGTACGTTATGTGCAGGAATCGGGCACGGAAGTTGGCCCACCCAACATCGTCACCTCCGTACTGGCCAGCTATCGCGGCTATGACACCCTGGGCGAGACGGTCGTGGTGTTCGCTGCGGGTGTGGCCGTACTGAGTCTGCTGGGACTGCGTCGTCGTCGCCCCGAAGACGAAGCCCCGGAGGATGCACCCGGTGACATTCCGGCTGCAGACCCGCAGGACCACCATCGCCGCAACGTCTGATCACCGTCAACGGACAATTTTCTGAGTAACTGCTTGTGAAACTCTATCCACGTCAACGCCATCGTGTGCTGCAGGTGGTGACCAAGCTGGTCATACCCTTCGTGCTCATGTTCGGTCTCTATGTGCAGTTCCACGGAGACTACGGTCCCGGTGGTGGCTTCCAGGCCGGTGTCATCTTCGCCAGTGCCTTCATCCTGCACGGGCTGATCTTCGGTCTCAAGCGCACGCGGGATGTGCTCTCACCGACGGTGCTGCGTTTCATGATGGCCTCGGGCGTACTTCTGTATGCCGGGACCGGATTGGTGACCATGCTGTTCGGCGGGGAACTGCTCAACTACAGTGTGCTGGCTCATGAAGCGACGCACGGACAGCACTGGGGAATCTTCGCGGTGGAACTGGGCGTGGGTATTACCGTGACCGGCGTGATGATCACGCTCTTCTACGGATTTGCCAGCAAACGATGAGTCAGTTAATCGGACTCTACAGCTACTGGGTTGTCATCGTGCTGATGATGGCGGGCCTGTACATCATGATCGCGCGCTACAACCTGGTGAAGAAGATCATCGGCTTGAGCCTGTTCCAGACATCGATCTTCTACCTGTACATCACGATGAGCAAGATCGAGGGCGGTACCGCACCGATTCTGGTGGAAGATGCGGACTATGTGTATTCCAATCCACTGCCTCATGTACTGATCCTGACCGCGATCGTCGTGGGGGTGGCAACCAGTGCGGTCGCCCTGGCGCTGATCGTGCGTATCTACGAAAGCTACGGAACCATTGAGGAAGACGAACTGAAATCCATCGAAGCTGCGGAGCCTGACGCCTGATGATCGATCAGTTTCCCGCCTTGCAGATCATGGTAACCCTGGTTGCCGCGCCGATCTGCGTGATGATTCGCAATCCCAGGTGGTCCTGGGTCTGCGCCATGGCAGCCAACACCATCGCCTTCCTGGTGTCCCTGGTGTTGCTGGAAAAAGTACTGGCCGATGGCGTCATTCGCTATGCCGTGGGTGGCTGGGCCGCTCCGAGTGGCATCGAGTACTACATCGATGCGATGAATGCCGCCGTGCTGGTGCTGGTATCCGGTATCAGCGCCGTGGTGCTGCTGTATGCCTATCGCAGTGTTGCCAAGTCGGTACCGGCCGAGAAGCACTATCTGTTCTATACCGCCTGGCTGATGTGTGTGACCGGTCTGCTGGGAATCGTGATTACCGGAGACGCCTTCAATGTCTTCGTGTTCCTGGAAATCAGCTCGCTGTCCATGTACACGCTGATTTCCTTCGGACAGGATCGACGGGCGCTGACAGCCAGTTTCCGGTATCTGGTGCTTGGCAGTGTCGGCGCCTCGTTCATCCTGCTGGGTATCGGCTTTCTGTATGCCGCAACCGGTACGTTGAACATGAGCGATCTGGCTGTGCGCATTCCGGAGAGCGAATCGCAGCGCGCGGTGCTGGTTGCCTTCAGTTTCCTCACCATGGGTGTGCTGATCAAGTCGGCAGTCTTTCCGCTGCACGCCTGGTTGCCGAATGCCTATACCTTTGCCCCGATTGCCGTGACCGCGTTTCTGGCGGGAACAGCGACCAAGGTATCCCTGTATGTGTTGCTGCGTTTCTTCTTCAGTGTCTTCGGCAAGGATTACAGCTTCGGGCAGCACCTGCTCAACGGTGTGTTGTTGCCGGCGGCTGTCGCAGGCTTTGTTCTGATGTCGCTGGTGTCCATATTCCAGAACGATCTGCGGCGCATGCTCGCCTACTCGAGTGTGGCGCAGGTGGGATACATCGTGGCAGGTTTCAGTCTCGCCACCCAGTCCGGTCTGACGGCCGGTATCGTGCACGTGGTCAATCACGGCATGGTCAAGGCCTGTCTGTTCATGGCCGTGGGTTGCATCCTGTATCGCGTCGGTCATGTCCATACCCCCTCGCTGGACAATCTGCTCAAACGCATGCCGTTTACCTGTGTGGCTTTCATCATCTCCGGCATGGGCCTGATCGGGGTGCCGCTGACGGTCGGTTTCGTCAGCAAGTTCACCCTTATCGAGGCGTCGCTGGAGAAGGGCTGGTGGGCCATTGCAGCATTGGTGCTATTGAGCTCGCTGATGGCCATCATCTATGTGGGACGGGTCATCGAGATCATGGTCTTTCGCCGTTCACGCGAAACCGGGCCCGAGTCCAGTGGCATGTGTGAAGCACCGCTGAGCATGCTCGTTCCCTTGTACGTGCTGATCGGGGTGAGCCTGTATTTCGGTATCAACGGCAGTGCCACACTCGAGGTGGCCGGTCAAGCTGCCACTTACCTGCTTGGTGGTATGCGATGAACCCGCTCTGGACTCTGGTTCCGCCGCTGGCGGTCATTCCATTCATCCTGTTCTTCGGTGAAAGGCGCAAGAACCTGCGCGAAGGCTCGATCATCATCGCCGGTCTGATACTGCTGCTGATCAACAACGGCATCTACAGTGATGTAGTCGCCGGTGTGCCGGTGCAAAGCGGCGAACTGGCGCTGCTGGCGGATTTTTCACTGAAACTCTCGGCCGAACCGATGGGCGTCGTGTTCGGGCTGCTGGCCAGCTTCCTGTGGGTGGTTACCACCGTCTACAGTATCGGTTACATGCGTGGTCATCACGAAATCAATCAGACGCGTTTCTATGTCTGCTTTGCCATCGCGCTGGCAGCGGTCATGGGCGCGGCTTACGCGGACAATCTGCTGACCCTGTTCGTGGCCTACGAGGTCATCACCATCTCCACCTATCCGCTGGTTACCCATGCCGGTGGTGATGGTGCGCGCAAGGCAGGGCGTATCTACCTGGGCATGCTGATGGGCACCTCCATCGGTTTTCTGCTGCCTGCCATCATCTGGGTGGCAGCAGCTGCCGGCACACTGGATTTCGTGCCCGGTGGGGTGCTGGCCGATGCCGGAATCGGCAAAGGGGCCATGGCTGTGTTGTTGGCGCTGTTCCTGTTTGGTATCGCCAAGGCCGGTATCATGCCGTTTCATCGCTGGCTGCCTGCGGCGATGGTGGCACCGACGCCGGTCAGTGCGCTACTGCATGCGGTGGCGGTGGTCAAGACCGGTGTGTTCAGCGTACTGAAGATCGTCACCTACACATTCGGTATCGACACCGTGACCGTGGCAGGGGCTGCGCAATGGTTGTTGCCCGTTGCTGCCTTCACGGTTCTGGCCGCCTCCATCGTGGCGTTCACCAAGGACAATCTGAAGGCGCGGCTGGCCTATTCGACGATCAGCCAGCTGTCCTACATCCTGCTGGCAGCCCTGCTGGCCACGGTCATGTCGGTCAGCGGTGGGGTGCTGCATATCGTCATGCACGCCTTCGGCAAGATCACCCTGTTCTTCTGCGCCGGGGCCATCATGGTGGCGCTGCACAAGTCGGAAATCTCGAAGATGAATGGCATCGGCCGGCGCATGCCCGTGACCATGGGCGCGTTCTTCATCGGCGCGATCAGTATCATCGGCCTGCCGCCGACGGGCGGTTCCTGGAGCAAGTTGCTGATTGCCGGTGGCTCGCTGGACAGTGGCACGATCCTGTGGGTGTCGGTGCTGATGCTCAGTACCCTGCTGAACATTGCCTACCTGCTGCCCATACCACTTCGAGCCTTTCTCAAGCCGGATCCGGACCTGAAACCCGGTGAAACGGCAACCTGGCAGGAAGCGCCGTATGCCTGTCTGTGGGCGATTGCGCTCACGGCCACCGGCTGCGTCCTGCTGTTTCTTTTTCCGCGTCCGCTGACCGAACTGATCGGACTGATCCAATGGCGATGAATTCAGACAAGCAAGCAGATTCGGGAATGGGTGCCGGTGCAGACAGTACGGGGCCTGAGTCCATGGCACCGCTGGCCCGCTATTTTCAGTGGACGGACAATCCGGCGAGTGTTGATCGCTTCATCCGCATTCTGAGCTATGTCTGCGTGGTGCTGTTCCTGATCGATATTGTCTGGCCCCGCTATACCAAGGTGCCGGGGGAGGGCCTGTGGGGGTTCTACGCCATCATCGGCTTTGTTTTCTTCAGTCTGTTCGTCATTGCCTCACGCTTTCTGCGACTGTTCACCGAGCGTGGCGCCGACTATTACGCGCCTGATTGTGTGGACGCCGAAGAATACCCCGAGTCCGCCACCGAGCAACTGAACCATGTACAGCGCCCGAACGATACCCTGAGCAGCCTGGGCAGACAGATGCTGGGTCGCAGGAACAGCGGTAGCGAACGCGAGGGAGCCTCCTCATGATGAATCTGATGGCTCCACCGTTTCTCTATCTGATAGCAGCACTGATCTGTCCGTTTCTGCCGTCGCGCTGGCGTGCATTGTTGCTGCTCGGCATTCCGGTTTTTGCTCTGATGGTCATGCTGGCGTATCCTGCCGGTGAGCATGTCGTATGGTCGGTGGTGGGTTTCGATCTCACCTTCATGCGCGTTGACAAACTCTCGACCATCTTCGGCATCATCTTCTCGATTGCGGCGCTACTGTCAGGGCTCTATGCCTGGCATGTGCGGGACACGGTGCAGCAGGTGGCAACCCTGGCCTATGCCGGCGCCGCCATAGGCGGTGTGTTCGCCGGTGATCTGATCAGTCTCTTCCTGTGGTGGGAAGGCACCGCGGTCGCATCGGTCTTTCTGATCTGGGCGCGCCGTACGCCGGCAGCAACCGCGACAGGCATGCGTTATCTGCTCATCCAGGTGCTCTCCGGAGTGCTACTGCTGGCAGGCCTGCTGGTGCATTATCACGATACCGGCTCCATTGCATTCGAACACCTCGGTCTGGTCAGCACCGGTACCTTCCTGATCTTTCTCTCCTTCGGTATCAAGTGCGCATTCCCCTTGTTGCACAACTGGCTGGCCGATGCCTATCCGGCAGCGACCATCACAGGTACCGTGATACTGTCTGCGTTCACCACCAAGATGGCCGTCTATGCGCTGGCGCGTGGATATGCCGGTACCGAGGTGCTGATCTACATCGGCGCCGTAATGGCGCTGTTTCCGATCATTCTGGCGGTGGTCGAGGACGACCTGCAACGCGTACTGGCCTACAGTCTGAACAGCCAGCTGGGCTTCATGGTGGTGGGTGTCGGTATCGGTTCGGAAATGTCCATCAGCGGTTCGGCCGCACATGCCTTCTGCAGTGTGCTGTATCAGGGACTGTTGTTCATGAGTGTTGGTGCGGTCGTCTACCGGACCGGCACCTCCAGAGCATCCCGACTCGGTGGCCTGTACCGGACCATGCCCGTGACCATGCTGTGTTGCCTGGTCGGAGCGGCGTCGATCTCGGCGGTGCCACTGTTCAGTGGCTTTGTATCGAAGTCGCTGATTCTGGATGCATCCGGTTACAACGGCAACTATCTGGTGTGGCTGGCCCTGCTGGCAGCGTCCGTGGGTACCGTGGTGCATACCAGTATCAAGGTTCCCTTCACCTTGTTTTTCTCGCGCGACAGTGGCAAGAGACCGGCAGAGGCGCCTGTGCACATGCGCCTGGCAATGATCATTGCCGCGTCTCTTTGCGTGATCATCGGTGTGTTTCCGGGTCTTCTGTACAGCCTGCTGCCGTTCAGCGTCGACTATCATCCCTACACCTTTGATCACGTGCTGGTGCAGTTTCAGCTCTTGCTCTTCGCGGCGCTGGCGTTCGTGGTGCTGAAGAAGATCGGACTCTACCCGCGAACGGTAGCTTCGACCATGCTTGATGTGGATGTCATCTACCGCAAGTGGATACCGGCACGTCTACCGCTGGTGGCACGTCGGGTGGCGGATCTCAATGCCAGTGCCCGTCAGGGTGCGCTAGGTTTGCTGGGCAATGGCTATGGTGTCATCGAGCGACTGACACGCCCTGGCGCACCTCTGGCGCGAGGCTGGAGCGTGGCAAGCATGATGTTCGTGGTGATCGTGCTGATGTGTGCCGTGCTGGTGCTGAATCTGCTGTAGCGGCGGCGAGGGGCGGTCAGCGCTGCGTCAGCACATCATGTGGATTCGGCGATTGATGAGCAGCTCGAACCCTGTTTCATGGGGTGGCCCGTTTCAGGGCCACCCGGTTCGGGGCTGGAGAAATAACGGGTTGAAGTGCTTGTCTGAAGGGCGTGCTTGAAGGGCGTGCTTGAAGGGCGTGCTTGAAGAGCGCATCTGAAGAGCGTATCCGAAGTGCGTATCCGAAGTGCGTATCTGAAGTGCGTATCTGAAGTGCGTATCTGAAGGGCGTGGCTGAAGGGCGTATCTGAAGTGCGTGGCTGAAGGGCGTATCTGAAGTGCGTGGCTGAAGGGCGTATCTGAAGTGCGTGGCTGAAGTGCGTGGCTGAAGGGCGTGGCTGAAGGGCGTGGCTGAAGGGCGTATCTGAAAGGCCGATACAATCAGGCAAGTATTCAAGACTATTCAGTCTTTCTCCGCGGTCTTGGCGGGATTATCATGCTCTCACTGCAAGACAGTCCCCACAAACACCGGCAAGCGGCCATACCTGGTCATGTCAGACGGCGGAGCTCAACCATGGATTACAGCCTTGTTCTCAGAGTGATCGGCATTCTGCTGCTCATCGTCGGCATTGTGCTGGTCTGGAACCCTGAGCTGGTCAGCAAGCAGGCAGTCCCGGAGAATACATTCGCCGCCACCGAGAGACGAATATGGTGGGGCCTGATCATCGGGTTCGGCACCCTGCTGCTGTTTCATCACGATTTGCAGCCGTGGATGGCCACCATCGCGGCTACTGCCTCTGCACTGCTCTTCGGCTTGCTGGTCGCCAGGCTGATCGGAATCATGCTGGACGGCTCGGTGTTGAAACAATGGATCAACGTGGGCATCGAGCTTGTCATGCTGGTGCCGTTGGTATGGTGGTACCTGCGTGTCCGATCGTGATCCAAGGTGTGCGGTGATGTCGAAGGCCGTCTGGTTCAGATGACGTGTCAGGACATCGATGATGTGCAGGAACTCTCCCTGATGCCTGCTCAGCCTCGAACGAAGATGAGGCTGAGCAGGCAGAGGGTTCGAGCTGTCGACTAGCGTTGTACGGCGATCATGAACGCAGTGATTCGCAGGCGCTGGACAGCTTGGTAATCCCTTCCCAGTCACCAGCCTCGACCATGGCTGCCGGAGCAACCCAGGAACCGCCCACGCACAGAACGCTGGGCAATGCCAGATAGTCCTTGGCAGTATCCGCCGTCACGCCGCCCGTGGGGCAGAAGGAGATCTCGCCGAAGGGGCCGCTGAAGGCCTTGAGCAGTTGGGGCCCACCGGCTTGAGACGCCGGGAAGAATTTCAGCTCGGTAAAACCGCCGTCACGAGCCCGCATGATATCGGCCGGTGTCATGATGCCCGGCAGCAGCGGCATGTTGATGGCGTTCGCCGCCTTGCCCAGCTCGATGGTGAAACCCGGGCTCACGGCGAATGTAGCGCCGTGATCCTGTGCCCGCTTCAGGTCATCACCGTCCAGCGCCGTGCCCACTCCGACAATGGCACCGGGTACATCAGCCATTGCCTTCATGGCTTCCAGGGCGACGGGGGTGCGCAAGGTCACTTCCAGTACGCGCAGGCCACCGGCCACCAGTGCTTCTGCCAGAGGGCGGGCCTTGGCGACGTCATCGATGACGAGAACCGGAATGACCGGTGCGACTTGCATGAGTTCACGAACTTTCATGATGCTGTGGGGCTCCTGTAGCGAAGGTTGCGTTGGTAGGTCTGTGGCACGGCTCGATCACTCCTCGAACAGGCTGACGGCGCCAAGCTCGGCACTACAGACATGATGCCGGAAAGCGGAGAATAATTCGCGTCCCATGTTGACGGTCTTGCGGCTGAGATCGGGGACGCTGACTTCGCGTGCATCCCACTCGGCTTCATCCACCAGGGCCTGCAATGTGCCGGATTCGGCATCCATGCGGATGATGTCGCCGGTTCTGACTTTCGCCAGCGGGCCATCCAGCACGCACTCGGGGGAGACGTGAATGGCTGCCGGGACCTTGCCTGAAGCGCCGGACATGCGTCCGTCGGTGACCAGACCCACCTTGAATCCGCGGTCCAGCAACACACCCAGGATGGGGGTGAGCTTGTGCAGTTCGGGCATGCCGTTGGCGCGTGGTCCCTGATAGGCGATGACGGCGATGAAGTCGTGTTCCAGCTCACCGTTGTCGAAGGCTACCCGAAGGGCGTCCTGCGAATGAAAGACGACGGCGGGTGCTTCGATGATGCGGTGTTCCTGCTTGACGGCAGAGGTCTTTATGACGGCGCGACCCAGATTGCCGGACATCAGTCGCAGACCCCCGTCGGCCTGGAAGGGCGCCTTGGCGGTGCTGATGATGGAGTCGTCGACCGATTGCTTCAGGCCATCGCGCCAGGCCAGTGTGCCGTTGTCGAGCCAGGGTTCCTGAGTGTACTGGTAGAGGCCGCTGGCACCGGCTACTGTCTGAACGTCATCATGCAGCAGGCCGGCATCGAGCAGCTCCCGGATGACGAGCGCCATGCCGCCGGCGGCATGGAACTGATTGACGTCGGCCTGGCCACTGGGATAGACATGAGTCAGCAGCGGAATGGCATGGCTGAGAGTGTCGAAATCATCCCAGTTGATGCTGATGCCGGCCGTACGGGCGATGGCGACCAGATGCAGGGTGTGATTGGTTGATCCGCCGGTGGCCAGCAGGCCGATGATGGCATTGACGATGGCCTTCTCGTCGATCATGCGACCCAGCGGCGTGAACTCGTTACCGCGTGCCGTCAGAGCCAGTGCGCGTTGGGCTGCAGCCGTGGTCAGCGCCGAACGCAGTTCGGTGCCGGGGTTGATGAAAGCGGCACCCGGCAAGTGCAGACCCATGATTTCCATCATCATCTGGTTGCTGTTGGCCGTACCGTAGAAGGTGCAGGTGCCGGGGCCGTGATACGAGGCGCTTTCCGAGGCCAGCAGGTCTTCACGGGTGGCCTTGCCTTCGGCAAACAATTGTCGGGTACGGGCCTTCTCCTTGTTGGGGATGCCGGTGGTCATCGGGCCGGCGGGGATGAACACGGCTGGCAGATGACCGAAGGACAGGGCACCCATCAGCAGTCCCGGTACGATCTTGTCACACACGCCGAGGAACACGCCGGCGTCGAAGACATTGTGGGACAGGGCGATGGCTGTCGACATGGCGATGACGTCGCGACTGAAGAGCGACAGCTCCATGCCCAGCTGGCCCTGGGTCACGCCATCGCACATGGCGGGTGTGCCGCCGGCTACCTGGGCGGTCGCACCCACGGCGCGGGCGGCCTCGCGGATCTTCTCCGGGGCATTCTCATACGGCTGGTGCGCCGAGAGCATGTCGTTGTAGGAGGTGACGATGGCCAGGTTGGGGGCCCGTTCGGCATGCAGCACGATCTTGTCCCGCTCGGGGGCAGCGGCAAAGGCATGCGCCAGATTGGTGCAGCCCATCATGCCGCGGTTGGGCGGCGCGTCCGCCAGCGCATTGATGCGGGCCAGATAGGCGGCACGGGTCTCCCGGCTGCGTTCGATGATGCGTTGAGTGACGTCGTCGACGGCGGTATTGAGCGAGGGCATAGATCTCTCCATCCAGCTTGTAGGTTAACTACACGATTATGTCACACGAAAGTTATGTTGCTATGACAAAATGTGGTTAGAATTCGAAATATCTTGTAACACTCCTAGTTAAACAGTTAACTATCATTTGGTAGTAAAATTACAAAATGAATCTAATCAGCAATGAATCCCTGCAGCCATTCGACTTCATATTGTTTGGCGGCACCGGCGATCTCTCCATCCGCAAGCTTATTCCGGCACTTTATTTCAGACACTGCGAGAAGCAGCTGCCTGATGATGGTCGCATCATCGCCAGCGGTCGTACAGCGATGGATACCGCAGAGTTTCGGGCCAAGCTCGATGTGGAAGTGCGCGAGCACATCAGTGAGCAGGATTTCGAGGAAGAGGCCTGGCAGGCCTTTCTGGAGCGAATCCAGTACTATGCCGTCGATGTCAACGATGTCGCAGCCTACCAGCCTCTGGTGGATGCACTGAAAGGTCGCGAGGATCACGTCCGCGTCTTTTATCTGTCGGTTGCCCCCAGTCTGTTCACTCAGATCACCAATGGGGTTCACGAAGCCGGGCTGATCACCGCCAACAGTCGTGTGGCGCTGGAAAAGCCGTTGGGGCGTGACGAGAAGTCGGCCGAGGAGATCAATGATCGACTGTCGGATGTCTTCAGTGAAGAACAGATCTATCGAATCGATCATTACCTGGGCAAGGAGACCGTACAGAATCTGCTGGCCTTGCGATTCGGTAATGCGTTTTTCGAACCCCTGTGGCGCGCCGAACACATCAGCGATGTGCAGATCACCATTGCCGAATCCCTGGGAGTCGACAGTCGCGGAGCCTTCTATGACCAGACCGGTGCGCTGCGCGACATGGTACAGAATCACCTGTTGCAGCTGCTGGTCATCCTGGCCATGGAGCCCCCTGTCAGCATGGATCCGGATGCGGTTCGTGATGAGAAGATCAAGGTGTTGCGGGCGTTGAAACCCCTGACCGGTATCGACGCCATCGAGAACTCGGTGCGCGGGCAATACAAGGCTGGAGCCTACAAGGATGGCCCCGTGCCCGGCTATCTGGACAATGCCGATATTCCCGACGACAGCACGACCGAGACCTTCGTGGCACTGCGGGCAGAGATCGCCTCCTGGCGCTGGGCAGGGGTCCCGTTCTTTCTGCGCACGGGCAAGCGTCTGGAGAGCAAGACCACCGAGATCGTCATCAATTTCAAGAAGATTCCGCATTCGATATTCCCCACTGCCGATGGTTTCAGCATTCCCAATCAGCTGATCATCCGTCTGCAGCCGGAAGAGAGCATTCGCATGCGTATCTACGTCAAGGCCTGGGGGGATGACATCGAGTTGCAGCCGGTTCATCTGAATCTGGATTTCAATGATGTCTTCCAGAAGCGCAAGATGATTGCCTATGAGCGCCTGCTTCTGGATATCATAAGAGGCAACCCTACCTTGTTCATGCGACGCGACGAGGTGGCAGCCGCCTGGGCCTGGATAGATCCGATCCAGGAGGCCTGGGAACAGTATCAGTATTCACCGAAGAGCTATACGGCAGGCACCTGGGGACCCGGGGCTGCCAATGCTCTGATCAGCAAGGACGGGTTGCGCTGGCATGAGGATTGAAATGGCACGACAACGAGTGGAAGGCGCTGGCCTGCAGTGGCAGGAAGCGGCCGATGCACAACAGCTGGCAGAGCGTCTGGGCAATACCGTGGCGCAGTGCCTGCGGAGTGCTCTGGAGCAACACGGAGAGGCCTCTCTGGTCGTGTCGGGCGGCAGTACGCCGGCACCGGTGTTGCGCTATCTGTCCGGCGTCGATCTGGATTGGTCCCGGGTGAGTGTCACGCTGGCGGATGAGCGCTGGGTGCCACCGGGTCATCCGGACAGCAATGAATCACTGGTGCGGGAAACGCTGCTGCAGGACAAGGCCGCGACGGCCCGCTTTGTGCCGCTGTACCGTGAGGGTTTGTCGGAAAGTGATGCCTTGCCGGTTGTCGCAGCCGATATCTCGGCCATGCATCAGCCATTCACGGTCGTCATGCTGGGCATGGGGGGAGACGGTCATACGGCGTCCCTGTTTCCGGATGCGGCTGCCGAGGAATTGCTGCCGGCAATGGCACTGGATAATGAGGATGTCGTGGCTTTCCTGCATCCGCCCTCGGTATCACAGGCCCGTATCTCGCTGACGCGGGCCTGCCTGTTGCATGCCGAGAATCGTTTTCTGCATATCACTGGTGATGCCAAGTGCGATGTACTGGCCGCAGCGCTCGATTCCTGTGAAGGCGGGGACTGGCAGGCAGGGCATGCACCGGTACTGGGTCTGCTGACCGAGCAACCTGCCAGAGCCTCGGTCTTCTGGAGTCCATAGGCTTGGAGCAATACTGAATGCTGGCGCGTATCAAGGCTGCCCGGGATACCTTGCGTAAATCCGAGCAGAAGGTGGCAGATGTCGTGATTGCCGATCCGGAGGAGAGTGTGCAATCCTCCATCCAGGCCATTGCCACTCGTGCATCGGTCAGTGAGCCCACGGTCATCCGCTTCTGTCGGGCACTTGATTGCGTCGGCTTTCAGCAGTTCAAGATCAAGCTGGCGCAGGATCTGGCTCGTCGCGGAACCTTCTTCTATCAGGATGTCACTACCAGCGATTCGAGCAAGGAGCTGGCCAACAAGCTGCTCGATGGCGCCATCGCCTCACTGGTCCAGATTCGCAATCAGATCAACGAGACGGCGCTGGATGAAGCCATCGAGATGTACGAGAACTGCAAGCGTGTGGAGCTCTACGGTTCGGGTGGTTCGGCAGTGGTGGCAGAAGATGCCCAGCTCAAGTTCTTTCGCCTTGGCAAGCCGGCCATCGCCTATTCCGATCCGCATATTCAGGCCGCAGCGGCGGCTCTGCTGGACAAGGATGCTCTGGTCATTGCCATCTCGCACTCCGGTCGCAGCAGTGACATTCTGAAAACGGTCGATATTGCGCGCGAAGCGCAAGCCCGGGTGATTGCGGTCACGGCGACCCGTTCGCCACTTGCCCAGCGTGCCGATGTGGCCCTGACGGTCGATGTCAATGAAGACAGCGATATCTTCTCGCCGGTCAAGTCGCGCCTGGGGCAGATGGTGGTGCTGGATGTCCTGGCCGTGGGTGTGGCCGTGCGCGGTGGTGAACACATGCTGGAACAATTGTCCCGAGCCCGTCGAGCCATCGATTTCAAGTTTGTCTGACACCTCTTTGCCGGGCTGGCCGGTTCGGGCAGCCCGGCGATCGTGGTGTGGCGTCGTTGTCTAGTCGTCGCTGCCGCTGATATCACCGAATGCCGAGACGGTGTACGGGTCGAGCAGCGCCCTGGCCCGCGAAAAGACCTGGTCATCATCGACCCGGAAGACGGCGGTTCCGGTAGCGTTGACATCCACGCTCAAGGGGTCATCGAAGTCCAGCGTGCTGGCAATCTGGATTTCGTAGCCGATGGCATTGGTGGCCGGGTTCTGCACTTCCACCAGGAATTCCTGTCCCTGACGTGTGATGAGCGTATTGACAGGAGCGATGCTGTTGTCGATGTCGGCGATGGTCAGGCGCGTGTTGGAAGTGAAGCCGCGAAGACCGTTGCCGTCGACTGCGCGCAGCAGCAGATAATAATCACCTGCCTCCACCCCCGTCACTTCCAGCTGGTCGATGAGGGTGTCGTAACTGGCCAGGGTTTCCACGCCGGCTTCGTCGTTGGCCAGGCGGGCAATGTAGGCATCGGCATCCGTGAATGGCCACCAGGCGACGTTATCACCGGGCGCCATGCGTGTCGGCACGCGCTTGAAGACCGGTGCGGGCAGCAGTGGTACCGGTGCTGCCGGTGGCTGGCCCTCTTCGACCACGGAACCGAAACCGCTTTCCAGGTCGACACTCTGTTGCTGTGCGTTGAGATCGACACTGCCTTCGGTGACGCCCACACGCAGAACCTCGCTGGCCTCGACATCGAACATCGTTCCACGGACGGCGGCTGAGGCGTACGGCGTGCTGATCCGGAAATCGACATCCTGCTCGTCACGCTTGTTGACATCCGACGTGATCTTTCCCTTGTAGGTCGTTATCTCGATGATGCAATCGTCGTTCTCCGGCAGGCAGGCAAGCAACGACAGGGTGGCTTCCGTGTCCGGTTGCAGATTGATGACGGAGCCTGAGGAGAATTCGATGCTGACATAGCCGTCGGAGCTGGTGAGAATCGTGTCACCGGGATAGACATCGAAGTCCCGTTCGAGATCGAACACGGTGGCGTCGGCCGCATCGTCACCGGTGTCGGCTGTGCTGGCCGCCGCGGCACCGGGTCGGGTGATGATGACCGTTCCCTTGACGAAAACCACCTGCGCGGATTCAGCCTCGCCGGCCACCAGGATGGGGATGCGTATGATGTCGCCGGGAGTCAGTGGTGCATCGACGACCAGTTGGTTGAACTCGGCCAGTTGTGCGGCATAGCCGGCCTTGCCCAGCTCGCGGGCTGAAATGGCGGCGAGGGTGTCACCGTCGACCACGGTGACTTCACGCGCGATGATCGTCGCTGTGACGGGGGCCGATGATGCGTCGGCCGAGCCGGACTGGGCCAGTAGTGGGCTACCGAAGCTCATGCAGGCCATCAGAATGATCGCCGCGCTGGCCTGTGTAAGTCTGTTGTTCAAACCGGGAGTACGCTCGGGGTTTCTGGTATTGGCCGAGTCTGGAGCATAGCCGACTCGGATACGGTGCGCCAGCTCACAGCGGAGCTGGCACATTGTTTGACGCATGGCAGATGGGAGTGTTACCTGCAGGTTTCATTCCCGGCCCCGACCGGGAATGTGTGCTCAGTCACGAGATGGAAGCTGATCGGTATTCGGCAGCTCCTTGAGGCGTGTCAATCGCATCATGTTGGTGGTACCGGTTCGGCCGAAGGGCATGCCGGCCGTGATGGCAATGATCTCACCCATCTCGCCGAACCCTTCCGCAAGCGTGATGTTGATGGCGTGCGAGACCATGTCCTCGATGCTGTTCATTACCTGATAGATAACCGCATGAACCCCCCAGACCAGTGCCAGACGGCGTGCAGTTTCGACATTGGGGGTGCAGCCGATGACCGGCGCCTCGGGGCGTTCGCGCGCAGCCCGGAAACTGGAGAAGCCCGATTCGGTATAGGTGAAGGTCGCCGCCAGTGGAATGACGGTGGCAACATGGTGCAGCGAGGAGCTGATGGCATCGGCAACCGTATCACCTGGTGTCGGCATGGCGGCGTTGATCGATTTGCGATAGTAGGGATCACGCTCGACCTCGATGATGATGCGGTTCATGGCCGTGGCCGCCTCGATCGGGAAGCTGCCGGCTGCCGTTTCCGCCGAGAGCATGACGGCATCGGCACCATCGTAGACCGCCGTGGCAACGTCGGAGCTTTCCGCGCGGGTCGGTACCGGTGAATTGATCATGGATTCGAGCATCTGCGTGGCGACCACGACCGGCTTGCCTTCCTGACGGGCGCATCGCAGGATCTTTTTCTGTACCACTGGCACGATTTCCTGGGGCATCTCGACACCCAGGTCGCCGCGGGCAACCATCACGGCATCACTGAGATGCACGATGTTGTTCAGGTCATCGATGGCGCTGGGCTTCTCCAGCTTGGCCATGATGGCGGCCTTGTTGCCGACCAGGGAGCGCAGTTCGGCCATGTCCTCTCCGCGTTGCACGAAGGACATGGCCACCCAGTCCACTCCCAGTTCCAGGGCGTAGTCCAGATCACGTCGGTCCTTGGCAGTCAGTGGGGAGATGGGCAGAACCAGGTCAGGTACATTGACCCCCTTGTTGCTGCTGATTTCGCCCCCGACCAGCACTTCGGTAACCGCACGCTGTTCGGTGAACTCCAGCACCTTCAGGCGAATCTTGCCGTCGTTGACCAGCAGGTTGGAGCCGACACTCAGGGCGGCGAAGATCTCCGGGTGCAGCAGCGGTGCACGCTTGCCATCACCGGGTGTCGGGTCCTGATCGAGAACGAACTGCTCACCCGGTACCAGCATCTCCTTGCCGTTGGCAAACTTGCCAACTCGCAATTTGGGTCCTTGCAGGTCGGCCAGAATGCCGATGGGGCGACCGCGTTCCTCTTCCACACTGCGAATGATGCCATGGGTCTTGGCGTGATCCTCGTGGCTGCCATGGCTGAAGTTCAGGCGAAAGACGTCGATTCCGGCGTCGAACAATTTCAGGATCGTCTCGCGATCGTTACTCGAGGGGCCCAGTGTGCCTATGATTTTAGCGTCGCGTCTGCGTCTCATCGATTCCTGCCACTGTATGGTTGGTTGATAGAGTTGTAGTTAATCTACAAATGATGTATTACCGCCGGCTGTCAGGCTGGCGGCTACCCGATGCGACAAGTTTACCGCACCCGGGGATCAGATACTTGTGTCCGGGAACGTTGAATCGCGCCCTGGCGATGGGTAACTGTCTTGTCATCGTGTAGTCAAACTACCTTGCCGGGGCATTCGGTATCGCCTCTTGCGGTCACGTGTCCGGTGCTGTGAGTCTGTACTACTACCGTGTCAAGGTAAAACGGATGAGGTTAGCAAGGATGATGGTGTCGTCGAGACGGGCGAACCATCGTCTGATGACCGATCGATACCGGGTACCCGGCAAGCACAAGTCGTGTGCGATCAAGTGCAGGAAAGCTTGCCAGTTTGATATTGTGTGTGATTGCCGTGGAATCTCCCGATTCCAGTCACCCAGTCACGTGTCGGAGTATCAAGATGTCTGCTGAACCTGCTGATCAGTCTGCCGCCCCCGTGCCGCCGCAACCCCCTGGCGGAACAGGGGCGGCGTCGCCGGCAGCCACCGACGCGCAACGCCGCGACCGCCACTCACGCCGCCAGCGTTTTGCACGGGAACTGGCGCAACTGCTGCCAGCGGAGTCGATTCTGTCCAGCGAGGAACAGTTGCGTCCCTATGAGTCCGATGGTCTGACCGCCCTGAAGGCCACGCCCTTGCTGGTCGTGCTGCCCGACACCATCGAGCAGGTTCAGGCGGTGCTTTGCTGGGCCAGTGCCAATGCGGTACCGGTGGTGGCACGCGGCGCGGGTACCGGTCTGTCAGGTGGTGCCTTGCCGCACGAAGACGGGATATTGCTGGGGCTGGCCCGGTTCAATCGCATTCTCGAACTGAACCGTGAGCTGGGCTACGCGCGAGTCCAGCCGGGGGTGCGCAATCTGGCCATTTCCGATGCGGCTCGACCCCATGGCCTGTATTACGCCCCGGACCCTTCATCGCAGATCGCCTGTACCATCGGTGGCAATATTGCCGAGAATTCCGGTGGTGTGCATTGCCTCAAATACGGTCTGACCGTTCACAACGTGCTGTCGGTGACCATTGTCACGATAGACGGTGAGCTGCTGACTCTCGGTGGTGGCAGTCTGGACAGTGCCGGTTACGATCTGCTGGCGCTGATGACCGGTTCGGAGGGCATGCTGGCGGTGGTCGTGGAAGTCACGGTCAAACTGCTTCCCGTCCCTCCGGAGGCCAGGCTTGTCATGGCTGCCTTCGACAGTGTGGAGGCAGCCGGTGACGCCGTAGGCCGGGTCATTGCCGCCGGCATCATTCCTGCCGGTCTGGAGCTGATGGACAAACCGGCCATCATTGCCGCTGAAGCATTTGCCAAGTGTGGTTATCCGACCGATGCGGCGGCCTTGCTGCTGTGCGAACTCGATGGCACGGCCGAGGAGGTGGTCTCGCAGATCGAACGGGTGTCCGAGGTCTTCAGGGAATCATCGGTGAGCAGTCTGCACATCGCGGCCAGTGAGGCGGAACGCTTGCTTCTGTGGAAAGGGCGCAAGTCGGCCTTTCCCGCTGTCGGTCGACTGGCTCCGGACTACTACTGTATTGACGGCACCATCCCGCGAAGACAGTTGTCCCATGTCCTGCAACGCATGGACGAGCTGTCGGCCGAATACGGACTGCCCATTGCCAATGTGTTTCATGCCGGCGATGGCAATCTGCACCCGCTGATCATGTTCGACGCCGGCAAGCCCGGTGAGTTGCACCGTACCGAGCAACTGGGTAGTCAGATACTGCAACTGTGTGTCGAGGTGGGTGGGACCGTGACCGGTGAGCATGGCGTTGGCCTGGAGAAGATCAACGAGATGTGTGTTCAGTTCGATGCCGATACGATCACCCAGTTTCATGCGGTCAAGGCCGCCTTTGATCCACAGGGCCTGCTCAATCCCGGCAAGGCGGTACCCACACTGCAACGCTGCGCCGAATTCGGTGCCATGCATATTCATCACGGCGAACTGCCGTTTCCCGAACTCGAACGATTCTGACAGGACGGTCCATCCGTGATTGACAACGACGACAGCGCGGCTCTGCTGGAGCGCGTACGACAGGCAGCTGCAGCCGCGACACCACTGAACATCGTAGGCGGCAACAGCAAGCACATGCTGGGCAATCATCGTCCACTGGATCAGCGTGCCGACGCGCTGTCCATGCTCACGCACAGGGGCATCATCAATTACGAGCCGACGGAGCTGGTGGTCAGTGTCAGGGCTGGTACGCCACTGATCGAACTGAACCGGATACTGGCCGAGGCCGGACAGATGCTGCCTTTCGAGCCGCCGGTGTTGCCGGGAAGCACCATCGGCGGTGTGCTGGCCTGCGGTCTGTCCGGACCTGCCAGGCCCTTCGCCGGTTCGGCGCGTGATCATGTGCTGGGTACGCGCGTGATCAATGGCCAGGGGCAGGACTTGTCATTCGGCGGAGAGGTGATGAAGAACGTTGCCGGTTATGATGTCTCCCGACTGCAGATCGGTGCCTACGGCACTCTGGGCGTGTTGCTGGATATCTCCATGAAGGTGCTGCCCCGACCGGAGGCAGAGCTGACGCTGGTGCAAGAGGCCACTTCGAACGACACGCAAGCCTTTGCAGCGCTGTTGCGTCGGCCGCTGCCCTTGTCGGGTGCGATGTTGATCGATGACCGGCGCTATCTGCGACTCAGTGGCAGTGAGGCGGCGGTCTCTGCCGCTGCACGCATGCTGGGGGGAGAGACACTGGCTGCCGCAGAATCCACTATCTGGCAACAGGTGAGAGATCATGAGCATGATTTCTTCGGGGACAGTCTGGGTGACAGGCGCCTGTGGCGAGTATCCGTGGCGGATCACGCCGATGCGCTGGCAGTGCCGGGTGACTGGCTGCATGACTGGGCAGGCGCGCAGCGCTGGCTGCAGTCGGCAGCGACCGCCGATGATATCCACCGGGCAGCCAGGGCTTGCGGTGGACATGCCGTTCGTTATGCATCCGGGCCCGTCGAAGAACCAGCCTTGCAGCCACTGGAAGGTGTCATGCGGCGGTTGCAGGCCCGGGTCAGAGACAGTTTCGATGCTCAGCGCCTGTTCAATCGTGGTCGCTTTCATCCGGAGCTCGATTCACTTTCCGGCTCCCAGACGGCCACGGAGGCTTGAACCATGCAGACAACCATCGCCCTCGGGCTGGTCAATGATCCACGCGCCACTGCCGCTGAAGAGCTCCTGCGAAAATGTGTGCATTGCGGATTCTGCCTGGCAACCTGTCCCACCTACAATCTGCTGGGCGACGAGCAGGACAGCCCACGGGGTCGTATCTATCTGATCAAGCAAGTGGTGGAAGGCCACACGCCCACAGCCAGTACACGCACGCATCTGGATCGTTGTCTGACCTGCCGCAACTGTGAAACAACCTGCCCATCAGGTGTCGAATACGGTCATCTGGTCGATCTGGGACGGGATCTGGTCGAGGAGCAGGTGCCTCGCCGCGGTCTTGATTACTGGAAGCGACAGGCCATTCTGAGCGTGCTGCCGTATTCGAAACGCATGGCTCCCATGGTTCGGATAGGGCAGACCCTGCGACCGTTGTTGCCGGCAACACTGGCTGCCCGGGTGCCGCCTGCGCAAGAACCGGGCAGCTGGCCGGGAGCGACTCATGAGCGTCGCATGCTGGTCCTCGAAGGCTGCGTTCAGCCGTCCATGACACCTGCCACCAATGCCAGTGCCGCTCGCGTACTGGATGCCTTCGGAATCACTCTGCAATCTGCCACACAGGCCGGTTGCTGTGGCGCCGTACACTTCCACCTCAATGAGCAGGAAAAGGCCAAGGCACTGATGCGGCAGAACATCGACGCCTGGTGGCCTTCCATCGAGGCCGGTTGCGAGGCCATCATCTCGACAGCCAGTGGCTGTGGCGTCATGCTCAAGGATTACGCACACGTACTGGCCGATGACGATCGGTATGCCGACAAGGCCCGGCAGATCAGCCAGCTGAGCAAGGATATCGTTGAAGTTCTCATCGAGGTGCTGCAGCAGGAAGATCTGCAGCGCTTCCGGAGTCAGGCTGCGGCCATGGGCAAGATCGCCTTTCATTCGCCCTGTACGCTGCAACACGGTCAGAAGCTGCCGCTGGTGACCGAAACGTTGCTGGGTCGTTTCGGCTTTGTTCTGACAGCGGTCGATGAGTCGCATACCTGCTGTGGGTCGGCCGGTACCTATTCGATCTTCCAGCCGGAACTGAGCCAGCAGCTTCGCGACAACAAGCTCGGCCATCTGCTGGCCGAGGAGCCCGATATCATCGCCACCGCCAATATCGGCTGTCAGCTGCACCTGCAAGGTGGTAGTGGCCGGCAGGTGCTGCACTGGGTCGAGCTGGTGGACAGACTGGTATCGCAAGCGGTGCAGCAAGACAGGCAAACCGTGTAAGAACGGGCTGGCAAGTGCCGGACATGCCGTTTGAACCTCAACGGCGCTAACATTCCGGGATACTCCGACGAAAACGCTCTGCCATGCGTCACTCCGACCCGCACGTATCTGCCAGCTGCCACAGGTGGGCTGGCTCTGTGGCATTCGACGTCGTTGAACATCGGAGTGTCTCGCTGGTCGACCAGGGCAGACCGGCTGTCAGCCGGTTCGTCCCTGTGTGGTTTTGCTCAACAGATGACTTTCGGCTGCTCGATGGGCTAAGCCATCTGTCGTGGAAGTCTCAGCCGTTGACCGGGGTGGCGCGATGAGTGATAGCGAGTGGCAGAAGCGTGACAGGGTCCTGATTTCGATTCGCCGCATCCTGACGGTGCATCTGATTCTGGTGCTGGGGACCATCTGCTACTTTGCCAAGGATCTGCTGATGCCTCTGGCACTGGGTCTGCTGATTGCCCTGACCCTGTCGCCGGTCGTCAGAGCGCTGTCTCGTCATCATGTGCCGGCGCCGGTATCGGCGGTGTTACTGGTCATCAGCGTCGGCGGTTTCATCACCTCCTTCGGCTACATGATGTCCACCCCGATGACCGAACTGTTCGACTCCATCCCGAATATCGGACAGACACTGGAGCAGAAGATCAGCCCCTACAAGCAGTCGGTGGATGCAATCAGCAAGGCGGGCGAGCAGGTCGAGAAGATGGCATCCGGCAGTGATGAGCCGACCAAGGTAGTGCTGGAGCAGCCGGGTCTCATTTCATCGGCAGCCTCCACGGTGGCCAATGGCCTGACCACGATCATGCTGGCCTTCGTGCTGTCGCTGTTCATGCTCGCCTCCGGCACTCTGTTCCAGGAAAAGCTGATCGCCGTGATGCCGAGGTTGCAGGACAAGAAACGCGCACTGACGGTGGCCTACCAGGTGGAGAGCAGTGTGTCGCGCTACCTGCTGACGGTGACTCTGATCAACGGTGCGCTGGGTATCGTGATCATGTCCTTGCTGTCACTGGCTGGTGTGCCCAATCCGGTGCTGTGGGGTGTGGTGGCAGCGGTGCTGAACTTCCTGCCGTTTGCCGGTGCTCTGCTGGGTGTGGGCTTGCTTGCCATCGTCTCGCTGGGAACCTATGAGACCGTGCCCGCGGCGCTGCTGCCACCGGCGATCTATTACGCCTGCACCACGATAGAGGGCAATTTCATCACGCCGGCCATCGTCGGCCACCGTTTGCAGCTCAATATCGTGGCGGTATTCACCGCAGTCGTGGTCTGGGGCTGGTTGTGGGGAATCGGCGGGGCACTGATGGCCGTGCCCATTCTGCTTGTGGTCAAGATCCTGTGTGACCATATCGAATCCTGGCAGGTTCTCGGTGAATTCCTGTCGGGGCGAGTCCCGCCTGCTGCGGAGGCGTCCGAACCGGAGTCCTGATCTATCCCCAACTGCCTCAGTCGGTGTCTCCGGCCGAGCGGCGGTTGCGAAACGCGTTCATGAGCCGGTTCAGCTCGTTCAGCTCTATCGGTTTGGTCAGATGGTGGTCGAATCCTGCCTGATGACTGCGTTCCTGATCTTCGGGTTGGCCGTAGCCGGTGGTGGCAATCAACAGGATATCCCGGGCGGGATACAGGCTTCTGAGCTGACGTGCCACCTCGTGACCGGAGATGTCCGGCAGGCCGATGTCCAGCAGCACTACATCCGGTGTTTTTTCCCGTGCAGCCTGCAAGGCCTCGGTACCGGATCCTGCCAGTCTCACCTGATGTTGGCGTCGTTCCAGCAGGCGGCCCAAAGCACTGATGCTGTCCAGATTGTCGTCGGTGACCAGCACGTCCAGTGCTGCGGCATTCGTGGCGACAGTGTCTGCTGAGCGGGTCGGATCCTGCTCCACGGGGCCGCTGGCCAGTGGCAGCGCCACACAGAAGGTACTGCCACAGCCGGGGCCATCGCTCTCGACGCTGACCTGGCCTCCGTGCAGACTGACCAGTTCACTGACCAGCGCCAGACCCAATCCCAGTCCGTGATTGGCGGGCAGGCCGGTGTTCTCCAGCTGCACGAACAAATCAAAGACCTTTTCCAGGTCTTCCTTGCAGATGCCCTGGCCGGTATCGTGGACGCGAATCAGCACTTCGGAAGCGTTCACCTCGGTATCGACGCGAATCCGGCCTCCGGAAGGGGTATAGCGAATGGCGTTGTGCAGCAGATTGACAATGACTTGCTGCAGCCTGACGGCGTCGGCATGGACATGGACATCGGTGGGAATGCTGTTCAGCTCCAGCCCGATCTGTTTGGCGGCAGCATCCCCGGCCATACTACCGCAGGCATCCTGTAACACCGGCGCCAGTGCGATGGTGTGCTGTTGCAGGGAGATCTTGCCACGACTGATGCGCGACACATCCAGCAGGTCATCCAGCAAGCGGGTCAGTTGCGAGCACTGCCTGTGCATCATCTGCACGGTTTGCCGTGTCTGTGTAGCGGTCTCCGAATCATCGAGCAGGCTCAGACCGTTGCTCAAGGCGCTGAGCGGATTGCGCAGTTCATGCGAAAGCATCGCCAGGAACAGGTTCTTGCTTTCATCGGCGTTCCTGAGCTTGGTGTTCATGCACAGCAGCTTGTCGCGCTGTTGTTCGAGTTGCAGCTTGAGTTCGGTTTCGCGTTGCAAGGCCGTACGCAGGGTCATACGGGTCATGACCTGGCGCCCCAGCACCTGCAATGCACGCAGCTGTTCCGCACTCAGGTTGCGGGGGACGGTATCGAGAACGCACAAGGTGCCGATGGGCAGATCTTCTTCGGTCTTCAAGGGTACGCCTGCGTAGAAGCGCATGTTGATCTCATTGTGTACCAGCGGGTTGTCGCGGGTACGCGAATCCAGCAAGGTGTCGCTGATGATCAGTGGCTGGTCGTCGAGGATGGCATGGGCACAGACCGACTCATGCAGGCTGGTCTGTGCGGCCTGCAAGCCGGTACGGGCCTTGAACCACTGGCGGTCGGCATCAACGAGGCTGATCAGCGAGATGGGGGTATTGCAGATGCTGGACGCCATTTCAACCAGTTCATCGAATTCCTCCTCGCTGGAGGTATCCAGAATCTGCAGGCCATGCAACGCGGCAAGTCTGTCATCTTCCTGAGGATGCGGTCCTGCCTTCATCGTGTGTATCTGGTTGGCCCTGGCAGCTACCGGCAGCGTACCTGCCCGGTTCTAAAGCAGTGACAGCTTACCAGCAATTTCGCTTGCGAAATGCACCGATACCGTGCAAGGCGGGACGGGCTGACTCGACAACCGCCGAATCTGTTCAGGCAGCCTTGATGGCCGGGGCAGCGCCACCGCAATGTTTTTCCAGATAGTGCGTCACCTGATGTACCGGCAAGGGTTCACTGAAGTAGAAGCCTTGCATCTGATCACAGCCATGATTGATCAGCCAATCAACCTGTGAACGAACCTCGACGCCTTCGGCAACCACCTTCAATCCCAGGACCTTGCCCATGTTCAGGATCGTTTCCATGAGCATGGAACGCTTCTGATCAACCAGAAAGGCACGATCGATCTTCAGGATGTCCAGAGGGTACTTCTGCAGATAGGCCAGATTGGAGTAGCCGGTGCCGAAGTCGTCCAGCGTCAGCTGGATACCCATGGCGCTGAGCTGCTGCAGAGTCTGATGGATCCTGTCGGCATCTCCCAGCAGCATCGATTCGGTGATCTCGAGCTCGATCATGGCCGGATCGCAACTGTTGCGCACCAGACATTCGGACACGTTCATCATCAGGTCATCCGTGTTGAACTGATGCGCGGAGATATTGATGGAAACAGGCACCAGCAGTCCGGCTTCCTGCCACAGCTTCTGCTGCCGCATGGATTGATCAAGTACCCAATTGCCCAGTTCCAGTATCTGGCCGGTTTCTTCGGCAATGGTGATGAAGCTGTCCGGTGGCACCAGGCCACGGGTCGGATGATTCCAGCGAATCAGCGCCTCCACGCCGGAGACATGGCCTGTGCGGCACGAGATCTTCGGTTGATAATACAACTCGAATTCATGATTGCGAATCGCATAGACAAGATCATTCTCCAGCCCCAGCTTGTCCTTGATGGTCGCACTGAGTGTGATGGTCATCTGCTTGTCGAAAAAGCAGTAGCCGCATTGACGCGCCTTGGCCATGTACATGGCGGCGTCGGCGTTTTCCATCAGGCTGGCGATGGTCTCGCCATCGAAAGGAAAGCGGCAAATGCCGATGCTGGGCAGGATACGCAGTTTCTGATTGCCCAGCATGACCGGTTCGGCCATGGCCTTCAGGATCTTCTCTGCGGCGTTCTTGAGTTCTGCGGTATCGGTAACGCGGTTCATGATCAGAACGAATTCGTCACCTCCCAGTCGACTGGCCATGCTGTTGCCACCGACGGCCTGCTTGAGACGGTGGGCAACCTCGATCAGCAGTTGATCGCCGATGGAGTGGCCCAGAGAGTCGTTGATGATCTTGAACCGGTCCAGATCGAGAAAGAACAGGCTGAATTCGTTCTGTTCCTCGTCGGCAATGGACAGCAGCTCATCGAGATAGATGGTCAGTGCGGCCCGATTGGGTAGACCGGTAAGCGAATCGGTGTAGGCCAGCTTGTAGGCGGTCTGCTGTGCCTGGCGACGCTCCGTGGCATCCACGGCGCTTACCAGGATCGAAGGTTGTCCGGACACGGGATCGACGCTCTTCTGCAGCGTCATCTCGTGCCAGCGGGGGCCGGTCGTGGTATTGACTTCCAGTTCCGTGGTATAGCATTCGGCGAGCTCCAGAGCCTCTTCGATGATGTAGATGTCAGCATCGTTGATGAAACGCTGCGGCAGTGTCGTGCAGCGGCTGTGCAGTGACTCACGGGCAGCAGGGTTGCAGTAGATCAGCGAATGATCGGCATCGTAGAGACTGATCATTGCCGAGGTGTGCAGCAGAGCGGCCGTGCTGCGCAAGGTGTCCGAACTGGCATCGAATATTTCGTTGACGACCTCGATCAGCAGCGCACGGGTCTCGTCACCGATCGGAAACGGAGAGAACGAATGCTCGACCGTTCGGCTGGCACCTCCCGGAAAGATGGTCCACAGCTCGGTCAGGCTGATGTCCTGTTCAAAGCAGTCGGTCTGTAGTTGCTGAAGCCGTTTGACGATCGGCTCGGTGACATGCTGCTCTATTTCCCGCTCTCGCAGGTGCTCGATGGAGTCGGCATGCCAGAAGGCGAGACCTGCCTGATTCGCCCACAGGACCTTGAAATGGTCGACGTCGAAGATGCACAGGGGATTCCTGACATGCTTCAGTGCCTGAATTCCGGGATGGGTGGTGTAGTCGAAGTCAGTCAAGATGGCAACGCATCGGTGGCAGTTTCGCAGTTGCGCTGTGAACTTCACGAAATGTGCTCATTGTCGATCCGCCCGAGCTCGAGCTAACCTTTTCTGGCTGGTAAAACCTTGAAAATGTGCATGGGTTCTCACCATCGGGACCTCACAGGTTACATGCGCTTCGTCGATCGTCGGGGTATGTGATAAATAGTCAGTGCAGGTAGCGGCCGATGTCGGCCGGACTGCAGCATGAGTTCCCGACAGGAGGCGTGGGCAGCTTGCGAGCCAGTACCGGTCAAAACGCGCCAATGTTCTGACTTTTCGGTTTGCCTGATGGGTCTGGGAGGTTGTTTGCGAACTTCTGAGAACCAGTAGGAATAGGCCTTGGCGGTGAAGTGCTAACGTCTGTTGCAAATCCGGGCGGTACCCGGTGTCATATCTTGTCTGGAGCCCTCCCAATGAAGCGTACGTTCGATTTTGTCGGTTTGAACACAGTCATCTCTGAAGCGTTCAAGCCCCTGCATCAGGTCACTCCCGACCTGGCCCGCAAGGCCGGTCTGGATGCTGGTATCAAGGGGACGACTCCTTCCAATTGCCATCATTCCTATTTTGCCGATGAGGCGCTCGAAACCGAATGGTATCGGGGTTATCGTCAAGGCAAGCAGCAGGCGCTGGAAGAGAGCTGATCGCGCTGCATCATTGACGCAGCTGCATGACACGTCGCCTGGCTGGTGCCAAGTGACGTGATCACGTGTAATATTCCGGCGCATGAGCTGCCTTGAACTGAATGATGCCGAGATAGTCAAGATCGCCGAGCCCATGATGGAAGACATCATGCTTGGCGTATCCAGACGTGATTACCAACTCCACAGTACGAATTTCTCGGTCGATCTGAAGAGTCGGATAACCCCCGAGGTCTTTCTGAGCGACTGTGATCAGCGTGAATCCGACTGGGGCCTGCCCGGGAATCGCGAATTGACGACGATCTTCCGCAAGCACAAGTCATTCACCCTGGTGTGGGTGCAACACTACACACGAACCGATGAGCAGATCGTGGCCATGACCACCATCGCCTTGAAGGGCGGTCGGTATTTCGTGGACTACTTCCTGTTGCATTAGCCTCGATGAGGCATGAGTCCACGACCGGATGTCTCATTGTGATCAGCAGCATCGTTCATGAGCACTCAGGGCAGGGCGGCGACCTGCGCATTCCCTGAATGACAGTGGTCGATGCTCGGCGCAAGGCAGTTGCCCAGCACACCCCATGCGTCATGGATCGATGCTCAGGGCAGGGTGGTTTCCGGGCATTGCTGCGTGGTGTCGATTTTCTGACAGAGAAATTCCAGTACGTCAGTGTCGATATTAGAGGCAATCGTGTCCAGATTGGCGCCACGCAATTTTTCCATGCCTGGAATCGTGATCGAGCCCTGTTGCATCCCATAACTGGCGGTGATGCCTCCGATTCCGGCAATGACGACCCAGAACAGCATCTTCAGGCTGCTGCGTACGATCTGCAGAACGCCCACAAAGACCAGCAGTCCGCCGACTGCCATCAGAATTTCGTGAGCATATTCGAACTGCAGGAATTCTTGCCAGTAATTCACGCGCGTTGTCCTTTTCGTTGTCGTGGAGGTGCAGTGTAACCGCAAGTCGGGAACCGAAAGGCGGAAAGCTGATCAAGAGCAGGCGGCAGGTTCGATCGACGCTGAAGCATTCGCGAGCCTCTGCCTGCGCGGGCATGTGTTCGAGCAGGTGTCATGCCGATGCACGTCGTGGCGTCCTGTTTGCTACTCTTACGCCACAATCACCTTGCGTAACCTTCCACTTCCATGAATCTGTCTAGTGTATATGCCCGCCGCCTCATGTGGTTGGGTTGTCTGTTCTCGGTCATCGGCCTGATGAGCTACGCCATTTATGCTGAACGGGTTCTGTATCTGGACCCTTGCCCGCTGTGCATCACGCAGAGACTATTTTATATCCTGATCGGTTTGCTGGCCCTGATCGGACTCTTGACGGTCCCTCGTCGCGGTGTGCAGCGAGTGCTGGCGGCGTTGATGGCCATGTGCGCCGTGGGCGGTATCATCACGGCTGGTCGCCAGGTGTGGCTGCAGCATCTGCCACCGGAAAAGGTGCCCGAGTGTGGTCCCGGACTCTCCTACTGGATGGAGAACGAGCCCTGGTTGCAGACCCTGTCCCTGTTGTTCAAGGGGGATGGCAACTGTGCCGAAGTCCATTGGCGGTTCATGGGGTTCAGCATGGGAGAGTGGTCACTGGCCTGGTTCGTTGGTTTGCTGGTGATCGCACTGGTTCTGTTCGTCACCAGCAGACTGAATCGGGTTGCCGTGTCCGAACAGGCAGCCAGTCAGTAACGGCCAGTCAGATACGCGTTTTGGCAAGGAGTGTGAATCTCGACGCTTCGCACCGTCTTGTCCTGATGCCGGATGGCCTGAAGCATCCGGCATGAACTACAAGCCTGACATCATGCGGTCGGTGATCTGCCGCAGTCATTGCGGCAGATCATTCACCAGGGTCAATTGAGGCCCAGGCGCTCCTGTATCGCGAAATACGCAGGTTTGGGCTGGTAGCGCTTGTCCAGCAGCAGGGGACTGAATTCTCGCCGCCAGGAGTACATGTCGGTGAAGCCCCAGGCCTGATAGGCCTTGCAGCGTGGCTGGTCGAGGCACAGTGACAGAACCTCTTCGTACACCTGTGCCTGTTGTTCCTCGGTCATGCCACTGCGTATCGAGACATCCAGTTCCGTGATGTAGATATCCAGATCAAGGGCGGCAATCGTGTTGAAGGTGGCAGCCACTTCATCGTAGCGGTCGAAATCGGCGTCCAGATGCATCTGGAATCCCACACCGTCCACCGGCGTGCCGGCATCTGTCAGGGCAGTCATCAGGGCAATCAGGCCATCGGATTTCGGACCGGCAAAGCTGACGTCGTACTCGTTGTACAGCAGCGTGGCCTCGGGTGCCGAGAGTCGCGCCTGGCGAAAGGCGATATCGATGAAGTCGGCTCCCATCGCCTCATACCAGGTGGATTGACGAAAACTGCCGTCCTCCTCCAGAGCCTCGTTCACGACATCCCAGACGGGAATGTCACTGCCATAGCGCGTGATCACGCGGTCGATGAACTCGCGCATGTGGCCTTCCCGCTCTGACAGTGGGGAGCGCTGGATCCAGCCGGGCAGCTGCCGGTGCCACACCAGGGTATGTCCATGGACCGTCTGTCGTCGTGTCTTGGCGTGTTGCACCAGGTTGTCCGCCTGTGCCCAGCGGTACTTGCCGGGGAGCGGGTTGACCAGGTCCCACTTCAGGGAGTTCTCGGTGGTGACGAAATTGAATTCCTCTGCGGCGATGTCAGCGTACAAGGCTCCGTCGGGTTGTTCATAGAAGCCTTGCAGTGCCGCATAACCGATCAGCAGATCGCGACTCGCGGCCAGCTCTCGCAGGCGCGTTCCGGGCCGGATGAAGTCACTGTCTTCGAGTACTTCCAGCGTCACCGTGCGCGAGGTGCTGAGACTGGAATCTTCGGCATCGCGGGCTGTCAGTTGCAGTTCGATGGTCTCGGCATTGCGTGGCGTGAAACGCAGGATGGAAATGTCCTCGTCACTGTAATGCGGCACGATGGTGGCACCGGCGGGCGGGTTGGCGATTTCCAGCGAAGGAATGGTGCCATTGGGGTCGCTGACCTTGATATAGAGGGTGACGAAGTCGTTGACCCTGACGGTACGTGGCCAGATTTCATTGACGACCGGCGGCAGGTTGATGATGCCGGAGGGGTCCGATGGCATCTTCACCTTGATGCGGATCGTGCGCTCGGTACGGTAGTAAGGTTCGACCGGATCGGTGGCGGTGATGGTGAATTCCTGAATGCCCACCTGCGGCTGCAGTGGGCGCCATATCAGGGAGCGGGTGCCATTGAAGTTGTCGACATATCGCGCGCCCGCCGGTATGGCATTGGGGAACAGTCCGGGGATGCCGCCATCGTCATCCAGCGGGCGGAACACCACGGTCAGCTCGTCACCGGCGAAGACCTCGACATCGGTCAGGTTGTCGAAATAGGGAAGGGCATTCGTGCTGATATCCACATGATCGGGAATATGGTGCACGGCAGGCAGAGGACCTGCTGCAAAATCGGCATCGGTCAGAACGCCGAAATCATCATCCAGGTCACGCGTCGGATTACGCACCACGAAGAATTCGCTGACGTTCGTGATTGGGCCGGTGGCGCGGACCGGTTCACTGTCGGCGCCCGGGGCGGCCGTCAGAGGCGGGTTGGGCAGTGGTCCCAGTACGCGACCTGCCGTGATGTCCGAGGATACCGGGTTACCGTCGCCGGAATCCGTGGTGCCATTGCCGATGTTGTTGTCATTGCCGTTATCGGCGCCGGTATCCGAACCGGTTTCCGTGCCAGTGGTGCCACCGTTGCCGCCATCATCCGGGTTGTCACCCCCATTGCCACTATCGTCGTTATCCTGTCCCGCCGTGTCATTGTCGGTGGCCCCGGTGTCCTGTCCCGTGTCCTGGCCTCCTCCCTGTGACGGTGGAGAATCGTCTGCCGGGCCGGCGTTATCGGTGCCAGATGAGCTGCAGGCAGCGAGCAGAGCCAGCGTGATGCTCAGCAGGCCGATTCTCAGACGACGGTTACCCGTTGTCAGGAGGCTGGTCGTTCGATGATTGAACATGGTGTGTGCAAGTCCGTTGGTTGTCGGGACAATGGGATCGTTGATGGGGCGTAGCGTAAAGTGCCCTGCAACTTCCGATTGTTACCGCTGCAGCAGAAGTGGTTACAGGCGTGCCCTCTCTGGCAGGCTTGTGGTCAGAATGTGATCTTCCTACAGTTACTGACCGGATTTTAGTTGATGATGATGCGACTGTTTTGTCAATAAAGACCATCTTCGTCAGGATTTGATATGGGAAGTCTGCATCATCTGCCCATGGCAGCCGGCACACACGCCAGATTGCTCGAGCAACTGGTGAATGAGGCCATCGCATCCCATCCGGACGTGGAAGTGGCCCGGATCTGGGCGAGTCTGGCGGGAGAGTCCCTGCGTCGCTATGCCAGCCCACCCATGCCAAGTCATCCTGTGCTGGATCTGAGTCGCATCGATGGTCTGACAGCAGAACAGAAGACGCTGGTGCAATCGGTGGTGCAGGAATGGCTGGAGCACTATCTGAACGATGTACGTCAGCAGCTTATGAGCATTCACCGGGATTTTCTGAGCCTGCAGAAACAGGTGGCGGAGCTGGAGACCGAACGGCAGCGTCGCTGAATTGTGCTCAGGTATCCGGTAGTTGCAGACGCCTCAGTTCGGGAAAGCCGAGCCGCCCGACACCGGGCAGCTTGATCGCCGGTGGCAGTAGATCGACGCCAGCGGTCAGCCCCAGAATATTGACTTCCACACCCTCTTCGATGCCGGCCAGCAAGCCGGCATAGCCGCCCAGTGACAGTTGCACGCCGGTACCGCTGGGCGTCATGTCGACGATCCGGCCGTCTGGCAGGAAGTCCTTGCCAATGGCATTGCTGGGCAGCTCGAGTCGCAGTTCGGGTACGGCGCGAGCGACAAAGGCGGTAAAGGTATTGCTGTTGGGGCCAGGCCAGACGCGATACTCGTGGTTGTAGGGATAATCCGCAGCCGCCTGATGCAATCTGTCTATCAGGAGGTCGACCTCCTGTCCGCCTCGTAGATCGCGCAGCAGCAGGGGGTGGTTGCCGAACCACATGGCGTCGGGCACCCCCGTGCGCACCCTCACTGCCTCACCGCCCCAGTAGACCCGGTAACCGATGACTTCCAGGCGGGTATATCGATCTTCACCGGTGCGTTTGGTGGCAATCCAGGTGTGAACGCCGAAGGCACCACGCCAGCGCGCGGCACGCGCGGCATAGATCTGGATCACCGCCTCGTCCGAATCGGCACTGGGAGCCTGCTCGGTACTCTGGTGCCGGCTCATGCCTCTGACGTGATCGCGCTCCCCGGAATAGTGGGAAGCCAGCATTACCCCGACTGGCAGGAAAAACAGCAGGAGGATGATCAACAAGGTGCTACGCAGTCTGGTTTTCATGATGGAAAAGTTGTCTGTCGGCAGCCCTTTGGAGTCGATTCGAGCGCATGAGTTCGTCAATCATACTTGGCAATCGGGTGCAGGTTCCGGTACGCTCCGCATCATGAAAAAACGACTGGAAGGGAAACGTGCACTGGTGACCGCCGCTGCACAGGGAATCGGGGAAGCCACTGCACGTGCCTTCGCCGAAGCAGGTGCCACCGTGGTGGCGACGGATATCAATGGCGAGAAGCTGTCCGAGCTTGCCAGGGTACCGGGTATTCAGACTCGCGTTCTTGACGTAATGAGCCGGTCTGCCATCGAAGCCATGATTGCCGAAGAAGCGGCGTTCGATGTGTTGTTCAACTGTGCTGGTACCGTGCATAACGGTTCGATCCTCGATTGTACCGATGAAGACTGGGATCTGGCTTTCGATCTGAACGTCAAATCCATGTTTCGCGTCAGTCAGGCAGTGATCCCGGGCATGATCGCGGCCGGTGGTGGCTCCATTGTCAACGTGTCATCCATTGCCGCACACAAGGGGCTGGTCAATCGCTTTGCGTACGGAGCCTCCAAGGCCGCAGTGACCGGACTGACCAAGATGATCGCTGCCGATTTCGTGAAACAGGGCATTCGCTGCAACGCCGTGGCGCCGGGTACCGTGCAGTCACCGTCTCTGGACGATCGCATATCGGCGTTCGAGGATCCGGTTGAAGCGCGCAAGCAGTTCATTGCACGACAGCCCATGGGGAGGCTGGGCAAGGCCGAGGAAATCGCCGCTGCGGCATTGTACCTGGCCAGTGATGACGCCGTGTTCGTGTCCGGCACCACGTTGTGTGTCGATGGCGGCATGTCCATCTGAATGCGCTCGGCTCAGGCAGTTGTCCAACGTGCGACTCGACACTCGCTTGCCGTTCATCACGGCAGAAGCCTGTCGACCGATTCGGGCCGACGGTTTTCCGAGACTGGCAATTTTTGTCTGAACCCTGTAATTTGAACGTTAAAATCGCGCAAGGCCTGCTGCCTTGCCCATGCTGATGACCGGGCTTGTGCTGCCGGTCTGCAGCATGTGTCATCCACAAGATTCAACTGACTTCTGCATTCGGGAAGAGTATTACCATGAGCAATCTGGAACGAGTAGGCTTCATCGGCCTTGGCGCCATGGGCGTCGGCATGGCTGCCAATATCATCGCCGCCGGCTACCCGCTGACGGTCATGGGCCACACGCGCCGCGAACCGGTCGAGCGACTGGTCGGACTGGGTGCGCGTGAGGTCGCCAGCCCGGCCGAGATGCGGGCGCACTGTGACGTCATCATCCTGTGCGTCACAACATCCGATGCGGTCGAGAACATCGTGCTGGGTGACGAGGGTCTGCTGTCTGCGGGGGACAACCCGTTCATGCTGATCGACTGTGGTACTTCACGGCCCGACTCCACCCTGATGTTGGGTGCCCGCCTGGCAGAGGCCGGCTGCACCATGATGGATGTGCCTCTGGGGCGTTCGGCCGCAGCGGCCGAAGCCGGAACTCTGAACATGATGGCCGGTGGCAGCGAGGCGGATTTCAACCGGGCAAAGCCGCTGCTCGAGACCATGTCCGAGAACCTGTTTCATGTCGGCGAGCTCAGCGCCGGTCACCGCATCAAGCTGATCAACAATGGCTACTCCATGGCTGTTGCCTGCCTGGCTGCCGAAGCCGTTGCCACGGCCCGGGCCGGAAATGTGGATCTGAAGGTGCTGCATCAGGTCATGGGAGCCGGTCCCAACCGCAGTGATTTCTTCGACTGGATGATGGCCTCGGCCGTCGAAGGCGATGAGACCAAGCTGGAATTCGCGCTGAAGAACGGCTTCAAGGACATGGGCTATTTCCAGTCCATGGCCGATGAGGTGGGTGTGGATGCCAGCTTGCCGGCGGCCGCCACCGCTCGCCTGAAATCACTGGTGGAAGCAGGCCACGGGGATGAATTCGTACCTGCACTGATGCGCCTCGTACAGAAGTAGGCGCACCGGGTTTCACTATGGTTTTCCGGGTCGCGGCAGTATGATGTCATGGCCCGGCTCTTCGTCGTCAATTATCGTGCGCTGCTGAAAAATGGTCGAATCTACTCCTGTTGTATGGCTTGATGGCAAGGAATCCGCCAGTCAACCCTTCTTGCGTCTGGCACCTGTGGACAATGTTGCGGTGGCCTTGCGCACACTCAAGGAAGGTGAGCAGCTATCGGTGCCGGCAACACAGGCAGGGCAGGCGCCGCAGGAACTGACCGTTGCCACACGCATCATGAAGGGCCACAAGATCGCCCTGACGGATGTGGCCAGGGGAGAACGGGTGCAGAAATATGCGCAGTTGATCGGTATTGCGGCCGAGGATATCCGCGCTGGCGATCATGTGCATACACACAATCTGTCCTTTACCAGTGCCGATGCCAGTCACGAGCGCGATACCAGTCTGCAGCCGGCAGAAGTGCAGTGCACGGATACCTTCATGGGGTATCCTCGCGCTGATGGTCGGGTCGGCACACGCAACTTCATTGCTGTCATCAGCAGTGTCAACTGTTCGGCGACGGCGGCCAACCGCATTGCCGACGCCTTCGGTCATGGCCGGCTGGACAAGTATCCCAATGTCGACGGAGTAGTCGGTTTTACCCACGGTACGGGTTGTGGCATGGATTCGGCGGGCGAAGGCTTTCAGAACCTGCAGCGCGTGCTGGCCGGTTATGCACAGCATCCCAATGTCGGTGGCGTGCTGCTGGTAGGGCTGGGCTGCGAGACCAGTCAGATAGCCGGTACCATCGAGTCGCACAAGCTGGCCAAGGGGCCCTTGTTGCGAATCATGAACATCCAGACCACCGGCGGGCATGTCAAGACGGTAGCCCGTGGGGTGGAGATCGTCGAGAGCATGCTGGACGAGGTCAATGCCATCGAGCGCCAATCCTGTCCGGTCTCGAAGCTGACCCTGGCGCTGCAATGTGGTGGTTCGGATGCCTGGTCCGGCATCACCGCCAATCCGGCGCTGGGACATGCGGCTGACCTGCTGGCCCGCCAGGGGGGCACGGCCGTGCTCGCCGAAACGCCTGAAATCTATGGTGCCGAACATCTGCTGACGCAGCGCGCGGCCAGCGACGAGGTGGCGCAGGAGCTGCTGCGTCGCATCGCCTGGTGGCAGGACTATGTGGACCGCAACAATGGTTCGCTGGACAACAACCCTTCGCCGGGCAACAAGCTGGGTGGGCTGACCACCATCCTGGAAAAATCCCTGGGGGCGGTCGCCAAGGGCGGCACCACCATGCTCAATGGCGTCTATCGCTATGGCCAGAGAGTGGATACCCATGGGTTCGTGTTCATGGATTCCCCGGGCTACGATCCGGCCTCGGTCACCGGCCAGATTGCCTCGGGTTGCAACCTGGTTGCCTTTACCACGGGGCGGGGTTCGACCTTCGGCAGCAAGCCGTCACCTTGCCTGAAGATTGCCACCAATACCGACATGTACCAACAGCTGTCGGATGACATGGATATCAATGCCGGTACCATCGTCAGCGATGGCGATTCGGTAGCCGATGTCGGAGAACGCATCTATCGACGTCTGCTGGAGGTGGCTTCAGGTGCACAGACACTCAGCGAATCCCATGGTCTGGGTGATCATGAGTTCGTTCCCTGGCAGATCGGTGCGACGATGTAATCCACTGGCCGTCCTGTCCCGAGCTTGCCCTGGCTGAACCGGTTCTGATTCCTGATGCATACCCTGATCCTCGGCGCCGGTTACAGCGGTCGCCAGATAGCTGTCGAAGCGGCCAGGTTCGGTACCGTCTGCGGCACTCGGCGAACCCGGGAGGGTGTGGCGGAACTGGCCAGCCTGAACATACCCGGCTGTGTGCTGAATGATGCGATCAATGATCAGATCCTGGCCGAGCTGTCCCGAGTGACGCATCTGGTGGTCAGCGTGGCACCGCAACGAGAGCTGCCGTTGAATGATCCGATGCTGAAACTGCTGGGTCCCCTGACTCCGGCCGGTCGTGCATCGCCTGCCGGCACGCCATTTTCGTCCTTGCAGTGGATAGGGTATCTGTCCACCATTGGTGTATACGGGGATCATGGCGGAGAGTGGGTGGATGAGACCACTGCCTGCAATTCAACGCAGACACGTTCCCTGGCACGACGGGAAGCCGAGCTGGCCTGGCAGGCAATGGCCAGAGAGTGGCAGGTACCTGTGAGCATTCTGCGTCTTTCGGGCATTTACGGTCCGGGCAGAAATGCGGTGGCCGATGCCATTGTCGGTCGTGCTCACATGTTGATCAAGCCCGGACAGTATTTCAATCGTATCCATGTCGAGGATCTGGCCAGGGCGACGCTGCTGGCAGCTCAACACCGTTACGATGGCGTGCTCAACATCACGGATGAGCTGCCGGCTGCTCCTCAGGATGTCATTCGACATGCGCATGAACTGGTTGGCAAGCCGGCACCTGAGGCAAGGGATTTTGCCACGGCCGACATCTCACCCATGGCCCGCTCTTTCTATAGCGAGAACAAGCGGGTGCGTAACGATCTGAGCAAGCAGGCACTGCGCTTCGAGTATCGCTATCCCGATTACAGGGCCGGACTGGGTGATATCTGGCGAGGAATTCAGCAACGCAATAGCCGCGATTCATGAGTCCGATCAGAAGATGCCCGGAATGACGGCCTTTCTGTTCGAAGGGGTGAGCCTGGAATCGGTTTTCACTCCTCTGTTGTTCAGTGCCGTTTTCATCTATTTTCTGGCCGGTGCCATCAAGGGCATGCTGGGAATCGGCTTCCCGACCGCCGCGGTCAGTCTGCTGGCACAGATCGTTGATGCCAGAACCGCGATTCTGCTGGTTGTCATTCCCATGGTGGTGACCAACGCCTGGCAGGTCTGGCGTAACCGACGGGTTCGCTGGGTATTCAGAAGTTTCTGGCGGCTGCTGTTGATGATGCTGATCTTCATTGCCATTTTCTCGCAGCTGGCCGGACGCGTACCGGTTGGCTTGCTGACAGGGGTGCTGGGCCTGATCGTGGCCGTCTATTCCCTGTCCAGTCTGTATCTGCCCGTTCTGAACATCCCTGATCGCCACGACCGACTCTCGCAATTTGTGGCGGGCAGCTCGGCGGGTGTCATGGGTGGCCTGACCGGTGTCTGGGCACCGCCATTGCTGATCTATCTGAAGGCGCGCGGGGTCGGCAAGGAAGCCTTTGTCGCCACCACCGGTGTGCTGCTCTGTCTGGGTAGTCTGGTACTGTTCACCGGTTATGCAAGCGCGGGTCTCATTGTCGGCCCTCTGCTGGTGATGTCCTGCCTGTTGCTGCTGCCTTCTCTGGCAGGTTTCAGTGCGGGAGAGCGGATTCGTCGCCGCTTGTCGCCGGAGCGCTTCGAACGCCTGCTGTTGTGGTTTTTCCTGGTCATGGGGTTGAATCTGATCAGGCGAGCATTGGTTGGGGGCTAGCGGTTGCGTGCCACTGGATGCGATCAAGCGGGTAATTGTCGACTGATCTCACAGGACTGCAGACGGTACACTGCAGGGTGGATCAATTCTCACCTGCGTGATGGAGCTCGTTGTCTTGAAGAAAAACATCCTGATTGTCGGAGGTTCATCCGGGCTGGGTCTGGATCTGGCCAGGCACTATGTGCGAGAAGGGCATGGCGTTTGTCTTACCGGCCGTCACGACCCGGGTTTGTCAGGTGCGAGGTACGTCGAGCTGGATATCGATGCTGACGGTGCACACTTGAATCGCGGTATTGATCAACTGCTCGAGAATTTCCCTGTCGTGAACACGCTGATCTACTCGGCCGGATTCTGTCAGAGAGCGACGATCGATGGTCTGTCCACTGCCGATATCACGCAGATGGTGAATGTCGGGCTGGTGGCGCCCATGCTGCTGGTCCAGCGCCTCAAGAACCATCTGGATACGCCCCTCAAGGTCATGCTGATCACGTCAAGTTCGCAGTACACCGCGCGTGAGACGGAGCCTGTGTATTGTGCCACCAAGGCGGGTCTGGGTATGTTCGGTGCCTGCCTGGCGCTGGACAGGAAGGTCGGCAAAGTCCTTGTCGCAGCCCCTTCGGGCATGAAGAGTCCATTCTGGCGCCATAGTGACAACGATGTATCAGAGATGCTGGAGACGCAGTGGGTTGCGGCCCGGATCGTGGAGCTCTCCAGCGGTGCCTTCAAATACAAGTTCGCGAAGATTCTGAGAAATCCGCAAGGAATCGTGGTTGAAGAGTGTCTTGACGATGCCCTGCAACCGATAGAGTGTCAGTAGCTGGTGGCGGCAGTTCTGATGAAATTCCATCCCTTGTCCGAAAGTGAATTGGTCGATTGGGCGTATCACCCCGAGTCCTTCGTGGGTGTTGACCAGGACGTCGAGCTGCTGGTGGCAAGCCTGCGCAATGCCGATGTCATTCTGGCGTGCGCTGCTGACGATCAGTGTCCGAAACAGCGATTTTTCGTCAACTGCGCCTGTCTGATTGTGGGTGATGCGGTGCGCCGCTGTGCTGTTGACTCTTCGGAGAGGCATGTTCCGGCCGAGAAGGACATTCTGGCGTTTGCAAGACGGGCCGAGAAAACGGGTAATCGCTACCTGCTAGAATTAGCCTGGCGTGCCAGAGCGCTCGTGGAAGAGCCCTCCAGTTTTGATCGCGAGTATTGGTGCGCTGGTGGATTGGTTCGTGAGATGTTTGATGACTGAACAACCGCTTGCATTATGGCCACTGCTGCTTGTCAATCTGGCATTGCCTGCCCGTTCCGGTCATGCAAGTCTGACCCATCCGGCATGCCATCCGCTGGCGACACTACCGTCAACGGTATATCTTTTCTCGGCAGATCTTGACGGCAAGGATGGGGCCGACTTGTTCGTTGCGGATCGTAGCGGCGGGTCGACTGTCATCACCGCCTGTGATGTTCCTTCCCTTGGTCCATGGGATATGCGTGATACCAACAGGCCGCTCAATACGGTCGTTGTCGTCGATGTGGAGGGTGACGGAACAGAGGAGCTGATTGTGGGCGGTCCCACGGGGTCAGCGCCACTGGTCGGAACCGTCACCCGCCTGAAGGGGACGCAGCTTGAACCGGGAGAAAGCGTGTCTGTCAGACCCGCTGACGATTTGCTGGCGGGTAAAACATTCCGGTGTGTCGACACCGATGACGATGGGCAACGTGAAGTTGTCAACTACAGCTATCGTGAAAACGTTGACGGGTCAGAAATACACTGGCGAGGCAGTGACGGTGGTGAAGGTCTGTTCAAGTTGCCTTCACAAGCGGCCGAAGCCTGGTTGTTTCGAAATGGGCATTGTGGAGGTCGTCTGGCGACAAGCCAGAGTTTTGCGGTGGCTGCTTATCCGCCATCTGTGGTAATTGAATCCCTTCAAACCCACCTTGCAGAGGACGGAATTGTTCAGTTCGGTATCAACAATCAGGTACTCCATACAAAGACAGTTGAACAGTTGAGAGATGACAATGACTGGCTGATTCCACTGGAAAGCTACGGTGGCTATGAGGGGCCTTTCTCCCTGCCAGGCTTTCTGGCAAAGGCGCAGACACTGACGGTCGGCTCGCACAATCACTGTGCAGGCTCCCCATTGGCACCACCGAATCTGTCAGAGAAGAAACTGATTCAGCTCTCGGCTCAACCCGGTCAGACAAGCAGCTGCCTGCAATGGTTTTCGGTTGATTTCTGGATGAAAGAGGACTTCACGATCGAAGCTGTCATGTTGAATATCTGGGAGCCTTGATGCCTTGATGCCTTGATGCCTTGATGCCTGAATGCCTGAATGCCTGAATGCCTGAATGCCTGAATGCCGAGTGCGTCATGACAACCATGCCTTCACCGAGGATGATTGACCAGTGCACCGAGCGCCTCTGAAATCTGCCTGGCGGCCGTTGTCACAACAGGCCCGATGCGACTGATCATCTCATCGGGAAAGCGGGTACTGGGGCCGGATACGGATACACCAGCGACCGGTTCACCACGGGCATCGAGAATGGGAGCGGCCACGCAGCGCATGCCTTCGAAGTGCTCCTCGTTGTCAAAGGACCAGCCTCTCTGACGCGTGCGATCGAGATCCTCGAACAGCGTTGTCGGTGTGCTCAGGGTCTGTGTGGTGAAGGCCGGCAGTCCGGTTTTCTCCAGACTCTTTTGCACTTCGTCGCGACTGCGCATCGACAACAGTGCCTTGCCGATACCCGAGGCGTGCAGATGACTGCGGGATCCGGGGCGATGATAGGCCCGGATGGGGTGATTGCTTTCGACCTGTGAGATGAACACCACATAGCCGTTGTCTTCGACCGCCAGATTGGCAGTCTCACCCGTGTCTTCCATGAGCACACGCATGATTGGCCGTGCGATCTCTACCAGGCTGGTGCGCGCCAGATAGCTGGTGCCGACACTGTAGGCCTGTACACCGATGGACCAGAGTTGTGAGGTCTCGTCGTAATCGACGAATTGCTGGCGCAACAATGTGCTCAGCAGGCGGTGAGCGGTAGGGGCGGGCATGCCTGCCTGCAATGACAGATCGCTGAGATTGGCGGCACCTTCTCTGGCGAGTAACTGCAGCAGGGTCAGACCGCGATCCAGCGCCTGCACGGTGGACACTTCCGTCTCGCTGCGCTGAATTCTGGGTCGTCCGCGTCCACGTCGGGTGGTGCTGACCGGCTTGTCGCTGGCGGGCATGGCTTGTCCTTGGCTGCAGGTTTGATTGCATCAGATTATGAAGTAATTTTTCATAATTTTCATAAAATGATAAAAAATAACAATAAATATAGTAAAAACATGCGGTTGTGGAATTAAATAATAAAATAAAAAAACATTTCAAAAATAGCTTGAAAATAGCAGAGTTCCGCCGGATACTGTCAACAGAACGCACAACAGAACGCACAACAGAACGCACAACAGAACGCACAACAGAACGCACAACAGAACGCACAACAGAACGCACAACAG
>NZ_JBQYLE010000002.1:943090-948898 GCF_052681095.1 Granulosicoccus sp. 3-233
AGGACGCTCCTCATGAACGGACAGAACCCGATATTCATTCCTGGCCCCACCAATATTCCCGATCGTCTGCGCGCAGCCATGAACGTGCAGAGCAGCGATCACAGAGCCCCCGATTTCAAGGACCTGTTGCAGCCAGTGCTGCGAGATGTCCGGAAAGTCTTCAAGATGAAAGGGGGCGAGATCATCACCTTTCCCGCCAGCGGTACCGGCGGCTGGGAGGCTTCCATCACCAACACCTTGTCGCCCGGTGACAAGGTGTTGGTCGCTCGCTACGGCATGTTCTCGCATCGCTGGATCGACCTGTGTCAGCGTCATGGTCTGGATGTCGAGGTGCTCGAATGCGAGTGGGGTGAAGGTGCGCCGGCGGATCGTTTTGCCGATCGTCTGGCCAGTGACGAGGCCGGACTGATCAAGGCAGTGCTGGTGACGCACAATGAAACGGCTACCGGTGTGCGCAGCGATATCGCTGCGGTGCGCACCGCGCTGGATGCCAGCGATCATCAGGCCCTGTTGTTTGTCGATTGTGTCAGCTCGCTCGGCAGCATGGATTTCCGGATGGATGAATGGGGTGTCGATCTGGCGGTTTCCGGGTCACAGAAAGGCTTCATGCTCAATACCGGCATGGCCATTGTGGCGGTCAGTGACAAGGCGCTGAGCGCGATGGAAACTGCTCGCTGTGCCCGTTGCTTCTTCGACTTCCGGGACATGCTGGCGGCCAACCAGGTTGGTGGCTATCCGTATACACCGCCATTGCAGCTGATTCACGGTTTGCGCGAGAGTCTGGACATGCTGCTGGCAGAAGGTCTGGAGAACGTCTTCCAACGGCATTTCCGCATTGCCGAAGGTGTTCGCCAGGCGGTGGCTGCCTGGGGCATGACGCTGTGCGCACGCGCTCCCGAGCTGTATTCGGACACGGTCAGTGCCATCTACGTGCCGGAGGGCTTCGACAGCAATTCGCTGACCGATCATGCCTTCAGCCGCTATGAAGTCTCGTTTGGTGTCGGCCTGGGTGAGATGTCCGGCAAGGCGTTTCGCATCGGCCACCTGGGATCGATGAGCGAGGTCATGGCACTCTCGGGTCTGGCGGCCATGGAGATGGCCATGAAGGATCTGGACTATCCGGTGAGTCTCGGCTCCGGTGTGGCTGCGGCGCAGGAGTACTATCGACAGAGTGGCGCAGCGCCGCAGATCGCGGGAGGTCAGGCTCGATGAAGACTGAAAACCGTCATGAATCCACCGATGGTACAGGCGTGAGTGTGCCGGATTTCGCCGCGGTAGAAGCGGCGCATGAGCTCATTCGGCCGTATGTCCATCTGACACCGGTGCTGACGTCAGCCTTCCTGAACGCCCTGACAGGTGCAGATCTGCATTTCAAGTGCGAGAACTTCCAGAAGGCGGGTGCCTTCAAGGTACGTGGTGCTTCCAATGCGGTGTTTGGTCTGGACGAGGCAACGGCGAAGCGGGGCGTGGCGACACATTCGTCAGGCAACCATGCGCTGTCGCTGTCCTACGCGGCCGGACAACGAGGTATACCGGTGACGGTGGTCATGCCGCATACGGCGCCGGAGGCCAAGAAGGCTGCGGTGCGCGGTTACGGCGGCACCATTGTCGAATGCGAACCCTCCACCAGTTCGAGAGAAGCCACCTTTGCCGAGGTGGTGGCGCACAGTGGAGCGGACTTCGTGCACCCCTACAACGACCCGCGCGTCATCGCCGGGCAGGCAACCTGTTCCAGAGAGCTTCTGCAGCAGGTTGAAGGGCTTGACGACGTCATCGCCCCCATCGGTGGTGGTGGCATGGTGTCCGGTACCTGTCTGACGCTGTCCAGCATTGCGCCTTCGACAAGGATCTATGCGGCCGAACCGATCAACGCCGATGATGCGGCTCGTTCATTCCACGCCGGGCACATCATTGCCGACGATGCACCTTCCACCGTGGCCGATGGTTTGAAGGTGCCGCTCAAGGAGCTCACCTGGCACTTCGTGTCACGGCATGTCACGGATGTGCTGACCGTCAGTGAGCAAGAGATCGTTGACGCCATGAAGCTGATCTGGCAGCGCATGAAAATCGTGGTGGAACCCAGCTCGGCAGTGACCCTGGCGGCCATCATCCGTCATCGAGACCTGTTTGTCGGCCAGAGAGTCGGCGTTATTCTGACCGGTGGCAATGTCGACATGGATCGACTGCCCTGGATGCTTCAACCCTTCAACACGCGAGAATCATGATGTCCACAGCAAGCCTAGGTAGTGTGCAGGAAGATCAACATGAGGTCGGTTACGACATACCGGCAGCCGTCGGCATGGATGAGTCGGACATTCAGACTCCGGCACTGGTTCTGGATCTGGACGCACTGGAGCGCAATATCCGCAAGATGGGTGACTATGCTCGCGCAGCCGGTGTGCGTCACCGGGTACACGGCAAGATGCACAAGTCCGTTGACGTGGCCTTGCTCCAGGAGAAGCTGGGCGGCAGCTGCGGTGTGTGCTGTCAGAAGGTCAGCGAAGCGGAAGTGTTCGTGCGAGGCGGCATCAAGGACGTGCTGGTCTCCAATCAGGTACGCGACCCTGCCAAGATCGATCGTCTGGCAAGGCTGCCGTTGCTGGGTGCTCGCACCCTGTGTTGTGTCGACGATATCGACAATGTCGCCGAGCTGTCCGAGGCCGCCACTCGGCACGGCACCGAAATCGAATGTCTGGTGGAGATCGATTGCGGGGCGGGCCGTTGTGGTGTGACCACCACCGAGGAGGTGCTACGGATTGCTCAGGCGATCGATGCCGCGGAGGGTCTGATATTTTCCGGTATACAGGCCTATCAGGGGGCCATGCAACACCTGGATCTGTTCGAGGAGCGCAAGGCCAAGACTGCCATTGCCATCGAGATGGTACGTGAGGCGGTAGCAGGCTTGAAGACACTCGGCCTCGAGTGCGACATCATCGGTGGCGGCGGTACCGGATCCTATCAGTTCGAGAGCGAATCCGGCCTCTACAATGAATTGCAGTGCGGCTCCTATGCATTCATGGACGCCGACTATGGCCGTATACGGGATGCACAGGGACAGCGTATCGATCAGGGAGAATGGGAAAACGCCCTGTTCATTCTGACGTCGGTCATGAGCCACGCCAAGGCGGACAAGGCAATCTGTGATGCCGGTCTGAAGGCGCAGTCGGTGGACAGTGGTCTGCCCTTCATCCATGGCCGGGAGGATGTCGAGTACATCAAGTGCTCGGACGAGCATGGCGTCATTGCGGACCCGGATGGGGTCCTGAAGGTCAATGACAGATTGCGGCTGGTACCGGGCCACTGTGATCCCACCTGCAATGTGCATGACTGGTACGTGGGTGTACGCAATGGCAAGGTGGAGGCTCTCTGGCCGGTGAGTGCTCGTGGCCGGGCGTATTGAGGGAGCAATACATGATCATCGTGACGGAAACCACCTGTCGGGAAGTCATCAGCGCGGCGCACGCCTTCGAGGCGGTGGAAGCCGTGTTCGCTGCCATGGCAAGAGGGGATGCATACAACTTCCCGGTCATACGAGAGGCGATCGGTCATGCGGAGGCCCTGTACGGATTCAAATCCGGTTTCGACAGGGCCGGTCTGTCGCTGGGACTGAAGTCCGGAGGGTATTGGCCGGGAAATGCCAGCAGAGGATTGAGCAATCACCAGTCGAGCATCTTTCTGTTCGATCCCGATACCGGGCAGTTGCAGGCGCTGGTGGGCGGAAACTACCTGACAGCGGTGCGCACGGCGGCGGCCAGTGCGGTGTCGATCGCCCATCTGGCCCGTCAGGACTCGCGAGTGCTGGGTATGGTGGGTGCAGGTCATCAGGCACCGTTCCAGCTGCGAGCGGCGGCTGCACAGCGCCGCTTTGACAAGGTGCTTGCCTGGAACCTGCATCCGCAGAAGCTGTCCACGCTGCAGCAGGTGGCAGACGAGCTCGATCTGCCGTTTCAGGCCGTGGAGCGCGAGCAGCTGGCAGCAGAGTCGGATGTCATCATCACCATCACCTCGGCTCATGAGGCCCTGTTGCAGCGGGACTGGTTGCAGCCGGGTACCCACATCGCCTGCATGGGAACCGATACCGCTGGCAAGCAGGAGCTGGATCCGTCGATTTTCGCCAGCAGCCGCATCTTCACCGACGAGGTGGCGCAATCGGTAACGATCGGCGAAGCACAGCATGCGGTGGCCAGCGGGCAACTGCAGGCGGACGACATCACGGCGATCGGTGCGGTGATCAATGGTCTGCATCCGGGCAGGCAACACGCTGAAGACATCACGGTATTCGACGGCACCGGTGTCGGTTTGCAGGATCTGGCCGTGGCCTCGGCGGCGGCCAGACTGGCGCAGGAGCGCGGGCTGGCAGGGGAGGTCTCGCTGCAGGCCTAGGCAGACGAGGAGCAACGTAAGAGACTGAACAGGATCATTCGTGAAAGGCAGTCTCGGTGGAGTACCATGGTGGCCGATTGAACAGCGGCATGGGCCCTTTGCAACAGTATGTCTGACAACCGTTCGAACCCGACGCCAGGGCTTCTTCATGAGCCGATTCCGGGGCTGCCTGTGGTGTTCGAGGATGCGTCGCTGATTGTCGTCGACAAACCCTCGGGCATGCTGTCGCAACCCGGTCGTCAGGTCTCCGATTCGGTTCTCGAACGGGTATTGCAGGCGCGTCCCCAGGCAACGGGGCCGGTCATGGTGCACCGTCTGGACATGGATACCTCCGGGTTGCTGCTGCTGGCAAAGAATCGCACGGTGCATCGCATGTTGCAGCAGCAATTCGAGCACCGCCGTATCGGCAAGCGCTACCTGGCCAGATTGAGCGCCGTGCCGACAGCCATGGGTGGGCGCATCCATCTGCCGCTCCGTGTGGATATCGACGACCGCCCAAGGCAGGTCGTCTGCGAAGAACATGGCAAGACCGCCACCACCGTCTGGCATCGCTGCAAGGAGCAACGTGCGGATCACGTGTGGTTGTATCCCCTGACAGGGCGTACACACCAGTTGCGCGTTCATCTGGCTCATCCGCGAGGGCTGGGGATTGCCATCGAAGGGGATCGTCTGTATCAGGACCATTACGAATCACTCCGCACTCTTGGCTCGGCTGTCGCGGCTGCTGAGGCAGAGGCGGGGCAGAGTAGAACATTCCCCGATGTGGGTGGGTTGATGCTGCATGCGCAGCTTCTGGCCTTCGATCATCCATTGACGGGTATCAGGCAGAGTTTTCAATCCACACCGCCGTTCGGGAAAATCGGTTAGAAAGGGCCATGAAAATTTATCTGATTGCCTACTTTTCCGCTGTTCTGGCCTTTCTGGTACTCGACGGCCTGTGGCTGGGGCTGATTGCCAGAAATTTCTATGCGGACCAGATGGGGGAGTTGCTGCGCAAGGATATTCTGGTGGCGCCCGCCGCAGCGTTCTATCTGGTTTATGCCGCTGGCCTGGTCTTTCTCGCGGTGCGGCCCATGAATCCGGACCTGTCTCTGGCAAGCGTGGCCCTGTATGGGGCCGTGGTTGGCTTTCTCGCTTACGGTACATACGACATGACGAATCTGTCCACCGTGCGTGAGTGGCCGGCGCTGATGAGTGTAGTTGACCTGGTGTGGGGGACAGTGCTGTCCGCCAGCGTGGCGACAGTGTCTGCACTGTCGGTGCGACATTTCTCGTAGGTGCAAGCAGAGGATCAGCAGGCTCTGCCGATCTTTCGGTTGCGATTTTCAGTGGCAGGTGTCTGATGCGGGTGTCTGATGCGGGTGTCTGATGCGGGTGTCTGATGCGGGTGTCTGATGCGGGTGTCTGATGCGGGTGTCTGATGCG
>NZ_JBQYLE010000002.1:948996-1080793 GCF_052681095.1 Granulosicoccus sp. 3-233
CGGGTCAGAGAATATACCACCATTGCAAAGTCCGGCAATAATATACCACCATTGCAGTGCTGGGCGTCAATTCTCGCAGGCCTGACATCGTGTCAATAATGAACACCTGACGGACCTGGCAATGGTCACCAAGGGCAGAGGGTCAGCCTAACTGAAGCCGCTAACGATGACCATTGACACACTCGAACGATCAGCACTCTGCATGCGCAGTGTCAGCACCTGCTGCCGCGTACTGGCCAGATGGATTCACAAGTGACTACTGACAAGGCTACGGACAGGGTGCAGACAGATTACGGGCAGGGAGCAGGCGGATTGTGGGGAAGTTCGGACAAGGTGCGGGCAGAATCGTCATGGCCTCGAGCAATCGAGAACCCGGTGGATGGTGTCGAGCAGAAGCTCGGTGCCAGTCGGTATCAGGGCATCGGGGAAGTCATAGTCGGGATTGTGCAGCTGTGGCTGAGATTCGCCAGCTCCCAGAAACATCATCGTTGACTTGACACCTTGCAGGGCAAAGCGTCCGAAATCCTCGGACCAGCGCATCGGCTGATCCATTTCATGAATGTCGAGCCCCCGAACCCGTGCAGCCTGACGGGCGATATCCGTGGCTTCGACATCATTCTCCGAGCTCGGAAAAATGTCATGCCAGGTAATGCTGATGTCCAGAGGTTCGCTAATGGCGTCCAGCATCGTTTCTACCTGACCGATCAATTCGGCCATGCCTGTGTCGGTCATGCAGCGCAGAGTCAGACGCATCTCACCTTCACCTGGAGCAACTCCGAACGTCGGCTCGCCCAGTCGCACATGCGTCAATGTGCACAAGGCATAATCGCTATCTGAAATACTGCCGGTACTCAGGGTTGAAAACTGCTGGACAAGGCTGGCCATTGCCTGGCCGGGCGAGATGCCATCTTCAGGTGCTGCGGCGTGGGATGTCTTTCCGTGAAAGCGGATCTGCATTCCTCGCGACGCGCAGTTGGCGGGACCCTGGCGGAGGCCGATCTCGGCCAATGGTCGGCCCGGTACATTATGGTAGGAGAATGCATAGTCTGGCCGAATCTGTGGCCAGCGAGGATCCTCGATAACGGCTTGAGCGCCAACGCCGGTCTCCTCTGCCGGCTGGAACAGCAAGACCACGCGACCTCGGCTGGGTCGCTGCATCAGTCCAAGTCCCACACCCAGAACAATGCACATGTGGCCGTCATGACCGCAGAGGTGTGCCTTGCCCGGAATTTCAGAACGATAGGGAAGGGTGGACTGTTCGACGATGGGTAAGGCGTCCAGTTCGCAGCGGATCATGACTGTTGGTCCGTCCTCCTTGCCGCGGAATTCGGCAGCAACCCCGTGACCGCCCAGATTCTTCCAGATGAGATCGGCACCCATGGTGCTCAGTTCCTGAACGATTCGCGCTGCCGTCTGCTCTTCATGACCAGAGATCTCCGGTTGCCGATGGAAGTCATGGCGCAAGGCGGTCAGCCGGGAAATCTGTGCGGGGGTGAGAGTGTACATGCGGAGCGTATGCGCTTTACCGGGACGTCGCTGGAGCGGGAGTCTACCCCGGTATCATTGCACACTCTGCAGCGTTGCTACAGGGCAGTTGATGACCTCGATACACACTCCATGCGTGTATCTGGTGTGCTTTCAGGCAGCGCGTGAGGATGTATCCGCTGTCAGTTGTTCGATGGCCTTGTAGGCATCCAGCCAGGAGTCGACCACTTTTTCCGGTATGAATTCGTGCAGATAATCCCTGCATGCCTGTTCCTGCTGGGCGTCACTGGTCTGTGTGAAGTTCGCTTGCAGATAGCGGATGCTGTGCAGAACCATCAGCGGTGTGATGATATCCACACTGCGTGGTGGTGATTCGTTCTGCAAGGCAACGGCCTCCACGACGGCGTCGGGCATGAACCAGCCATGCAGTATGCTGGCGCCAACCAGCTCCGGACTCAAGGAACCATCGAGTACGGCATTCTGTTTCTGTACGGCGGTGACCAGTTCACCCACATTGGACATCATGCCGGCGATCTGGCAGTGATCAACCGAGCTTCTGGGCAGTCTGGCGTAGCGGGCGAACTGGTTGCACAGCGCGCCGATGCGCATTGCTTCGCTGTTGAGCTGGGACAGACGGCTTGCACTGAGTGTGCTGCCATCGAAACGGGCAAACACCTTGGTGGTGAGAGTGATGTTCTTGATCAGGTGCACACCGAGCAGTGTTACCGCCTGGCCAACCGACTCAACGCGTTTGTTGATACCGTAAAACGCCGAATTGACGACTTTCAGTACCGTGAGAGTCAGTCCCGTGTCGCTTTCGACGATCTCGCCGACCTTCAGCAAGGAGCTGTGAGGGGAGGACAACTCCTGCATCATCTGATCGTAAATGGCCGGTATGGCCGGTATCGAGGATACCGAGCTCATGTATTTCTTCAGATTGTCGGCTTGCATCGACTGGCGAAGTCGCATGGAGCGTTCGATGGTTGTGGCCAGATGAGCGGCGCAGAAAGGTTTCAGCAGAAACCTCTGGTTGGCCCGTGCGTTGCCAAGGACGGCTTCGGTATCGGCATTGGCTGTCAGAGTCAGCCGGATGGTCTGTTCGTTTTCCACACGAATCTGTTCGAGCAGGTCGAAACTGGCCATGTCCTTCAGATTGGCCTCGCAAACGATGACGTCAATGGCTTTGCTGCCAACGGCTGCGGCAATGAGTTGCAGTGTCTTGCTGCCGGAATCCGCGTGCTCGACGGTCCAGTCGGGACGTTCGGCGGCCAGCGCCTGGCAGGCTTCCTGCCCGGCATTGGTGTCACTGTCTACGATCAGAATATTGCTCATTCTTGCACTCGAGCCTCCATGTGGGGTGCCAGACACAGCCGGCAATAAGCTCGGCAAGCAATGACTCAGATAACAATCAGCGCAAGCAGTGCCTCCGGCTTGTGGGGCAAACTCCTACAAGTTCTCTGCCAAGATCGCATCGAGCATAACCCTGTGCCCTGGTTTCTCGACCAGCGCCGCAACAGAGCCGAGTGTCATGCTCGATCATGGCCGCAAGGGCGAAGCCTGGGGCACAGGCTCATCCCCGAGGGAGAGTGCACGTTGAAGGTCAGCGGTTTTCTTCGATCAGCGCCTGATACCAGTGCGCACTTTGCTTGAGCGTGCGTTTCTGGGTTTCATAGTCGACATGTATCAGACCGAAACGCATGTTGTAGCCTTCGGCCCACTCGAAATTGTCCATCAGACTCCAGGCGAAATAACCTCGCACGTCGACACCAGCCTGCATGGCGTCGCGAACAGCTGCCAGGTGTTGCTGCATGTAATCGATGCGTGGCTGGTCTTCAACCTTGCCGTTCTGTACGCCATGGTTGTACGCCGCGCCGTTTTCGGTGATGTAACACGGAGGCAGGGTGTAGCGATCGTTGATATCCACCAGAAGGTCGTGGAAGCTGCGTCCGTCGACTTCCCAACCGATATCCGTCCGGACAACATCCGGATTGTCGATCTGAATGCTGGCCGGGTAATCCGCTTGCGAGTTGTTGGCATCGGCGATGTGGAACGGGGTGTAGTAGTTCAGACCCCAGTAATCCAGTGGCTGCGCAATGGTTCTCATCTCATCCTGCCAGCCCTCTGGCAGGCGATCACCCAGATGCTCGATGGCTTCGGCCGGGTACTCGCCCTTGAACAAGGGGTCGAGAAACAGGCCGTTGTGAAACGTGCCATGCCGTCTGCAGGCCTCGATGTCACGGTCCCGATCGGTGGCCGGGTACAGAGACTGCAGGTTCAGAACGATGCCCAGTGGCACCGTGTCACGACTGGCGCGCATCGCCTGAACGGACAGACCGTGAGCGACATGCTGGCCATGCAGCACGGCCAGGGCGGAGTCGAGGTTCTTTTCCCCAGGTGCATGTATGCCGTACAGATGACTGAGGATGGACGAACACCAGGGCTCATTGAAGGTGGATACCGCACTGATCCGGTCACCGAAATGATCCATGACCGTTGCGGCGTAGTGTGCGAAGGCATCGGCGGTGGCGCGGTTTTTCCAGCCGCCCTTGTCGGCAAGCGCTTGCGGCAGATCCCAGTGGTAGAGCGTGGGATAGGCCTTCAATCCGCGTTCCAGACAGCCGTCTATCAGTCGGTCATAGAAGGCGAGTCCGCGATCGTTGAGCTGTCCGCTACCACGCGGAAACAGGCGGGGCCAGGCTATCGAGAAGCGGTAGGCGTCGACACCCAGAGAGGCCGTCAGATCGAGATCCGAAGCCCAGCGATGATAATGATCGCAGGCGACATCGCCGGTATCGCCGTTGTGAACCCGCCCGGGCGTATGTGAAAACGTATCCCAGATGGAGGCACCGCGCCCATCTTCCAGAACCGCCCCTTCTATCTGATAGGCGGCTGTTGCGACGCCGAACAGGAAATCGGCTGGAAACTGCAGATCGCCTATGGCGTCATCTGATTCGTATGACATGCTGGACAATGGAAGCAATGGCAGGGCCGGAAGGAGCCCTGCCATATCTTGACACATTCATGCCCTCGCGTGAGGCGTGCAGCCGCCAGCAGGTGTTCAGAACAGTCCTTCGATCTGTCCTGAATCATTGAGCCGGATGACTTCGGCTGACGGCACTTTGGGCAATCCGGGCATCGTCATGATCTCGCCACAGACCACGACAACAAACCCGGCTCCAGCCGAGAGGCGTACCTCTCTGATCGGCACCGAATGCCCCGTCGGTGCACCACGCAGGTTCTGATCAGTCGAGAAGCTGTATTGCGTCTTTGCCATGCAGATCGGCAGATGTCCGTACCCGGCATTTTCCCATTGGCGAAGCTGCTCACGCACCTTCTTGTCCGCCAGTACATCATCGGCGCGGTATATGCGCTTGGCAATGGTTTCGATCTTTTCGAACAACGGCATGTCATCAGGATAGAGCGGACTGAACTGGGAGGAACCGGAATCGGCTATGGCGGCGATGCGTGTCGCCAGCTCCCGCGTTCCCTCCGAGCCCTGCGCCCAGTGCTTGCAGACAATGGCCTCTGAACCGAGTGTACGGACGAATTGTCTGATCGCATCGATTTCAGACTCGGTGTCGGTGACGAAATGATTGATGGCGACAACCACCGGCACACCGAAGGATTTGACATTTTCCACATGCCGACCCAGATTGGCACAGCCTTGTTTCACGGCCTGGATATTCTCTTCACCGAGATCCTCGCGCGCCACGCCGCCATTCATCTTCATGGCCCTTACCGTGGCCACGACCACCACGGCATCGGGTGACAGGCCTGCCTTGCGGCATTTGATGTTCATGAATTTCTCGGCACCCAGGTCGGCACCGAAACCGGCCTCGGTGACCACGTAGTCGGCAAGCTTCAATGCCGTTTGTGTGGCTACCACCGAATTGCAACCGTGCGCAATGTTGGCAAAGGGGCCGCCGTGGACGAAGGCCGGATTGTTCTCCAGCGTCTGTACCAGATTGGGTTGCATGGCATCCTTGAGCAATACCGTCATGGCCCCATCGGCCTTGAGATCCCGGCAGTACACTGGGCTCAGATCTCGGCGATAGGCGATGATGATATCGCCCAGACGTTGCTCCAGATCTTCCAGACTGCTTGCCAGACAGAGGATCGCCATGACTTCGGATGCCACCGTGATATCGAAACCGGCTTCGCGCGGAAAACCGTTGGTAGCCCCTCCCAGGCTGGTTGTGATCTGTCGCAGCGCGCGATCATTCATGTCGACAACGCGGCGCCAGACGACTCGCCGTGAATCGATCTCCAGACTGTTGCCCCAGTAGATATGATTGTCGATCATGGCCGACAACAGGTTGTGTGCCGAGGTGATGGCATGAAAGTCGCCGGTGAAATGCAGGTTCATGTCTTCCATCGGTATGACCTGCGCATAGCCGCCTCCGGCGGCACCTCCCTTCATGCCGAAGCACGGTCCCAGCGATGCTTCGCGAATGCAGATGGCCGTCTTCTTGCCGATGGCATTCAAGCCATCGCCCAGGCCCACGGTGGTGGTGGTCTTGCCCTCACCGGCAGGCGTGGGGTTGATGGCAGTCACCAGAATCAACTTGCCATCGGGCCTGTCCTTCAGTGATGCGATGAATTCGGCCGACACCTTGGCCTTGTCGTGGCCGTAGGGAAGCAGATGTTCACTATCGATACCCAGCTTCTCGCCGATTTCCTGAATCGGTTGACTGGTTGCGGCGCGTGCAATCTCGATGTCGGTCAGATGCGTCATGGGTGTGGTGATCCTCTTGGCGGTGACAGTGCCGTCAGAATGACTGAATTGACAGGGGTCAGGTATCCCGGGAAGGTCGCAAACATGTCTGACGGGGACACGGCGATGCCTGATGGCTGCGCGGAGCGTGATCAGTCGGCTCTACCCCAGCGACAGAGTGCAGTGGTAATCTGTCAGACGAGAATTCATGGACACTGATGACGGCATGCTCCAGTTCGATGCAATCAAGACGAAGGTTTGCGGTGTGGCCACTGAACCGGGATGTCCGGCTGCGCCGTTTGCCGCATCCGCGGTGGTCGGGATCCATGCTGCGGGTTGCGCCTGCCGATGAGCACGAGTCTCGGTATGAAGAACGGTGCCCTCGAGGTACTGGAACAGGCACTGGTCTGGTTGCAGGCGGGTCATGGAGTGGAACTTGTCACGGTGGTTCGCACCTGGGGATCATCGCCACGTCCGGTCGGTTCGATTGCGGCCGTACGTGATGACGGTGTACTGGTGGGCTCGGTCTCGGGCGGTTGTGTCGAAAAGCAGTTGTCGGAGAGCTTTCGCGGGCAGGCGGCGTCCCGTGCTCACACCCACAAGGTGGATGATGAGGAAGCCCGGCGATTCGGGCTGGCCTGCGGTGGTGAACTGGAGCTGGTTTTCGAAACACTGGACAGTGCTGCTGCGCTGCTGGATCTGCTGGAACGGCTCGGCAGGCGAGAGCGGGTACGACGCGAAGTCAGCATCGGTAACAGTGAGGCGACCCTGGCACCGGCAAGTCGCAGTGATCGATTCGGCTGGGACGGACAGCTCATGCGACAGATTTTTGGCCCCTCCTGGCGATTGCTGATCGTCGGTGCCGGGCAGCTGTCGCGTTTTGCGGCGGAGTTCGGACAGGCCATCGATTTCGAAGTGCTGGTGGTGGAACCCCGGGAACATTTCCGGGAAGCCTGGAACGTCCCCTCCGTTGCCATTCTGTCAGACAGCCCGGATGATGCGGTTCTGCAATTTGCCAATGATCCGCACAGTGCGGTGCTGGCACTGACACATGATCCCAATATCGACGATCTGGCCTTGCTGGAAGCCTTGCCGGGCAAGGCGTTCTATGTCGGTGCACTGGGCTCGGTGCGAAATTACGAAAAGCGTGTCAAACGTCTGGCAGGTCTGGATGTGCCTGCCGATGCGATAGCTCGCCTGCGAGGCCCGATCGGGCTGTCCATCGGCAGTCGCACATCTGCCGAGATTGCCATCTCGATCATGGCCGAGCTGATTCAGGTCAGACATTCACTGGGCTGATAACACTCTCGCAAGCGCCAGCTGACGGCAACTGGCACGTCAGACGCCCCATGGCGGGTGCGTTGTCGAGTTCCTGCCAATATACTTCTACACTTCGATCTCCTGCATACCTGTCTTCCAACGACAGGCACGACAAACACACAATCACGAAATTGACATGAGCGATATTGCAAGCCTCGCAAGCAATCGTATTACCTCCCAGATCGCACAGGCAGTAGAGGCCGGTGAACATCAGGTACGCGCGGCCATCGAACTGCTGGATGGTGGTGCCACGGTGCCCTTCATCTCTCGTTATCGCAAGGAGCTCACCGGTGGCCTCACGGATAACCAGCTCAGAACACTGGAAGAGCGCCTGGGGTATCTGCGTGAGCTTGATGATCGGCGCGCGACCATCATGGCGTCCATTGACGAGCAGGGCAAACTCGATGCCGCACTGCGGCAGAAGATTCATGACGCCGCCACCAAGGCCGAGCTGGAAGATCTCTACCTGCCGTACAAGAAGAAGCGCAGGACCAAGGGGCAGATTGCCATCGAGGCCGGATTGCTGCCGCTGGCGGAATTGCTCTGGCAAGAGCCCATGGTGGACCCCGCCAGCGAAGCGGAAAAGTATCTGACCCCCTCACCGGAGGCCGATGACAAGGAAGCCATCAGAGATGCCAAGGCAGCACTGGATGGCGCTCGCGCCATTCTGATGGAGCGTTTTGCCGAAGATGCTTCCCTGATTGCACGACTGCGCGAATTGCTGCAGAACCAGGGGTTTCTGTGTGCGTCTCTGGTCAAGGGGCAGGAGCAGGAAGGTGCCAATTTTCGTGACTATTTCGATCATCAGGAGGCGCTGGCACGGGTCCCCGGCCATCGCGCCCTTGCCATGTTTCGAGGGCGCACCGAAGGGGCCTTGTCGCTGAGTCTGCAACTGAAACAGGGCGATGAATTCGGTGATGATGGTTGTGTCAACCTGGTGGGGTCGCATCTGGGCTTTCGTCATGAGGGACGCCCGGCGGATGACTGGCGCCAGCAGGTGGTGGCATGGACCTGGAAGATCAAGTTGTCACTGCATCTGGAAACCGAGTTGCTCGGCGCATTGCGTGCCCGGGCCGATGCAGAGGCCATCAGCGTGTTTGCCGCCAATCTGCAGGACCTGTTGCTCGCAGCACCTGCCGGACCTCGGCCGACACTGGGACTGGATCCGGGTTATCGATCCGGCGTCAAGGTGACCGTCATTGATGCTACCGGCAAGGTGGTCGATCACACCGCCATCTATCCACACAAGCCGCAACAGCAGTGGGCGCAATCGATGGCGACACTGGGCGCCCTGTGTACCAGACACTCGGTGGAGCTCATTGCGATCGGTAACGGCACCGCCAGTCGTGAAACCGAGAAGCTGGCCGATGAGCTCATTGCCGGCATGCGCAAGGGGGCTGCCGGGCAATCTCGACTGATGACGAAGGTGGTCGTGTCCGAGGCCGGCGCCTCCGTCTATTCCGCATCGAAACAGGCCGAGGATGAGTTTCCGGATCTGGACGTGACCATTCGCGGAGCCATCTCGATTGCCAGGCGTCTGCAGGATCCTCTGGCGGAACTGGTCAAGATCGATCCGAAGGCCATCGGCGTCGGTCAGTACCAGCACGATGTCTCGCAGACCGCACTGGCCAAAAGCCTGGATGCCACCGTGGAAGATTGCGTGAACTCGGTTGGGGTGGATCTGGACACGGCCTCGGCAGCCTTGCTGTCGCGTGTGGCAGGCCTCACCCCCACACTGGCCAGCAACATCGTGGCCTATCGTGATGAGATGGGCAAGTTTTCCAGTCGCAAGGAATTGAAGAAGGTTCCGCGTCTCGGGCCCAAGGCCTTCGAGCAGGCGGCGGGCTTCCTGCGCATTCCCAATGGTCGCGACCCCCTGGATGCGTCCGGAGTACACCCTGAAGCCTACCCGGTGGTTGAACGCATCATCAAGGACACCGGCAAATCGCTGGAACAACTGATTGGCGACACTGCTTATCTGAAGTCGCTCGATGCGGCAAAGTACACCGATGAGCAATTCGGTCTGCCGACCGTGCAGGATATTCTCAAGGAACTGGAGAAACCGGGTCGCGATCCCCGGCCGGAATTCCGGGCAGTGCAATTTGCCGAGGGTGTCGAGAAGGTCAGCGATCTGGTTCCCAATCAGGTACTGGAAGGCAAGGTGACCAATGTGACTGCCTTCGGTGCCTTCGTCGATGTCGGTGTGCATCAGGATGGCCTGGTCCATATTTCGGCACTCAGCGAGACCTACGTCAAGGATCCTCGGGATGTGGTCAAGGCCGGGGATATCGTCAAGGTCAAGGTCATGGCCGTCGATGTCGAACGACAGCGTATCGGGCTCTCCATGCGCCTGAGTGATGATGCGGAGAGCGCCGGTGGACGGCCCGCTGCACGTGATTCAGGGGCCCGCTCCGGTGAACGGAACCCGCGAGGCAGTCGATCCGGGCAGCGCCCGGACTCGCGTGATCGCCTTAACGGCGGTTCTTCTCAGGGACGTCAGAAGGGGGCCGGCAATTCGTTCAGCGGCAACAGCGAACAACCTTCGGCACTTGCCCTGTCTCTGAAGGCAGCTCTGGAAGGCAGCAAATAGTCTTCCGCGCAAGGCATCGGCGTTGCGAACGGGCCTGGCTGCAGATCCTGCCAGGCCTGTTATTCTGTGAACTGGATTGCACTCCGGAGTCAGCAAAGTCGCAGTTTTCCCGAGTCGGCTCAACCCGTCAGTGAAGTCGCCGATTCCAGTTCACAGACAATTGCTGATGATTGAAACCTTCTGATGACCGATTTCTATCGACTTGTGACACGCAGTGACTTTGATGGACTAGTCTGCGCTGTCTTGCTGAAGCATCTGGACATGATCGATGATATCGAGTTTGTCCATCCCAAGGACATGCAGGACGGCAAGATCGAGATCGGTCCGCGTGATATCACCACCAATCTGCCGTATGTGGCGGGCGCGCACATGGTGTTCGATCACCATGAATCGGAAACCCGTCGGAATGACACCAGTGTCGACAACTATGTCATCGACGCCGAGGCTCCGTCGGCGGCGCGTGTCGTCTGGAAGCATTTCGGGGGGCATGCCACCTTTCCCGAGAGCTGGGACGAAATGATGGAAGCGGTTGACAAGGCCGACTCCGCGCAGTTCAGCATGCAGGAAGTGCTGGAACCCACGGGTTGGGAACTGCTCAACATGCTGATGGATTCACGTACGGGTCTGGGCCGCTTTCGCGAGTTCCGCATTTCCAACTACGCGCTGATGATGTCCCTGATCGATTACTGCAAGGAATCCACCATCGACGAGATCCTCGCTCTGCCCGACGTACGCGAACGCATAGAACTGTACGAAGAGCACCAGGCCGCATTCAAGGAGCAGATTCTGCGTTGCAGTACGGTTCACGGCAATCTGGTCGTGCTGGATCTGCGCAATGAAGAGACCATTCATCCGGGCAGTCGATTCAGCATCTACGCACTGTTTCCACAATGCAATATCTCCATTCACCAACTGTGGGGTTTCCGCCAGCAGAACACGGTCTTCGCCACCGGCAAATCGATCTTCGATCGTAGTTGCAAGACACATGTCGGCGAGTTGATGCTGCGGTATGGCGGTGGCGGGCATGCTGCTGCCGGTACCTGTCAGATCGACAATGACAAGGCCGATGAGGTGTTGCAGGAGCTGATAACCACCATCAATGCCAATGAAATGGATCTGGCAAAAGCCAGTTGATCTTGGTGCACGGTGTAGCCTGTTTCCACGGTGAAACAGGTTTCGGCGTGCGGGTAGCGACTCACGGAACACAGAGTCATTGATCGCCAGCGGTGTTGCGGTCCCGATCGTACCCGCTTGTTACAATTCGACACAGAAACGTCACTTGCTTTTACCTTTCAGGCTGTTATTAAGTTTAGGTTAGCGGTTTCCCCGCTCGGTGCGCTCGGTGTACTCTGAGCGCTGAAACGCAAGTAGATACTCAGACATGTCTGTACAGACTCCGGCTCCATCCAACGACGAAGCAGAAAGCTGCTCCACGGTATTCCTGCGTAGCGAGCCGGTGGAGCTGTACAAGATCCTCAAGTTCGAAGGGCTTGCGGCAAGTGGGGCCGAAGCCAAGCTGCTGATTGACGAGGGACTGGTGCAGGTCAATGGCGAAGACGAATTCCGTCGGCGTCGCAAGATCGTGAACAACGACCGCATTCACTTCGATGGCCGCCTGTATCGAGTCGTTACCGATGCCGACGGTTGACGCTCAGAGCGAGCTTGTCGGGAGGCCCTTGCCAGTATGGCAACAGCGGGAGCAGGGCACCCAGATCGACAAGTTCATCTTGCTGTGCAGCAACCTTGTCTGGATCATCTCCGGGTCGGTGCTGGCAGCGCTGGCGCTGTTCGTGGCCTTGCATGATCAGTTGCCCCTGCACTTCCGGCTGACCTGGCTGATCGTGGTTCTGACGATCAGCGCCGTGAGGTTCAGGTGTCTGCGACACTGGAACCAGACAAGCACCACGGCGGAGAATGTCAAGGGACGCATTGTGCTTGCCACCTTGTTGTCGTTCTCCTTTGCCTGCTGTTTCGGTGTCATCTCGTTCTTTGCTGTCTCCGAGAACGACCCTCTGGGAAATCTGCTGGTCGTCATGATGGTTACCGGGCTGGTGGCCAGTGCAACCGCGGCGGTGGTTCATCTGTTGCCGATGTACGTCATGTACATCTTTCCCATCATGCTGCCGGTGGCGTATCGCTTTTCCGGGTTCGAACAGGTTGGATACCACTGGATTGCCGGTCTGATTCTGCTCTATCTCTTCATCACGCTGGGTATCTCTCGCAGTATCCGCGGATCGATCGTGCAGTCGATCAACATGCGATACGAGAACCAGAACCTGCTGGAAAGTCTGCGTGAACAGAAGCAGCGGGCAGAGGCTGCGCTGGAGCTGGCAGAGCAGGCCAATCACGCCAAATCGAAATTTCTGGCCGCCGCAAGCCATGATCTGCGCCAGCCACTGCACTCGCTGCGTCTGTTCACGGCCACACTGGAATTGCAGACCCGCGATACGCAGCACAAGACGCTGGTATCGCAGATCGATTCATCGGTGAAATCTCTGGAAGATCTGTTCAATGCCTTGCTGGATATCTCCAAACTCGATGCCGGCACCTTGTCTGTCGAAAAGAAGGATATCTATCTTGACAGTCTGCTTGCGCAGATCGAAGGGGAATTCAAGCCGCTTGCTGCGGAGAAGCAGCTGTTTTTCGATGTGGAGCTGGCTGACCATGTGATCTTCACGGATGCATTGTTGCTGGAACGCCTGATCCGCAACCTGGCCAGTAACGCCATACGCTATACCGAGGAAGGCGGGGTGGTGCTGAGCACCCGGGTGGAAAGAGGTCGTGTCTGGTTGTCCATCGAGGATACCGGGGTTGGCATTCCGGAGGCAGACAGAAAGCGGATTTTCGAGGAATTCGTGCAATTGGGCAATGTCGAGCGGGACAGGAACCAGGGTATCGGCCTGGGCTTGTCGATCGTCAAGCGACTGGCCGCTCTGTTGAGCGTGGAAATCCGCACGGAATCCACAGACGGAGGCGGCGCACGATTTCTGGTCGGCATGCCTCTGGGTGATCGCTCGAAGTGTCAATATCTGCCTGTCGGCTTTGTGGAAACGCCTGGCGAGCAGGTAGATTCCCTGTTCGTTCTGGTCATCGATGATGAAGAGGAAGTCTGCCTGGCGATAGAGGGCTTGCTCGAGACCTGGGGATGCATTGTCATGACCGCCGTTTCCGGTGACGCTGCCTTGCAGCAACTGGATGAAATCGGTGAGATGCCGGACGTTGTCATCAGTGACTACCGCCTGCGGCAGGGAGAGACCGGTGGCGATGTCATCCGGCGCATCCGCGAGCATCTTCAGACCGAGATTCCAGCCATCATCCTGACCGGGGATATTGCCCCCGAGCGATTGAAGGACATCAAGCTGCTCGGTTACCCGATGCTGCACAAACCCTGCGAACCCGATATGCTGAGAAAACTGTTGGCAAGTGCAGCCTCCTCCAGAGTGTTGCCCGCGTCCAATGATCCTCGAGAACCGGAGGACGACAATGACTCTGTGCAGGGGACATCAATCCGGGTTGGTGAACGCTGACGACAGTGCCAGCCAGGCAACGGCATCCCGCCACAACCCCGGGAGTGCCGACATGCAGGCAGCAGGACATGCACGGCATTCGCTGATCTATCGGGTATCGGGCCTGAGCAAGACCTATGGTGAGGGTCGCTCGGTGGTGCATGCCTTGCGTGGTGTCGATCTGGATATCCCCCAGGGCGAGATTGTCGTGCTGCTGGGGCCTTCAGGCAGTGGCAAATCAACGCTACTCAACATCATCGGCGGACTGGATCGGCCAAGCCAGGGCAGCGTTCATTTTCACGATCGGAATCTGAGCGATATGACCGATGCTCAGCTGACGCGGTACCGGCGCGAGCATATCGGCTTCGTCTTTCAGTTTTACAACCTGATGCCCAGCCTGACGGCCAGAGAGAATGTCGAGCTGGTTACCGAAATCGCTCGTGATCCCATGGATCCTGATGAGGCCCTGGCCATGGTCGGTCTTGAAGCACGAGTCGATCATTTCCCCTCACAGCTCTCTGGCGGTGAACAACAACGAGTTGCCATTGCCCGCGCCGTTGCCAAGCAACCGGCAGTACTGTTCTGTGATGAACCGACCGGTGCTCTGGACAGCAAGACCGGGAGGGCGGTACTGCAGGTGTTGCAGGAGGTCAACGAATCACTGGGAACTACCGTTCTCATCGTCACTCACGCCGCTTCGCAGGCAGCAATGGCCGATCGGGTGATCCATTTTTCCGATGGAGGTGTCCGTGAAATCATTCTGAATGCAGACAGGTCCTCGCCCGATCAGATCGAGTGGTGAACCCGCTTGATCGCAAGCTGCTGCGTGATCTGCGGCGCATGCGAGGTCAGGTTCTGGCCATCGGCATGGTCATCGCCATGGGGGTGATGATGCTGGTCATGATGAGTGGCCTTGTCTCCTCGTTGACCGAGACGCGAGCAGCCTATTACGAGCGCTACCGTCTGGCGGACATCTTTGCGCCTGTCACCCGGGCACCTGAGGCAATACTGGCAAGGCTTGCATCGATTGATGGCGTGGCCTCGGTCGAAGGCAGGGTCATTGGTGCTGGTCTGGTCAATCCTGAGGGCTCGGACCTGCCGGTGCAGGTACGCGCAGTGTCGCTTCCGGACTCTGGTGACCCCGGACTCAACGACATCTACCTGACTGACGGGCGGCGTCAGGACAGTCACCGACGCGACGAAATCCTGCTGTTGCGCAACTTTGCGCAGGCATGGGGCTTGCGTCCGGGTGATCAGCTGTCAGTCACCCTGAATGGTCTTCGGCGTACTCTGCGTATTGCCGGGCTTGCAGAATCTCCCGAGTTTCTCTACACCCCGGCCCCGAGTGAGCTGGTGCCTGATGATGCCCGATTCGCTGTTATCTGGATGAGCCATGCAGCAATGGCTGCCACCTTCGACATGCAGGGAGCCATCAACGAGGTGCTCCTGGCGTTGTCACGGGGAGCGAAGCAAGCAGCCGTGCTGGCGGCGGTGGATCGCATGCTGGCGCCTCATGGCGGCTCGGGGGCCTATCCGCTCGCCGATCAGGTGTCGAATCGCTTCATCACGGAGGAGATCGAAGGTCTGTCTGCGGCAGCCGTGGGCGTACCACCGATCTTCATGGCGGTTGCCGCCTTTCTGCTTTATATCGTCATCAGCAGAATGGTACATGCCGAGCGAACAGAGATCGGCCTGATGAAGGCATTCGGCTACAGCAACACAGAAGTCGCCTTGCATTATCTGAAGATGGTCATGCTCATCGCTTCGGGTGGCGCATTGCTGGGCTGTATTCTGGGTATTGTCGCCGGGCGCGCGATGATTCAGGTGTACGCGGCCTATTACCAGTTTCCGTTTCTGGTCTTTCAGCTTGAACCGTCTTCTTTTGTTGCCGGCATCGGTGTTGCATTGGCGGCCGCTGTCAGTGGCGGGCTGCTGGTTCTGCGTCAGGTATTCGCTCTGACGCCAGCCAGTGCCATGCAGGCGGCTGCACCGCAGGATTTCAGTCGAGCAGGGCGCTTTGGCGGGACATTGAACCGCCTGCTCGACCAACCCACTCGAATGGTCTGGCGTCGTGTCAGTCGACAACCGGGTCGTATGGCAGGGGCGGTTTTGGGCATTGCCTGCGGTATGGCCCTTTCCCTGTCCATGCTGACGATGCTTGCAGGATTCGATCGTACCATTCAGCTGGCTTTCGGCGTGGTGGACCGTAGCGATATCACGGTCACTTTCATTCACCCGTTGTCCGACACCTCGCTTCACGAACTGCAACGTCTGCCAGGCGTGCTGCAGGTTCAGGCGATGAGGACCGTGTCTGCCACCTTGCGACATGGTCTGTACAGCTATCGTGGTGCCATCGAGGGTATTCCGGCAGAGGCCAGCCTGTACCGGGCGGTCGATAGCAATCTTGCAGGTATCATCATGCAGCCTGGTGGCATCACCCTGTCCCGTTCACTGGCTGATTGGCTTCATGTTGCCCCCGGTGACACCCTGACGGTTGAGGTGCGAGATGCTCACCAAGCTGTGTTGCAACTGCCTGTGACGGGAATAGCAGAGAGTCTGTTGGGTTCGCCGGCGTATATGGATCTGAATGCCCTGAATCGAGCCCTGCGTGAGCCGCATCGAGTCTCCGGTGCCTATCTGAGCATCGATGCCATGGCAGCTGCATCGATTTACCGAGCCTTGCGTGATCTGCCCTCGGTTGCCGGTGTCAGTCGTCAGGCGGACGCCAGTCTGGCCTTCAGGAAACTGATGGACTCGGGGGCAGGTGCCATTCGTTATGTGATGGGGGCCATCGCCTTTGTCATCACCTTCGGCATCGTGTACAACACGGCACGCATCGCCCACGCCGAACGAGCCCACGATCTGGCCAGCCTGCGTGTTCTCGGCTTCACTCGCGCGGAAGTCGCTTTCGTTCTTCTGGGTGAGCTGCTTGTAGTGACGCTGGCAGCGCTGCCGCTGGGTGCCATACTGGGCTTTTACCTGTCATTCGGCATTGCAGCCGGTTTTTCCACGGATCTCTACCAGATACCTGTTGTCGTGGATCCGGGCAGTCATGGTTTTGCAATCCTTGTCGTGATCACTGCGGCCGTCACATCCGGCTGGCTGGTGAAGCGGGATATCGACCGCATCGACATGGTGTCGGCATTGAAAACGAAGGAGTAGAGCGCCATGTGGGACAGTAGAAAGCGTTCACGTGTCTATCTGAGCCTCCTGGCATTGTTGCTTCTGGCCGTTGCGCTCCTGGTGGCATTCTGGCCTCGCCCTACGTTGATCGATATCGGTGAGGTGAACCGTGGGCCGATGCGCCTGACCATCGATGACGAAGGGCGGACCCGAGTACGCGACGCCTACATGGTCTCGACACCCGTCGCAGGCAGGTTGCTGCGGGTGCAGCTCGATCCCGGGGCCACAGTGCACAAGGGGGATACGGTTATCGCTTACATGAGGCCGAGCAACCCGGCAGCACTGGATGTGCGCACGCGCGAGCAGGCCCGCGCGCTGGTGGCTGCGGCCGATGCCTCCTTGCGTGTGGCCAGGGCGGATCTCAATGCGGCCATTGCCAACCGGGATCTGGCGCGCTCGGAGCAGGATCGCACCGGTCAACTGGCGAGACAGGGCATGACCACCGAGGCCGCGGTGGATCGCACACGGCAGGAAGCACGTGTGGCGCAGGCCCATGTGGATACGGCCGAGGCGGCCATTGCCATGCGTCAGGCTGAACTGGCCAATGCGCAAGCGCAGTTGATCGGTTTCGATGATCAGGGGATGAATGCAGCGACTGCTTCCGGAGAGGGCGATATTCCCATTCTCGCACCGGCATCAGGTTCGGTTCTGCGCATCCTGCAGCAGAGTGAAACCACCCTGCCTGCAGGAACTCCCATCATGGAAATCGGGGATATCAATGGCAATCTGGAAGTGGTGGTTGATCTGCTGTCCACCGATGCCGTTCAGGTATCGGCAGGCCAGCGAGTGTTCATGGACGATTGGGGTGGCGAGGGGCTCATCGATGGCGAGGTGCTGCGGGTCGATCCCTTCGCCTTTACCAGATTCTCGGCACTGGGCGTTGAGGAGCAGCGTGTCAACACCGTTATCCGTCTGATCAGTGATGCGGAGTCCTACCGTGGGCTGGGTCATGGATTTCGGATCGAGACCCGAATCGTTGTCTGGGAATCGGACGACAGTCTGATCGTGCCGGCCAGTGCGCTGTTTCGCGAGCGCGGCGAGTGGGCGGTCTTCCGTGTTGATGAGGGGAGAACCGTGTTGCAGAGCATTCAGGCAGGTAGAAACAATGGTGTACAGGCCCAGGTACTGGAGGGGCTGGACGAGGATGATCAGGTGGTTCTGTATCCGTCGTCCGATCTGTCGGCAGGGCAGCGCGTGCAGCAGCGGCGGATTGACTAGTGCTGCAACACGTCGGTTGCCGGCCCACCGCCGGATTCAATTGACCGTGGTACGCAAGATGACCAGATTGTCGAGCATCAGGTTGGATGTCCAGATGAAGTTGGCATCCGCGCCCTCGGCGTCGAAGATATCCCTGAAACGGGTATAGGCCGGAGAGTTGCTGACATCAACACTGGCGTTGGAGTGGATGGAGGCCGAAGGCCAGATGCTGTCATTGAATGCGGGGCTCATCCAGTCGGTTGGCAGGTTCCAGTGAGCCCCGGAAAATCCCCCTGCATAATTCTCTCCGCGTGTATCACACGGTGTGCTGCGCCGAATCTGGCGAGAGGCGACCAGGCAGTTGCGATTCTTCAGCGGTGAGGTATAGAAGGTCTGTGCACGCCAGCGTCTGTTGGTGATCGCCACGGAGTTCCCGGAGGCATCCTGCAGATGAGCGATGAAGCCACCCTTACCCGGATTGAAAGCCAGACCACTGTGGTTCTCCGAGCCCAGTCCCAGGTTCTCCTCCCAGTCGACCGCCATGACGGCAATCGTGAGTGGCCGGTCGGCCTTGAATCGCACGACGCTGGAATTCAGCGGTGTATACGGCACGGGATCCACCGCCAGCAGCTTGCCGTTGACATGCAGTTCGAAATAATTGTCTGCGAGCAGGTACATCACGAATTCCTCACTGCCGCCAGCATCCAGCAAGGGAATGTCCTGCAAATCGAGTTGCGAGCTTGACGAGAGTTCGGAACCACCACACTCGTTGAACAGATCCGATGCCTTCGGGGCCGATTCGAAGTTCGTTGCCGCCGGTACTGTGCGTACACGGCTTTCGTTGGATTTGATTTCACCCACGGCGCTGTTGCGAAATTCCGGACCGCAGTCGATCAGGCTCGGAATCGTCTGTCTGGCGATACCTGTGGTGTAGGCTGCCTCCTGCGCATGCAGCGCAGGAATGCTGGTACACAGAACGATGACGGCTAGAATACGTACGATCAAGGACAGTACTCCTGATTCGTGGATGGACCGCCGAGGCGGCAGAAACGGGCGCTACTCTGAAAGGTACAGCAAAGCAGGGCAACGTTCCTGTCGAGAGTGCCTGGTGTGTAGATTATCCGTATCGGCCTCTTGGATGGATCCATGTTGTCATACCGTGAATGCCAGGATCTACGTGCATTGCCTGTCACATCACGGACCACTTGTCGATTCGACTCCCGGTGCATGAGAAAGTTGCGGTGTAGACCCTGGCATTCTCCACCGCACAGACCCTACACACGAGGTGTATCCTCAGCATTCCGGTGACAGATTGCGGATATCAACCGGTACCGTTTCTCCCGATGGTTCGAACCCGAACACCTGCCCGTAGAAGCTCAGTTCCGATCGGATGGCCGTCATGATGGTCGAGGCTTGTCGAAAACCATGTTGCTCGCCGTCGAATTCGAGGTAGGCTACCGGCAGTTTGCGGGCGTCGAGTGCATCGACGATCATGCGTGACTGGTTGGGTGGCACGATCCTGTCATCCGAACCCTGCATGACGATCATCGGAGCGCTGAATCCTTCCAGGTGGTTGATTGGCGAGCGTTCGGCGTAGACCTCGGCATCCTGCGGCCAGGCGCCGATCAGGCTGTCCAGATAACGTGATTCGAACTTGTGCGTATCGTTGGCCAGTGCTTCCAGGTCGGCCACACCGTACAGGCTGGTGCCGGCGGTGAAGGTGTCGTGAAAGGCCAGTGCCGAGAGCACGGTAAATCCACCAGCGCTGCCACCTCGAATGATGAGTCTGTCGGCATCGACATCGCCGCGAGCCACCAGGTAATTGGCGACAGCCACACAATCCTGTACATCGGCGATTCCCCATTCACCCTCGAGTTTCTTGCGGTAGGCTCGCCCGAAACCGCTGCTGCCCCGATAGTTGACATCGACGACGGCAAATCCACGGCTGGTCCAGAAGCGCTGAGCCAGCGACACCTGGGAACGGGCTGCTGATGTCGGTCCGCCATGTGCCAGCACGATCAGTGGTGGTCGGGTGCCGGCAGGCGCCTGATAGTCCGGATGGGCCGGTGCATAATACAATGCATGAGCTGTGTCGTCCGCATTGCCGCCGGTCGGAAAACTGATGACCTCCGGTGCGGGCAGAAAGTCGTCTGAAAAGGGTAGCCGCCTGGGGGTGCTGACCCATTGCCCGTCGAAATACACGGCGGACTCCTGCGTCCAGGACGCACATGAAAACGCAAGTCTGTCTCCCGAGAAGCGTACCGAGTGGAAACTGGTGCCTTCCGGAAAACCGGGTAGATGGTCGATGCCTCCCTTGAAACAGGCCGCCAGCGCCTTGCCTCGGGTATCGAAGCCATAGCGCATGAGTCCGTGGACCCAGGGTGGGTAACCGATTTCGCCATCGACCTGCAGCACCGGTTCTGCCTGACCGAGTGCATACAGCTGCCACAGATCCGAGCGATCGGACAGGTAGTGCAGGGTGCCATCCGGAGACCAGGAAGGTTCGACGATGGACTCGTTCTGACCACCGGCGACCTCACGGGTATCACTGATGGCAATGCCTTCAGCCGATGACTCCAGTTGGGCCAGCTTCAGGCAACTGTCGTCCCAGGGCATGTTCGGGTGTTGCCATTCCACCCACGCGAGTGATCGGCCATCGGGCGCAATGCAGGGTGAACCGTAGAAATCGCTGCCGGTAGCCAGCTCGATACAGTTTCCGGAACCGTCGGTGGCAATGGCCATGATCAGGTTCTCCGGCATCACTGCTTCGTCATCGCCGGCACTGTCATGTCGTTCGACAACCGCTATCAGCCAGTGACCATCGGGTGTGGGTCGCATGTCCGCATAGCGCAAGGCACGTTCCCGGGCGGGGGCAGGCGAAAGAAGTCGTGGAGATTGTCCCGGTTCGAGCGATCTGAGTCGCTGGTCGGCGTAATCGACGTACCACAGGGTGCCGTTGCCGGCCCACCAGGCGCCACCGCCGTACTCGTGCATCAGAGTGCGAACATTGGTCTCCACGGGCGTGACTTCCCGCGTGACATCATCCTGCCAGCGCATGATGGCAATGCGCCCCCCTTCAGAGGGGCGCGACTCGGCCCACCAGACACTGTCACCGTCGGGCACCACTTCGGTGATGCTGGAACCACCACTGATCAGCATCTCGGCCGTGATCGGCGATGCCCAGGTACCGTACGGCGCTTCCTGTCTCTGGTGTTGAGTCATCTATTCGACGGTTCCACGAGTCGGACGATCGTTCTTGATATTGAAATTCATGCCGTCCAGCAGCTCTTCCAGGTCTGGTCGTGCAGCGGGTCCGTTGGACAGGCAGACGATCTGGATAGCGCCATCGGGACGCAGGCAGAAGATGCCCGGCTCGGCAAAGCGACGGGGAGCTTCATCAGGGCTCAGCGGTTCGGTGATGTACAGGCCCAGGCGCCGCATGTCCTCCTCGGACAGGTCGTAGCCAACCGGAAACGTCCAGCCGAATTCCTCGACGTCGGCTGCCGCTCGCTCCTGTGTGTCTGCAGACAGGCTGATGACACGCATGCCAGCGGCCTGCCAGTCCGGCAACATGGATTCCAGCTTGTTCAGATAGCGTTTGCAGCGTGGGCAGTGCTTGCCGCGGTAGACGACCAGCAGGGTGTATTTGTCGCTGGGTGTTCCAACGGTCAGCGATGTGCCGTCGACCAGCTTGATGTCCAGCTCTGGCAGTGGCTGACCAACTGCCGGCTTGTTTGCAAAGAGACTCATGTGATGGATGTCTTGTCTGGTGGGTTGATGGAGTGAAGTGGGCAGTTTACTACTCATTGCCACGTAATCGTGGATCGAGGGTATCTCGCAAGGCATCGCCCAGCAGATTGAAACCGAACGACAGAAACAGGATGGCCAGCCCGGAGAAAACGGCTGGCCAGGGTGAGAGCATCAGAAAATTGCGCCCCTCCGACAGTGCCAGCCCGAGCGACGGTACCGGCGGCTGTGCGCCGAGACCGAGAAAGGACAGGGAGGCCTCCACCAGTACCGCTGCCGACAGCAGCAGGCTGGTTTGCACGAGAATCAGTGAGCTGAGGTTCGGTAATATGTGGTGGAACAGGATGCGAGCATCGGATGCGCCGATGGCACGAGCACTCATCACGTATTCGCTTTCGCTGACGATCAGTGCCGGCGCACGCAGCAGACGGGCGAAAATGGGCGTATAGACGATGCCGATGGCAAGCGCGGCACCCCACAGACCGGGCCCGAGAATGGCAATGACGCCGATGGCCAGCAGCATGATGGGAAAGGCGAAGAAGATATCCATGATACGCATGACGACGCGATCGAACCAGCCGCGATAGAAGCCTGCCAGCAGTCCCAGCGTGCCGCCTGTCAGCAGTGCCAGCAGCACTGCCATCGAGCAGGTCAGCAGGGAGCTGCGATAGCCATGCACGATGCGTGACAGCACATCCCGGCCCAGATGGTCTGTACCCAGCAGGTTCAGTTCACCCGGTGGTTTCATGCGCTGCACCATGACCTGATGATAGGGGTCCTGAAAACCCAGAAACGGTGCCAGCAAGGCCAGCAGCACCTGGAGCAGCACCAGCAGCAGGGCAAAGCCCAGCAAGGGGTTTCGCCGTAGAAGCTGCAGCAACACGACGGCTTTCATCGATGACTGACGCGTGGGTCGATGAGCAGGTACAGCAGATCGACGATGAAATTGACCATGACGAACGCGAAGGTCATCACCAGAATCGTTGCCTGCACCAGTGGATAGTTGCGCTCGGCGATTGCCCCCAGAACCAGTCTGCCCAGCCCGGGTATGGCAAAGACCTGTTCGATCACGATCGAGCCTCCCAGCAGATAGCCGGTGGAGACGCCGACGCTGGTGACAAAGGGAATCAGGGCGTTGCGCAGCGCGTGACGATAGACAATGCCTCGTGGGCTGACACCCTTGGCGCGTGCCGTGCGGATGTAGTCCTGACTCAAGGCATCGAGCATGGCAGAACGGACCAGTCGCGACAGATTGGCCAGCATCGGCAGGCTCAGTGCAATGACCGGCAGGGCCATGCGCTGCAGATTGGCCAGCGGGTCTTCCAGAAACGGCACATGGCCGATGGTCGAAACGCCGGGAAACCAGCTGGCAGCCAGAAAGATCATGACGATACCGAGCCAGAAGGAAGGGATGGTCAGACCGGCAATCGCTCCCATGCGAACGGCCAGTTCGCTGACACGGCCCCGGGCCGATGCCATGAAGCAACCCAGGGGCACAGACAGACTGGCGCCCACCAGAATGGACAGAAACGTCAACTCCAGGGTCGGCCAGATATTGGCGGCTATCTCGCTGGTGATGGGGCGCCCCGTCCAGATGGAGGTGCCGAAGTCTCCCTGCAGAGCAGCGCCTATCCACTGCAGGTACTGCAGGGGCAGGGGCTGGTCCAGCCCGAGCCTGGCACGCAGTTCCAGCAGTCGTTCGGGGGTGATTTCGGTGTTGGCGCCCAGCATGATGGCCACCGCATCACCGGGTATCAGGCGGATCATCAGGAACACGATGATCGACACACCCAACAGCACTGTCAGCAGTTCGAGCAGGCGCGTGACGAACTGGCGAATCGTCATCCAGCGTATTCCGGTGTGATGGCCGCCCTGGTCACGCTCACCCGATCATCAGTCCTCGACGCTGGCATCGAGCAGGCTGGCCAGACGGCCGGTCGAGAGTATCTCGAAGCCGCTGACCTTGTTGCCGACCGCTGTCGTCATGTCACTGTAGGCCAGATGGGCCACGGGGCCTTCGCAGGCCAGCTTGGTCTGCACCTTGTCGTAGACCGATTTGCGCTGATCCGGATCAACCAGTCTGCGCCCGTCGTCCAGCCAGGCATCGATCTCGGCGTCGGCATACTGGAAGACATTGGTTGATCCGCCGCTGCGAAAGGTACGGTAGAAGTATTCGTCCGGGTCCGGGCTGCCACCGTTGGCAGAGACAAACAGATCGAAGTCCGAATTGCGCCAGTCCTGCACGAATTCACCGATCTCCTTGTTCAGCAGCTCGATCTCGAAGCCACCGGCGGCCAGCTGTTGCTGGATGACCTGAGCGATATCGCGGGCATCCTGACGTGGCAGTACCAGCAGACTCAGTTTCACCGGTGTGTCGATACTGGCCTCTTCGAACAGGGCAGTGGCCTTGTCCACGTCGGTCTGGTAGCACCCGAACTCCTGCGTATCCACTGCCCAGGTGGCCAGTGCCGGGGACAGCGGGCCGGCCGGTACGCCTGCGCCGAACAGCGCACCGTTGATGATGTCCTGTCGATTCAGCAAATGGTTGATGGCCCGTCTGACCGGCGCCTGATCCAGTGGCGGGCGACTGGTATTCATGCCCAGCAGGGTATAGGCCACATCACGAGTGGTCTGCAGTGTCACTGCCGGGCTGGCCTGCAATTGCAGGGCGGTTGCCGGGTCGATGGCGGGTAGCAGGTCGTATTCGCCGCTGCCGATGCCTACCTGGCGAGTGGCGGACTCGGGCACGAAGTGCACCTTGACTTCATCGATCTTCGGCAAGCCGTCGACCCGGTAATCATCGAATTTCGTCAGGCTGATGTGACTGTTGGGCTGCCAGTTGTCGAACTTGAACGGTCCGGTGCCCACCGGTATCTGTTGCAGGGCCTGTTTGTCCAGCTCAAGCTCCGCCGGTACGATGGCGATGCCGGAGAGCGAGGACAGGATGGCGGCGAAGGGTTCATCCAGGTTCAGAGCGATGGTGAAGTCGTCAAGTACCTCCATGCTGGTGATCGGTGTGACCCGACTGGCCAGTGGGGATGCGATCTGCTCGCTCTGGACGCGGCGTATCGATGCGGCGACATCTTCTGCATCGAAGTCCGAACCGTCGTGGAAGGTGACGCCTTCGGGCAGCGTGAATTCATAGCGCTTTCCATCGTCACTGACGGTCCAGCTACTGGCCAGGCCGGGCACCACGGACAGGTCCTTGTCGATGCGTGTCAGTCCTTCGTAGACGGTACTCTGCACGATGACAACCGAATTGAAAGCCGTGATCAGGTGAGGATCCAGTCCGGCTGGCGAGGAGTCGATGGCAATATCCAGGGTGGCGGCATTGACGGCACCCAGAAACAGTGAGCCGACGCCGAGAAGCAACGCAGGGACCGGTGTGATAGCGGGTTTTTTCATGGGCAATGGCCTGCAGGCGTTGGCGAAATGTTGATCGAGCTTATGATAATGTGCCACCAGTGACAACACAGGGCGTTTGATCAACATGCCGACGGAGCCATTGCTGGCCATCGAAGGGCTGAGCGTGACTCTGCGGCACGCCGCCGTGGTGCGGGATCTGAGCCTGCGGCTCGATGCCGGAGACATGCTGGGACTCGTCGGTGAATCCGGTTGTGGCAAATCGGTGACCGCGCTGTCGGTACTGGATCTGCTGGAAGACTCGCCACTGACCATCAGTGCCGGCGCGGTGCGCTTTCAGGGGCAGGATCTGCGAGCACTGGATGCGCCTGCTCTACAGCGTCTGCGTGGCAATCGCATCGCCATGATCTTCCAGGAGCCCATGACCTCGCTCAATCCGGTTTTCCGGATCGGCGACCAGATAGCCGAAGTGTTGCAGATTCACCGCGGCAGCACGCGGCAACAGGGTAGACAGGCGGCCGTCGCCCTGCTGGAACGGGTTGGCATGGCATCGCCGGAGAGCATGATCAGACGCTACCCGCACCAGCTCTCGGGCGGGCAGAGACAACGGGTCATGATTGCCATGGCGCTGGCCTGTGAGCCCCAGCTGCTGATTGCCGATGAGCCCACCACGGCACTGGATGTCACGGTGCAGGCACAGATTCTGGAGCTGCTGGACCAGCTGCGCCGGGACACGGGCATGGCGGTATTGCTGATCACTCATGATCTGGGGCTGGTGCGTCAGTACTGTGACCAGGTGGCGGTCATGTATTGTGGTCAGCTGGTGGAAGTGGGGTCGTGTGACGCGGTTTTCGAGCGACCCGCTCATCGTTATACCAATGCCCTGCTGCAATCGGTACCTGCGTTGAACTCACCGGGTAGCCGCCTGCCGGCCATCGAGGGTCGAGTTCCTGCGCCCGGGCACTGGCCGCCGGGCTGTGCCTATGAGCCACGTTGTGCCTACGCGATCAAGGATTGCGCGCAACGCATGCCAGAGCTCGAATCGGGTAACAGGACGGTGCGCTGCTGGAACCCGGCCTCATGATGCTGCTGCAGGTGCAAGACCTGACCAGCTCCTTCAGGACTCGCGAGGGCAAGACCCTGCGCGCGCTGAATGCGGTGTCCTTCAATCTGGCCAAAGGCGAGGTTCTGGGGATTGTCGGCGAGTCCGGCTGCGGCAAATCGACATTGGCCAAGAGCGTGTTGCGGCTGATCGGGGTCGAGCGGGGTTCGGTGCGCTTTCACGGCCAGGATGTGATGCGCATGAGCAAGGCAGAGCTGCAGCGTGCGCGGCAACGCATGCAGATCGTGTTTCAGGATCCCTTCGGATCACTGAACCCCAGACATACCATCGGCAAGATCATCCGGGAACCTCTGCAAGTGCACGGAGTCGGTTCGGCTCACGAACAACAGTTGCGGGTTGTCGAATTGCTGGAACGGGTGGGGCTGTCCGGTGACGTTCAGACACGGCATGCGCACGAGTTCTCCGGCGGGCAGCGCCAGCGTATCGCCATTGCCCGTGCTCTGGCATTGCAACCCGAACTACTGGTGGCCGATGAGGCGGTATCTGCGCTGGATGTGTCGGTGCAGAGCCAGATCATCAATCTCATTACCGAGCTGCAGGCAGAGTTGGGCTTGTCGCTGTTGTTCATCAGTCATGACCTGTCTGTCATACGTCACGTCAGCGACCGCATCGCGGTGATGTATCTGGGGCGTATCGTCGAAATCGGAGAGGCGCGTGCCGTGATGAACCAGCCGCAGCATCCCTACACGCGGGCGCTGATATCCGCAATACCGTCTCTGAGCACGAAACACGCGCAGCGCATCGTCCTGCAGGGCGAACTGCCTGACCCGACCGATCCACCCGCAGGGTGCAGTTTCCAGACGCGCTGTCCGCAAGTGCATGAACAATGCCTGCGACAACGACCCGAGCTCAAGGCCGTGGTCGCGATAACCGATAACAGAAACCTGCAGGCCACTCATCTGAGTGCCTGCCACTTGAATGAAACAACACCATGAGGCCTGATACTGGCGGTATATCGGAGGGTGCGTTCAAACGCGCGGTCTCCCTGCTGGATGAACAGATCGATGCCGGCCGCATCCCCGGCGCTGTGCTGGGCACCGTCGACATCGGGGGGCAGCGTCGCCTGTACAGCCGTGGCCTGGCGCAGGTATCGCCTGAGCGGCGAGCCATGCAGGACGACACCTGGTTCGATCTGGCCTCCCTGACCAAAGTCATCTTTACCGCGCCGCGCATTCTGCAGCTGCTGCGCGATGAAGCAATCGATCTGGATGAGCCACTGACGCGCCTGCTTCCGGATCTTCGCCAGTATGACAACGATGCCTGGGAGCGCAAGGTCAGCTTTGCCCAATGCCTGGGTCACCAGAGCGCGTTCCCGGCGGTTGAACCCATATACACCTATGGCAGGGATGCCGAACTGTTGCGCGCCTTTGTCCTGCAACGCGAGTGGCGGCAACGCAGTGCGCCACCGGTCTATTCGGATATCAACTTCATTCTGCTGGGACTGGCGCTGGAGAGGTATCACGGGGTCCGCATCCGGTCCATGCCTGCGGGGCCGGGCTTTGCATTCGAGGCGCCCGCCGAACATTGCGCAGCCACCGAATTCTGTACCTGGCGCCAGCGGCTGATCTGCGGCGAGGTGCACGATGACAATTGCAACGCCCTGCAGGGCGCCGGACATGCGGGGTTGTTCGGTACGGCCGGTGCCGTGCTCGATCATGCGCAGGGTCTGCTGCAGGGCACGGCCGCCTCGCCGGCGGTCATCGATGCCATGCGCACACCGGTGTCGGACACACGGACGCTGGGCTGGGAGCGTGCCCATACGGGGTGGTCGGGTGGGAAATTCTGTTCTGCCGGGACCATCGGGCATACCGGTTTCACGGGGACAGGCTTGTGGATAGATTTCGACGCAGGGTGTGCCTGGACCTTGCTCAGCAATCGCATCCATCCCACGCGTCATGCGGACAGCGGTATCGTTTCCTTGCGCAGGGATGTGTCCGATGCACTTACCGCTACCGGAGATCTGTAGCATGCAAGCCCGATGGGCCGTTGGCCTGATGACCGGAACCGTACTGGATGGCAATATCGATGTGGCACTGTTGCGCACCGATGGTGTCGATATCGAGAGCTTCGGCCGATACGCGCTCAAGCCTTATGATCGGACCACACGCCAGCTACTGATCGAGGCACTGGCACAGGCTCGCCACTGGCAGTTTGCCGCCGAGGAACCGAGCGTTTTCGCCGAGGCCGAGGAGCGGCTGACGCTGGCACAGGCTGCCGCTGTGCAACAGCTGGTGAGTGAGGCGGGCCTGAGCATGATGGATATCGACGTGGTCGGTTTCCATGGGCAGACGGTCCTGCACCGGGCACCCACGGCAGAGACTCGGGGTGCGACCCGGCAACTGGGTGACGGCGCCTTGATGGCCAGGACCCTCGGTTGCACGGTGGTGCACGATTTTCGCAGTGCAGACGTGCGCGCCGGTGGACAGGGCGCCCCCTTGTCGGCCATCTATCATCAGGCTCTGCTGACGCGCTCGGGGGCGGACTCGTCCACAGCCGTGCTGAACCTGGGCGGCGTGGCAAACCTGACCTGGACCGATCATGCCGAATCACTGATCGCCTTCGATACCGGTCCTGCCAATGCACCACTGAATGATTTCATCAGCCGACTGGGCCTGGGAGAGATGGACCACGATGGTCAGCTGGCTGCAGCCGGGACGGTGGATGAATCGCGTTTGGAGCAGTTGCTGCAACACCCGTATCTGACGCAGGCCTGGCCCAAATCGCTGGATCGCAATGATTTCACCGCGAGCATGGCTGAAGGGCTGAGTGCTGCAGATGGAGCTGCCCTGTTGACAGCCTTCACCGCCGCGGCGGTGGGCAAGGCCCTGGATCTGTTGCCACAGCGACCGTCGAAGCTGATTGTCTGTGGTGGGGGGCGACACAATCCGACACTGATGCGGGCGCTTGCGCAACGTGCAGCACCGGTGTGCGAACCGGCGGAAGTACAGGGCTGGCGAGGAGATGCCATCGAGGCAGAATGCTTTGCCTACCTGGCCATGCGAACCGTGCGAGGCTTGCCGATCAGCTTTCCGTCGACCACAGGTGTCAGCCAGGCCATGTGCGGCGGTGTCGTCTCGCAGGCAGGTCGATGAGCGCGTCTGACAGGCAGGTCGATGCGGCGGCTGAAACCCTGCTCGAATCCGCCATTGCTGCGTTCATCCGTGGGGCTGTCGGCGCGCGTCACGCCGCACCGAGCAATCACTTGCAGACCCTGTGGGGCGGCCAGGGAAGTCTGCTGCGCTGGAGCACCGATGTTCCGGGGCATGAATCGCTCATCGTCAAGTACATTGCTCCCGATCGAGATGCCTCTCATCCGAGAGGCTGGAACACGCAGCAATCGTTTGCACGCAAGGCGCGATCCTATGCCATCGAATGCCATTGGTACGAGCATTATGCAGTGCGCTGCCATGCCCGGTGCAAGGTGCCACGGCTGCTGGGAATCCATCGGGATGAGCAGTGCAATCTGCTGTTGCTGGAGGATCTGACACCAGCGTATCCACGTCTGCGTGATCGCCTGAATATCATCGAGGTGCTGCCCGGTCTGCATTGGCTGGCTGAGTTTCATGCCTGGTTCATGCACGAACAGGCAACCGGTCTGTGGCCGCGCGGATGCTACTGGCATCTCGATACCCGGCCCGATGAATGGCAGGCGATGAGTGATGGTCCGGTCAAGATGGCGGCGAGCTGGCTGGATGAGCGACTGCAACAGGCACGCTTTCAGACACTGGTTCACGGTGATGCCAAATTGGCGAACTTCTGTTTCAGTCATGACATGACACGGGCATCGGCGGTGGATTTCCAGTATGTGGGCAGAGGTTGTGGCATGAGCGATGTGGTCTATTATCTGGGCAGCTGCCTGTCAGAGAATGACTGCCGGGAACACGAGGAATATTGTCTGTCGAGCTATTTCAGGCAACTGCATGCGGCCTTGCAACGTCGTGCTGACGGGGCAGCTCCGTCAGCCTCGGGTGAGCAGCAGGCATCGTTCACCTGGACGTCCGGTATGGGGCAGCAGCTGGAGCAGGAATGGCGATCCCTGTACGCTGTTGCGTGGACCGACTTTCAGCGATTTCTGCTGGGCTGGATGCCGGATCATGCCAAGGTCAATCGTTATGGGCACGAGTTGGCGATGCGTGCCCTGCAGGATTGGCCCGGACAGACAGCGGACTCGTGATGCTCGACTCGCCGGTGCACAGATGAAAATGTCAGCCGATGCTGACGCTCTGGAGCCATTCACACTGATTGAACTCTACACAAGGTAACTATCATGGATGCAAAGGCAATTCTGGATGGGCTGCTGGACAGGACACAACGCGCCACGCAGGCCGGCATGAACATGGCGGAGGAACGATCACTCATTCCACCGGCTGGTAACGAACGCAACGCGATGCTGAAGGGGGTGGGTACCGGTGCACTGGCTGCGGGTGCCATCGCCTTGCTGTTCGGCAGCAAGGGAACACGAAAGTTTGCCGGCAAGGCTGCAAAGCTGGGCGGTACGGCGGCCATCGGCGGGCTGGCGTACAAGGCCTACACCGAATGGCAGGCGCAACAGGCAGCGCAGGGTGGGGCTGGCAATACAGGACGACCTGACGTGTCGACAGCTGGTACGGGTGCGTCAGCGCAGCCCTTTTCCGGCACGTTGGATCTGGATCAGTTCGAGCAGATGGGAACGCCAGTGTCCGATCTGGTTGATGACGAAGCCACTGCACGCTGCGAGTCCATCATCCAGGCCATGATCAGTGCGGCACGCGCCGACGGGCATGTCGACGATGATGAGATGGCTCTGATCACACGTCAGATCGCCAGTTTCGAGCTGGAAAGAGATGTGACATCGTTTCTGCTGAGCGAGCTGAACAAGCCGGTCAGTGTCGATGCCATCGCCGCTCTCGCCGATACGCCGGAGACTGCAGCGGAGCTGTATATTGCCTCGGCCCTGGTCGTGGACATGGAAAGTCAGGCTGAGCGAGCCTATCTGGATGAGCTGGCTGCGGCCATGCAGATCGACCCGGGACTGATTCCGCACCTGGAAGCACCCTTGAAGGAGTGAGTGGCTGCTCAGAGGGCGAATCGACAATGATTCGGGCAGATCATCAGTTTTGAAAAAAACTGGTATGGTAGACTTGATTGTGTCCGGTGAATCAGCCTACCATTGCAGCACCTTCACAGGAGCATGCAAATGCGTCTGGACACACCTTCACGTTTGACGCTGCCCTTGTGGTCGGTGAACGTCGACCTTCTGGAGATGTTCGCCATCGGTGTCAGCGCGCGTGCAGGTACTCAGGCTGTTGAAAGGAACGAGTGAAGCGTGGCCGTATCTGCTTCATGAATATTTGCCATGTGAGTCAGTAGCCGAACGGTGAATCCGGTAGATGTCGACAGACTACCGGTGAACCGATCGGTTGGACAGTCAAGCCCACCCCTCGGCCGTGATGTCGCGGCCGGAATACCACTGGAGAAGTTATACCCATGAGTTCAATGACCAAGACGGTTAGAAAAGCGGCTGGCGCATTGCCAGCGTTGGCGCTGACAGCAGCAGCGCTCGTCGCCGGAACGGCACAGGCTGCCGATATGCGTGCCTGGAATATCCATCCGGCCGGCTATCCAAATTCGGATGCCATCGATCAGTTCGCCGCAGAAGTGGAAGAAAACACCGGTGGGGAGCTGAAGATAAAGGTCTATCACGGTGGTGTACTCGGTTCACAGCCCGATGCCATCGAACAGATTCGTCTGGGTGCCATCGACTTCGGACAGTTCAGCCTCGGCCCGATGGGGCAGTCGATCCCAGAGACCAATGTGGTATCGCTACCGTTCATCTTCAAAAGCATTCCGCAGATGTACGAACTGATGGATGGCGAAGTCGGTGACGCCATCGGCGCCGGAATGGAGAAAAAGGGAATCGTGGCCCTTGGTTGGTACGATGCCGGTGCTCGCTCCTTCTATAATTCGCAGCGGCCGATCAACACCCCGGCGGATGTCGAAGGCCTGAAGATCCGGGTCATGAACAATGACCTGTTTGTCGGCATGGTGGAGTCAATGGGTGGCAATGCCACGCCCATGGCCTTCGCCGAGGTCTATCAGTCCCTGAAGACCGGCGTGGTGGACGGTGCTGAAAACAACCCACCGTCCTATGATTCGGTCAACCATTTCGAGGTTGCCCAGTTCTACTCACTGACCGAGCACCTGATCATTCCCGAATGCCTGTGCATGAGCAAGGTCTCCTGGGACCGACTGTCCGATGAGCAGAAGGACATCGTGAAGGCGGCTGGCAAGGCCAGTGCCGAAACTCAGCGCGAACTGTGGAAAAAGCGTGAGACCGAAAGTCTGGAAAAGGTGCAAGCCGCAGGCGTTGTCGTCAACACTGTCGAAGACAAGGGACCGTTCCAGGAAGCCATGGCGCCGGTCTATGATCAGTTTCTGGCAGACAACCCGGATCTGGTCGAGCTGGTTGACATGATGCGTTCGGCTGACTGAATTCATTGATGCGAATGACGCAATTTCCGGCGTGCCTGCACGCCGGGAGTTGCGTTGACCAGTCCATTTTCCGATAACGCAGGAAATAGCCCTCGATGATTGAAAACACGTCGCTGATAGTGAAGGTGTTGCAGAAGCTGCGCGATCTATGCGTGTTCATCAGCAGCATCTCGCTGGTTGTACTCATTCTTACCTTTGCGTGGTTGGTGTTCGGCCGGTACGTGCTGAACCAGACCCCGACCTGGGTTGAGCAATTGGCCCTGGTGCTGGTTGTATGGATCACGTTTCTGGGCGCCGGTGCCGGTGTTCACGACGACACTCATCTGGGCGTGAGTTTCATTCGCGAGGCGATGCCGCCGACCATTCGCCATGTATTGCGGATCGTCTGTGAAGTGACCATGGCAATATTCGGGCTGGTCATGCTCGTTGCCTGTACCGAACTTGTTCAGTTCGGCTGGTCGACCAAACTGCCAATGCTGAATATTCCCGAGGGTATACGTACCCTGCCGGCGGCCATCGCTGGCGGTCTGATTTTCCTTTTCGCTACCGAACGCGCTGTTCGGATGATCCTGGGTGGTGTCTCACCTGAGGAACCTGTTGTACCCATTTCCGACGAACGGAGCGCGTAACTCATGGGACTTGCCCTGCTGCTTGGTCTTTTTTTTGGTGGTGTACTGATCGGCATACCGGTTGCCTTTGCCATGGCCATATCGGCCATCGCCGCGTTCATGTACGAAGGTTTTCCGTTGTTGATCGCGTTCCAGAGAATCACGTCGGGCGTCAGCATCTTCTCGCTGCTGGCGATTCCGTTCTTCATCTTTGCCGGTGAGCTGATGTTGCATGGCGGCATAGCCAAACGCCTGGTCCGCTTTGCCTCGACCCTGGTCGGCCATGTCAGAGGTGGCCTGGCATCTGTCAACATCTTCTCGAGCATGCTGTTCGGTGGTATATCCGGTTCGGCCGTTGCCGATATCTCCGCGCTGGGCTCGCTGATGATTCCTGTGATGAAGGAAAAGGGCTATCGCGGTGACTACGCAGTCAACGTGACGGTCACCTCGTCGATCGCCGGTGTCGTCATTCCTCCCAGTCACAACATGATCATCTACTCGGTAGCCGCCGGTGGTGGACTGTCCATTTCATCGCTGTTTCTGGCAGGTGTGGTGCCGGGTTTTCTGATGTGTGTCTGCCTGGCCATTGCGGCGTACATCATCGCGGTCAAGCACAACTACGCCTCCGAGCCGTTCCCGGGAATGAAGGAAGTGGCGCTGTCGGCGGCCGCTGCATTGCCAGGCTTCATCACTGCCGTCATCATCGTGGGCGGTGTCCTGTCCGGCGTGTTCACCGTGACCGAATCCGGTGCGTTTGGTGCTATCTATGCCCTGGTACTCACAGCTTTGGTGTATCGCTCATTGAGCTGGCAGAGTTTCAAGATTGCCGTTGTCACATCGGTTCGCACCACGGCCATGGTCATGATACTGATCGGCTGTGCCAATGCATTCGGTTATCTGCTGGCCTTGTACAACGTGCCGGAACTGCTGGCCTCGGCTCTGACTGCCATCTCCGACAACCCGCTGATCATCATCCTGATGATCAACATCATTCTGCTGGCACTGGGAATGATCATGGACATGGCGGCGTTGATCCTGATCTGCACTCCCATTTTCCTGCCGATTGCCGCCGGTCTGGGCATGGACCCCATCCAGTTCGGCATCATGTTGTTGATGAATCTCGGACTGGGACTGTGCACGCCCCCTGTCGGCGTCTGTCTGTTCGTCGGCTGTGCGGTCGGTCAGGTACCCATCGAAGAAGCCATTCGCACCATCTGGCCTTTCTATCTCGCCATGCTGGCTGCATTGCTGCTGGTGGCCTACATACCGGCAGTGTCACTCTGGCTGCCGGGCGTTCTGGCCGGCTAGCTGAACCCGGTGCGCCTCTGCTGGCGTACCGGGCCAGTGATACATCGCGTGAGGTCATTGCGGCACGGAATGGCCGTTATCGGCATCGCGGCATGACTGTCGTTGCCAGGGCCCGTCATTGCCGTGACGGGCCTTTTTCGTTCTTTGGCGGCCTCGTGAAGCCTCGCCTTCATCCACTTTATCTGCTTCAGGAAAATCATGACAAACACGAACAAGATCGCTGGCAAGAACGTGCTGATCACCGCCGGTGCCCAGGGAATCGGTGAATCGATCACCAGGCATTTCATCGACGGCGGTGCCAATGTTGCCATTCATTATTTTTCCAGCGCCGACGTTGCTGATGAGCTGGTCGAATACGCAATCGGCAAGGGACAGAAGGCGGTTGCCATCAGTGGTGATCTGACCAGAGAAGAGGACGCGACGGCATTGGTCGAGAAGTCGGTCGATGCCCTGGGTGGTCTGGACATACTGATCAACAACGCAGGGTCGCTGGTTGCACGCCGGATGCTGAGCGAGATGGACACGGAATTCTGGAACAAGGTCATGGACATCAACCTGACCTCCATGATGTTCGTGACCCGAGCGGCGTCTGCGCATCTTGCCGCGAATGACAACAGCAGTATCGTCAATCTGGCATCACTGGCAGGGCGCAAGGGAGGGCATCCGGGTTCACTGGCCTACTCGACCAGCAAGGGCGCAATCCTCACACTGACACGCGCCCTCTCTGCAGAACTGGGGCCTCAGGGCATCCGTGTCAACGCCGTTGCACCGGGGCTCATTCTGGGTACCTCGTTTCACAATACGCACACGACCAAGGAATCGGCGGATGCGACGACCGCAGGCATTCCCATCCAGCGCGCCGGTAATGCCGCGGATGTGGCGCGTGCCGTGGTATATCTGGCATCCGAATACGATGGCTTCATCACTGGTGCCACGCTGGACATCAATGGCGGTGTCTACAACATGTAGCGTGCTCCGTCACCGAGCATGAAGCGTTGCCCCCGGAGTGTTGCCGTGGGGCATTGCTCTGATCCGACAATGGCGGCAATGGACCGTCAGCTGTCAGCCTCTTGTCTGCTTACCGGGAAACACTCCGTGCTGAAAACACCGATCATTCATCCGACGATCATGGAAGCCATTGCTCGCTCGGGTCATTATTCGCAGATTGTCATCGCTGACGGCAATCTGGCTGTCGGTGCCCTGAACGGACCCAACTCGACTACTGTGCACCTGAATTTTCGGCCGGGACTGCTGGACGCCCTGACCGTGCTCGAGGGAGTGCTGGACATCTGTCCCGTGCAAGGTGCGATTGTCATGGAAAAGCCGGCTGACGCCAACGCGGAGATTCACGATGCCTACAAGGCCTTGCTGGGTGATGTCACGTGGGATGAACTGGAGCGTTGGGCCTTTTACGACAAGATCAGAGAGCCGGCGACGACATTGATCATCCAGACGGGCGAGCAGCGTCGCTTTGCCAATCTGATCCTGACCGTGGGAGTGGTCAAGATGGCAGAAGAGAGTGGTTTCTAGGCGGCATCGGACTGACAGCGGAAACACGAGTGGTTTCCAGGCGGCATCAGACTGGCAGCGGAAACAAGAGTGGTTTCCAGGCGGCATCGGACTGACAGCGGAAACACGAGTGGTTAACAGGCGGCGTCGGACTGGCAGCGGAAACACGGTATTCAGTCAGAGCATTGGCGCAGAGAAAAGCGGTCTCCAGGCGGCGCCAGGGCTGCAGTTGTTGCAAGCCCCTGCCTGAGCGGAAATCAATCCGTTCGGGCAGGGGCTGCGCTGTCCCCGGATCCTACTGCGGAATGCTCAGTACCGAATCCTCGTACTTGATGAGTCGGTCCGTGGCGACGTCCATGGCAATCTCTCCCAGGTTCTCGGGAGTGACCACTCCGCCCGAGGGGGCTGATGTTGCAACGACCTGACTCTCCGGCAAGGCGCTTCCCTGCGTGAGGTGGTCATGCATCAGGTCCAGTGACTGTTTGAAGTAGTAATCGATCGGCAGAAATTCCATGCCAGCCAGCGCATAGCTGCCGAGCAGAAAATCCAAGTGCTGCGCATGCGGTACCTCATAGTATTTCAAGGCACTGGCGTCACCTTCTACCTGCTGATTCAACGCGTAGTAGGGGCGGGAGGAGTGGTTGACGGGAATCAGACCGTCGGCACGTCCGTGCACCATGATCGTAGGCACGCCGTGCAGATCGCCATCAGCGCGTATCTCCTCGATTCCACGGTTGAGTCGCTCATGCAGCGGATTGGCTTCGTTGTCGCGCAGATCCTGCCAGCACAGGGCACCTTCCAGATTGTAGTCCAGCTCACCGGAGTTGGAGGCTGCTGCAATCTGGATGGCAGCACCACCTGGTGCATCGTCCTTGATCAGGTAGACTCCGGCGGTTCTGGGTACACCATTACTGTCTGCCGACAAGGTTGCCAGTCGCGAATAAGGTGCTGGAGCTGTCGTTCCAGCCACTACATGAGCCATGCTGATCTGACACAGGGAGTCGACAACCGAGCTGCGTGTGTACGCATTTCCATAGGTAGTAATCAGAGACTGGAACAGATCGATCCCCGAGTAGCCCACCAGGATTCTGGTGGATTCCTGAAGGTATCCTGCATCCAGCAGTTTCTGGTTGGACTGTTCACCCAATGAGGAAATGTCACCCGGTTCGAGTAGCCCTGCGGCTACCAGCGCGTTGCAACGGGCCGTCGTGTCGCCGCGCGATTCGGCAAACATGGCACCGGCATTGACTGGCGCCTTGCTTGCGCAGCCGGCATACACCTCGGACACCAGCATGTAATCGTAGAAAGGGACAGAGTGTTCGGTAACAGGGCCACGTCCATCCATGTTGATCGTGAATGCGGTAGCGGCCGGCATAGGGCTGATATTGGGTTCACCAACAACAATGCCATCGAAGACACTGCCATCGGATTGCTCGGCTGCACGCAGTATGGCCGAGCCCCCGTTGGACGCGCTGGCCCCGATGATCAGAGTATTGTCAGGGGTGAAACTCTGCTCGAATTCGGTGCTCAGTGTGTTCAGCGCAAACTGTATCGATTGCAAGGTATGCAGTCCCCAGTCCTTCTCGACATTCTTCTGGGAATGCGCATGCTTGAAGGCATAACGATCAGGGTTGGCCTCGACATAGGCTGCCAATTCGGCATTGGTGGGCAGCACCACACCTGCATAGTCGGTGCCCGGCTCGGGAACACGTTCCTGAGTGGGTACCTGGAAGCTGGCCTCTGCTGCATCACTGTCATTCAGATCGATGGCTTGCAAGGCAAGGTCAAAGCCGATGTTCTGCGTCAGCTCAACGGCTCCCGTGCCCTTGTTGGCGTCGGTATAGGTCACGGCGCAGCCCTTGGCCAGAGCCCACTCACCCGTGGTTCCCACTGCACCATAGGCATTGCGAGAACCCGATGACGGGGCGGCAACCAGGCAGGGGTCATCGGGATCGAAGCTGTCTGGCAGTTGCAGCATCAGCGTCGCTCGATTGATGCCATCTCCGACGAAGGCCCGGTATTCAGTGCCGGGAAAACGCGTGTCGTCCAGGGGGCCATAGAGCGTGCCAAAGCCTCCCTCGGCGCGGGTATCCACCAGTGCCGTGTAATTGGCATGCAAGGTGGCACGGCGCAATTCAGCGGCGGTGGGGGAATCGGGATCGTTGTAGAAGTCGGGTGGGTCGAGCAGACCGCTCAAGCCGAAGCCGCCCAGCAGACCATCGTCATCTCCCTCATGTCGTTCACTGGATACCGCGCCGAGAGAATCGATGTTGATCACTGCACTCTGTTCGTCAGCCGGGTCATCATCACTGTCCGAACATGCCGAGATCGTGACCGTCAGACCGACAGCCAGGGACAGAACAACCGACCGGCTGATGCCAAACGTCCTTTTGTAAATTCGCGTTCCGTTCAAAGCTTGCAAGAATACACTCCTCAACGATACAGTGTGACGTTGATCGTACACGAGAGTTGATACATGAAAACATGCAGTCTGCGAAATTTGCTGGGTGCCGGATTGCTGGCACTGATGGGAGGTCTGGCCTCTGCCGCTACCATCAATATCCACAACGGTGGTGATCCGACTTCGCTGGATCCGCACAAGCTGTCGGGGGATTGGGAGAACCGCATTGCCGGTGACATCTTTGAAGGCTTGGTCACCGAAGATCCGAAAGCAGAACCGATACCCGGACAGGCATCCGAATGGACAGTCTCGGATGATGGCCTGGTGTATACCTTTACCCTGCGCGATGGTGTGCAATGGAGTGACGGCACCGCGGTGACAGCCGGTGATTTCGTCTACGCGTTTCAGCGTCTGATGAATCCCGAGACTGCCGCGGTCTATGCGTACTTGCAGTACAGCATCAAGAATGCGGAAGCGATCAACACCGGTGAGATTACCGAGCTTGATGAACTGGGTGTCAAGGCTCTTGATGACAAGACCCTGGAGATCACGCTGGAGCGTCCCACCCCTTATTTCATCGGGGCTTTGACGCATTACACGGCTTATCCGATTCCGGAACACCTGCTGGAGAAAGTCGGTGATGACTGGGTCAAGATCGAGAACATCGTGACCAATGGTCCATACAAGCCGGTTGACTGGGTGCCCGGCTCACACGTGACAACTGTCAAGAATGAAGGCTATTACGCAGCAGATGACGTCAGCATCGAGGGTGCAAAATTCTTTGTGCTGGAAGATGAATCAGCGGCACTCAAGCGCTATCGCGCCGGGGAGTTCGATATCCTTACCGAGTTTCCCACCGACCAGTACGCCTGGATGGAGGAGAATCTGCCGGGACAGGCGCAGGTTGCCCCATATGCAGGCTTGTATTACTACGTTGTCAATCACAACAAGCCACCGTTTGACAATGCTGATGTGCGCAAGGCGCTGTCCATGAGCATCAACCGCGAAGTCATCGGCCCGCAGATACTGGGAACCGGCGAGTTGCCAGCCTACTCCTGGGTACCACCGGGCATGGCCAATTACGACGAACCTTATACAGTGGACTGGAAGGACATGCCTTACGGGGACAAGGTGGCCGAGGCCGGGCGCCTGCTGGCCGAAGCCGGTTATGGCGCGGACAATCCTCTGAAGTTGCAGTTGCGCTACAACACCAACGAGAACCACAAGCGCATCGCGGTGGCCATTGCCGCCATGTGGAAGCCATTGGGCGTCGATGTCGAGCTGTACAATACCGAAACCAAGGTGCACTACGATGAATTGCAACGTGGTGTTCTGGATGTTGCTCGTGCCGGTTGGTTGGCTGACTACAATGATGCCGACAATTTCCTGAATCTGCTGAAATCCACGGTCGAGCACAATTATGGCCGGTACAACAATCCGGAATACGATGCACTGGTGGACAAGGCCAATGCAACGGGCGATACGGCAGAGCGGGCGGCGCTGCTGCACGAGGCCGAAAAGCTGGCTCTGGATGAATCAGCCGCTATCCCCATCTACTATTATCTGGCGCGCAATGTGGTGTCTCCCAGAGTCAAGGGCTATGTGAACAACGCGTTTGACATACATCGCACTCGCTGGCTGGAACTCGTCGACTAGACGATCTCGGTTTCGATTTGCCGATGTGTACCCACCGGGCCGACTGAGGGCTCCGGTGGGTATTCCGATTTGCCAGCCTGGCTGATTACCCGATGCTCAATTACGCGTTCCGGCGTCTGTTATCGACCATTCCCGTACTGTGGATAGCGATAACCGCCTGCTTCTTTGTCCTGAGACTCGCTCCCGGCGGTCCGTTCGATGGCGAAAGACCCTTGCCGGAAGCCATCAAGCAGAATCTGGCCGCCCACTACAATCTGGATAAATCACTCTTCGAGCAGTACCTCATTTATCTGGGCAAGCTGCTGCAGGGTGACCTGGGGCCGTCCTTCATCAATCAGGATTTCACTGTCTCGGAGCAGTTGCTGGTTGGACTGCCCTACACACTGATAATCGGTGGTCTGGCTTTCTTTCTGTCTATCCTGCTGGGTATCACGGCGGGTATTCTCGGGTCGGTCTACCGCAATCGTCTGCCGGATTATCTGATCGGTATGATCATCCTGACCGGACTGGTGTTGCCCAATTTCCTGGTCGCACCGATTCTGCAGCTGTTCTTCGGACTCAAGCTGGAATGGTTGCCGGTCGGTGGCTGGGGCGGTGGTGCTCTGTCGCATATCGTGCTGCCCGTGGTCGTGCTGGCTCTGCCTCATGTCGCCCGAATTTCCCGCCTGACGCGAGGTGCGATGATCGAGGTCATGCACAGCAATTTCATTCGAACCGCCAGATCGAAAGGACTGGGAGGGGGCAGCATCGTCTGGCGCCATGCCCTCAAACCGACTCTGACGCCCGTGGTGTCCTATCTGGGGCCCGCCGCCAGCTATCTGCTGACCGGTTCGCTGGTGGTGGAGACCATCTTCGGGCTGCCGGGCATTGGCCGCTATTTCATCAATGCAGCGCTGAACCGGGACTATGGCATGGTGCTGGGCACGGTCGTGTTCTACATGATACTGATCGTCGTGCTGAACCTGATCGTCGATATTCTCTATGCCTGGCTTGACCCGCGAGTACGCTCACGATGATTTTTCGAAAAGCCAAACTCGCCATTCTCGAGGCAGCTCTGGATGATGGGGCGGAACTGACACCCGGTCGCAGTCAGTTTCAGGATGCCGTGGCACGGCTACGTCGCAACAAGGCGGCGGTAGTCTCGTTGCTCATGCTGATACTGCTGGTCGTGTTCGCGATCGCCGGTCCCTGGTTCATTCCCCACAACTACGAAGACCCGGACTGGGCAGCGTTCAGAGCGCCACCGTCGCTGGAAGGCGGGCACTGGTTCGGCACCGATCAGAATGGACGTGATCTGCTGGCCAGAACGCTGTTCGGCACTCGGGTATCGCTGCTGGTGGCCCTGATTGCCACAGTGGTGTCGGTTGTCATCGGCGTCAGTTACGGTGCCATAGCCGGGTATGTGGGAGGTCGTGTCGATCAGGCCATGATGCGCTTTGTCGATATCATGTATGCCTTGCCCTATATCCTGTTCGTGATCCTGTTGATGGTGATTTTCGGGCGCAATGTGTTCCTGCTGTTTGCGGCCATCGGGGCGCTGGAATGGCTGACCATGGCGCGGATTGTCCGCGGGCAGACCCTGTCGATCAAGCAGCGTGAATACATCGAAGCGGCACGCGCCTCCGGACTGGGGACCACGGCCATCATCTTCAGGCACATCGTGCCGAACCTGGTGGGTTCGGTGGTCATCTATGCAACCCTGACCATTCCCGAAATCGTGGTGGTCGAGAGTTTTCTGTCCTATCTGGGGTTCGGTATCCAGGAACCGCTGACATCGCTGGGCACACTCATTGCCGAAGGGGCCGACGTGCTGGAAGTTCTCCCCTGGCTGCTGTGGTTTCCGGCAGCCTTTCTGGTGGTTCTGCTGCTGAGCCTGCTGTTCATCGGTGATGGCTTGCGTGATGCCTTTGATGCGAGGGACCGATGATGCAGACCATCGAGAACCCGGTACTGAATATCAGTGACCTGCAAGTACGGTTTCAGACCAACGACGGAATCGTGGAGGCGGTCCGTGGTGTCGATGTGCAAGTCGCGGCTGGCGAATGCCTCGGCGTTGTCGGTGAATCCGGCTCGGGCAAGAGTCAGACCTTTCTGGCGGCCATGGGCCTGCTGGCCAGTAATGCCACGGTGACCGGGCGTGTGGAGTTTCATGGTCAGAATCTGCTGGACCTGACATTGCGCGAACTCAATCGCATTCGTGGTCGGCGCATTTCCATGATCTTTCAGGACCCGTTGACGGCGCTGACCCCGCATCTGCGTATCGGGGTGCAGATGCGCGAAGTGCTGCAGACCCATCAACGCATGAGCGATCATGATGCACGGCAATGTTGTCTGCAGTGGTTGCAGAACGTGCGCATTCCGGAGGCGCGTCATCGACTGTCGCAGTATCCCCACGAGTTGTCCGGCGGCATGCGACAACGCGTCATGATCGCCATGGCCATGTTGTGTGAGCCGGAGTTGCTGATCGCCGATGAGCCCACCACGGCACTGGATGTCACCATTCAGGCCGAGATTCTGGATCTGATGGATGAGTTGCGGCGCGACCACGGTACCGCCGTTGTACTGATCACCCACGACATGGGGGTCGTTGCTCGCATGTGTGATCGTGTACAGGTCATGCGTCAGGGAGAATACGTGGAGCAGGGCAGTTGCGAGGACGTCTTCTATGGCGCACGGCACCCTTACACCAGAATGCTGCTTGAATCGGTGCCGCGCATCCGGGTTGATGGCGAAGCCTCGACACTTGACGGGGGCAGGCCCGAGGAGGGCGGAATGACAAATCCGCATCAGAACGAGGTGCTGGAAACGCCGGAAACCTCGGAAACACCGGAAACACCGGAATCCTCGGCGGCCGCGCAGAACCCTTCGATCAGGGGCAGCGATGATCCAACGGGAACACTGCTTCGTGTTCGCAATCTGCGTGTCACCTTTCCCGTACAGTCCGGCTGGTTCAGCAAAAGGCGTGAACTTCGAGCCGTGGATGGCATTGGATTCGATCTGGCCGCCGGGGAGACGCTGGGTATCGTTGGAGAATCCGGCAGTGGCAAGTCCACGCTGGCGCGGGCCATTCTGCAGTTGATCGAGCCGACTTCCGGTCAGGTCAACTGGCAGGGACAAGAGCTGACAGTCTCCACGCGACAGGATCTTCAGGCATTCAGGCAGGATGCGCAGATCGTGTTTCAGGATCCACTGGCCAGCCTTGACCCGTCCATGACCATTGGCGACAGCATGGCGGAGCCGCTGAAAGTGTTCGAGCCGGGACTGGACCGACAGCAGCGTACCCGGCGCGTGGCGGACATGATGGAGCGAGTCGGGCTTTCGCATGCCTTGATCAACCGGTATCCTCACGAACTGTCTGGTGGGCAGAATCAACGGGTCGGCATTGCCAGGGCCATGATGAGCCGCCCGAAATTGCTGATCTGTGATGAGGCGGTATCCGCACTTGATGTCTCGATACAGGCGCAGATTCTGGCCTTGCTGAAAGATCTCCAGCAGGAGTTCGGATTGTCACTAATCTTCATCTCCCATGACCTGTCGGTGGTATGGGAGGTATCCAGTCGGATTCTGGTGATGTACCTCGGCTCGGTGGTCGAGCTGGCATCGCGTGATGACCTGTTCGCTCGTCCACAGCACCCCTACACGCGTCAACTGGTGTCTGCCGTGCCGGTGCCGGATCCGCAACTGGAGCGTGCCAGAAGCCGCATCAAGCTGCAGGGGGAGTTGGCGTCACCGATGGAGACAGGCGCACGCCTGCGGTTTCTGCCGTCGAGGCGCTCATCACTGCCGCCGGACTATGTACCGGCTCTGGATGAACGTTATCCGGATCACTTCGTGGCGGAACATGACCCGTTGGAAAGTCTCCTGCAGCCATGAGACGACGAAACACACAATAGTTCACAGTTCAGCCTGAAAACCAGTGAAAATGGGCATCTTGGACACCGAGGAACAGCAAATACCTGCCTCTGCTTGCGGGTTCGCAATTCATTTGGCATTGACCTGATGAGCCAGTACAACCAGAATTCACGGTTGCAAATAACTGCTCTGACACTCCTTGATCATGATGATTTTCTCACGGACCGGCATGGCCGGTTTTTTTATGGCCAGCTTGCTGGTTATTTCCGGATGCAGCGACTCCTCGTCGTCGACGCCTCTGAATGACGGTAGTCCTGTCGACGGTGGCACTACCGGTGATCAGACCACTGGCGGAACCGATACGGACGCTGGCACTGATACCGGAACCGATACCGATGCGGGTACTGATGCCGGAACCGATGCTGGCACTGATACCGGTGCAGGTACTGATGCCGGAACCGATACTGGCACTGACACCGGAACCGATAATGGCACTGATACCGGTGCAACGGTGGGATTGCCAGGTAACACGCCTGATGACGATGGGGCGCTGGCTCCTCCGGTCTCCGGTGGCAATGACCTTTCCGGCGGAGATGATGACAGCCCGACCGCCGCAGAGACGGCCTCCCTGGTTGGTCCTTCCATCAAGGATGAATCCCGCAGCGCTGGACCACCGTCAGTACCCACGGACCTGACGCTGTTGCTGGCCGCCGAGAAATGGATCGAGTTCACCTGGGCACCTTCCACGGATGACCAGGCTGTCAAGGCCTACGAAATCTATCGCGATGGCAGTCTGATTGCGACAGTCAGCAATACCGAATACGAGCACGACATCCGCAGCTGGTTGAGCACGTCGTTCATCGACTGCAACTTCACTCGTTACACCGATTGCCCGTCCCGAGAGCCGGTGCCGGGTGCCAGCTACAGCTACGCCGTGGCGGCCGTTGACAACGAAGGCATGCGTTCCGAGCTGTCAGAACCTGCTGTCTTCACCTTCGAGGAACTGCAGGGCACTACCCCTGACCTTGACGGTTATGTGCAGGTGTTCGATGAAGAATTCGATGGAACCGATCTGGATAGAAGCCTGTGGAAAGCCGCATTGCCGTGGGGGCCTGATACCACCATCAACGGTGAGATGCAGTACTTCGTGAACATCTTTGCGTCAGACCCCATCGATTACACGCCGTTCGAATTCACTGGCGAAACACTGATCATCACCGGACAGGAAACGCCAGCGGAATTGCTGCCAGCAGTCAACAACAAGCCTTATCTGTCGGGTGTCATTACCACGGCCGACTACTTCGAAATGACCTACGGCTACGTGGAAATGAGTGCCAAGGTGGCTGGTGGTGACGGTCTGCTGTCGACGTTCTACCTGTTCAATCAGGATTATTACAAGAACAAGCCGGAAATCGACATTGCCGAATACATCGGTTCACGCCCTGACAAGGTCTACCAGACCTATCACTATTACGACAGCAATCGTGCGCGCTCCAACAGTGGTGAGAAGCATTCATCACCCACGATGGAAACGGCTACGGGTGAAGACCTCAGCGCGGGTTTCCACAAGTACAGTGTGCTGTGGGAGCCAGGTCTGGTTGTCTGGTATCTCGATGGTCAGGAAGTGCGTCGTCTGACAGGTCCTCGTGTCTCCGATGAGCCAATGAACATCATCGCGCATCTGGTGGTGGGCAGCAGCTGGATTGGTGAGCCTTCCGCGGAGTCGGTGCCTGCCGAGTTCGAAATCGACTACATCAAGGCCTGGCAGAAGCAGCCCTAGGCCAGATATGTTGGGGGGAGCGTACAAGGCTCCCCCTCTGCTCGGATCGGTTCGACCTGCAGGTCGAGCAGATTCCGCAAGGTCGACTCCAGAAGCCCCGTTTGCCTCGACAGGCGAATGGGGCTTCTTTCGTTACTGGAGGGGTGTTCTGGTCGGGCGTTGGTCTGATTCCGTTTCCGGTTTGCCGCCTGCCAGCCTGAGCAGTTGGCGCAAGGTGTACCAATGCGCTACCAGTGATGCGATCACGACGACACTGATGATCGTGTAGAAGATCGACATCATCGGGAAGCCTTGGTGAACAATGAGCCAGTAGTTGATGCTCACGGGGATGACCAGCTGACGTGCAATTCCCATGTACATCGGAAACAGGGGGCGCTTCATGGCCTGCAATGTGGCTGTGCTGAGGAACAGAACGACGTAGGCGTAAAAGGCGATCGCATCGATTCGCAGGTAAGTTGCACCGGTGGCCTGAATGGCCGGATCACTCGAAAAGAAGCTCATCATGGCAGGCGACAGATACACCATGACCGGTATCGATACAGCTGCCATGGCCAGGCCGATCTGCAGACCCTTGATGTAGGTTTCCCTGACCCGTTGCGGCTGGCCCGCGCCCAGATTCTGACCGGCTATGGCCATGACCGCGGTATTCAGGCCCAGAGCGGGCAACAGCAAAACCTGTTCAAGTCTGAGACCGACCGAGTAGCCGGCTACGTGTTCGCTGCCGAAGCGGCCAATCAACGACAGAGTGATGAAACCTCCCACGATGATCGTGAGCATGTTGAAACTGGCAGGCAATACCTGACGCAGCAGTGTCAGCCAGCTTTCCCACTGACAACGAGGAACACTTCTACGCCCCAGTTCTCTGGTCAGCACATGATAGAGGTACAGTGCTGACGCCCCCTTGATGAGGACCGTGGCCAGAGCCAGCCCTGTCACACCCAGTTGCAGACCGAATGTCAGCAAGGGGTTGAGAAGCAGATTGGCCAGAAAGCCCATGGCCAGAGCATTACGATTGGAGCGTGTGTCGCCGATTGCCATCAGGGCACCGGCGGCGGCGAAGGTCAGAATGAAGGTGAAGGAACCCCACAGGGTGGTTGCGATGTACTCCATGGACAGTGGTGCAACATGGGGTTCAGCACCCAGAAACCGGATCAGGGGCTCGGCCAGAAACCAGCCGCACAGTGTGACCAGCACACTGAAGAACAATGCCAGTCCGAACGCCTGATCCACCCAGAAGGCGACACGGTCTCGTTGCCCGCGGCCTGACTCTGGTGCAATGACCGCCGAGGCCCCTGTCTGAATGCCTATGCCCACAGCCAATAACAGGAAGAACACACTGCCGGCGATGGAGACGCCTGCCAGTGCATCATCGGAGATGCGTCCGGCGAACCAGAAGTCCGTCAGGTTGTACAGGGTGTTGAATATCATTCCCATGGACGCAGGAATGGATAGTCTTGCCAGATGGCCCAGTACAGATCCAGTGGTCAATGAAGGGGAGGGAGACTTGATGGTTGTCAGACTCGCTAGCTGGTCTTGCGATCCTGCCTGGCAGGTACCCATCCGCTGGCCCTGCAGGTCGGGCAGCGTCTTGCATCGAGGTAGCCTGCGCCTTTACAGGTCTGACAACTGAGCCAATCGGTAAAGCGATCCCGTTTGAGCCAATGGCCCTCGCAAGGGGAGGCGCCCGACACGCTCCTGCCACAGACGCCGGTCGCGGTTTGCTTGTCATAACTGTACGCGCCGCACAGGGAGCAAACGGCGCAAGGCAAGGAACGGGCGGTCATGAGTCTGTTATAAGCTTGTTCTGCTGACCAGGTCCGGAATGATACTCACTCCGGACCGAAAAATGTAACCTGTCATGTAGGCATGTAGCGAGCGATGCCACCCCATGTTCAGTCCGGACTCACCCCGGTTTCTCTGCGAACTCGTTCAGCACCTGTACGGCAGTCTCGATGGAACGGCGTACCGCAAGGATATCGTCGGACTGCACGGCATCACCCTGTTGGGCATCCTCCAGCATCAACTCGGTTGTCAGAAGGGCTCCCTGAAGCGGAGTGCGAATTTCATGCTGCAAGGTCTTGACCTTGCCCTTCGGTTCACGAGAAGACGGCTCATCCGGCGTAGCTTCGGAGCTCTTGAGCTGACGGACGCCCTCTTCTATCAGCTGGTCGATGGTCTGCATGGTGTGCGAGAGCTCCGTTGTCATGGCCGTTTTCCGGTCGTCATCCGGGGAACTGAGCAGCAGACGCTGCAGCAGTGAAATCTGACAACTACGCAACTCGGCATGGACGGCGGGTGCGGGCAGGTCGTCCGAGTCTGCCAGTGTTCCCAGTCTGGTAGACCATTCGCTCATGAGTGACTTCGATGGCCGCCCAGCCTGCGGGCCTGCGTGGTGATTCGCGATCTTCAGAAAGATGGAGGCGATCTCTTCACGCGAATCCGATGAGAATTGCTGCTCATCCAACGACTCACAGCGTGAATCCCAGGCATTCAGTAGATCGTTTCGACGGTTCATGTCAGGAAGCGCTTGATCAGAGGGGAGGCCTTGCCGGCGACCTTGATCGCCGACAATGCCAGACTGGTTACCTCAAGCGTTGCCGGAGCCGCACGCCTGAATCGAGTGAGCAGCACGCCCGCGGCAAACGGCCACAGCAGCGCCGCCGGTCGCGAGAAATAATCGTTGCACTCTTCCTTGCATTCGTGAGCGATGTGGTCCAGTGTCGCCTGAGCTTCGCACTGCCTCAGCCAGGCCTGTTCCACCGCAATTCTCTTGCTGTCGAGCAACACGTCGCGGCTCTCCTGCGCCTATCGTCGTTTGATCAGCAAGGTGGCAAGTACGCCTGCTGCAAAGGCAATGCCCGCTGCCTGCACGGGCTTTTCGTTGATGTATCGGGTGACCGTACCACTCAACTCAGCGACGGAGTCTTGCAACTCGGCCTCCAGTTCATGCGCCCTGTCGACCACATCCTCGGCTTTCTCACGCGCCTTCTCCAACGTATCGAAGGCCTTTTCCTCTGCCGTATCGATGGCGTCTCTGGCCGCTTGCTTCAGTTCTTCAGGCTTGGTGACTGTTTGTGACATGATTTTCTGCTTCCGTTGGTTGAATTCTGTTGTCGCCGGTCTTGCCCAGACTGGTCTGCAGGGCCTGCCGGGTACGCCGAAAGGCCATGAGACGGCTGAGTTTCAGCATGATCAGCACGAGCGCCGTACAGATAACAATCTGCAGACCCAGCAGGATTGCAAAAGACGACAGGGAGCCGAGTCCTGCGCTCAGCAGGGCGGCGTAGGCCGTCGCCAGGGCGACCAGCCAGGTAATGGGGATCATCACCACAAGGATCACCAGCAGGGCGACCAGCAACCCCGCGCTGCTCATCGCCAATCTGGCCTCGGCTATCGCCAGTTTCAGTGTGGCGGTGGTAACATCCGCCGTCGCCAATGCGCGTTCCAGCAAGACAGTGATGACGTCCTGAACACCGGGTGTTCTGGTCGCTGTGTCATCAAGATCGGTGTCCTGGATTGTCATAGACTGCTGGCTCCAAGCAACTGACCCGTTCAGTGCTTTTTGATGGTGGTGATGATCGCCCAGTGTGCAGGTGCAACCAGTCTCTTGTAAATGCTACATGGCAGGCAAACCCGCCTCATTGGCGGCTTGATCAAAGTCAACGGAAAAGAAAGAACAATGCACGAAGTCGTACTGATGGATGGCGGCATGGGTCAGGAGTTGATTCGTCGCTCGGGGAAGGCACCAACACCGCTCTGGTCGGCCACGGTAATGCTGGAACAGCCGGAACTGGTCGAGGCGCTCCATGTCGACTTCATTCAGGCCGGCGCAGAGGTCATTACCATCAACGCCTATTCGAGTACACCTGAAAGACTCGCCCGGGATGCCGATGTCAGTCTGTTCGATGCGCTGCAGACCGGCGCCTGTGAAGTGGCGCAGCGTGCGCGGGACAAGGCGGGTAACGACAAGGTGCGCATAGCGGGCTGTCTGCCGCCACTGGTTGCCAGCTATCGTCCGGATCTGGCCCCGGGCACGGAGCGGTCTCTGCAGCTGTACCGACAGATCTGCGACATGCAGGCACGCCACGTTGATCTTTTCCTGTGTGAAACCATGGCCTCACAAGCCGAGGCGGTGACGGCCGCAGGCGCTGCCTGTGAAACCGGATTACCAACCTGGCTTGCCTTGACACTGGATGACCGCAATCCGCAGAAACTGCGTGGCGGTGATGACTTGAGCGATGTTCTGGCTGCGCTGCGTGAACTGCCACTGCAGGGTCTGTTGCTCAATTGCTCGAGGCCCGAGACCATCGAAGCTGCGTGGCAGACGCTGATTGCAGGGACCGAATTCCCTGTCGGTGCCTATGCAAACGGGTTCACGGCAATCGATGCTCTGCAACCGGGAGGAACCGTCAGCTCCCTGCAGGCGAGAAACGATCTGCCCCCCGAGCACTACGCGGACTTCGCGATGCGCTGGGTAACTCAGGGGGCATCCATGGTTGGAGGTTGCTGTGAGGTTGGGCCGGAGCACATCGCCTGTCTGCGACGCCGTCTGGACGAGCGGTCAGGTTCCTGAGCGAGCGGCCCTTCTCAGCATACGGTTGCTTCTGTCAGCGGCAACTTCACGAGTTGCAACAGTGCCGTCTTCTGGGCGTTCAGGCGATCGGAATTGCGCATGACCCGGTCCACCAGAAGGGCACCTTCGAGGCCGGTTATCGCGAGTCTGGCGATCTCGAGTGAGGAGAGCTCGGTCGTCAGTGAGGCACGATTGTTCTCCAGCAATTGCGCCAGCCAGTTCTCCAGATTGGTGAACACGTTGGCCAGCAGCGCCTGGTTATCAGCATTCAATACGGCAAACTCGGACGCCATCATGCACAGCAGGCAGATGCGATCCTCCTGGGCAACCCTGGCAAATACATCGACAAAGGCCAGAATCCGGTTCCTGAGCGGCGCATCGCTGGCAGCTATGGACTCCAGTTCCAGAAACAGTCTGTCTCGGTATTGTTCGATCAGGGTCCGGGCAAGATCCGCCTTTTCCGGAAAATGGTAATGCACGCTGGAGGACTTGATGCCGACTTCATCGGCCAATGTCCGGAAACTCAACGCTTTCAGTCCGGTACGTTGCACAGATCCTTCGGCTATCTCGAGCAGCCGGCTTCGATTGTCATTCATTTTCATGTGTCCCTACGGTTGTTTCTCCGTATCGAAAGAGGTTGTCGCCAATGGCGCCTCATGTGTATCCCGTGCGTATGGTACGACAGGATTGGTCAATCGACTTAGTGTCGGGAGTCACACTTGTAGTTATATATGGTCACTGAACAGCGGGTTCTCGATCGTTGAAACAGGCGTTGAAGACCTGCATTTCCACGGTTTGCGGACATATAATGCGCTTTTCCGGCTCAATACAACCCTGGGGCCTGGTGAGTCCTGATTGCCCGGTCTCGATGGTGGTTCGCCAGCCGTGATCTGTCAGCGGTGAAAGGTCACGTTGCCGACGCATCCGTACCGGATCAGATGCCTGGCGGCTTGGCGGTATAACGGCACTTCGACTGAATCGAAATGGTGCAAGGTGTTACCTGGAGCTTCCGTATGACATTGTCGTTACTCGTTGGCTTGCATCGCGTGCACCGGCTAGTGCAGGCGCCAAAATTGTCCTGAATCAAGGAATCGCCACTTCTGCACGAGTTCGCTGAGCAACTGAAAGTTAACAGGTGACTGTCAGGCAGTTTGTTGTTACTTTTGGTAACAAGTGTGTTGAAAAATGCCGTCAAATATTCGACTTTTGATTGGAGGTTCTTCAAGTTGTTGAATTCAAAGGAGAATAAATAGCTCTGGATTCAATCCTCAAATTCACTACAATTTTGCAACAGGTTAGTCGGGAAACAGGTTTCTACGCTGTCGTGATCCTTGGCTGCAAGCACCCAGATGGTGCAGTCATGTTGTGTGATGAAGCATTCGGGTCAGCGTACTGAACGGGAAAAAGGAGCAGAACTCATGAGTAATGACTTACGGCCAGTACCGGCTGAATTCGCTGCCAATGCATTGGCTGATGATGCGAAGTATCAGGCAATGTATGCGCAGTCGGTGGAAGATCCGGAATCCTTCTGGGGAGAGCAGGGCAAGCGCCTCGACTGGATGACCCCTTACACCAAGGTCAAGAACACTACCTACGAGTACCCGAACGTATCCATCAAATGGTACGAAGATGGTGAACTCAATGTCAGCGTGAACTGCATTGACAGACACCTGGCATCTCGCGGCGATCAGGTTGCGATCATCTGGGAAGGTGATGATCCTTCCGACGACAAGAAGGTTACCTACAAGGAACTGCATGAACACGTCTGCCGTCTGGCCAACGTCTACAAGTCACTCGGCGTAGGCAAGGGAGATCGTGTCATTCTGTACATGCCCATGATTCCCGAAGCCGCCTACGCCATGTTGGCCTGCGCACGTATCGGTGCCATTCATTCGATCGTGTTCGGTGGGTTCAGTGCGGACGCGCTGGCCGACCGCATTACCGGGTCGAATGCCAAGCTTGTAGTAACCGCTGACGAGGGGCTGCGCGGTGGACGTAGCGTGCCACTCAAGGCCAATGCCGACAAGGCGCTGGAAAAGGTTGCCCATGAGGTCAACATGGTTGTGGTACAGCGTACCGGCGGTCAGATCAACATGCGAGATGGTCTGGATCACTGGTATCACGAGAAGACCGAGGCGGCGTCGACCGACTGTGAGCCCGAGCGAATGAATGCCGAGGATCCGCTGTTCATCCTGTACACCTCGGGATCCACGGGCATGCCCAAGGGCGTGGTACATACCACCGGCGGCTATCTCGTCTATGCGTCCATGACCCATGAATACGTGTTCGATTATCACGATGGCGACATCTACTGGTGTACGGCCGATGTAGGCTGGGTTACCGGACACAGCTATATCGTCTACGGTCCACTGGCCAATGGTGCTACCACTCTGATGTTCGAAGGCGTGCCCACCTATCCCAGCCCATCCAGATTCTGGGATGTGTGCGAGAAGCACAAGGTGAATATCTTCTATACGGCACCCACAGCCATTCGCGCCCTGATGGGGGCCGGTGAGGAACATGTCAGCAAGGCCGATCTGTCTACCCTGCGAGTGCTCGGATCGGTGGGCGAACCCATCAATCCGGAAGCCTGGAAATGGTATGACGAAGTTGTCGGCAAGGGTCGTTGCCCGATTGTCGATACCTGGTGGCAGACGGAAACCGGCGGCATCCTCATTACCCCGCTACCGGGTGCAACTGCCACGAAACCCGGATCGGCCACTCGTCCGTTCTTCGGGGTGCAGCCTGTCATTCTGGACGCTGAAGGCAACGAACTGACCGAGACCGAAACCGAAGGTGTGCTTTGCATCCGTGATAGCTGGCCCGGGCAGATGCGCACGGTCTACGGTGATCACGAGCGCTTCGTGTCCACCTATTTCGAAACTTTCAAGGGCTACTACTTCACCGGTGACGGCTGTCGACGAGATGCAGACGGCTACTACTGGATCACTGGCCGAGTGGATGATGTCATCAATGTATCGGGCCATCGCATGGGTACGGCCGAAGTCGAGTCGGCCCTGGTGGCTCACGCCAAGGTATCCGAGGCCGCGGTCGTCGGATTCCCGCATGACATCAAGGGGCAGGGCATATACGCCTACGTCACTCTGATGGAAGGTGAAACGCCGACCGAAGAGCTTCGCAAGGAGCTTGTTTCCTGGGTAAGACAGGAAATCGGACCCATTGCATCACCGGATCTCATCCAGTGGGCACCCGGTCTGCCGAAAACCCGTTCGGGCAAGATCATGCGCCGCATTCTTCGCAAGATTGCGGAGAACGACTACGCCGCACTCGGCGATACCTCGACGCTGGCAGATCCGAGCGTTGTGGACGAGCTGATCGAAAACCGCGCCAATGCCTGACCCGGGCCTGACGCTGTCTTGAAGTAAATCCGGTCATGGCCAGAGAGCATCACGAGGTGTGCATGCTTCTCTGGCACCAACCGGACCCATGAATGTTCCACCACTTAAACCAGAAGCATCAGCTTCAGGAGGTACTGTCGCGTGTCTGAAAACTCTTCCAACAACGAATATTGGGCGGCCAATATACGCTTGGTCAAATTCTGCCTGGTCATCTGGGCAATCGTCTCTTTCGGGTTCGGAATCATCTTGCGCCCATTGCTCTCGGGTATCACCGTTGGTGGCACCGATCTCGGTTTCTGGTTCGCACAACAGGGATCCATCATTGTCTTTCTGATTCTGATTTTTTTCTATGCGTGGCGAATGAACGCGCTGGACAAGAAATTCGGCGTCGACGAGGAATAGGACTCAACACATGGAACAGTACACACTCAATCTGCTGTTTGTAGGAGGAACCTTCCTTCTCTACATCGGCATCGCTGTCTGGGCACGCGCTGGCTCGACGTCGGAATTCTATGCAGCCGGTCGCGGGGTTCATCCTGTCCTGAACGGAATGGCGACAGCCGCAGACTGGATGTCGGCAGCATCGTTCATTTCGATGGCAGGTCTCATTGCCTTCTCCGGCTATGACAGCTCCTCCTATCTGATGGGATGGACAGGTGGCTACGTGCTGCTTGCCCTGTTGCTGGCACCGTATCTGCGAAAGTTCGGTAAATTCACGGTACCGGAATTCATCGGCGATCGTTTCTACAGCACAACGGCCCGCATGGTGGCAGTTGCCTGTCTGATCATTGCCTCGATAACCTACGTCATCGGTCAGATGACAGGTGTCGGTGTTGCGTTTTCCCGCTTCCTGGAAGTCAGCAACGATGCCGGGCTGTTCATTGGTGCCGCCATCGTATTCTTCTACGCGGTTCTCGGCGGCATGAAAGGCGTCACCTATACCCAGGTGGCTCAGTACTGCGTGCTGATTCTTGCCTACACGGTACCTGCCATCTTCATCTCGTTTCAGTTGACAGGCGTGGCACTGCCTCCCATCGGTCTGTTCGCCGATCATGCAGCTTCCGGTGTCCCATTGCTGACCAAACTGAACCAGATCGTCACCGAACTGGGCTTCCAGTCCTACACCGAACACCACACCAACACGCTCAACATGGTGCTGTTCACCTTGTCACTGATGATCGGTACGGCAGGTCTGCCGCACGTCATCATCCGCTTCTTCACCGTTCCCAAGGTGTCTGATGCTCGCTGGTCAGCGGGTTGGGCCCTGGTATTCATCGCGCTGCTGTATCTGACTGCTCCGGCTGTTGGCGCCATGGCACGCATGAATCTCATGGATACCATCTATCCTCAGGGTGCTCAGGCTGAATCGCTGAACTACGACGAACGTCCTGACTGGATGAAGAACTGGGAAGTCACCGGTTTGCTGAAGTTCGAAGACAAGAACGGCGATGGACGCATTCAGCTCTACAATGATGCTTCCGAAGAGTTTGCAGCCACCGCCGAAGCCAATGGATGGCAGGGCTCCGAGCTGGATGTCAACCGTGACATCATCGTGCTGGCGAACCCGGAAATCGCGGCTCTGCCAGGCTGGGTCATCGCACTGGTTGCGGCCGGTGGTCTGGCAGCGGCCTTGTCGACAGCGGCCGGATTGCTGCTGGCCATATCGTCGGCTGTGAGTCATGACGTGGTCAAGGGCACGCTTGCGCCGAACATCTCGGAGAAGGGAGAGTTGCTGACGGCTCGAGTGTCCATGGCGGTAGCCATCGGTGTGGCAACCTGGCTGGGCTTGAATCCACCGGGATTTGCTGCGCAAACGGTTGCCCTGGCGTTCGGACTTGCGGCAGCGACGATCTTCCCGGCGTTGATGATGGGTATCTTCTCGGCTCGTGTGAACAACAAGGGCGCGGTAGCAGGCATGTTGACAGGCTTGTTCTTCACCATCATCTACATCTTCCTGTACAAGGGCTGGTTCTTCATTCCGGGAACCAACCAGTTGTCGGATACGCCTGATGGCTGGATGTTCGGTATCTCGCCACTGTCGATTGGTGCCGTTGGTGCGATGATCAACTTTGCGGTCGCCTTCACGGTATCCAATGCAACGGATGAGCCGCCGAAGGAAATCCAGGAGCTGGTCGAGAGTATCCGCGTACCACGTGGTGCTGGTGCGGCAACGGATCACTAAGGTCTGAAAACCGGACCGGCAGGCAATTGTCGGTTCGGTTTCAGTCTTTTTGATATCGATGAGAAAGGCTTGCATGCAAATGCAGGCCTTTTTTTTCAGCCACTTGTCGAGCTGATGTGCGCTCTCGTCAAGTTGGTTTCGATCTGCTCGGTGCTGTCAGCTGTTGACGGTGCTCAAAGAGCCCCTGCGCCGATGGCGTATATTGTCGTGATGACCAGAGTAGATGATCGGCATGCCTGATAACCCGGAAGAATCGCCAACCGCCCCGTCGCAGAGCCCTGTTGGGCAATTGCCCGCGGCCGCCACGGCGGCACGCAGCATGTCGCCGTCGGTCTATGCCGAGGCCGGCTCCGAGCGTCTGTCGAGTGTGAAGGTCAGTGAGTTGATGAGTGTCGATCCGCATACCATCGAGCAGACGGATTCCATCCGGCTGGGTGCGCAGCGCATGCTGGAACATCGCATTTCCTGCCTGCCCGTGGTGCGTGACGATGTCCTGGTCGGGCTGGTCACGGAGGCGGATTTCGTGGGGCGTGTGGTGGCCACTGCCGTGTCCGTGGATCAGGCCGTCAGTTCGGTAATGACCTCACAGCCACTGCATGTCAGCCCCGAGCACAGCGTGCTCGATGTACTGACTCTGATGACCCGACATCGTATCGCGCATATGCCGGTGTGCATCGAAGGACAACTGGTGGGTATCGTGACCCAGACTGATCTTGTTCGCCATCAGGTTGCATCATCGGTGTTCATGGTCGGGGACATCAGCCGCATGAAATCGAGCGCAGCCATTGCGGAGATCGTGCAGCAACTGCCCAGATTGCTGTGTTCGCTGGTTGGTAACGGTAGTAGCGCCTTCGAGACCGGACGTATCATGAGCTCCATCACCGGTGCCGTGACACGCAGGCTGCTGGAGCTGGCGAAGCAGCGGTTCGGCCCTGCGCCGGTTGCCTATGTCTGGCTGGCCTGTGGTTCTCAAGGTCGGCAGGAACAGACCGGCGCGACCGATCAGGACAATTGTCTGATGCTGGATGACAGCTACGATCCGGACATCCATGGTGACTATTTCACACGTCTGGCGGAGTTCGTTTGCGACGGGCTGAATGAATCCGGTTATGTGTATTGTCCTGGTGACATGATGGCAAGCAACCCGAAATGGCGGCAGCCCCTGTCTGTCTGGCGTGGTTATTTCGATGAATGGATCGAACGGCCCGGGCCAATGGCGCAGATGCTGGCAAGTGTCATGTTCGACCTGCGGCCCATTCACGGTGCCGCCTGTCTGTATGAGCCCTTGCGCGATGCCGTTCTGGCCAAGGCCCGCAAGAACAGCCTCTTTGTGGCACACATGAGCAGTAACAGTCTGACCCATCGCCCGCCACTGGGCTGGTTTGGTCGATTCCGGAAGGAGTCATCCGGTGAACATCGAGGCAAGATCGACCTGAAGCATGGTGGCGTGGTACCGATCGTGGACCTGGCGCGTGTCTATGCATTGTCTGCGGGCATTCCGGTGGTGAATACCACGGAGCGTCTGGGGGCAGGTGTGGACTCGCCGGTACTGAGCCAGTCGGGAGCACTGACTCTCAAGGATGCGCATGAAGTTATCCTGATGATCCGACTGCGACATCAGGTCAGGCAGATCAAGCAGGGGCAAAAGCCGGACAACTTCGTCGATCCGGCCTTGCTGCCGGCCTCTGAACGGGATCGGCTGCGCCGTGCCCTGCAATCAGTCAAGGAGATACAGGCGGCGATGAACAATCGTGTCGCGGTTCTCGGTCGCTAACTCAAATTCAAGACACCTTCAATACATGATCGTCCAGCTCATTACCGTCGTTATCCTGTCTGTTGCCTTGCTCCTCATGGCCTGGGCACTCTTTCGCACCTTGAAGAGACCGATGCCTCGCACCTTGATCCCGCTGATCATCGGGTCAACGGCCATCGGTTACGGCATTTACAGCGAATATACCTGGGAAGAGCGAACACTGGACAAGATGCCCGAGTCCATCGTCCTGGCAGACAGTTACGTCGGCACATCGGTGTTCTCTCCCTGGTCCTATCTGTTTCCGCGTAACGATCGACTGATGCTGGTGGACACGGCAACGATACGACGCAACCCCGATCACGCCAATTACGCCATGGTCGATCTGCTGTTGATGCAGAGATTCAGTCCGGTCGCCAAGGTACGGCAACTGGTGGATTGCCGCAATGCGAGGCGTGCCGATCTGACCGCCGAACCGGAATTCGATGCACAGGGTCTGCCCGTCAATCTGGACTGGAAAACACTGGATGCGTCGAATCGTCTGCTGGAAACAAGCTGCCAATAAGGCAAGGCTTCGGATTGCGTAGGTTCAACGGCGTCCCCCTGCAACGCCGTCTGAAACAAAGCATCGCCTTCTCGTTACATGGGGCTGCCGCTCAGTAGCTGCGAGTCAGATCCTCGAGACGCAGCGGGCGTGTCGTGGTGCGGTAGGCAATCTGTGCCAGCAGCAGTTCGCCTGCGCCAATGGCATCGCTGAGGGCGTCATGTGCACGATACCTGGGCAGTCCATATTGCTTACGCAATGCGTCCAGGCGTAATGATCCGGGGGCGATGGGCGAACCGGAGCGAATGAGCTTGCGCTGTTCCAGTTCGAGAGTGTCAACGAGCGGCGCCACGAAGGGGCAGCCGTAGAGGCGCCGGCAGACAATGTCCAGAAAGTCATGCTCGATGCGCGCGCTGTGAGCAACCAGGACTCGTCCTGCAAGGGCCTGCAACAAGGGCGGCAAGGCTTCGGCAATCGGCAGTCCTTCCCCGGCACGGTCATCGAGAATACCGTGTACCACGGCAGACGATTCAGGAATGGCACGCTGCGGCCTGACCAGATAGTGACGGGCTCCATCCAGATGCAGACCATGACCGGATATCGTCACGAATCCGATACTCAGCAGTTCGTCTCGTTGTGGCACAAGCCCCGTCGTTTCGATGTCCAGCGCCAGATAATCGGTCGAGACCGATGGGGTTGCCGGATTCACGAACGGCACGGCATAGTAATCGCGTAACGGCCCGGCAGGCGCTCGCTTCAGCCACCAGAGCCTTTGACGCTCCAGCGAGAACAGCCGGCGACAGACGAAACTGCTCATGGTGCGTTCGAGCATCAGGATCAGCGTCCGAACCGTTGAGCCAGCGAACGTTGCATCGTGCGCACGATGGCAAAGGCATCCTTCAGATGTCCACGCTCGAAGCGTGACAATGTGTCAGGAGCCACGAGGCTGTCCGGTTCGATGCCGGCCTCGAGTTGGCGCGCCTGATGCCGAAAGCGCGTATCGGCGAGAAAGGTCAATGCGTCGCCAAGATCTCGCGCGCCACTGTCGCTGAGCTCATCGGTGTTGGCGGCAGCCTTGAGTCGTTCCCGGGTATTGACCTCATCGATTCCGCCCGCCAGAGCATACACCCGGGCCAGTTCCACTATCGGCACAACGCCTGCATGCTTCAGGTCGAGCACACCGGCTTCGTCGCGTCCGCCACTCAGTACGAAGTTGCGGAAAAAACCGAGCGGCGGCTGTCGTGTAAGAGCATTGCCTGTGAGGTGTGACAGAAAGATCGAATTGCCACGGGTACGTTCCAGCAACGAGCTGCGCAGTGCGGCGCTCAGAGCAGCATCACCATAGAGGTGTCGCAAGTCGAAGAACGTGCAACCGTGCATCAGGGCTGTGGGGTCAGGGTTGTCGATCCAATGGACGAATCGGGACTGCCAGTTCGACAAGGGTTCACGCCATTCAGGATTGGTGGCCATGACATCGCCGGGGCAGTGAGGTTGACCGCAGCGGGCGAGGCCGTCGCAGACGAAATGTGCCAGTGCTTCGAAATAGGCACCGTGCTGGTCGGGGTCATAGGCGTCGTCCAGTATCAGTGCATTGTCCTGATCAGAGGCGATGGTGAATTCACCGCGAGCCTGAGATCCTGCTACTACCCAGGCATAATCCACCGGCGGAGCACCGAGTGTCAGCTCGGCAAGTTCCAGCAGGCGGATGGCCAGCGCATCAGCGATGCCCGTGACAATTCGCTGGGTACGCTCGGCCGAAGCACCTGCCGCCGCCAGATTTCGTACCAGCAATGGCAGTCGCCCGGCAATGTCCGCAAGTGTGTCCACCGTGTCCTGACGATGGATGTCAGCGGCAAGGTAGACCGACGATGTCGTATGACGCTCGATGAAATCCGAGGCCGTGACGACACCCGCTACCCGGTTCTCTTCCACGACAGGCAGGTGGTGGATGCGGTGTCGAGCCATGGTCAGCAGGGCATCATAGGCGTTGGTGTCGACACTGGCCGTGACGGGTGCCAGGGTCATGACATCACTCAAGGCAGATTCGTAGTCGAGCCCTGCCGCGATGACACGTAGCCGCAAGTCGCGATCGGTGAGCACGCCGAAGAGCATGCCGTCCTCGACGACCAGCATAGACGAGACCTTCTGCTCGCTCATCACCTCGGCAGCCTGGCGAATGGAGGCTGTTGGTGGCAGGTGAATGGGTTCACGTGACAGCAGGTCGCCCAGTCGCGTATCGGTCAGGTTCAGTGGAGAGTCGCTGGATTGCTCATGGTGACGCACCGCATCTCGCAGGCGCCCCGCACCGGTGGGCGCCAGAAACCAGGCAATCTGACTGTGCTCGTCGCAAAGACGGTCGACGATACTGGCCGGCAGTCGATAGAGCAAACTGTCCTCAAGCGCAACATAGTGATGGCCTTGCGCAAGCTCGTGGGCCGATGCGCGATAGCCGAGCAGATCACCTTCGCCCAGACGTGCAAGCAGCTCGCCGGACTCTGCGCGCAGCTCCACGGCGCCACTGCGAACCAGGCTCAGCGCGGGCTCTCCCTGTTCGGCTTCGGCAATTTCCGATTCACGGCGTACATAGCGCACGGTCACCGCTTCGACGGTCGTTACCAGTTCCTCGGCAGGCAGTTGATCGAATGGGCGCTGTGCAGCGATGAAATCGCGTATTTCCAGTTCTTCGATATCCATGTCAATGACCTGATTGCGTATCGGAAGCATTCCCTGTGGTGGGGTCATGCCTGTCATCATCCGTCTGGCACGGTAGCTCGAGCGCGAAGACGGTGCGGCCCTGGCCGGTCTGTGCTACACGCAGATGACCACCATGATGCTCGGCGATATATCTGGATATGGGTAACCCGAGGCCGGTGCCCAGCGATTCGCCGGCATTCGCCCGATTCGCCTGATGAAACTTCTCGAAGACATGATCGACATCCTCCGGGGCAATGCCGGCGCCATTGTCTTCCACCTCCACCCGGCAATGATCACCGCAGCTCTGCAGGCGTAGCTCGATGCGACCGGCGTCGGCATTGCAGAATTTCACCGCATTCGACAGCAGATTGACGAGCAGCTGCATGAGCCTGTCGCCATCTGCATCGACAGTCACGACCTTCTCGGGCAGTGACTTCACCATCGTGATGTTGCGCTCGCGCATGAGCTGACTGACCGTGGCCAGAGAATCGTTGACGATGTCACGCAGATCGACAGTGTCATGCCGCCATTCCATCCGTCCCGATTCGATCTTGGCCAGATCGAGAACCTGGTCAACGAGTCGCGTCAGGCGTTCGGATTCCTTGACGATGATATCGAGAAACTCCTCGCGTTGCGTATTCTCCATTGCCGGATTGGCAAGCAGGATTTCGGAGAAGGCACGGATGGATGTCAGCGGTGTGCGCAATTCATGACTGACCGTGGCCACGAATTCGTCCTTGAGTCGATCAAGTTCCTGCAAGCGTTCATTGGCCGATCGCAATTCCCGTGTGGCTGCCTCGAGTTCACGCGACTGGCGTTCGAGTCGGCGGCTGTGGCTGCGCACCTTCGAGCTTTCTTCCAGAATGCTGAGCACGCTTTCGATAGTCGGTGCGGTACCGCCTGCGACAGAATCGATCATGACGCGAGCCGATGATGCGCCGATGGCTCCGGCCAGCAGACGTTCACTGTGCTCGACCAGCACCGGAGAGGCAGTCTCCTTGCGATGCGCCTCGATGTTGACCGATCCGCCTTCGTCCCGGGTATTCAATGCCGAGGCAAACGCTCTTTCGGTGCGTGCATTTCCCAGAAAACGGGCAACCAGAGTCTCCAGATCACCCACCGATGCATGCCCTGGCAACGAGTCGGCATCAAGCCGTCGGCCACCATCGGCGAAGACACCGACGAAACGTTCTGCCTGAACGCGCTCGATCACCGAGCGGGTTCCGAACAGGGACAGAACGACCAGCAACCCCGCATTGGCCAGCATGCTCCAGAACAGTGAATGGGTGATGGCGTCGAGTCCTGTCAGGCCGAACAGGTGATAGGGGTGGAGCAGAGCGATACCGAATGGCCCGTCGGTAACGAAGCTCTTCGGCAGCCAGCCTGCCTGCGCGAATTCCGGCAATAGCAGGGTATAGAGCCAGACGGCGAAGCCGGCACTGATCCCGGCAATGGCGCCCACTCGACTGGCAGCCTTCCAGTAGAGTCCGAACAGCACGGCAGGCGCAAACTGTGCCACGGCGCAGAAGGACACCAGACCGATGGTCACCAGGGCATAGGACTCCCCGATCAGGTAGAAGTGCAGATAGCCGAGCAGCAGAATGACGAGAATCGTCACCCGCCGTATGCGCATCAGTGTTCGTCCGGCATCGAGCCGGGTCGTGAACGATCGACCTCGTGTCCGTAGTAATACAGGCATGAGCAGATCGTTCGAGACCATGGTGGTGAGGGCGATGGTGGCGACAATGACCATGCCGGTTGCCGCCGAGAGTCCGCCGAGAAAGACAAACAGTGCCAGCATGCTGTGCTGCTCGGCCAGTGGTAGTGTCAGTACATAGAAGTCGGGATCGACGCTGCCGGTCGGGAAGCGCATTTCCCCGGCAAAGGCAAGTGGTAGCACAAACAGGTTGATGATCAGCAGGTACAGCGGGAACATCCACATGGCACGGCGCACATGGTTTTCATCAACGTTCTCGATCACGGCCATGTGAAATTGCCGTGGCAGGAACATGACGGCCACCATCGATAGCAGGGTCAATGACAACCAGCTGGTGTACCCCCCCGGCAGGCTTTCGGTTCTCGTCAGGGCATGCAGTTGTGGATCGTTCATGGCCTGCCGGAACACGTCCCCCGGGCCATCGAAGAGGCTGAAGCTTACCCAGAGTCCGACGGCGAGGAAAGCGACAAGCTTGAACAGCGACTCGAAGGCAACGGCTGCGACCATGCCTTCATGGCGTTGCGTGATATCCACATTGCGCGCACCGAACAGGATGGTGAAAGCGGCCAGCGCCAGCGCGATCCAGAAGGCGGTGTCCTGCCAGGGTAGCTCACGAACAGTCGCAGTCATGTTGCCCAGTTCGGGATAATCGCGCAGGACGACATAGCTGGTTGAAATCGCCTTCAGTTGCAGCGATATGTAGGGCAGGATGCCGATGACGGCAACGACGGTAACGAGTCCGCCAAGCAGCGCGCTCTTGCCATAGCGCGAGGCGATGAAGTCTGCAATGGAGTTCAGTCGTTGCAGGTGGGAAATGCGAATGATCTTGCGGAGCACGAACCACCAGGTGGCCGCCATCAGGGTCGGTCCCAGATAGATGGGCAGAAAACCCATGCCTGTATTGGCGGCGCGGCCGACGCTGCCGTAGTAGGTCCAGGCCGTGCAATACACGGCAAGAGACAAGGTATACACATAGGGATTGGCAATGAGGCTTCGGTCGGCCGCGGCTGTTCGTTCGCCAAGATGTGCAATCACGAACAGCACGCCCAGATAGCCCAGTGAGGCGAACAGGATGAGGCTACCGGACAGCATCAATCGTCCATCGGGTGACGCTGGCCAGTTGCCGGTGTCTCGATATCGCTGGCCGAGTCGGTGTCAACGCTATCGTCATTGCCTGTATGATCTTGCCGCGTTCTTGCGGAGCGACCTGCAAAGGCACTGTTCGGCGCGTTTCGGCGAACGCCAGGTTGACTGCGGCGCTCGACCAGCGCAGCCAATCCTGCGATCAGTAGCGCCCAGACAACGAGGACATGCAGGAAAGGCAGGGGAATGCCGAACACCATGGCATCTCGATCGAACAATGAGAGCAGAGGGTAATTCAGGGCGAGAAGCCCGATGATGGCCAGAGCACTGAAACCTGCACCCGACTCCCAGGCCGGTCTCACGCGTCACCAAGTAACGATTCGACCCGCTGGACCAGTTCCCGGGTGGAGAACGGTTTGGTCAGGTAATCGTTGGCCCCGGCGGCCATGCCTTTCTCGCGTTCGATCTCCCGCCCTCTGGCCGTGAGCATGAGCACGAGAACTCCGCAGGTTTTCTCGTTGGCACGAAGCGTCGAACAGACAGTGTAGCCATCGAGCGATGGCAGGTTCACATCAAGCAGAATCAGGTCGGGTAGTTGTTCGGCTACGGCATCCAGAGCATCCTGTCCATCCCCTACGGAGCGTACGGAATGACCCGCCTGCTTCATCAGGAATTCCAGAGAGAGGGCGATGTTGCGTTCGTCCTCGACAATGAGTATGTCATGCGCCATGCAATGAGTATACTGCGCAGGGAGTTCGCGTGCACATCTGCTTGCGACGGGGTTATCGGTCGGCTCTGCGGGCGGAAAGTCAGTCCTGCGTCGAGATGAAATTCTGATTGGCCAGCGCGGCGGCGGCGGTGCGTGTCTCCACCCCCAGCTTGGTGAAGGTATGCTCCAGGTGCTTGTTCACGGTGCGTGGACTGATCCCGAGAATATCGGCAATTTCCCGGTCAGTCTTGCCCTTGGCTATCCAGGACAATACCTCGGTTTCTCGTGGCGTCAGCGCTGCTCTGGATACTCTGTCCCTGGCTTTGCTGCTGGCAGTCTGTGGCCGGATCAACAGCAGCGTTTCGCCATTGGTGGTATCCCCCAATGCTCTGATGCACAGATTCGTGGTGTTTTCCTTGAGCAGGTTCGCCCACCATGTGGAATCATTCATGTTGTCCGTACCGATCTCGAGCCTTTGCAGTATCGGTTCGACGCCAGGTGAGCACCAGACCGATTGACTGTGTACATCCAGCCGTACAATGGCCAGACCCGCCTTGTCGATGGCGGTGTGAGCCAGCCTGATCTCTCTTGCGCTGACAATGTGTGCCCGCAGCCTGGCCAGAATCTCGACTTCCCGGATGGGCTTGATGACGTAATCGACACCCCCCGCATCGAAGCCCTGCAGCACGTCGGACGTGTCTGACAGACCCGTCATGAACAGGATGGGAATATGTGCCCAGAGGGGGTTGGTCTTGATCCGTCTGCAGGTATCAAAGCCTGATAGTCCCGGCATGATGGCATCCAGCAGGATCGCATCCGGGCTTGTGTGTTGCAGGCGAAGGATGGCGCTGGCACCGTCGCGCGCAACCAGTACGGTGTATCCCGCTTTCTCCAGCGTGTCGTAAAGCAGCCGCAGACTGCCGGGCTCATCGTCGACAATCAGCACCACTGCGTCGCGAGTCTGTGAATCCTGCCTATTCGAGTTCATTGTCCGCTCTCATGAGTGCGTCTTCGAGGCGATCGAGTTCGAAATTCTGCAGCCACCGGCGCGCGGTGTTGCACGACGGCGTCAGTGTCGAATCCTCATCTTCCAGTTCATCAAGCAGGTGTTGCAGAGCTCTGACGTTGCCAGCCCGCGCCTGATGCAGCAGAGCCTGTCTGGCCCTGTCATCGAAGGTGAAGTCATGTGTTGTACCGGGGGGTGTCCTTCCGACTGTTGGTGTCAGCGGCGCCGAGCGATGGATCCATTCGAGGCCGATCTCGCTTTTCAAGGCGGCACGCAGTTCGGATTCCAAAACAGGCTTGGCCACGAATGCACTGGCGTCAATGCTTGCCATCCTGGCCTCGTGATCACCGAGTACGTCGGCCGATACGATGATGATGGGCAATGTGTTGAAACCCCGTTCACGAATCTGCCGAGCAGTCTCCCAGCCGTCCGGTTCCCCCATGCTCAGATCCAGCAGGATGGCATCCGGCAAGGGCTCTTGCAGTTGATCCAGACATTCCTGCCCCCCGGCCGCTTCCTTGATCGTGAATCCCAGTGGACTGAGCAGGGCCGTCAGCATCTGTCTCTGTACAGCCTGATCATCGACGATCAGCAAGGTGCGTGCAGGGCCACTGTAAGCCATGATCTCCGGCTCGGACTCCTCTTCGGTCGTACAGGTATCGCTCAACACCAGTGGTAGACAGACCTCGAACACACTCCCGCCTTTCAGTTCACTGCTCAGGTGCAGTTGTCCATCCATGAGATGAATCAGCTTTTCGGTGATGGCCAAGCCAAGTCCGGCACCCGGTTCGCCGAGTATTCGGCCAGCAGCGCCGCGTTCGAATGGCTGGAAGATGCGCTCCTGATCGTGTTGCGAGATGCCGATACCGGAATCGATGACACGGAGGACCAGTCTGTCATCTCTGGTTCCCGTGTCAAGTGTGACGGTGCCGGTATCCGTGAACCTGACCGCATTGGTCAGTAGATTGATCAGAATCTGCCGCAATCGTTTCGCGTCGGCCAGAATGAAGTCCGGCGTTTCCGTGGAGTCCAGATGCTCCAGTCTCAGATTCTTCTCCTGGGCCAGGGGACGTATCATCTGCAATATTTCTTCGAAGAATACCGGTAGATGCAGTGATGCGGGTTCGAGTCTCACTCTGTCCGCTTCGATACGGGCCAGATCCAGTAATTCATTGATCAGGTCGAGCTGGTGCTCACCGCTCTTGCGTATCGTGTCCACCGCCTGGCGCTGGGATTCTCCCAGGCTGGAATCGTGCAACAGAATCTGTGAGTAGCCCAGAATTCCATTCAAGGGGGAACGCAATTCGTGAGAAATGCCTGCAACATAGCGGGTTTTCGCCTCATTGGCCTGTTCGGCCCTCTCCTTGGCACGCTGCAAGGCGGCATCCGTCAGACGGTGTGCTTCGCTTTCCTGGGTCAGCAGTTCGTTCTGCCGGTTCAGCTCGTACTGCGCCATGCGACGACCTTCCTTGCCCAGCACGGTCCACCAGCTGGATATGGCGGCAACGATCAACAACAATACGGCCATTTCGACAAACAGGCCCGAGATCAGGACATGTTGATCCGAGGTGAGAGGTCTCGACTCTGCCTGAAGATAGACCAGGCCGAGTACCGCGCCGAATATGGTGCATTGCGACAGAAGGACAACCAGGTAGCTACCCACACGGCGGTGAACCAGATTGGCAGACGTGTTGGGCAAGAGGACGCCGAACATGCGCTGCACCCAGCGTGAGGGGGGTGGATGCGACTTGCACATGTCATGGCAACGTGATTCCAGTGTGCAGCACAGCGAGCAGATCCATGAGCCATAGGCGGGACATTGCACCATGTCGTCGGATTCGAAGCTGTTATCGCAGACCGAGCAGTGCAGAATTGCCCCACGTGGTACCACTGCCTCTTCCTGGCGGGCAATATAGAAACGACTGTGCGTGAGCAGGGCCAATAGCGGCGTCATGACAAAGGTACTGCCCAGTGCAATGAAAGGCGCAAAGGCCTGCGCCACGTCGCCCCATATGCCCAGTTGTGCTACTGCAGCAATGATGGCTGAAATGATCATCGAACCGATCCCCACCGGATTGAAATCATGCAAGTGGGCTCGTTTGAATTCGATGCCTGACGGGCTCAGGCCCAGCGGCTTGTTGATGACCAGATCGGCCACCAGGGTCCCGATCCAGGCAACGGCGATGATGCTGTACAGGCTCAGCACGTGTTCGAGGGATTCGAATATGCCAAGCGTGATGATCAGCACCGCAATCAGGCAGTTGAAGACCAGCCACACGACTCTCCCGGGATGGCTGTAGGTGAGGCGTGCAAAGAAATTCGACCAGGCCAGAGAGCCGGCGTAGGCGTTGACGATATTGATCTTGATCTGGGACACGACCACGAAGGTCAGCGTTGCCAACAGGACGAGGTCGGTGTTGCTGAAGACATGCGAGAATGCTGCAAGGTACAGACGTGTCGGTTCCATTGCCTCCTCGATCGAGCCGCCGGCCTCCAGCAGCATGAATGCCAGAAACGCTCCGCCGAGAATCTTCAGGGCACCTGGAATGATCCATCCGGGGCCGGCGAGTATGACGGCGGCCCACCAGCGGCCGCTGTTGGATTCCGTCTTTTCAGGAAGGAATCTGAGGAAGTCGACCTGTTCGCCAATCTGTACGATCAGGGCAAAGGCGATCGCGGCGGCGGCTGCGAACTGCAAGGGTTCAAACCCGCCACTGTCCGATTCGGCGCCGCTGAATCGAGTGAAGGCGCTGTAGTGCTGTGGTTCCGTCAACAGGATGATCAGGTAGGGAAGAACCAGCAGCAAGAGCCACGGTATCTGGGACCACAGTTGTATACGTGAGATGAGGCTGATGCCGCGTGCTACCAGCGGTACGATGATCAGGGAACTGATCACGTACCAGAGCCACAGCGGCAAGGGTATCAACATCTGCAGTGCCGTGGCGAGAATGGCGGCCTCGAAGGCGAAAAAGATGATGGTGAAGGAGGCGTAGACGAGTGAGCTGATGGTGGAACCCAGGTAGCCGAATCCGGCGCCGCGAGTCAGCAGATCCATATCCAGGCCATGACGCGCTGCGTAATAGCTGATCGGCAGCCCGGTCAGGAATATGATGATGGCAACAACCGCGATGGCCCAAACGGTATTCACGAACCCGTAACCGAGTACCATGGCCGCGCCGATGGCTTCCAGCGCAAGAAACGAGGCGGCACCGAATGCCGTGTTGCCAACGCGCCATATCGAGAACTTCCGTACGCTACGTGCCGTGTAGCGAAGCGCATAGTCTTCCATGGACTCGTCTGCCACCCAGCCGTTGTATTTTCGCCTGATGGGGAAAATCTGCTGGGGGACACGTTGGATAGTCATGATGCTACCCGGGGTACGCGATGAAGGCTCATGGATGAAATGTTCATTACCGACACATGACTGGGTTCTGGATTGTCTCCACTGACTGTATGCCAGGCAAGAGCTGCGTATCGAGTGTACGTAGATTGACGTATTGTGTCACCGTACCGGCATTGGCAATACTCGATAGCGAAACAGCCAGTCAATGCGCCAGGCCGCGACTCCGGGCAATTTGCCCGTCACGCATGAATTGTCGCTGCGACCTGTCTGTTTCGACTCTCACCACACTCAGAAACCAGAAGAGGTATGCCATGGCCGATACACTGATCAAGGTTGACTTGAACAGCTCTCCTTACGAAAACGAGAACGTTCACAATCGATGGCACCCGGACATTCCGATGGCGACCTGGGTCGAGCCGGGAGATGACTTCATACTGGAGACGTATGACTGGACGGGCGGTTTCATCAAGAACGATGACAGTGCCGATGATGTTCGTGACGTCGACCTGTCCACGGTGCATTTCCTCAGTGGCCCGGTTGGTGTGAAAGGCGCCGAAGCCGGTGACCTGCTGGTGGTCGAGTTGCTGGACATCGGCGCCAAGGAGGAGAGCATGTGGGGCTTCAATGGCTTCTTTTCCAAAACCAATGGCGGTGGTTTTCTGACCGATCACTATCCGGCTGCGCAGAAATCCATCTGGGACTTCGAAGGCATGTTCACCAAGTCAAGGCATGTCCCGGGGGTTCGTTATGCCGGACTCATTCATCCCGGCCTGATCGGCTGTCTGCCGGATCCGGCACTGCTTGCCGACTGGAATGAAAGGGAAGTCGGGCTCATTGAGACCGATCCCGACAGGGTGCCACCGCTGGCCAATCCGCCATTTGCAGACACGGCTCACATGGGAAAGATGACCGGGGACGCAAGAGACAAGGCAGCATCCGAAGGTGCGCGGACGGTGCCGCCCCGCGAGCACGGCGGGAACTGCGATATCAAGGATCTGTCACGTGGCTCGAAGATCTATTTTCCGGTCTATGTGGACGGAGCGGGATTGTCCGTGGGAGATCTGCACTTCAGCCAGGGTGACGGTGAGATTACCTTCTGCGGCGCCATCGAGATGGCCGGCTGGGTTCACATGAAGGTATCCGTGATCAAGGGTGGCATGAAGACCTATGGGGTCAAGAACCCGCTGTTCAAACCCAGTCCGATTACCCCCCACTACGACGATTACATCATCTTTGAAGGGATATCCGTGGATGAATCCGGCAAGCAGCACTATCTCGATGTCAATGTCGCCTATCGGCAGGCCTGCCTGAATGCGATCGAATACATGAAGAAGTTCGGTTACAGCGGCGCGCAGGCCTATTCGATTCTGGGAACGGCACCCGTGCAGGGACATATCAGCGGGGTCGTGGATATTCCCAATTCCTGTGCAACACTCTGGTTGCCTACCGGGATATTCGACTTCGATATCAACCCGTCAGCGGCGGGTCCGGTCATTCAGGACTTCGGCGGCGTTTCCATGCCGATATCACCTGACAAGAACTGAGGTGATTCGCCATGCCGGTCTATGACTATCTGTGCGACGAGTGCGGGCCTCGGGAGCTTCATCGAGCCTATGAGGATCGGGACAAGCCCCTGTGTTGCAATGATTGCGAAACGCTGCTGAGAAGGGTCTGGTTGGCAGCGCCTCGACAAGCGCTTGTCTCATCTTCCTTGCGCAATGCCATGAGCACCAACGAACGCTCTTCCCATGAACCTCGCATGTCCCGGGACATGGATTCGGCCAGAGGAGCACATCCTCCGGGTTGTGGTTGCTGCTCGACTGGCAAGTCGGGAACGACCGTTACCGCCGCCAATGGTGCCAAGTCCTTTCCGACCAAAAGGCCGTGGATGATCAGTCACTAGGCAGTTCCCGTTCCGACTCGGTTCAAGACCCTGACGGTTGGCAGGCCAGGCAGGTCGTGCAGGAGATCTCCCTTGCACGACTTGCCATATCGGTGCGCTGACGCTGTCAGGCAGTGCCAATCATTCGCTTCTCGGAGAACTCACATGCTTCTTGGTCTCGCTTTGCTCTACGTTGGTGCCGTACTGGTGCTCAACGGCATCTGGCTGCACGGCCGAATCGGTGACAATGAAATCTGGGTCATCAATATCTTTTCGGGTGTCGTCACCTGCCTGGTGTCGTTCAAGCTGGCATTCGGTGCCAATGCCGATGCTGGCTCCATCAAGGCCGCGGCGCTGACGTTGCTTTTTGCCTTCACCTACTTCTGGGTATGTATCAATCGTTTCAATGGGTCGGATGGTCGAGGACTGGGCTGGTTCAGCCTGTTTGTTGCGATCACCGCCATTCCGGTTGCCATCGATACGCTGTTCAACGCGACATCGGTCTGGCAGATATGGTTCGGTCTGTGCTGGGCAGCGTGGGCGTTTCTGTGGTTCCTGTTTTTCCTGTTGCTGGCCATGAAGAAGCCGATTGCCCGGTTCACCGGTTCAGTCGCTGCCGTGGAAGGCATTCTGACCGGTTGGTTGCCAGGATACCTGTTGCTCGATGGCGTGCTGTCATAGCGCATCGCCGACAGTCAGGGTCGAAGCTGCGGTACGGATCTCCGGGCCTCCGTACCGCTACGACGTTCTGCCTGATCGCCGTGCGTCAACGCATCTCGTTGACATAACAGTGGGCTTCAGTCAATGCGGCATGGCGCATGATCAGCAGGGGCTCGTTGAGGGTGTCCAGTGCCAGCGCATCGATATCCAGCAAGGCCAGAGCAACTTCGTCCGTCTTGCCCAGTAACTGTTTTTCCCGCTCCGATGCCAGTCTGGCGGTCACTTTTTCATGTACGGCTCCCAACTGGATCTGGTGCTGCTCCAGCAACCAGTTGAACACCAGCTCGGGCACGTCCTCCGCCTGCTGAGGGAAGTCCGGAACGCGCGCCATCGGAACGATGAAGTTGTCCACCATGACAGGACTTCCGTCCGCCTCCCGGATTCGCACCATGTCTGACACCGTCGTGTGCTCGGCATCGAGCTTCAATCGATCCCGTTCTTCATCAGACGCCTCTCTGCAGTCCACATTCAGGGTACGGGTGATGGTCGTGATCAGACGACCATCCTGCGTCTGCAAGCGAAAGTACTTGTAGAACCGCGACAAGGTGTGATTGGGCATGCGACCGGTGACGACCGTGCCGGTACGCCGGCGCCGCATGACGATACCCTCGTTTGTCAGGTCCCCCATGGCTCGCCGGATGGTTCCATAGGACACACCCAACATGGTCGCCAGATCGATTTCGGCCGGCAGGACATCGCCGGCAGCCCAGGCTCCGGACGTGATCCGCTCGACAATTCTTTCCTTGACCTGTTCATGTAACGGTGCCGCGACAAGACTTGCACCCAGTTCCTGCACCTTCTGTTTATTAGCCACCGATAAAAAATTCCTTGCTTATTGTGCGAATTTATATTTCTATATAGTTATGAGAAATGAGATTCTACCTGTTCCTGACGTGAAATGGATGCTTTCGAGGCTTTCATCTCTGGTCGAGTGCAATACCTGCTTCCCTCCGGGCGACAACTACGCCTCAGTCATGGAGATTGTGACAAGTTTCTGTCAGGAATTGGACGCAAGCCACGAGATAGTGACCGTGCCTGAAGAGTTGTATCGATCGGACGAAGTCAGTGGCCCCCGAATCAATCTGTTGTCCAGACCGGCGATGGCCCTCACCGACGATCTGCCCGAAGTGCTCATTTACTTCCACATGGATACGGCACCGGAAGGTCATGGCTGGACCCGTCCCGCCTTCGGCCTCACCGTGGAACAGAACCGGGTGTACGGTCGGGGAACAGCCGACATGAAAGGGGCTGTCGTTGCGGTGCTGGATGCCTTGCGGCGACTGCGGCAGGCGGGTACCGTACTGAAATATCGTCCTGTACTGGCATTCTGTACCGATGAGGAAGGCGGCAAGTATCCGGGCATCCGCTATCTGGCTGAAACCCGGGAGCTGCCACCGATACTGCTGAACCTCAATGGTTCTGCCGATAACAGGATCTGGGCAGGCTGCTTCGGCTCGCTGACCTATGAGCTGGTTTTCACCGGCAAGACGGCTCATTCGGGAACTCCGGAAATGGGTGTCAATGCTGTCGAGGAGTCGTTGCCTGCCGTTCTGGCTCTGATGAAACTCAAGGAAAAGGTCGAGCAGCGAGAGAGTGACATGCCCGCCAGACCCTGGGCATCGGAGCCCCTGCGGGCCCGGCTGACGCTGACTTCCATCAAGGCCGGGGACATGGGCTCCGCAATTCCGGGTGAATGTCGCATCATCATCAACCGGCGTTATCTGCCCGAAGAGGAAGAATCTCAGGTACATGACGAATTGATGAGTGTGCTGACAGCTGCGTTGGCGGCGAGTCGCCTGTCCGGCTGGTCCATGACTCAGACGGGACATCTGCCGCCGGTCAAGAACCCGGATGGCCCGGGCACGGAGCGCTGGACAGCAGCCCGGGCTGCGGCAGCCGGTATACCCATGAGCGATTTCACTCGTTACGGCTCGTCCACCTCATCCGATTTCGGTTGGGTGCAACGGGCAGGCATTCAGCACATGCTGCTCGGTGGGCTGTCCCGGCCGGAGCGTAACGTTCATGGCCCGGATGAGCACACCACCACGGACGACCTGATCTACCTGTCGAAATCCATCGAGAATTTTCTTTCTGCCAGTTTCCACTTACCCGATACATCTTCGTCATCCATCACTGACAACAACCCCTGATCTCCCGGGAGAACATGCTATGAACGGTCCTACATTCAGTCGTCGACAATTCCTGCTGAGCAGCGCTGCGCTGGGTGTCGGCAGTCTGGGTCTGTCTTCTCTACCTGCCTTCGGAGCCAGTGCCGGTGGCACTCTGCGCATCGGGTTGAACATCACGCCCAACAAGCTCAATCCGATGCTCACCCGCTTGAACTCGGAATACATGCTTGCCGAGATGCTGTATTCGGGGCTGACCACGCTTGGCCATGACATGTCTGCACAGCCCGATCTGGCAACGGCATGGACATCCAATGAGGATGCGACCGAGTGGCGTTTCACCTTGCGGGAGAATGTCGTGTTCTCCAATGGGCAGAAGCTGACGTCGGCGGATGTGGTTGCCTCGTTCAACAAACTGCTCGACCCGGAAACCTCGGCACCCGGACGGCGTAATCTGGGGCCCATCAGTCGTGTGACCGCCGACGGTGATCACGCGGTTGTCATCAGCACGGAAACCCCGTTTGGCGATCTGCCGGTCGGCCTGACCTATCCGACAGCAAAGGTTCTTCCGGCCGGACTCATCGAGTCGGATTTCGCCGGATTCGATCAGACACCGGTGGGATCCGGTCCCTTCCGACTGGCCGAGTTCAAGCCGGATCAGGTGGCTGTACTGGAGAAAAACCCCGATTATTTCATTGCCGGGGAACCCTACCTCGATAGTGTGGAAGTTCGAACATTCCCCGATGCTGCCAGTGCGGCTGCAGCCATGCTGGCCGGTGAGATCGACCTGCTCAACGAGATTCAGCCAACCGATTACCAGCGGGTTGCCGATGCGCCTGGCATCGAGGGTCTGCTGACGCCATCCGGGCGTTTTCTGGATATCGTCATGGACAATTCAAGGCCGCCGTTCAATGACAAACGCGTGCGTGAAGCACTCTCCCTGTCACTCGATCGCGAGGCGATTGTCGAGCTGGTTGCAGAGGGTTTCGGCAAGCCGGGTAACGATTCGCCAGTCAACAGTGCGTATCGCTATCACGATGAAGCGCCGCTGAAGAGTTTCGACCCGGAGCGTGCCCGCGCCCTGCTGGCCGACGCCGGGTATCCGGACGGCTTGCAGCTGGAACTGGTGGCATCGGTCAAACCCGGGTATCGCTCCTCACTGGCCGTGGTAGTACGCGAGATGGCGCGTGCCAGCGGTTTTGATATTTCCATCAAGACCATGGATCATCCGACTTATCTGGATCAGGTCTGGAAAAAGGGCCAGTTTTATGTGGGTTTCTACAACATGCAACCCACTGAAGGCACCATCTTCAATCTGCTGTTCACCTCGGGTGCCTCCTGGAACGAAACCAGATGGAACAACGAGTCCTTCGATGCTCTGATCAGCGAGGCCGACCGTACGACCGATACGGCGCGACGCGCCGAGTTGTATGCCGAAGCGCAGCGTCTGATGCGAGAGGACGTTCCGGCCATCGTACCGTGCTTCTTCGATCTGCTGGCGGCCAAGGCCGAGTATGTGGAGGGCTATGAACAGCATCCGCGCGGCGCCAACTATGCGCTGCACAAGGTATCGCTGGCCGACAACGCGCCAACGCGCTGATAGCTGCTGAATCATGTCTCTCGGATTCCTCCTCAAGCGCTTGTCATCACTGGTGGTGACAGCACTGATAGTCTCGGTAATCGTGTTCGGCATCACCCAGTTGTTACCGGCAAATGCCGCGACGATGATTCTGGGGGAATACGCAACCGAGGATGCTCTGGCAGCGCTCAATGCCAGGCTGGGTCTGGATCAGCCTGCCTGGGTGCAATACTGGCACTGGTTCTCGGGTGTCGTGCAGGGGGACTTCGGTATCTCTCTGAGAACCGGACAGCCCGTGGGCCAGACCATTCTGTCGGCCTTTGGCAATTCGGCCATCCTTGCAGTCTTCGCGTTGGTTCTGGTCTCTCTCGTGTCAATCCCGCTGGGCGTGCTGGCGGCCGCCCGACGCGGGAAGCCGGCCGACCTCGGGGTGTCGTTGTTGAGCTACCTCGGCGTATCGCTGCCCGAGTTCGTGCTGGCAACGTTGCTGCTGGCCTGGCTTGCCAGTCCTGCCATTGCACTGTTCCCGGCATCCGGTTATGTCCCCTTCAGTGAGGACCCTCTGCGAGCGCTGCATCACATTGCCTTGCCGGTGCTGACACTGACCATCGTTCTGACCGCCCACGTCAGTCGCATGGTGCGCTCCGAGATGGTGGACACCCTGGAGAGTGATTTCGTGCGAGCGGCAAGGCTTCGTGGTCTGAGTCGCAAGCGCGTGCTGTACCGGCACGCATTACCCAATTCGCTCCTGCCCGCCATCACGGTCATCGCTCTGGATATCGGTTATCTGATCGGTGGCGTGATCGTGGTCGAAGAGGTTTTCTCGTTTCCCGGTGTCGGGCGGCAACTGATTCTGGCCATCCAGAACAGAGATCTTCCCATGCTGCAGGCTGGCGCATTGCTGATGGCGGTCACCTATGCCGTGGCCAATCTGCTGGCCGATCTGGCTTATGCGGTACTCGACAAGCGGATACAATTCGAATGAACGGTTTTCGTCGCACCTTCTCTGCACTGATCCGCACACCGCAGGGTGCTGTCGGTCTGCTGCTCTGTCTATTGCTGTTGGTACTGACCCTGTTCGGACCCGAACTGGCACCTCGCGATCCCGAACAGTTCCATTTCACTGACCGCTTTGCAGCGCCTTCTGCCGAGTTCCCTCTGGGTACCGACTGGTATGGACGTGATCTCCTGAGTCGAGTGTTGGCAGGCTCGCGTTCCACGATTCTGTTGGCCTTGCTGGCAACGGTCATCGGTACCGTGGCCGGTGCCGCCATCGGCATCGTATCCGGATTTCTCGGCGGTCGTACCGACGAGATCATCATGCGATTGAACGATGCCCTGATGGCGATCCCCAGTCTGCTGTTCGCCCTGCTGATTCTTTCCGTACTCGGCTCGTCCTCCTTCAATGCCGTGGTAGCCATCGGTATCGCCTTTACACCCGGCATGGCACGAATCGCGCGATCCGTGACGTTGCAAGCACGGGAGTTCGATTACGTGTCCGCCGCCAGGGCGCGAGGTGAGGGGACGGTCTGGATCATCCTGGCCGAGCTGTTACCCAATGTCATATCACCTGTCATCGTGGAAGCAACCATTCGTGTCGCATTTGCCGTGATGACTCTGGCAACTCTGTCGTTTCTGGGCCTCGGGGCGCAACCACCTTCGCCGGAATGGGGGTTGATGATTGCCGAAGGGCGTGACCACATGTTTCGCAGTCCATGGCCCATTCTGGTGCCGGGAGTTGCAATAGCACTGGTTGCCATCTCATTCAATCTGCTCGGCGACGGACTGCGTGACGCACTGAACCCACAGGCCAGCTCATGAGCGATTCGGACACCATACTGAAGATCGAGGATTATTCGCTTTCCTATGCCAGCAAGGCTGGGGAGGTGCGCATTCTGGATGACATCAATCTGCAGATCAGGCGCGGCGAAGTGCTCGGACTGGTGGGCGAAAGTGGATCAGCCAAGTCGTCTCTGGCCAATGCCATCATGCGAGATCTGACCGGCAAGGTCGCCAGCGAAAGCGGCAAGATCCTGTTATCGGGAACATCGCTGGTGGGGCGTAGTGAGGCCTCCATGCAGGAGATCCGTGGTAACCGTATTGCCATCGTGCTGCAGAACGCCAGTACAGCCTTGAATCCGACGATGACCATCGGCGACCACATCATCGAGACTCTGCAGGAACATGGACGCAGGAATGCGGAAGGTATACAGTCGCTGGCGCGGGATTTTCTGGACATGGTCGGATTGCCGGATCCAATAGCCATGATGAAGCGCTATGCTCACGAAGTGTCCGGAGGCGAAAAACAGCGCGTCGTACTGGCCATGGCCTTTGCCTGCGACCCCGAACTGATACTGTTTGATGAGCCGACTTCTGCGCTGGATGCCACAACCGCTGCGACCTTGCTGGATCTGTTCATCGCCTTGCAGCATCGCACCGGAGTGTCTGCACTGTTCATCAGCCATGATCTGGGCGTGGTCTCGTCGATTGCGAACTCGGTAGCCGTGATCTATGGCGGACGTATCGTCGAGCATGCTGCAACGGACGAACTGTTCAGAGAGCCTCGGCATCCCTATACGCGTTCCTTGCTGGCGAGCCTGCCAAGACCGTCGGACACACGTACGGGCAGACAGCTGGCCACGGCGGGCAACAAGAGCGCTCCCAGGATCGGGCCGGCACCGCCCTGCATCTACGCCGGTAGTTGTGCCTGGCATGAGCCATCACTGTGTGATCGTCAAGTGGTACGGCTGCCTCTGAACGTCGAGCATGCCGTTGCCTGCGTCAAGTCGGCGGACGTCATGGATCGGCAGGATCGCTTTCATGCCAGGTCTGACGCTGACGCGGCTTCCGTGACCGGTGACGACACCCCGGTGCTGGCCATGAATGGCTTTTCGGTGACGTATGGCAAGACCAGTCTGCTGGCAGCCTTGCGTGGACGCAGATCCGCCGTTCATGCGGTCAATGATGTCAGCCTTGCATTGTCACGTGGCGAGACACTCGCTCTGGTCGGAGAAAGCGGCTGTGGCAAGTCGACGCTGGCGAAGACGCTGGCGGGGCTGGTGTCGTTCGAAGGCGAATTGCTGCGTTCGGGCGTTCCGGTGCACGCCATGGATCAGGACTATCGTGCGCGTGTGCAGATCGTTTTCCAGAACCCGGACAGCTCGTTGAATCCTCGGCATGCCATCGGTACGATACTGGAGCGCCCCCTGGTACTGTATCGGAAGTCACTGAACTCCCGGGAACGAAAGCAGGAAGTGGGCAATCTGTTGCGGCGAGTACAACTGCCGGAGCACTATGCCGACAGATACCCGCATCAACTCTCGGGTGGCGAAAAGCAGCGCGTGGCCATTGCCCGCGCTCTGGCCGCGGAACCCGAAGTCATCATCTGTGATGAAGTCACCTCCGGGCTCGATGCCAGTGTGCAGGCCTCCATCACACAGTTGCTCAGAGATATCCAGCTCGACAGTGGCACTGCCTTGATCTTCATCACGCACGATCTGGCCATCCTGCGCCACCTGGCGCATCGTGTGGCCGTGATGTACCTCGGTGAGCTGATCGAGCTGATGGATATCGATGAGCTGGACAAGCCTCCCTACCATCCTTACACCGAAGCCCTGTTGTCCTCTTCTCCGTCGATCGACCCGTTGACAGCGACCCGTCGTATCCGTTTGCACGGTACTCTGCCGAAGCGTACGGAGCGGATCAGCGGCTGTGTCTTCGAAAGTCGCTGTCCTCATCGATTGGGCGAACAATGTGCAACCGAGCGTCCTCCGAGGCAGTCAGGTCCCGGCGGCCATGAAATTCAGTGCCATATCAGTATGCAGCAATTGTCTTCCCATACGCCGGTCTGGCGTGACATGGAAAATCCAAGTAAAACATGAAAATGACACCTCAGGAGTTGGTTGCTCAGATCGATGAGCAGGCCTGTCTGGACAGATTGGTCGATCTGGTACAGCACAAGAGCTATACGGAAACCGACGAGGAGCGAGCGCTGGCAGTACATGTACATGACATCGCCAGCTCACTGGGACTGCAGAGTGAACTACAGCCGGTGGAAGGCTCTCGCGTCAACACCATAGCAACACTCAAGGGGCAGGGCGGGGGCAGTAGCCTGCTGTTCAATGGTCATCTGGACACCAATCCAGCAACCTCGGGCTGGACTGTGGATCCCTGGGGCGGAGTCGTTGATGACGAGTTCATCTATGGCATTGGTGTGTCCAACATGAAGGCCGGCGATGCTGCCTATCTGTGCGCTGTGGAAACGCTACTCAAGGCTGGAGCCCGATTCAAGGGGGATGTCATACTCTCGTTCGTTGTTGGAGAACTGCAGGGTGGGATCGGTACGGTCCGCATGATCGAGCAGGGTGTTCGCGCGGACTACTTCATCAACAGTGAACCGACAGATCTACAGGCGCTGACGCTGCATGCAGGGGCCTTCTCCTATGAGATTCAGCTGCAGGGTTCCACACGGCATGTCTCCAAACGGCACGAAGCCTGCGATGCAGCGGCGGCAGCAGCTGCCCTGGTGCCACGTATCAATGGCATGACCTTTTCGGGTGTCACCGATCCTCAGCATCGATTGGTCAATCGCGGGCATGTCGGTGTCATTCGGGCAGGGCTGGGAGACGAATTTCATGAATGGCGTCCACCTCAGGTGGCTGATCGTGCAAAGTTGCTGGGTACCTGCCGTTATGCGCCAAGCCAGAGCGTGGACAGTGTGCTGGCCGATATACGCCAGATGCTGGATGCACTGGAGCTGGAGTTCCCCGGTCTTGTCAGCAGCGTTGCCTCTCACGATCTGCGCAAGGACAAGCCGCAGATGCCGCCTTTCGAAGTGTCACGCGATGCCCGTATCGTACAGGTCATGAACCGGGCCTATGCACATGTTCACTCGACACCACAGCCCACCGGAGCCATCATGCCGCCGGCATTCTTCGGAACCGATGCAGCACATCTGGCCGCGGCGGGCATGCAGGGGATCGTTTGCGGACCCGGTGGCGAATTCAACACCATGCCCGATGAACGGGTCAGAAAGACCCAGTTTCTGGATTGCGTGCGAATGTACATGCATGCGATCTGTGAGATCTGCGAGCTCGTGTAAGCTGCACTGAAGCAGGCCGACGGATTGTCGGTCTGCTCATCTGCCGCCTGGCCCGGCCGGGAAGTGGGCCGATCCAATGAGCCCTGGACGCGGAGCCACGCTCCTTGCTGTTGTGGGGGCCGATCATTTTTCTACCATTCGGTTGATTGCATGGCACGTTCACGGGCTTGCAGCAGATGTTGGCGCAGTGCTGTTCGAGCCTCCTTGACCTGACCTTCACGCAGTGCCTGCAGCAACACCAGATGTTCCTTGAATGCCGGGCCGCGGCTATGGAACAATGGCGGCAGATTCAGTCTCGCCAGCAGCATCGTTGTTTCTATCTTGGCATGAGCGTCCGCCAGGGGCGTGTTGTCGAGTGCGGCGACGATGGCTCGATGAAGTTCCCGATCCAGCCGGATGCGCAGGTCCAGCTGTGCCAGTTGATCTTCACTGGACGTTGGCTTGGCACTGACCACGGCCTCGGTTTCTCGCAGGAATCGATCGATTTCCTCGGTCGAGCAGCTCTTTGCGTAACTGCCAATGGCGTGATTCTCGATGAGTATTCGCGCATCGTAGGCCTCGGCGATGTCCTTCTGTCGCACTTCGCGTATCAGTATGCCTCTCTTCGGCAGCAGCTCGACGATGCGTTCACCCTCCAGGCGTTTGAGTGCTTCGCGTACCGATGCCAGTGAGTTCCCCGTGACGCGTGCAATCTCGCGCTGACTGATCAAACGCCCCGGACGGAACTCGCGCCGTAGCAAGGCATTCATGAATTGCTTGTAGGCCGTCTCCCGCAAGGTCACCAATGATTCACCGGTGTCCGCCACAGATTCGATCTCGCCAGCATCAGCAACATGGTCCTCGGCATCGTTCTGCTCATCCTGCACTTTAGTGTCGCGTGGCGTGTTCTCCACTGCCGGCATGTTCATCACTCCTGGCTGCAATCGTCGTTGACAACGTGTCGATACATGTTGACACAAACGGGATCGATTGACATACTCAACTGAGCGCTCAGATGAGATGTCAGGAAAGATTCCATGTCAGAAGCAACAGAATCCCGATTCATGGGCTATTCCCGGAAGACTGGTCGGCCTGGTGTGCGCAATCATTTGCTCATTCTCAATGCCACCGGTTTGACCGAACCGACAGCACGTCGGCTGCAAGGCATGTTGCCCGGTGCAGTACTGGCGTCCACCTCCTACGGAATGGGCTTGATCGGCTTCGATGCGCAGCGGCAGTTACAGACTCTGATCGGACTGGCCAGTAATCCGAATGTCGGAGCAGTACTGCTCTTGAGTGCGGATCGCTTGCGTACCGAGTCCTTGGTGACGGCTCTGCGTTCGTGCGGCAAGGAAGTCGAGGCAGTCAGCTATCAGGATGTGGCACATGATGCGCTGCGCATGACCGATGAGGCCTTTCGACGAGGCGCTGCGCTGCTGCAAGGCATCTCACGGCAGCGTCGTACCCCACAACCCCTGTCGGAGCTGGTCGTCGGCATGGAATGCGGATTGTCCGATCCGACATCCGGTATTGCTGCCAACCCGTTGATCGGTCGTATCAGCGATCGTCTCGTGGAGCAGGGGGCTTCCGTGATCGTGGGAGAGACACTCGAGTGGCTGGGTACCGAGGTGGAGCTGGCACGCCGCGGTGTTGACCAACAGACAAGCGAGGCGGTCAGTGCAGCCGTACTGAGACGTGAAGCCATGGCGCGCGAGGCGGGTATCTCGCTGATCGATATCAATCCCAATCGCGCCAATATCGAAGCCGGCTTGTCAACCATCGAAGAGAAGGCGAGTGGTTCGGTTGCCAAGAGTGGCACCTCCCCGGTGCAGGGAGTCCTGCAGTACAGTGAAGCGCCTGCAGGCAGGGGGCTGTACCTGATGGACGCACCAGCCTATACGCCTGAATCCCTGACCGGTTTCGTGGCGGCCGGGGCGCAGTTGCTGTTGTTTTCCACGGGCATCGGCAACAGCTATGTGAGCGCCTTGGCACCGACACTGAAGCTGTCCGCCAACGAAGATACGGTCAGTCAGTTGCCGCAGCAGATCGATCTGGACTGCTCTTCTCTGATCGCCGGTACATCCACCATGAAGGCCTCTGTCGACATGTCGCTGCAGAGTCTGCTGGACATTGCATCAGGAACATTGACCTGGGGAGAAGTCGTTGGGGAAGGTGGCGAGAGTATCTCTCGATTCGGAGAGTCGCTGTGAACCAGCTCCACAGGATTGACAACCATCGTACCGAGATGAGTAGACAAGCCATACGGTTGGTCGATGGCGACCATGTCGCCAACGTTCTCGACACCGTAGTTGCAGGCGATACGGTGTTCGTTCGTTCCGCGGACAGTCACGATAATACAAGTAGAGAGTCTTCGAGTTCGCCAGATTCCCAAGCAGTTGCGGTAGTGCCTGCAAATGACAGCTTGCAAGCCAGGCAGAACATCAGGAAGTTTCACAAGATTGCACTTGCCGATCTGGGTGTCGGTGAGCAGATAGTCCGGGACGGGTACGTCATCGGCATGGCCAGTCATCCCATCAAGCGTGGAGACTGGGTTCATATACATAACCTAAAGAGTCAACGAGCATGAGTGCTTCTCTACCGCGCTGCCTGGAAAAGGGACGTTTGTTTCGGCAGAAACTGAAATCCGGACAGAACCTGTCGGGTGCCTGGTCCACCCTGGGCCTGGCTCAGGCGACTGCGCTGATGGCTCGTGCCGGATTGGACTATGTACTGATCGACCTGGAGCATGGCCAGGGAGGAGTGGCGGGGCTGGCTGCGCAGGTTCAGGCATTGCTGGTCTATGACACGGCGGTGATGGTGCGTTTGCCTGATCACTCCGAGGGAGCGATCAAGCGTGTGCTGGATGCCGGAGCCAATATCATCATGGCGCCAGTCGTCGACACACCTGCACAGGCTTCGGCCATTCTGTCTGCGGCTCTGTTTGCTCCGGAGGGGAATCGTGGGGTCGCGGTTGGAGCTATCCCCGCCGCCGACCAGGGGTATCTGCCACTCGAGTACTTCGCCCATGCAAACGAGGCCACCACAGTGGTGTTCCAGATCGAGTCGCCAGAGTCGCTGGAGAACCTCGAGCGGCTGATGTCGATGGATCGCGTCGATGGCTTCTTCGTGGGGCCCAATGACCTGTCCGCCTCTCTGGGTGTCTTTCGTCGATTCGAAGACCCCGAATTCACAAGAGCGATGTCGGATATCGAAAGCACCGCAAGGCGCAAGGGCAAGGCACTGGGGTGTCTGCCGTATGCCGGAAGCGATTCTGCCGCATTGCATGCACGGGGCATGCAACTGGCACCCGGCGGATCCGATCAGGCGTTCCTGCGCGCTGGTGCCTCCGCCATCGTCAGTCAACTGGAAACGGATAACGGGTAATAGCCATGAAACTCCCCATGCTTCTCAACCTGGGCCAACAGCCATTGTCTGCAACCTTGCCCGTTACCGAGCGCCCTGACAACGCAGAGGTGTTCCAGAGCCATGATCCGGCTTGTCCCGAGGAAGTCGTTGCCAGCTATTGTATTGCCAGCGAGGCACAGACAGATGAGGTGCTGGATCGAGCACAATCGGCATTTCAGGAGTGGTCTGCATTGACCGGTACGCAACGTGTCAATGCCATTGGCCGGTGGTTGGAACGAATCGAGGCGAGTACGGATGATATAGCGCTGTGCATGACTGCCGAACAGGGCAAACCACTCAGCGAGTCGTGTGCCGAGATCGGCAAGGCTCTGCGCGAGGCCCGACAGATGCTCGGCTTTGCCTCAAGTCATGCCGGATGCACCTTGCCAGGGCGAAGTCGCGGCTTCCGGAATATCATCATGCGTCGACCACACGGTATCGTGTTGGCGATTGCGCCATGGAATTTCCCGATTCTGACACCGCTGCGGAAACTGGTACCTGCGCTTGTCACCGGCAATACGGTCGTCCTGAAGCCCAGTGAGTACAGTCCGGCGGCAGCAATCGCTCTCGTGACACTCGCTGAGGGGATCATCCCTGAAGGGGCCTTGTCACTGGTAAACGGCAAGGGCGCGGTAGCAGCGCGGCTGGTGGCAGAGGATCGAATCAGAGCGGTGTCGTTCACCGGTTCAGTGGATACCGGACGCAAGGTGGCCGTGGCGGCAGCGGCTGGGCTGAAACCGGTGTCGCTTGAACTGGGCGGCAAGAATGCCGCCATTCTGGATGAGGTGGCGGATCCGGGGGCGGCAATGGACGCGATCGTCGGCGCCGCCTTCCAGTGTTCGGGGCAGCGATGTACCTCCATCAGTCGCGTGATATTCAGGCGACACCGACTGGATGAGGTGGTTGGCGGATTTCGTCATCGGCTGGACAAGCTGGTTGCCGGCCCTGGCCGTCAGGCCGGTACCACGCTCGGACCCATTACCACCCCGGAACAGCTGGACAAGATAGAACGTCTGGTCAATGAAGCGATCGAAGGCGGCGCTGCATGCCTGCTGGGCGGCCATCGTCTGTCGCCCGACGAGGCTCCGACGGGTCGTTTTTTCGCACCGACATTGCTGTTGTGCGAAGACCCATCGAACGTGGCAGTACAGGAAGAGATATTCGGGCCTGTGCTGACACTACAACCCTGTGATAGCGATGATGAGGCGCTTGCCTTGCTCAACAATTCCCGGTTCGGGCTCACCAGTGCCGTGTTTTCCGATCGGGTGCAGTTTGTCAACCGCGCGTTGTCAGAAGCGCAGTCCGGCATGATTCACATCAACCATGGCACCGTGCCTGACGACAACATGCCCTTTGTCGGTATACGAGATTCAGGTCTGGGTATCGGCTCGGTCGGCGCCAGTACGCTGGATTTCTATACATCCGAACATTCAGCCTATGTGGCTGGTTACTGAAGAGGAGTCAAGCTGTGAAGATTACCGATATATCCATACGTGCCTGTCGTCATGCACCGGAAACCGAGTACAAACTGAAGGACGGTCAGCCGTTGTCCTTCGAGTTTCTGGCTTTGCACGTCGAGACCGATGAAGGCATCAGTGTCGATACGTTCGGTTTTGCCGGACGCAGCTCCATAGCCATGGGCGCAGTTGCCGAGGAGATGATCAAGCCATTCTTTCTTGGCAAGGACCCCGACTATCGGGAGCGCAACTGGCATGAGTTCCGCAAACTCAACCGCGCCTGGAACTTTGCGCCCGGGTACTCACTGGCACCGTTCGACATTGCCACCTGGTTGCTGGCCTCAACCGCCGCGGGCCTGCCCTTGTACCGATACCTGGGAGCCTATCGGGACAGTTTGCCGATCTATGGCAGCTCATTGACTCTGAACAGCGCCGAGGATTATGCCGCTGAAGCACTGGCGCTGAAAAATCGAAACTGGGCTGGTTACAAACTGCACCCACCAGCCGACCGTGAAATCAATTTTGCGGCACATCGAGCCTGCCGGGAAGCGGTAGGTCCTGATTTTCGATTGATGAGTGACCCCGTCGGTTCTCTGAGCTTTCATGACAATCTGGCATTCGGACGCATGCTCGAGGAACTGGATTACTACTGGCTGGAAGAGGCGCATTACGACGAGAACATCGGCTCCATCAGAGAACTGGCACGCACGCTGGATATTCCGATCGTTGGTGGAGAGACAGCGGAGAACCATCCTGGAGGGGTCGCCGAAATGATAGCCACCCGGGCTGTGGATATCGTCCGGGCGGATGCTTCCTGGTCTGGCGGGGTGACCGGGCTGATGAAGACGGCCCATCTGGCAGAAGCCTTTGCCATGAACTGCGAAATACATACGGCAATCTACCACCCGTTGGAGCTGGTCAATCTGCATTGTGCTGCTGCCATGAAGAATACCGAGATGTTCGAGGTGCTGGTGCCGGAAGATCTGTTTGCGATCGGTCTGAAGGAGCCTATCGATGTCAGGGATGGCGTGGCCTACCTGCCGCAGGCGCCGGGTCTGGGCATCGATCTGGATTGGGATTTCATCGAGAACTGCACCTTGAAGGTCTATTCATGAGCGAGCAGACTCGACGTGCCATGACCAGGTCAAAACCCTGGTTGCGGGAAGCCACCCGAGTGCGACTCATTCGACTGAGTCTGTATCTGGCTCTGACGCTGGCGGTAATCGTTGTCACCTTTCCCGTGTTGTGGATGCTGTCTGTCTCGTTCAAACCGACAACAGACACCTTTTCCCTGCCGCCGCAGCTGATTCCGGAAAACTTCCGGATTGACGGTTATATCAAGGTGCTGCAGAACGAGACATTCCGCACCTTCATCGTCAATAGTTACCTGATAGGTCTGGCGGTGACATTCCTGTCGTTGATCATCGGTACCCTGGCCGCCTTTGCATTTTCGCGATACCGCTTTTTCGGTGATCAGGCTGCCAAACTGTTCGTCATTGCAACCCAGATGGTTCCTACCATCACACTGTTGATCCCGTTCTTCGGTGTGATTGTCTGGCTACGACTGTATGACACGCATCTGGGGTTGATAGTCACCTATCTGACCTTCGGCCTGCCGTACGCGATCATCATGATGAATGCGTATCTGAACACGATTCCGAAGGACTTCGATGAGGCGGCGATCATCGATGGATGTTCGCCATTCAGAGTCCTGTTCAGCGTACTGCTTCCCATGGCCACGCCAGGGCTCATTTCCACAGCCGTATACACCTTTCTGCTGTCGTGGAACGAGTTTCTGTTTGCCCTTGCATTGACGCGCAGCACGGAAATACGAACGGTGCCCGTCGGCATTTCGATGCTGGTTGGTGAGTTCGGTCTGAAATGGGACGAGATGATGGCCTTCTCGGTCATCGGCTCCGTGCCAGTCTTGCTGTTGTTCATGTTCGTTCAACGCTACGTCGTATCAGGCCTGTCGGCTGGCGGCGTGAAGGGTTGAATTCCACACCAGGTAATACCACTCGAGGAGAACACTAGATGAAACCGAAGATGAAAGGCATTGTCGCCTCTGTGCTGCTGGCACTGGGCAGTCAGGCACATGCAGCAACGCAGATCGAATGGCTGCAATGGTTTGCCGCTGAGCAGAATGCGGATTTCTATGACGCCATCGTGGAAGAATTCGAGGCGGAAAATCCGGATATCAAGGTAAAACTGGTGACGCAGCCGTTCGGTAAGGTTCGAGAGAGTATCGTCACCAACAGGGCCATCGGCGTGGGGTCGGATGTGCTGGGTCTGAACATGCCCTGGACGTCGGAGTTTCTGGACATGAACATTCTCGAACCTCTGGATGACTATCTGGCGCGTGACGACAATGACTTCGAGGTCGAGCGACTGGTACAGGCACCGATCGGGAAGATCGATGGTAGTACCTGGATGGTGCCACTCAATGCGTTTCCATTTGTCATGCATGTCAACCGTGGGCTGCTGCAACGGGCCGGGTTCGACAAGGCACCGGGAAACTGGGAGGAGCTGATGAGCATGGCCACGGCGATATCCGCGCTGGAAGAGGGGTTGTCAGGCCTGGGCATGCCGTTTTCATCACAGCCGCCCGCCAATGGCCCCATCCTGACCTTTCTGCCCTTGCTGTACACAGCTGGCGGCAGAATCGTTGATGGTACCAGCCCCGATTTCGACAACCCGGAAGTCGTCAAGACACTGACTTTCCTGCAAGAGCTCAATGACAGCGGAGCCCTGGCACCCGGAGCGGCTTCTCGAACCGGTGGCGTGGACCTGGAAGAATTCATTGCCGGGCGCACCGGCTTCCTGATATCACCGGCAGTGCACGCTCGCGCCATTGTGGCTCGCAATCCGAAACTCGATTACGAGCTGGTTCGTGTTCCCGTGCTGAGCACCGAGGCTTACCGGGTACATGGTTGGGAATTGGGTTTGGCAGCGGATTCAAGGCACAAGGAGGAAGCGTGGAAGTTCATCTCGTTTCTGATGTCAACCGATGTCAATGGACGCATGGCGGCCGCTGCCAGCGCTCTGCCGGGGAACCTCGATGCACTGGGTGAGGACACGGGCGAAGACCCGATCTTCACGGCGCAACGCTCCATTCTCGAGGACGACGAGTCCGTGGAAGAGTTGAGGCAGGCACCCAAGACCGTTGCCAGCTGGTCTGTCATGACCGAAGAAATGCAGTCGATGCTGGCTGGAAATCAGACACCTCAGGAAACGGCAAGTCGAGTTCAGGCTCGATGGCTCGAATTGCTGAAGTAATCGTCGGCGACTGTCTGGAGAGAGGCAGCTCCGTGCTCTCTCCAGCAGGTCGTGCATTCCGTAACCGTACACCGAGTGAATACATAGCGTGATACTGAAATTGTTACGTCAGGCAACGCCCTACTGGTTTCTGTTGCCGGGGCTGTTCATCCTGGGAACCCTGCTGTCCGTGCCCTTGTACAAGGTCATCGAGTACAGCCTGTATGACAATGTCATCATCGAACCGGACCCGACGTTCGTCGGGCTGCAGAACTATTCGGACATGCTGGGTGACAGCGGCTACTGGAGTGCCTTGTTCAACACGGCGGTCTTCACCATCGGATCGGTTCTGGGGCATCTGCTTGTCGGCACCATTCTCGCCATGCTGGTCAATGCCGATATCCACCCAAGGGCTCGTACCATCTTTCGTTCCCTGCTGATTCTGCCGTGGATCTTCACAGCCGTTGTCGTCGCCTTGAACTGGCAATTGCTGCTCAACCCGTTTGGCGTTGTCAACTACGCCTTGCAGTCAATCGGTCTGGTCAATGAACCCCTGGACTGGCTGGGTGATCCCGATCTGGCCATGTGGTCTCTGCTGATCATTTCCACCTGGCGAGGTTACCCCTTCATCATGGTGAGTTTCCTCAGTGGCCTGCAGTCCATTCCCAGCGAATTGTACGAAGCTGCAGATATCGATGGTGCAAATTTTTTCCACAAGTTCTGGCATGTGACCGTGCCGCAGCTCAAACCGGTCATCTATGGTGTCGCATTGCTCGACCTGATCTGGACCTTTCAGCTGTTTCCACTGGTCTGGCTGACCACCGGTGGCGGACCCGGACGCTCCACGGAAGTATTGTCAACGTTGACCTATCGTCTGGCCTTCGTCGATTTCCAGTTCAGCCGTGCCTCCACGGCTGCGGTCACGATATTGGGGATTTCCGCCATCTTCACCATGTTGTATCTGATCAATGAATCACGTAACCGAGCGTGAACAATCCAGTAGCCTGAGCATCAAACAGTATGTCAAACATAGCTATTCGTAATCTGGTCAAGCGCTATGGCGCGATTCAGGTATTGCACGGCATCGATATCGAAATGCAGCCGGGGCAGTTCACGGTCCTTGTGGGTCCTTCCGGCTGTGGCAAGTCCACCACGCTGCGCATGATAGCCGGGCTGGAATCCGTCAGCTCGGGAGAGATTGTCATTGGCGATCGTGTCGTCAACGATCTGCGGCCAAAGGATCGAGGCATTGCGATGGTGTTCCAGAATTATGCGCTGTATCCGGCCAAGACGGTCTATCAGAACATGGCTTTCTCATTGAAGCTGGCACGCGTACCAGCCGATGAAATCGATCAGCGGGTGCGGGATGTGGCCGATATCCTGGAACTGCATGAGTTGCTGGAGCGCAAGCCTGGTGCCCTGTCCGGCGGTCAACGTCAGCGTGTGGCCATGGGCAGGGCCATCGTGAGAAACCCGGAAGTCTTCCTGTTCGACGAGCCATTGTCGAACCTGGATGCCAAGTTGCGGGGACAGATGCGGGCGGAGATAAAGCTTCTGCATCAGCGATTGAAGAACACCATCGTGTATGTCACCCATGATCAGGTGGAAGCCATGACCCTGGCCGATCAGATCGTTGTCATGCGTGGTGGCATCATCGAGCAACAGGGTACCCCTGATGAAATCTTCCACGATCCGGCGAATGAATTCGTGGCAGGTTTCATGGGTAGCCCTCCGATGAACATCGCGGATGCTGTTGTCGAGCGTGACGCCGTTCGCCTCGGTGAGCGAACGCTTGCCTGCCGGACACCGTCGGGCGTGGCAGAAGGCGATAGTCTGCGCTTCGGTATGCGCCCGGATGATATTCGACTGTGTGACGGATCGACCGTGCCCGGCGTTCGCTCCAGAGTGGTCGTGGAACTGGTTGAACAGCTGGGTACCGAGAAACTGGTGCATTTCAAGCTCGACTCGGTCCCTGTCATCGGCAAGGCAGATGGCCGTGCGGTCATTCAGGCCGGTGATTCGGTGGAAATGGCGTTCGATACAGAGCAGGCATTCTTCTTCAGCTGTGACAGCGGAGGCAGGGTACGATGAAGTCGGCGGCAAGTCTTGGGCTGGGATTCGGCCTGCTCGGCACGAGCAATACAGCACCGGTGTCGGACGAGTCAGCGCAGGAGATATTCCGTTGCGCTCGGTCGCTCGGCATCAACAGGTTCGATACAGCCCCCCTGTACGGGGGTGGTCTGTCGGAGGAGCGTCTCGGGCGATTGCTGCAAGGAGTGGAGAGGGACAGCTATGTGCTGTCGACCAAGGTTGGTCGCTTTCGACCCTACGCAGCCAGGGTAAGCAATCCCAAGGACAACCATGGAGACAGCTACGACTATTCGTTTGATGCCACATGCAGGTCGATCGAGAAGAGTCTTGAACGTCTGGGGACTGACCGACTCGATATCGTCTTCATACATGATTGCGATGATCATGTGGACGAAGCAGTATCGGGCGCCTGGCGTGCGCTCAAGCAGATGAAAGAGCAGGGTGTCGTCGGGCGCATAGGCTGTGGCAGCAATGTATCGACCACCCACGAACGGCTACTGGAACGTGTGCCTCTCGATACACTGATGGTTGCCAATTGCTACAGCCTGTTACAGCACAGTGCGGCTCGCCGTCTGCTGCCCCGGTGCATGGCATTGGGCACAGAGGTGGAGCTGGCAGCACCTTTCAATTCCGGAATTCTCGCTACCGGACCGGATGATCCGCTGGCACGCTATGATTACGCGGTGGCCCCCGCGACCGTTCGCGAGCGTGTACGGCAGATTGCCGACGTTTGCCAGCAGCATGGTGTTTCGCTGAAACAGGCTGCCTTGCATTACTGTGCCCGTCATCCCGCCGTGCATCGGTTGATACTGGGCCTGGCAGAACCTGCGCAGCTGATGTCGAACCAGCAGGATCTGCAATCGCTCATACCGTATGCGCTCTGGGATGCTCTGGACGACATCGGTGTCGAGAATCCATTGAAGGAGCCAGTAGCATGATAGACGCCCATGTCCATATCTGGGATCTGTCACGCGGGGAAACCCTGATTGCACTGCAGCAGTTTCCACAACTGACCGGATGTGAATTCCTGCCTGCCGACATGGAGCAGATGCTGCAGGATACGGGCGCGACATCAGCGGTCCTGGTGCACGGACCGGCGACGCAGGCTCACACCGAATTCTGTCTGTCGCTGGCCAGGCGTCACGAGTCCATTCTGTCAGTCATAGGCTGGGTTGATGCTCGCGGCTCCGATCCTGTAGCGGCGCTGAGGAGCTACCGTGACAATCCGGACTTTCGAGGTATCAGGCTGACGCCCATGCTGGACGATGATCCGCAGGATTACCTGTGCTCGGATGGCGTAAGGGCATTGGCCATCGAGTCAGGGCGTCTCGGGCTGGTTCTGGAGGTGTTGGCGCCACCGGAGCTGCTCTGGGCGGTCAGCGATCTGTGTGAGCAGGCCCCGGACACGGATGTTGTCATCGCGCACTTCGGTCTGCCGGAGATCGATGGTGACTTCGACTTCTGGTCCGACGCCATGCAACAACTGGCTCAGTGCGCGAATACCCGGGTCAAGGTGTCCGGGCTACCGGTTCGCGGTGGCAACCCGCAAGATCGAATCATCATGGCAGCCCATGTGGATGCCTTGCTGGAACATTTTGGTACGGCGCGACTGCTCTATGCCAGCAACTGGCCCGTCATGACAGCCATTACAAGTCCGGCCACCTGGCAGGAAGACCTGCAGATTCTGCTGCAATCCCTGAGTGATGCGCAACGAAGGGCGATTTTCCATGAGAATGCGCTTCGCTTGTACGGGCCCACTGATTGAGCCGGTGAACAGCTGGCTCTGCTTCCGAGCAGGGTATTGAGATATACTCGGGCGCATGATCAGCCGTCAACTTCAGCAACGCCCAGTCCGTGCAGCCATCAGGCTGGCCGGGTTGTTGTTGCTCGTCTTGTCACTGCTGACGCCCAAGATTGCTCTGACGGCTACCTTGCTGCTGGGCGATGGTTATCGCTCGGTGGTTGTCTGCAGTGGCACGCAGTTACTGCGCGTCACCGTGGATGCTGACGGCGAGATTGTCAACGATGCCGGAGAAGAATGGGTTCTACCCCATTGTGTTCTTCTTGATCACGATGTCCTTGTCCTGCAACGTGCCTGGGAACTGACAGACTACCCGCAGTTCGATCGCGAAGTACGCGGGCCTGTTCATGTCGTCATTGCCGTGCCTCAGTGGTACCGGCAGGTTGTCTCGAGCCGCGGGCCACCCCTGGGCTGAAATCGCAGCGCCACGACCCCTGATCCGGTCGTTCGGTGCCATTCCCCTCATTCGATTCAGCCAATGAGCCGACCGCCTTGCCGCGCGTCGCGGTCGTGCTGTGCATGGGTTCCATGTGCCGTCACGATAGCGCGCACGGTGGCGCGTGCTCATGTCCTATACGCCTGCCAACAGAAACCCATGAACACGATCAACCCATCCTTTACTCGAACCGAGGCCGACAACACCGGTCGTACCGACACCCACCACAGCAAGCTGTACCTTGCTGCCTGGCGATGGCATTTCTATGCCGGCCTCTACGTCATTCCCTTTCTGCTGATACTGGCTATTACAGGTATGGCCATGCTGTGGACCAATACCCTGGCGGGCCGTGACGGAGAGCGCATCACGGTAGTGGCCGAAGGTCAGGCCATGGCCGTTTCCCGTCAGGCTGCGGCCGCCATGGAAGCCGTGCCGGACGGTAATCTGGTCCAGTACATTGCGCCCCTGTCTTCGGAACAGGCAGCCATTTTCGGTGTGAAAACAGCGGATGACACTCTGGTCATCGCGGTCAATCCCTATACGGCGGAAGTGCTGGGCGAGTCATCGCGCGAGAACGGTTGGTACAGTCTGTTCGACAATATTCACGGCAGTCTGCTGCTGGGGACCACCGGAGACCGGCTGATCGAAATCGCGGCCTCTCTGACGGTCGTGCTCATTGCAACCGGCTTGTACCTGTGGTGGCCAAGGAAGTCGGGGCTGCTTGCGGCGCTGATCCCGAACGTGCGGGCCAGAGGTCGCGTCTTGTGGAAATCGCTGCATGTCAGCGTTGGTGCATGGGTATCCATACTGTTGTTTGTCTTCCTGCTGACAGGGCTTTCCTGGACGGGTATCTGGGGCGAAAAACTGGTGCAGGCCTGGAACACATTTCCTGCCGAGAAGTACGGTGCGCCCCAATCCGATTCGCTGCATGCCAGCATGAATCATGGTGGAATCAAGCAGGTACCGTGGGCGCTGGAACAGACACCCATGCCGGCATCGGGTTCCGATGCGGGGGCGGGCGAGCAGGTGGCGGAGCAGCCGATTGATATCGACAGCCTGGCGAGTTTTGCGCGAACACTCGGCTTCGAGCAGCGCTTCCAGCTGAACATCCCGCAAGATGACACCGCGGTCTGGACCATCTCACGTGACTCGATGAGTTCGGACAGCACGGATGCCACCACCGACCGTACCGTTCATGTCGATCAGTACAGTGGCAAGGTGCTGGCTGATATCACCTTCCAGGACTACTCCATCTATGGACAAGCCATGGCTGCCGGTGTCGGTTTTCACATGGGTACCCTGGGTTCGTGGAACATCGCTCTCAACACGGTTTTCTGTCTGGCCGTTATCTTTCTGTGCGTCAGTGGAGTTGTCATGTGGTGGAAGCGTCGACCGTCAGCGGCGGGGCGATTGGTCGCACCACCCTTGCCAGCAGACATGCCGCAATGGCGTGGTGCTACCTTGTGCGGTCTGGCCATTTCCCTGTTCTTCCCCATGGCCGGGGTGACCCTGTTGACGGTCATGGCTCTGGATTATCTGCTGCTGTCGCGAATTCCCGCAGTCAAACGCGTGTTTTCCTGAGCGGTTGGCAGGTTGCAGGCTGGTGATCATGTGCTTTCACGGTGAACAAGAGAAAAAGTCATCAAGGTGGTTGACACCGAAAGCGTCTTGTCCCCGGCCTTCAATCGCTCGATGATCTGGCGGGCTGCAGCTTCACCGAGGGCTCGCCAGTCACAGCTGATCGTCGTGATGCTCGGAAAGCTGGCGCGAGCGATCTCGAAATCGCCGAAGCCTGCAATGGCGATGTCGTCCGGTACACGCAAACCCAGGCGATGGCACTGCATGATGGCCCCCACGGCGGACGGGTCTGATACACAGAACACCGCATCGACTTCAGGTGATTGATTCAACAGTTGCGTCATGGCCTGACCACCTTGCTCTGTCGTGATCGGTGGCTTGTCGAAGGTCACGACTCTGGCAGGATTCAGTCCGAGTTCGATGACGGCATCGAGAAATCCCTGACGCCGTGCCGCGCCGCGTGTATCGTCACCGGCGGCAGCGCCGATGAAAGCCAGATTCCGGTAGCCCCGATCCTTCAGGTGTCGGGCCATTGTACGCCCGGCCTCATGATTCGAAAAACCGACTGAGTCTGCGATGGGTTGCTCCGGTACGTCCCACATTTCGACCACCGGAATACCCGCGTGTTGCAACAGCTTGCGGGCTCGCTCCGTGTGTTTCCCACCGGTAACGATCATGCCTTCGGGTCTGCGTTTCAGCAGGGTCTCGATCAACAACTCCTCACGGTCAAGTCGGTAATCCGTATCACCCAGAAGTGGTAGCAGTCCCTGTTCGCCAAGTATGTCGGTGATTCCCCGCAGGGTGCTGGCGAAAATGGAATGTTCGATGGAGGGAATCAGCGTTGCCACAAAGCCTGAACGGCCAGTGGCAAATCCGGCGGCGTTCTGATCCGGCACATAACCCATTCTGTCGATAACGGCCTGGATTCTGGCGCGGGTTCTGGCAGACACGTATTCGTCATTGCGCAGGGCTCGCGACACCGTCATCTTGGACACACCTGCAGCATCCGCGATGTCCTGCATGCGAAGACCGGTGTTCGCGATCGCAGGCAACGTCTTCGACTTGCTCTTGCCCATGGTTTGTTCGGTTTGCGTCAGATAGACTTTGTCTATATGATACCGGTAACAGATTTGTGCAACCATAATATCTGCGACTCGATTGCATGATCTGCCGAGAATTCGGCGGATTTCTACAGTGTGAGCCTACGGACATGACCGCGACGGTTGATGAGTTTGCCCTCGCAGCAATCCGTAAGGATGTTACCGCTAACAGAATTCTTGTCATGGGGAGATTCAGTATGTTGAGCAAGGAACAAATCGACTTCTATCAGGAAAACGGCTATCTGATGATCGAAGATGCCTTGAGTGACGAACAGCTTCATCTGTTGCAGTCCGTCACGCAGACGATGATCGAAGCGTCACGAGAAGTGAGCCAGAGCAACGATATCTACGATCTTGATCAGGGCCACAGTGCTGCAGAGCCCAGGCTGACACGTATCAAGTTGCCGCACCAGCAACATCCGGCATTCTGGGATGTGCTGCGGAGCGAGCGGATCACCTCGATGCTGAAACCCCTGGTCGGACCGGACATTCGGCTGCATACCAGCAAGCTGAATACCAAGGCACCCGGCGGAGGCGCTGCCGTTGAATGGCATCAGGACTGGGCGTTCTACCCGCATACCAATGATGATCTGCTGGCTGTGGGCATCATGCTCGGTGATGTGGAAATGGACAATGGTCCCTTGCTGGTCATACCCGGCAGCCATCGTGGGCCTGTGCTCAGCCACATGAACAATGGCGTGTTCAGCGGTGCCATCGATCCGGATGACCCGGCGTTCGATGTCAGCAAGGCGGTGGCCTTGACCGGCAAGGCCGGTAGCATGAGTGTTCATCATGTGCGTACCCTGCACGGCTCTGCGCCCAATCTGTCGAACAAGGCTCGCCTGTTGTTGCTGTACGAATGTGGTGCTGCTGATGCATGGCCGATTGCAGGCAGTGTCAGTGCGTTCACCGGTATGAGTCAGACCGGGTTCTGGCAGGCACTCAACGAGCGCACGATCTGTGGTGAACAACCCTTGCAACCGAGGCTGGCCGATGTGCCGATCCGGATGCCTTTGCCTCCGCCACCGGATAGCTCATCGATATTCAAGGTACAGCAGAGCAGTGGTGCCAGGAGTGCCTTTGCATGAATCACAGGGCCACAGGATCATCGGCAGGCGATGGGGTTATAGTCACTGGACTGAACTGAAGTCTGTCACCAGCGGAAGAATCCTTCAATGACGCAGCTCATTACCGGTCACACTCGGTTCATCGCTCACTTGGGTGTGCCCACCGAGAGCTTTCGTGCGCCGATGATCTACAACCCGTATTTCGACGCCCATGGCATTGATGTGGTCGTCTTGCCCATGGGCTGCGAACCCGAGGATTACGTGACGTTTCTGCCATTGCTGGCGCGGCAGCGCAATTTTGTCGGGGCATTGGTCACCATGCCGTTCAAGAAGACGACAGTCGCGTTGCTGGACGAAGCCAGTACTGCTGTACAGATTTGCGGTGCCTGCAATGCGGTAAGGCGCAATGAGCATGGCAAGTTGATTGGTGACATGTTCGATGGCCAGGGATTTACCCGTGGTGTGTCCAGACAGGGCTACATGATGCGTGGTGTGTCAGCACTGGTGGTGGGCGCGGGCGGTGTTGGGTCCTCCATCGCGGCATCATTGGCTGAAGAGGGTGTGAGCCGTCTTGGACTGTTCGACACCGATACCGATGCCGCATTGCAATTGGCTGAAAAACTGCAGAGACACTATCCGTGCATCGTGACAAGCTGCGGATCCAATGATCCGGTCGGTTGGGACATCGTCATCAATGCGACCCCGCTGGGGATGTCCTCAGGCGATCCCATGCCCATCGATGTCAGTCGTCTGTTGCCGGATACCTTTGTTGGCGAAGTCGTCATGAAGCAGGAGGAAACAGCCTTTCTCGCAGCGGCCCGAGAACAGGGCTGTCGTACACAGATCGGGACTGATATGCTATACGAACAAATACCGGCCTATCTTGAATTTTTCGGCCTGCCTACCACCAAGCCGGATGAGCTTCGCAAGCTTGCCCGCCTGCAATACTGAGAAAAAGACAAGCATGGATTTGCCACTCAACCACTTCAAGGCCGCATTGAAGGAAGGGCGTCGACAGATTGGGTTATGGTGTTCGTTCCCGGATTCGGGAGCGGTGGAAATGCTGGCTGGTTGTGGCTATGACTGGCTGTTGCTGGATACTGAACATTCGGCCATGGGGGCAGTGGAAACCATGCCATTGATGCAGGCCGCCGCGCCCTACGATGTCACCACCATTGTCCGGCCCGGCTGGAACAATCCAGTAGAGATCAAGAAGCTGCTCGATTGTGGCGCTCAGAGCCTGTTGATCCCCTATGTGCAGAACGCAGAGGAAGCTGAACAGGCCGTTGCTGCCGTGCGATATCCACCGGCAGGTATTCGTGGGGTCGCCGGCATGACCCGAGGCAGTCGCTACGGCGCCATCCAGGATTATGCCAAACGGGCCCATGAGCAAATCTGTCTGCTGGTGCAGGTAGAGACGAAAGAGGCGATGGCAAACATCGAGCAGATCGCAGCGGTTGATGGAGTGGATGGTATCTTCATCGGACCTGCAGATCTGGCCGCTTCGATGGGCCACGCTGGCGAGCCCTCGCATCCAGAGGTCAAGGCTGCGGTTCTCGATGGCACTCGTCGTATCGGCAAGGCAGGCTTGCCTGCAGGTATCCTGACCCTGGATCAGAGTTTCCTGCGAGAAGTGGCCGATGCCGGAGCTGTATTCATTGCAGTCGACACGGACGCTGCACTTCTGAGGCGCAATGCGCTGGCACGGCGAGAAGAGTGGCGCGACTGAGACTGTATGCCGCTATCGAAAATCGACTGAGCAAGAATCGGGAGAATCAAGCTGGCTGCCATTGCGCGTTATCTATCACATCCGCAGGTCATTATCGATCCCGACAGCGATGTCATGTCCTGGTCGTTGAATGACACGGGAAAATCAAGGGTGGCTGCACTGGTGGAATCAGGCGTACTGAGGGGGACGAATCGCGTGGTCTCCAGCGCAGAGACCAAGGCCATTGAAACTGCCGAACCACTGGCGAACAGACTCGGCTGTGAGCTCGAGATCAGGCAGCTCATGCACGAAAATGATCGCTCTTCAACAGGTTTCCTGCCGCCGCAGGAGTTCGAGGCTGTTGCCGATCAGTTCTTTGCCGAGCCGGCTGTCAGTGTCAGAGGGTGGGAAACGGCCCGGCAGGCACAAGGCAGAATCGTCTCGGAAGTCGAATACTGTCTGGATCAACCCGCTTCGGGGGATGTATTGTTTGTAGGCCACGGGGGCGTTGGAACCCTGCTGCTGTGTCATCTGCTGAGTGTACCGATCAGCAGGGATCTGGATCAGGGGGCAGGAGGTGGAGGAAATTTTTTCCGGTTCTCCATCGACTCGCGTGAGGTACTGAATCGGTGGCTACCCATGGAGCGCATGGCATAGTGATCGCTTGATCGCTTGTTCGCTTGACCGCCCGGTTGCATCCGACCGTAATTGACCGCAACTGACCGCAACTGACCATCACTGCGCCACTATAGATCGATTTCCACCAATCCGTTCTTCTTCATGGCGCGGGATTGGCACAGAATCATCGAGGATTGTCGCTGCTTTGCGGACAGGACGAAATCTCGATGTTCCACCTCGCCAGAACTCAGCTTGCATTTGCAGACGCCACAGATTCCGTCGCTGCATTTGACGTCGATCGCGAAACCGTTGTCATTCAGTACATCGGCAGCACTCTTGTCTGCGGGTACGGTGAACTGTTGACCACTGCGCGACAACTTCAGTGTGAATTCATGATTTACATACTCGGGTTGCTCGGGCACGGAGAAATACTCCAGATGGCGTGCCTCTTCCGGGAAGCCGGCTTTTTCGGCAGCCAGCATGACACTGTCCATGTATCGACCGGCACCACAGGTGTAGATGTGCCAGCCATTCGTATAGCCGCTCAGGGCCTGGTCAAGGTCCAGGCGACTGCCTTCATCACTGATATGCAGGCATACCTTGTCGTTCCAGGCAAAGCGAGACAGGTCATCGAGATAAGCCATGCTGGAACGTGAGCGTCCGGAGTAGTGCAGGATGAATTCACGACCCTGCGCATGCAGCTCATGCGCCATGGCGATCATGGGGGTGATACCGATGCCGCCTCCCATGAGAAATGACATGCTGGCATCGGGAGACAAGGGAAAATGATTGATCGGCTGCGATACGAACAGTTTTCGACCCGGGGTGAATATGCGATGAAGTAGCGCCGAACCTCCGCGACCACTTTCCTCTCGCAGGACACCGATCTGGTAGCTCTTGCGATCGGCCGGATTGCCTGACATGGAATACTGGCGCAGATATTCCGGAGCAACGACCAGATCCAGGTGAGCGCCGGCTTGCCACTGGGGCAACTCGTCGCCGTTCACCGATTTGAACTCGTATTTCGATATGCCATCGGCCATCTTCTCGGCAAGCGTGATTTCCACCTGAATGACCGGACTGTCTCCTTCGGCCATGTAGCGATGGATCATGGCGTCATCGCCTTCATCCAGCCGGGACTTGTACTGCCGAGCCGAGATCATCGACTGATAGGCCTTGATGCCTGCTTCACGATCCATCGGAAACGGGTAGGGATAGGGATGGGGAGCGAGCGGTGCAGGATACACGGCGAGTGTCTGATCCTCGAATTTCACCTCCAGGTCTTTTTGCAGATCTCGTTGGTTGACCGGTGTACTGGTGGGACGATAACCACCATCTTCCTGTATCTCGAGATCCCACCACCACTTCTTCACCGGGTTGAGGCTGCCATTGCCGACGACATCATCCAGCTTGCTCAGCACAGGGGCAGTCGAGGGCATGTTCATGGCCGCCCAGCGAAACGGTGTCTCCTTGAAGATTCCCTCCAGATTCCATGGGCAGGTTTTCATGCAGCGACCGCACATGGCGCCACCGGGTGTTGTGATGCGGTAGGTGGTGCATTTCTGGCTGTCAGATTTCCAGATCTCGTAACCATTGAACATGCGCTTGGGTCCGGCGGTGATGGCTCCCGAGGGACATTCACGCGCACATTTGTTGCAGCTTTCGCAGAACGTCTGCAGACCGAAGTCAATCGGCTTGTCGTGCTGCATCGGCAGATCGGTCGTTACCGTTCCTGATTTCAGTCGAGGCCCCAGGTAGGGGTTGAGAATGACTTCGCCGATGCGGCTGACTTCGCCAAGACCCGACAACAACAGCAACGGGGGTTGCAGTACTTCACCATCCATGACGGTATGAGCCTTGGCGCTATAGCCAAGATTGCGGATCTGTCTTGCCATCACACCGCCAAGCAGGGAAAAACGCAGATAGGCGCGCATGGATTGCGCAACGGCGATCCAGTCGTCGCCGGAAGAGCCTTCCATGGTCTCATAGCCCTGGTCGATGACCATGCTGATGGCCTGGTCGTGCGGAGGGTCTAGAACCTCACCACGGGCATCATGGCTGTACCAGGCCCAGTCCGGGCAACGGGAAATGCCGACGGCATCGATACCCAGAAAATAGCTGCTTGCCTTGACCAGTTCGGCGGCCTCGGCCGGGTCCATGCGAACCTTGTCCGGTGAAGGCGTGCCGTCCTGCAACAGTACGAAGGCTCCCAGGGCACGCCGCTGGGCCATTGATGGAGCGGCCTTGCGCACGTAGTGTCCCCCCTTGGCAGCGTCCTGCAACTTCTTCCCCATATCGCCGAACTGGGCTCGGGCGAACATGTCGGTGCGTTTGGGAACACGTGCCACTCGAGGTTCGTCAATGTAAGTCGTCGGTTCGTCAACGCGTTTGAGTCTTTCGAAGGGGTGGGCGCCATCGATGAAGCGTCGCCCGGCATAGGGAACGGCATTGGCAGCACGCTTGTTCGAGCGAGTGCCCAGTTTCCAGGCCAGGCCAAATGCCGATGCTGGTTGCTCGGACAGTGGCAGCAGCGGTTGATCAGCCGCCATGCTGAAGGTGGTGGTCACGGCCGACAGGCCGAACCGTGTGCCGATGTACGGATGGGTCAGAACATCGTTCTCGACAGTTGCCAGTCCTGCGCTCACTGCCAGTCTGTTCAGGTCCACATCACTACTGGTAACGGTATGAGCACGTGCATCGTGACCCAGAAGACGCAAGTAGTTGGCAAGAACCACGGCAGTTTCCGCCGCGAGCAATCCCGCCCGATGCGCGTGTGCGTCGTGTATCCATCCAGTACCCGGTTCACCGGGAAGGATCTCTCTCGGGTTTTCGTAGAGCAGTACCAGAGCGTGTGTGTGGTTGTCGATGCCGGGTAGCTCCGCCTCCATCGATTCCTTGAGATCAGCCATGATCATGTCGATGCCGGAAGCCAGGGTCTTGGTCTGCGTGGTTTGCAGATCATGGGCGAGACGCTCGACATCGGCATTGGCGACAGGACTGTCCAACCGGGCTGATTGCGGCAACTGGCAGATGCCTACCACCGCAGCATCAGCGAAATAGCCGAAGGATTTCAGGTGATTGCTTCGTTCCTGCGGATCGCTGGGGGTCTCGGCCATGGCATTGTTCACCAGACCGCTGCGGATGGCATCGAGCATGGCCTGATGCTCTCGCATGGCGTTGACAATGGAATGGGGCTGTTCGGCTCGTTCGAAGCTGAGCGGTTGCATCGCAGGCACGTCGACGTGCACAGCGCAATCGCCGGATCGTGCCAGAAGTTCAACCGGGTAAGGACCCAGGTGCGGTGGCCGGTTCTTGCTGGAAAAAAATCGACTCATCAGTCATCCATCGATAGTCAGAACATGGCCTTCGGCAGGGACAGCGATGTCTGCGGTATTGCCATCAATAACAGGATGCACAGGATAATGGTTCCATTGGAACGGTTGCAACGGAACCACCAGCAGAGTCGACCATTCGGTGTGATCGCGAGCCTCTGTGGCAGCCATTGTCTGAACACACGACAATGGCGCACACAAGACAGATCGGTACTTCCCGACTTGTCAGAGCTTGCCGTTGTCGTGGGCCATCTCGTCTGGAATCTCCGAGACCACATCCCAGTGTTCAACGATCTTCCCGTCTGCCACACGAAAGAGATCGAAAAATGCAGTCGGGGTGCCGCCTTGCTCGCCGGCAGATGCCGTGAAGACGAAGTTGCCTTCGGCAACGATCAAGGGTGTGGATGAATAGCTCATGGTGATGTCGGCCTCTTTCATGGCGTCGAAGGCCGCCCCCAGTCCGTCCAGACCATTGCCGATGTGCGGGTTGTGCTGGATATAGGTTTCTGTGGACAGGTAGTCCGTGATCTTCTCCGGAGCATCGCCGTGCAATACATCATTGACGAATTTCGTCACGAGCAGCTTGTTGGCGGCAGTCTTGTCCAGATCGATGATATCCCTTGCGCCATCCAGCATGGAATTGCCTGATACCGTGTCAGTCACGAGTGGCTGCAGGTTATCCCAGTGTTCGACCACCTGACCGCCCTCGACCCGAAAGACGTCGAAGGCCACCAGGGATTCGGCACCGAAGAGCTGTGCATCCTGATACAGGCCATGGGCCACGACAAGATCCCCTTCGGCAATCATCCGAAATGTGGTTGACGTGATACCACTATCCTTGAGCAGTGGCAGCAGCTCGATGATGGGGGCAGCTCCGGTAGGCACTGCGGGGTTGTGCTGGATGTAATCCTCGGCCAGCAGCTTGCGGGTTGCATCGGTATCGAAATCGGTGAACATCGCCTGGAGCGTATCTGCGACCAGTGCCTTGTTGTCATCACTGGCAAATGCTGTGGGGGAGAGCGTCGTGGTAATGATTGCGGCAGCGGTCGTGAGGGTCTTGTGATTCATGGGAGGGGACTCGGTTCGAATGGGCTATGAGAATGGTGATGATGGCGATACACTGACTATTGGTAAAGCTGGCTGATTCGATAAGAGCCATGGAAAAAACTGATTATCTGGACATTGATGGGCGGCAGCTTCGATTGCTGCTGGCCATTCATGAGTCGGGCTCCCTGACGCGGGCGGCACAACGTCTGGACATGAACCAGTCGACCGTGAGTTACTGGCTGGAGCAGCTGCGCCGAAAGTTCGATGACCCGCTGTTCACTCGGTCAGGCTCGGGAGTGGTTGCCACGGCCAGAGCCGAGCGTCTGATGCCACAGGCAAGAGATCTGCTGAATGCCCTGAACACCCTGGTAGAGCCCGATGTCTATGAGCCCTCGGAGGACAACGGCATCCTGCGCATCGCCGGCAACGCCCTCGAGCGGGATCTGTTCATCGAGCCTCTGTACCGACAGATGCGTGAACAGGCGCCGCTACTTTCGCTGCAGCTGATGAAAACCGGTTCGGGCTATCAGGTCATCGATGATCTGCAGCACGGACGTAGCGATTTTGCCTTTTTCCCGACCGATCTCAGTCGTGCTGATGGCATCATGCAGCGGGTTCTGCTGAAAAGCCCGTACGTGATCTTTCACGATCCGGCCATGGAAAGACCACCGCATGACCTGGACAGCTTTTGCGATTGCGAGCATGCACTGGTCTCTCTGGGGCCTGACAGGTACTCCGCCATTGACGAGAAACTGGAGAGCCTGGGTAGACGCCGGCGGGTGGTGCTCAGCGTGCCCGACTTCGAGACACTGGCAAACCTGGTACGTCACACCAACATCATCGTCACCTTGCCGGAAGTCTTCAATCGTGCTGTCTTTCGTGATTTCCGGACAACGACATTGCCCTGGGAACCACCAGTTGCCAATCTGGGAGTGCTATGGCATGCAAGACAGCACAACGCTGCGCGTAGTCGCTTCTGGCGTCAATGCATTGCCGAGCTGGTGCAGCAGCAAGGCAAGGCGCCGTGATCGCTCTGAAACAGTCTATCATTGACGCTTTTCAACCTTGTCGGAGTACCTCATGAATTCCCTGATCCCTGATGGCTGCCTGGTGGGCCGAGTCTGGAACAGCGCTGCTCAAGGCCCGTCGGTGGTTACCGTCCGGAACGGGCAGTTCATTGACATCACGAATCGAACCGCACCGACGACGCGGGACATCTGTGAAATGGATGACCCGGTCGGGTATGTGCTTCAGGCAGACGGACCGGTGCTGGGTTCGGTTGAGCAGATCCTGTCCGCCACGGTAGGCGATCAGGGGCAGACGCATCTTCTTGCCCCCTGTGATCTGCAAGCGGTCAAGGCCTGTGGTGTCACCTTTGCCAATTCGATGGTCGAACGGGTGATCGAGGAACAGGCCGCAGGTGATCCGAAGAAGGCTGAAGGAATCCGCTTGCGGGTGCAGGCTGTCATTGGCGATAGTCTGAGTAACATCCGTGCCGGGTCGGAGGAAGCCGAGCAGATAAAGAATGCTCTGATAGCCGAAGGCATGTGGAGCCAGTACCTGGAAGTGGGTATCGGTCCGGATGCCGAGGTCTTTTCCAAGGCTCAGGTTCTGTCATCGGTGGGTACGGGAGCTGATGTCGGTCTGCATCCGGTCTCGAGCTGGAACAATCCCGAACCGGAGATTGTTCTGGCGGTATCTTCCCAAGGCAGGATCGTAGGGGCCACCCTTGGAAATGATGTCAATCTGCGGGATGTCGAAGGCCGTTCTGCGCTGTTGCTGGGCAAGGCCAAGGATAACAATGCATCCTGTGCCATTGGCCCTCTGATTCGACTGTTCGATGCCGACTATACGCTCGATGATGTCCGTTCCGCGGAGCTTGACCTGCGTGTCGAAGGCGTCGACGGCTTTGTCATGGATGGAGCCTCTTCAATGAATCAGATCAGTCGTGATCCGGCGGATCTCGTTATGCAGACCATTGGCCGTCACCATCAGTATCCCGATGGCTTTCTTCTCTTTCTGGGAACCCTGTTTGCACCGACTCAGGATCGCGACGTACCGGGCGAGGGATTCACTCACAAGACAGGAGATGTCGTGACCATTGCGACCCCGGCTCTGGGCGCATTGGCCAATACGGTCAAGCTGTCGACCGAATGCACCGAGTGGACGTTCGGAATCAGCCATCTGATGCGGAATCTGGCTGCACGGCAACTGTTGTAACGGTACGCCACCGAAGCTGACTTTGCACGGAAACGCTTGTGCATCGGCTGAAGGACGCTGGCGTTGTCCGGCGTTCTGAGTTGCACCCGGTACGCAAACAGGCGAGAATTCCGTACAGGTGACTCCTGTGTTTCCGCAAACGACAAGGTATCAACGCATGAATAATGAAGTCTTCATCATCGATGGCGCACGTACGGCAATCGGCACGTTCGGTGGCTCGCTTGCCGGTCAGGCTCCGACCGCACTTGCCAGTCTTGTCACAAGGGAAGCAATGAGTCGCAGCAAGGTCGATCCCGGCCACATCGGCCATGTTGTCTTCGGTCATGTGATCAATACCGAGCCGCGTGACATGTATCTGTCTCGAGTAGCGGCGATCGACGCCGGTATCCATCAGGAAGCACCGGCACTGACGGTCAACCGTCTGTGTGGCTCCGGAGCACAGGCCGTGGTATCCGCAGCCCAGCATCTCATGCTGGGTGATGCCGAGCTTGCCATTGCCGGCGGTAGCGAAGTCATGTCTCGTTCTCCTTACATGCTGCAGGCGGCGCGCTTCGGTCAGAAGATGGGCAATGCGGCCATGATCGACATGATGCTGGGAGCCCTGTCCGACCCGTTCGGCGCCGGTCATATGGGGGTGACTGCAGAGAACGTGGCGGCTGAAAACGACATCAGCCGTGAAGCTCAGGACAGTTTTGCCGCGGAAAGTCAACGCCGGGCACTGGCAGCGATCGAGGCCGGTGTGTTCAAGGAGCAGATCGTGCCGGTCGAGATCAAGTCACGACGTGAAACGGTTTCCTTCGAGACCGATGAACATCCCAAGCCTGGCACGACGGCAGAAAGCCTGGCCGGGCTGCGGGCCGCGTTTCAGAAAGAAGGTACTGTCACTGCAGGTAATGCATCGGGTATCAATGATGGTGCGGCCGCGATGGTACTGGCGACTGGCTCGGCAGTGGAAAAGCACGGGCTCAAGCCTCGAGCACGCCTGCTCGGTTATGCACATGCCGGTGTTCGTCCGGACATCATGGGAATCGGTCCGGTACCGGCTGTACAGAATCTGCTCGACAAGTTGGGCATGACGCACGATCAATTCGATCTGATCGAGTCCAACGAAGCATTCGCAGCACAAGCCTGTGCAGTCAACAAGGTTCTCGGGTTGGATACGGCCAAGGTCAATCCCAATGGTGGAGCCATTGCATTGGGCCACCCGGTCGGTGCCACCGGCGCCATAATCACCATCAAGGCCATGTATGAGCTGGAACGAAGCGGAGGCCGCTACGCGCTCATCACCATGTGTATCGGTGGCGGACAAGGCATTGCACTGGCGATCGAACGCGTGTCGTGAGTCTGGAGGCGTCAGCACGGGCGAATATCGAAGTCGTGCCGGGCTGGCGCCGTCATTTATCCAGATCGGGGTCGAATCGGCATCAGCAGCATGGTTGAGAATGGCCCACAGGTCTCGGTTGCATGGGACAGTAGCACCACGATCGAATGGTTGCTGAAAAAGGGCAGGCTGCTGGGCAGCATTGATAAGCTCACCCATCAGCTGGGGCATCAGTTGCTGGCGGCTGGTGCGCCGCTCTGGCGCTTTCGTGTTTCCATGCGTACGCTGCACCCACTGGTCGCCGCCTCCACCTGCATCTGGGAAAGGGACGAGAAATTCATCCCGCCGGTCGAGACCGGCCATGGTGTTGAATTGCGTTCTGAATACATCGGCAGCCCCTTCGAGGCCATTGCCCGAAGCCGGTCGAGTTTTCGGCGTCGACTGGAGGGACCGTTGAGCGAAGCCGAACATACGGTGCTTCACGAGATCAAGGCCAGAGGCGGAACCGATTACTTCGGGCTGCCACTGGAATTCACCGAAGGCGCCATGGCCATCATGGCCTGTTCTACCGATAGACCGGGTGGGTTCAGTGATACGGATCTTCTGCAAATGGAAAAGATTGCCGCGGTATTGGCGCCCATTGCGGAAGTGTTCAGCGAAAAGAAGGTCTCCTGTGCGGTAGCGAACGCCTACCTTGGCCGAAGAACCGGACAGCGCGTATTGAGCGGACAGATTACTCGAGGCAATATCGAGAAGATCAACGCGGCAATCATGATCAGCGACGTTCGTGACTGGACGGGCATCAACATTCGCCTTCCCGGTGATGAAGCCCTGGCGTTGGTAAATCGCTATTTCGAGATTCTGGCGGACGCTGTCGAGCACAATGGTGGCGAGTTGCTGAAATTCATCGGCGACAGCATTCTGGCGATATTCCCGCTCGAAGGAGATTCCTGTCAGGCTGCGGACGTCTGCGAAAAGGCACTACTGGCTGCACAACAGGCTGTCAGAGTCGCACGCCATTCGGAACCTGCATTGGGGCTGGATTTCGGCATCGGCATTCATTTCGGCGAGGTGTATTACGGCAATATCGGATCCAGCACCAGAATCGACTTTACGGTCATGGGGCAGGCGGTCAACACCACGGCGCGCATGGAGAGTCTGTGCAGGAAAATCAACCAGCCCATCCTGCTTTCCGAGGATTTTGCCAGCCAATTGAAGCAAGCAACGGTTCAGGTGGCCGAAGAGATGGTAAAGGGATACGCTGAACCGTTCAGGATTCTGACAACGGTTCAGGAGCAACCGTGAGTCTCGCGGCGCAATACTGAATCAGCAGATCGCTCAGGCGTTGTTCATTTTCGGGTGCTGGCAGTTGTAGTTGTCGATTGGTGCATGGTCGAAGCCAGGCCGTGCTGGATACGCTCAGCGTATTGTCTGGATCGCACTCAATTTTCGCTGCTCGGGTGAAGCCATGCTGAGCCAGGCGAGCATGATCATGATGCCAGTACTCGAGAGTTCACCCATTGTTCAATGGCCTGCTCGCTGGCTTCCAGCAGTTCCGCTTGCTCGTCAGTAAAGTCCCGGAAGTCCGCTGAGCTCAATTGACCTATCCCGCATAAAACCGGCACGCCACGTTCCATGGCCAGAGCAATGACACTCGCGAAGCCCTTACCCTGAGCCTCGCTCTTGCTGAATTTGTTGACGATCAATAATTGAGCTAATGCCTCGTCGCTGGACGTACGCAGCAGATTCTCGACCTCCCAGGCCGCCATCTCCAGTGCGCCGGTATCCAGTCGGCAGCCTTTCGATAGTGGTCCGAGGTCGGCGGAGATGGAGTATTGATTGTTCGAGCCCAGAATGCGCAGGGTCATGTCGCATCGGCTACGGTCGTGTCGTTCGACGTCACTCTGCACAGCGCCAGCCAGTCTGATGCCGCGTTCGGACAGTTGCACCGCCAGTGCGCTGAGCAAGCGGTCGACCTGACCGGCCTCGGCGGCGGGCACTCCTGCCAGAGCAAAGCCGTTGATATTCATGTCGGTTATCTGAGTGTTCATGGGCCGATTATAGCGAAACGTGATCGCTGGTAGCCAACACAGGCATGAAGCCAGTATGTTGACGGTCGAGGATGACGGCTCTGGTACTGTTTATGTGTTGAGCGCGAGTACAGGGATTCATGGGATTTTCAGTATCTTCGCTGCGTTTTTCATGACAGGCGTGCTCTGCGAGGCAGTAGCATGTTGATCTGCCTGGGCGCTCTCGAAATTCATTGATCAATCATGCTGGAATGCAGCAACCGTGAAGGGTGACGAGTTGTATATTTCAGGGCCTGTCCATTTGGACAGGAAGGTATCATGCTTGTAGTGTGATATATCTTTGATAAGCTTGGAGTTGTAGTTCGGTAAACAGTCGATCTTGAGAAAGACTTTCGACAATCTTCCATACCAAAAGGGTGAGTCAATATTCCGGCGAGATCATTGATCCATTACAGAGGAATTGATATGAGCGGTGACATAAGATTTTGCACTGAGTTGCTGGTGAGTGATGATCAACTTGAAGAGGCCAGGCGTCTTGCAATTGCAGAGAACCCCGATAATGCGAGGCCGGTTTCTGCCAGTGGTTTGTCGAATGATGCTGACGAGGAAACGCCCGCCCCATCACCGATGGTTTCGTCACTGGATAACGGAGACAAGGCTCTGTCGAGAGACGAGCAGGCACGCCTTGCCTTGACTCACGGCAAGAAGTGGCAGGTCGGACGCACGCTGAATATTCGCTTTCTCAATGGGAGCCGCTTCGTACAGGAGAAGGTCAAGAGGTTTGCCAGAGAATGGACATACTATGCAAACATCAAGCTTGATTTCAACGACAGTCAGAATGCGGAAATTCGCATTTCCTTCAACAAGGGAGGATCCTACTCCAACGTTGGCACAGACGCTCTTTTGGTAGCTCAGAACAAAGAAACCATGAATTTCGGCTGGTTTGATGAACAGACTTCAGATGAGGATTTCTATCGTACGACCGTTCACGAGTTCGGGCATGCGCTGGGCTGCATTCATGAACACCAGAATCCGTCAGTGGATATTCCATGGAACAAGCCGGCCGTGTATCGATACTACGCAAGAACCCAGAATCCTCCCTGGGATCGCGCCAAAGTAGACCTCAATATTTTCCGCAAACACAGTGTGGACTCAACCCAGTTCACTCAATTCGACCGAAACTCGATCATGTGCTACAGCATACCGAACGAGTTGACATACGGGAACTACGAGGTCGGGTCGAACAAGAGCATGTCCGACAAGGACAGATCGTTCATCAACCAGGCTTATCCGTTTCCGGATCCCGGACCATTCGAATCCGGATGGTATCGATTTACCAACCGGTTCCTTGATACAGGGCGTGCACTGGATACCTACAGCAACGCCAACAACTCGCCATTCATGGGAACTTCGGGCAGATACAGTGGCCAGTATTGGAAGATCACGCCGCTGCAGGGGAGGCCTGGATACTATCGTTTGACCAATTACTTTCTTGGCGAGGAGCGGTCACTGGACACATACAGCAATGGCAACAATGTGCCATTCATGGGACAGACCGGTAACTACAGTGGCCAGATGTGGAAATTTCTTCCCACTGGCGGTGGTTATCACCGATTGACCAACAGCTTTCTGGGAATCGGCCGTTCGCTGGACACTTACAGCAATGCCAACAACGCACCATTCATGGGTAATACCGGAAACTATAGTGGTCAGCATTGGATGATCACGCGTATCTAGACCCCCGCTCACGAACGGACTTCGGCTCTCGCCGTGCCAGGGACGGTGCGACAGAAAGCATGTGTTTTACCGTTGTGGATTTACAACCTGGCTCTGGAGATAGTCGAATGAACAGGAATACGCCAAGCCCGATGGTCGCGGAGAACGAACAGGACAAGCTGTCAGAACTTCCACAGGGGTCTCCGCTCATGGAAGAGGATCAACCGGCCGAAGACCTCTCCGGTTTCAAGGGGTCTCCAGAGCTGGATGAATCGAGCGAGACGAACTCCACGACAGGATCGGGAGGGGGTGATGAAGAGTCATTGCAGGGCTCGCCATTGATCGAATCGTCTCCGGACAAGGAAGTCCCGACAGAGCCACAGAGAGCCGGCTCTCGCCGCGCACTATGTATCGGCATCAACACCTATCCGGTCAGCCCGTTACGCGGCTGTGTCAACGATGCCGGGCGTTGGCATGACTGGTTTCAGGATAATGGGTTTCTGACTGAACCGGTATTGACCGATGCGGCAGCGACGCGTGAAGGCATTCTCGAGGCAATCAGGCGGCTGGTATCCAGTTGTGTGGCAGGAGATGTGATCGCCATTCAGTATTCCGGGCATGGTACGCAGTTGCCGGATCTGAATGGTGACGAGGCTTCTGGTGATACGCCAGGTCTTGATGAAGCATTGGTGCCGGTCGATCATCACCGAAGCGGGTTCATCCTTGATGATGATATCGGAGACATATGCAATGGCATTCCGGCTGGTGCGAATGTGACGCTCATCATGGACTGTTGTCACTCCGGGACAAATTCACGCGCCATGTTCAACAGTCCGATGTCGCATGCCCTTGCCGATGCACGACCTCGTTTTCTACAAGCCGATGCGGAGATGGTTGCGGTACATCTACGTACTCAGTCCGCGCAGTCCGGGTCGCGTACGATAAGTCAGCGCTCGGCGGAAGAGCAGCAGGAGATATCCTTCGCCGCCTGCCTTTCCAGTCAACTTGCCTGGGAGAGCAATGACCAGGGAGACTTCACGCGGAATGCCCTGGGTGTCTTGCAACAGCAGGGCATTGGCAAGATGACCCACGATGAATTCCTGAAAAAGGTCAGAGATGCCTTTCCCGGCAATGCTCGCCAGAGTCCCATGCTCAGCTGTTCCGAGCAGTACCGTCAGCACGTATTGTTCGGCTCGAGAATGTAGAGAAAGGGGAACCGGCTCGCCATTGGCGAAACGAAATGAAACTGTTGCTGTGACGGTACCCATTTCAAGGGAGCCATCGGGATTGATACGTGCCGCGGGGCACCAATGGAAATTGACTGTACTCAGGTGGTGCGGATCCATTGGGACATTGGCTTCATGGGTATATCGATGACCATGTTCTTGCCAACAAAGCCCGTTGCTTCTCCGGCATGGCGCTACCGGTTCGTGGTCTGGCACGAATCAGCAAGCTGATTGAATGGCAGGCGTTTGTCCGTTGATGCCTCTTGCTCATGAGTCATGGTCTTGCGGAGGGCTGCCGACCTGGTAACGGGAGTTGCATTGACGGTACACTTTCCTTGATCAAGGTCAACTGCTGTGACTTGTGAAAAACCGGTCAAAGCAGAGACAATAGCCGACTTGCCCGGGAACCACCCGTCCACGATCCATCGACAAGCAATGAACCTGACTCTACTGGCACTACTGGCCTTCGCTCCGATCATTCTCGCTGGCATTCTACTGATAGGGATGCGCTTGCCTGCCCGATCGGCGATGCCCATCGTTTATCTGGTCACCGCGCTGATCGCACTGTTCGCCTGGCAGATGAGCTTCAATCGTGTGCTGGCTTCGACCCTGCAAGGCCTGATTCTTACCGTGGCAATTCTGTGGATCATTTTCGGCGCCATACTGCTGCTCAATACGCTCAAGTATTCGGGTGGTATCAAGGCAATCCGCAATGGCTTTTCCGGCGTCAGTCCGGACAGGCGGGTGCAGGCCATCATCGTCGCCTGGCTGTTCGGCTGCTTCATCGAAGGTGCTTCAGGGTTCGGAACACCGGCAGCGGTCGCTGCACCACTCATGGTGGCGTTGGGCTTTCCGGCGTTGGGGGCAGTCGTGGTCGGCATGATGATCCAGTCCACGCCGGTGTCCTTCGGGGCGGTTGGTACGCCACTGGTTGTCGGTGTCACCGGTGGTTTGAACAAGACGGCCATTTCCGAGCAACTCGGTGGCTCGAGCCTGGGGTGGGCAGACTATTTCAATACCGTGGTCTCCGAAGTTGCCATCATCCATGGCATCGTCGGTCTGTTCATGCCACTGTTGCTGGTCATCATCATGGTGCGCTTCTTCGGCGAACGTCGTTCCTGGACTGAAGGCCTGTCGATTGCGCCCTTTGCCTTGTTCGCCGGGCTTTGCTTTGTTGTGCCGTATACGCTGGCCGGTGTGTTTCTGGGGCCTGAATTCCCATCGATGATCGGTGCCATGGTGGGCCTTGCCATTGTCGTTCCCGCAGCACGCAGGGGCTTCCTGATTCCGTCTGACCAATGGGATTTTGCTCCGTCAAACCTGTGGCCTGCCGATTGGAACGGCACGATGGAAATTCGACTCGATGACGATCCTTCGCGGCGAAGCATATCCACGCTGATGGGCTGGGTTCCCTATGTGCTGCTGGCCGTGATACTGGTTGCCTCTCGAGCGATCGGTTCATTCAATGATTCACTGACATCGATCAGTGTTGGTTGGGCCGACATTCTTGGCGAACAAGGTGTTTCGGGCAGCATTCAGCCGCTTTATCTGCCCGGGGGAATCCTGCTGATGGTCGTGATCATCACCGCGTTTCTGCACCGGATGAAAGCGGCAGACCTTGGCAAGGCGGTTGCTGAATCCACGCGCACTCTTCTGGGCGCAGGCTTTGTTCTGATATTCACCATTCCCATGGTTCGCATACTCATCAATTCAGGTGTCAATGCAGCAGACATTCTGTCAATGCCAGTGGTCATGGCACAGTTCGTGGCCAACAGTGTGGGCGAGGTCTATCCGCTGTTTGCCCCTGCCATTGGTGGCCTTGGCGCTTTCATTGCCGGTTCCAATACCGTATCCAATCTGATGCTGTCCGATTTCCAGTTCAATGTAGCTGCCAATCTGGGGCTGTCCACTGCAATGATGGTGGCTTTGCAGGCCGTTGGTGCGGCGGCCGGCAACATGATCGCCATACACAATGTGGTCGCAGCATCGGCAACCGTGGGAATGCTGGGCCGTGAAGGTGCGACCTTGCGCATGACCATCATTCCCACTCTCTATTACTTCCTGTTTGCCGGTATTCTTGGAATGCTTGCCTTTTACAGTCTGGGCGTGAGTGATGCGCTCATGTCACTGATCAAAACCGGATAACCGAATTGCCGCTCAACCATGAATAACAACGATCTGATCAGCCGATTCCACGCCATTGCCGGCCGGCGACACGTGCATACGGACGCCCGCAAGTCGGAGCGTTTTCGCAAGGGCTTTCGGTCTGGTGAAGGAGAGGCACTGGCCGTGGTATTGCCAGGCACCTTGCTGGAATTGTGGCAAGTGCTGAAAGCGGCAGTCGAGGCGAACAAGATCGTGATCATGCAGGCTGCCAATACGGGGCTGACAGAAGGCTCGACGCCCAATGGCAGTTACGATCGGGATGTGGTCATCATCAACACGCTCAGGCTCGACAAGATCCATCTGCTGGATCAGGGCAAGCAGGTCGTCAGTCATCCCGGAGGCACCTTGTACAAGCTGGAAAAGCTGCTCAAGCCCTTGAAGCGAGAACCGCATTCGGTCATCGGTTCATCCTGTCTGGGTGCCTCGATCGTCGGCGGTGTGTGCAACAATTCGGGCGGGTCACTGGTGCAGCGTGGGCCGGTGTATACCGAGTTGTCACTGTTCGCCCAGCGGCAGGCCGATGGCACACTGACGCTGGTAAACCATCTGGGTATCGAGCTGGGAAATACGCCCGAAGAAATGCTGGAACGGCTGGAAAAAGGGCAGTTCGACGACAAGGACGTGAACCCCGATGCCGGCAAGGCATCAACCAGTGTCTATCAGTCACGCGTTCGTGAGGTTGATGCTGCAACACCGGCGCGCTTCAATGCCGATCCGTCGCATCTGCACGAATGCGCCGGTTGTGCCGGAAAGCTGGCCGTGTTTGCCGTGCGCCTGGATACGTTCCCGGCCAATACCGGTGACCGAGTGTATTACCTGGGCACCAACGATCCGACGGAGCTGACGACCTTGCGCCGACGTGCCCTGGCCGAATTGCCTGAATTGCCCATCAGTGGTGAATACCTTCATCGGGATTGTTTTGATATCGCCCGTACCTATGGCAAGGACACCTTGTTGATGATCCACTGGCTGGGCACGGATTTCCTGCCACACTTCTTCTCGCTGAAAGGCCAGGTGGATGCGCGCGCCAAACGCTTGTCCTTTGTACCGGACCATTTCAGTGACAGGGTTCTGCAGTTCTTCAGTCGTCTGTTACCGGAAGCCTTGCCGAAGCGCATGCTCGATTACCGTGATCGTTTCGAGCATCACCTGATCCTGAAGGTCGGTGCCTCGATCGCGGATGACACTGAAGCATTGCTCAATGAGGTTCTGGGGGCTGACGGCTGGTTCGAGTGCGATGCCAGAGAGGGCAAGAAAGCCATGCTGCATCGTTTTGCAGCCGCTGGTGCGGCGGTACGTTATCAGGCAACCCATGGCGAGGAAGTGGAGGATATCATTGCGCTGGATATCGCTCTGCGACGAAACGATACCGACTGGATCGAGACGTTGCCGAAAGACATCGATGAACAGATCGTCTCCAAACTCTATTACGGTCACTTCTTCTGCCACGTATTCCATCAGGACTATATCGTGCGCAAAGGGGCGAATGCCGCGGCCATCAAGGCGAAGATGCTGGCATTGCTCAATCAGCGTGGTGCCGAATACCCGGCCGAGCACAATGTCGGACACCTGTATGAGGCGAAACCGGCACTGGCCGATTTCTACACCGATCTGGATCCGACCAACTCCTTCAATCCGGGGATCGGCAAGACATCCCGACAGCAGCGATTACCCGAACAAGTGGAAGAACTTGCCGAGTCCTGATTGACGCAGGGCAGCAATCATCGAAGATGACAGTTTCGGCTCAGGAATTGCGAACTGTCTTTCGGTAACAAGGCTATCGGTAGCATCGTTCAGGATGAGGGTCTTGAGAGTCCGAGTGACAGAAAAAACCCGTTGCGATGCACCAAAATGGTGCGAAATAACCCTGTTTTACTAACCTTTTGGTCTCGAAACCGCCAGAGTGGTACGTATTGACCAGAACAAATGTGAAATATTGGCACTACACTCTTTCCCAAGATTGACATTCGTCAATGTTGCATTGCAATATATGACAATTACATGACTGGAGTGCTGAATGAATTATTACACTAACGAGCTCACCCGTTCGGCGCTGTTACCGTGGCGCATGCAGAGCCACATGCTGCGGCAAATGGTCGAAACACCTTTGAACCCCTGGCCCGAGACGTACAGCAAACGGTTTGTTGCTGCGTCCTGTGCCATGTTCGAGAACATGACGCGCCGATACGGGAAGCCGGAGTGGGAGATCGACAGCACAAGGATTGATGGTCAGGACGTACCGGTCACACACGATGTGGTTGCTGATCGAATCTGGTGCGACCTGCTGCATTTTGATCGAGATGAAGCGGTTTGTGGTCATCGTGATGACCCCAAGGTGTTACTTGTCGCTCCGATGTCCGGTCACTATGCAACGCTATTGCGCGGCACTGTCAAGGCCATGCTTCCGGAGCACGATGTCTATATCACGGATTGGCAGGACGCTCGTGATATACCTGTCGCGATGGGTGCGTTCACTCTTGATGATTTCGTCACCGAAATCATGGAATGTGTGCGCTGGATCGGCAAGGATGTGCATGTCATAGCCGTGTGCCAGCCAGCAGTAGCCGCCATTGCCGCAACGGCTGTCATGTCGTCGATGAATGATGAGTGCACACCGGCGTCATTGACACTGATGGGAGGACCGCTGGATACGCGCCGCAATCCGACTGCCGTGAATGAATTTGCCAAGTCGAAGACGATCGAGTGGTTCGAGCGGAATGTCATTCAGCGCGTGCCCTGGCCCAATGCGGGTGCCATGCGTCGTGTGTACCCGGGCTATATACAACTTTCCGGATTCATGGCCATGAACCTGGACAGGCACATCGAAGCTCACAAATCTGTTTTCAATGACATGATTACAGGAGACTGCGACAGCGTTGAACAGCACAACAAATTCTACGACGAGTATCTGGCAGTGATGGACCTGTCCGCAGAATTCTATCTGGAGACCGTTCAACGAGTATTCATCGAACATGCGCTTCCCAACGGTACGTTCACCTACAAGGGCGAGATTGTCGATCTGGGTGCGATAAAGGAGACGGCGATCATGACAGTCGAAGGTGAGCGGGATGATATCTGCGGAATCGGACAGACAGAGGCTGCCCACGAGCTTTGTCCCAATGTGCCCGAAAACAAGCGTTGGCACTACATGCAACCGGGTGTCGGGCACTATGGGGTCTTCAACGGGACTCGATGGCGCACCGAGATCCAGCCACGCATTCGAGAGATGATTCGAACAGTCCGTTATCAGCGGCAGGGCGGAGACAGTTCGGCGAAGGTTGCCTGATTACGCATCTGCGATGACCAGCCGATCCAGCAAGGACCAGGTCGGCTCGGGTATCCATCAATCAGGTTTCCCATTGAGCGAGGTCAGGGACAATACGTTCAGGGGTCAGAGAAGGCGTTCCAGCCACTGATCCATATCGTCCATGACGCGGGACCTCCACTCAGGAGATTCGTTGAGCAATTCGTGAAAATAGCCGTCATATTCACGGACTGTCAGAATCTCCTGCGCCACCTTGCTGGCGAAACGCCGTGTTTCAGCCGGGTCCGCCACCGAGTCTGCCCCTGGAATCATCAACAGGGTTTTCACGTTCAGCTGGTCGGCCTTGTCCAGCATGCGCCTGCCGGTACGCAACAGCCAGTTGACCAGTGATGCCGATTTGTAGCCATGCAGCAGCTCGTCGGCCAGGGCCGTCTGTTGCTCACTGATATCGTTCGTCAAGCGGCTGGGATCATAGCCCAGATCCAGGCACAGCTTCGGGGCGATGAGGGACAGCAGACGCAGCTTGACATGGTCCCTGCGGCGCATCGCGGGTACGAAGGCGGGTGCGGATAGCATGAGGCCTGTGACCGGCACTTCGTGTTCGATCACCAACTGCGTGGCCAGCACTCCCCCCAGGCTGTGGCCGAACAGTACCGGACGAGATCCGCTTTCCTGGGCAAAGGCATCGAGCTGCTCCACGGCCACTGTTGACAGGATGTCATCCGGTGTTACCAGACCCCGCTGTCCCGCCGAACGTCCGTGCCCGAAATGATCGTGCGCTCCGACACACCAGCCTTGCGATGCCAGATGGTTCGCGAGGCGGTCATAGCGTCCAAGATGCTCACCGGTGCCATGCAGGAGGTAGATACCGAAAGGGCGCTCTGCTGCTCGGTCAGGCGGGTTCCAGCGATGCGTATAGGTGGTTGCAGTCATGGGTAAGGTCTGGCTGTTGTATTGATCTGATTGAAGGGTGGTTCGCAGCGGAAACGGGCAGCAGTTGTCTGTGTACCGTATCGCGAATGCAGGGCATTCGTCTCGTCGAGCGTGGCATCGTCTTGCGATCAGAGACGGGAGAGTCTACGGTGTGTCATGGACAAGGATTCAGCCCATGGCAGTACGACTTACCGATTCATCGTTCTCACGTTGATGGGCTGTGGGCTGGGAACGGTGGTTTCCCTGTCGGCGCTGCTGTTTGTCGAGTGCGTCTCCTGGCTCAATACTGCGTTGTTGGTGGCACCTCGGGCGCGTGTACAGATTCTCGATGACAGGCTGCTGGCGTTTCTGACAGTGCTGGTTCCAACGCTCGGAGGGGCGCTGGTGGGCAGTTTGATATACCGACTGTCTGCGGAGAGACGTGTTCTTGGGCCTGCCGATGTCATTTTCTCCGCCCAGCTTCGCAAACCGATGCCGGATGCTCGTTCGGGCCTGGTATCGACCATTGCATCGGTGTTGTCTCTGGGCTGCGGTGCCTCAGTCGGGCAGTATGGACCGCTGGTCTATCTCGGAGCGCTTCAGGCCAGCCTGCTGGATCGACTGAAGCTACGTATACCCAATGCACGCTCCATCGCGATTGCCTGTGGCGTCGCGGCTGCCATATCCACCGCATTCAATGCGCCCATTGCCGGTCTGGTGTTCGCTCATGAAGTCATCCTGCGTCACTATTCGCTGCAGGCTTTTGCGCCTACCACCGTTGCTTCCGCCAGTGGCTTCATCGTTGCCAATGTGCTGTTCGAACGCCCACCGCTGTTTCTGGTCACCTTTGCCGGAGTCGGCCAGGTCTATGAGTTTGCCCTGTTTGCGTTGCTGGGCATTGCCTGCGCCTGTCTGGCGGTGGTGTTCATGAAATGTGTCCTCGGCAGCGCCAGGATTGCGAATGCGAGCCGACTTCATCCGGCATTGCGTCCGGCGGTTGCAGGGCTTGTTGTCGGTATGGTCGCTCTCGAGCTACCCGATGTGCTGGGCATCGGCACGGAATTACTGCGCTTTGCCACCATTGAAGGGGCTTTCGACAACCTGGAGCTGGCGTCGCTGGTCATTGCCAAGTTGCTGCTGACGGCATTGTGTCTGGGTTTTGGTTTCGCCGGTGGCATATTCAGTCCATCGTTGTTGGTCGGCATTCTGTTTGGCGCGTTATGCTGGAACATGCTGGGGGTAGTGGGGGTCGAGAACTCGGGAATTGCCGTATACGCCATCAGCAGCATGATGGCTCTGGCAAGTGCGATTATCGGTGCACCACTGACGGCCATACTGATCGTGTTCGAATTGACACGAAATTACGAACTGACCATTGCTGCCATGGTGTCTGTGGTGTTTGCCAATCTCGTTGTCTTCAGGTGGGCTGGCCGGTCGCTGTTCGATATTCAATTGGCTGCCCGTGGAGTGAACCTGTCTGCTGGCAGGGACCGTGCACAAATGCAGCAGCTGTACCTGTCGTCACTGCCATTGTCAAAAGCCGTGATGGTCGATCCTGGTGATGCCGCGACGACGGCGTACCGACGAATGCTGGATGCCAGACGAGCCGAGGCTGTTGTCGTGAAAGCATCCGGGCAATTTGTCGGACTACTGCGACTGCAGGATCTGGCTGGCGACGCCAAGGGTACGGTGAGCGAGAAATTGCAGACTGACAGTCTGGTTCTCTACAACGACTCTTCATTGTGGGATGCGATGAATGGCATGCAAGGGTTCATTGGAGAGACCATCCCCGTTCTTTCTCGCGACGGTCAGCGGTTTCTCGGGGTGTTGAGTGAAGGAGATATCATATCGGCCTACATGCAAACCGTGCATCGGGCCCGCCGGGAAGAGAATGATGCACTGTAGCCTGCGGTTATTGTGTTTGGTGATGCTGTTGAGTTTCGCTGCGCGAGCGGATGAGTCCGAGCCATCGCTGATTGTAGGTACGTGGGGTGGTGCGTACGAGGCCGCTCAACAAGCCGCATTGTTCAGCCCCTTCGAGCAATTCAGCGGTGTCCGGATTCGGACGGCGGAGTATACGGGTGGCCTGTCGATTCTGGATGAAGCTACACCTCCCGATATCCTCGACATGCTGGAGAATGAAGCTGAACTGGCTTGCCAGGCCGGGCATCTGAAATCGATCAGCCATGCCGAAATTCTGTCTGCAGGCAGTATCGCCACATCACCGAATCGAGGTCCGGGGCCACTGATGCAGGATGAGTTTTCCCTGGCTGATTTCCACTCGGATGTATTCGAGCCATGTAGTGTGGCTCACCTGACCTACTCTACGCTGATTGCCTACGATGAGAGTGCTTTCACGGGAGAAAAGCCGATGAAGATCGAGGACCTCTTCGATTTGCAGCGCTTTCCTGGAAAACGCGGCTTGCAACGAAGTCCGGCGGCCCTGTTCGAATGGGCGATGATGGCAGAGGGGGTACCCCTTGGCCAGGTCTATGATCTGTTGAGCACCGAGCGCGGTCTGCGGTTGGTCACTCAACGACTTGATATCCTGCGAGACCAGATCATCTGGTGGGATGATCCGGCAGAGGCCGTTACTCTTCGTGAACAAGGCAAGGTTGTCATGGCATCCGGCTACAATGGCCGCTTCTTCGACGCCTGGAACCGCGGAGCTGCCATCAACATGATCTGGGATGGACAGATCATCGATCGTAGCGTCTGGGCTGTCCCGAAAGCATCCAGTGCCGACATGGCCCTGGTGAATTCATTCCTGCGGTTTGCACTGCATCCCGAAAGACTGGCTCACATGGCCAGATTGATTCCCTATGGCCCATTGCGCTTCAGCGCTTTCGGCTACATAGGATTGCATCCGGATACCGGTATGGTCATGAGTGACCATCTGCCAACGGCAGCTCATCATCTGACCAGCGCCTTGCATCGTGATACTCGATGGTATGCGCGGACATTCCAGCTGAGAAACCGGGTTTTTTCCGATTGGCTGGGCCGGGATACAATCGAGTCGGAATGAGATTGCTGAATCGATCCTGGCCAAGTGCAATGGTTCTTGATGAAGAGGCCATTATTCACGCCCGACAGGTAGAAAACCTGCAACCCGGAGCCGCCATGCGATCCGGGAGCAGGGGAGGGACCGCATTGGCACTGTTTGCCTTTGAACCTGATGAATTCCGATGCTGACAGGAAGCCGCTATGTTCCCGAGGCCGGTGAGGGCCTCACACCAAGCACAGCAGTCTCGAGCCAGAAGCGCATCAGGGTCTCGATCTTGCCGCCCTCTCGCGCATCGAAGGTCTTGACGACATAAGCGTTGGCCAGGCGGTGGTAACTTTCGCTGATATCATCTTCGTCGTTGGATGAGGACATCATGATGACGGGTATGGATTTCAGGCACTGGTCATTCTTGATCGCTGCAAGCGCTTCAAGTCCTCCCATTCTTGGCATGCGGATATCCATGATGATCAGATCCGGGCGGAATTGCTCAAGAGTTTCCAGCGCCTTGATACCATCTTCACTGCGCATGAGTCTGACCGTTGGTTTGAGTCGCCTGAATATGCGTTGAAACAGATCCGCATCAATGTCACTGTCTTCAACCAGCAGAACGAGTTCCTGATTTGATGTATTCATGCCGCTTGTTTCTGTTGAGTGCCTTGTGCAAGTGGTAGAGAAAATGAGAAACATGTTCCATGCTTGTATCCGGTATCCAGCCAGATATGACCACCATGGTTCTCGACTATCGTCTTTGCCAAAGATAGGCCAATACCGACCCCCTTGTATTGCGACTGCGGCCCGTGAAGGCGAATCATGGGTTCGAAGATTTTCGTTGCAAACCGTGGTTCGATACCTATGCCATTATCTGCTACAGAAAATACAACGCTTTCGCCATCGCTTTTCGCCTGCACGAAAACTTGTGCCGGTGTGTCTTCATGGGCGTAGATGAGGCTGTTGCCGATGAGGTTGACAAACAGACGCGTCAATTGTCCGGGATCCGCCTGCACCGTCATGTCCAGATCGTTCCTGAAGCGAATGGAGGCGCGATGTCGGTCGATGTCTGATCGCAGATCGTATTCGATATCCGAGAACAGTCGATTGATATCGATGTTTTCCATGGCAGGCTGAGTAAATCCGACCTTCGTGAAATCAAGAAGACTGTCGATGATCAGATCCATCTGGTGAACTTGCTGGTCGATCAGGTCGACGTGTTGCTCGACCGCCTGGGGACTTGCAGCATCCTCGACGATCATCCTGTTGAAGGTATGGATGTATCGGATCGGCGTTTTCAGGTCATGCGAGACAATTCCGGCGAATTGTCGCAACGATGTATTGGCTGACGCGAGGTTGTTGTTGCTGTTGGTGAGATGTTCCGTGAATGCAGCGAGTGCTGCCGAGTGCCGCTGTTGTCGTCTGGCGACAACAGCGATGATCAGCAGGCCCAATGCCATCGTACTGACTGTGCTCAGCAGGGAAGTGATGGTTCCCTGAGAGTACAGCTCTTGCAATCGATCATCGATTGCCGCGTCGAGATTCTCCAGAACCATCTGGACCTCTTGCAGGGCGGCTTCATCGTCAAAGCGGACTTGTTGGTCAATCGACCTTGAGTTCAGGCCCTGGCTGGAGAGTTCGCGAATCGTTCCCAGGCGCTGTGCGTAGCTTTCCAACATTTCGTGAGTGCTGGCGAGCGGGGCGTCGATACCGTATTTCATGGCGCTTGTTTGCAATAGCTCCAGCAGTGACAGCGCCTCCGTTGCGTCGGCGTACGCAGATACCCGGTAATTGTCTTCCTCCGGACGCAGGACATAATTCTTGAAATTGTGGATCAGGCCACCGTATCCGAGTCTACGTTCGAGTTTGTGGGCAGTATCGTTGGCTTGCGAAAGCACGGCTCGCAGATCTGCCATACCGCGGACGATACCGGTGTTTGACCAGGTCTGTATGGCGAGCACGGTTGCGACACTGCAGATGATCAGCCACAGTGTCGGTTTCCACGAGTTTCCTGAAGAATTCGGAACGTGCATTGCCTGAGTGTCTGCTGAGCTGTCAGTTCTGGTCATCGACGTTTCTCCAGTGCAGCGCAGACAAGCCGTTGAGCGAGGTCAGACGGGGTCGGAATATCACGCGTTTTTGCAACCAGATAGCGGCTTCATTGAAGATAACGGCGACGTTGATTCCTCGCTGAAACAGCTACTGCCTGGTGCAGCGTTACATTTATCAGGTATGCGAACCAGCTGCATGCCACTGCAACGTGAACAGTTTCCGAGGAATCAGTTCTGGCTGGGTGGGACGACGGTTTTGAAAACTCTCGACTTCAGGCATTCGGCGCATGGTGGATGGCTCCATCGGTCTCAGAGCGAGCAAGGCGAGGTTGATACTTGCTCCGTGCCGAGACACTTGGTGCAAAGCTGATACCGTCCCTGATCGATGGAGGTCACATCGAGTGCGCGCGATCGGAGGGTTCGGTTCGTAAATCTCGGTCTGCGCCTCAGTAGCATCTGGCTTTCTGTTTCAGGACTTCAAGTCATTCACGGAGTAGCGCTGCGAGATGTAACAGTTTGATCAGGGGACATTGCCATAGGCATGATTCCGTGTAATTTAACATAATATGTATTATGCGCATAAGCATGGATTGGCCGGAACGATCGCGATTCGAGGTTTGTTGAAGCTTGTGTCCAACTTTTAGCTTGTGTCCGACTTTTAAACCGTGTGACTGGTGTTGCGTGTTCCTGTGCAGTTTTCGGTGCGTTACGTCGTTTCGCTGTAAAACGCTGCGGTTGAATGCTGCGTATGCGTGACTGTTGATTGTTGTGGGACATGCCTGGCTGCTGCATCGACATGTTGATCACTGCGCGCTCTGTGCTGATGTCGGCGACGCTCTGAGGCGCTGTGCCTGTCGATTGCAAAGAATGCTCATCATGGCCTTGCATGCGTTGGCCGGGTTGGCTTCCTGGATCAGCTGTGTTGTTGAGACCAGGAGTTTTCCGAAGCGTCGGCCAGCTTGGTCTTGGGATATGCGAGTGCCTCGATGTCTCGTCAGCGGCGTTTCTTCTGGTTCATCAAGAAACGTTCAGCAATGCATCAACGCATCAATGCCGCTTGCCAGATGAATCGATTCAATGTCGCGGCGGTCAGTGTTGGCAAGCGGTACTTGTTCAGACGTTTTTTTTACGTGGAGCGTTCTGATAGATCCGGTGGGCTCATTGCACTGAGATAATTCATGTGAATGATCGTATCGCGGATGTACAGGACTCGGTAACGCGAATTCCGATGTGAAAACCGGTATGCAAGGCCTTTCAGTGGTGACTTTGATGTGCGCTGCGGGATACCTTGAAGATCTGCCTTGTGTATCGGGTGCCGATGCGTTTATTCGACGCACAGGTTGTTGTTCACGCATGTGTATTGCCGATGTTGCTGTACCCATGTGGTGATAGGCTCTGTGGCAGTTCATTTGAACGAATGAGCGTGCAATGATTCAGGAAAAGGCCTGCGCGTGTCATCGCCCATCGCCTGGGTGGTCGAGAAAGATTCCAACCGGGCACTCACAGAGAGTGCCTTCTCTCTTCTGGAGCGATCCGGCCAGATTTCGTTTCCGAAACGCGATTCAGGCGCGGAGGAATCTGGTGGCTCCGGGGCAGATCTCCCGGCTTGGAATCACCTCCTGGGTGGCAGGCCTTCAGCCGAGCCGGCTCTGACCCCAGTCTTGGTGATGCCTGTGAGTGTGAGCGCAAGTGTTTGATAAACACATTCAAATGATCCTTTGCGACTTTTTGTACACATTAAATAATCACATAACCTTCTTTATGTGATGTTTAATTAGCGTATCATCGCCCTATGGACAACTCATTCGATCTCGTCACCATCAGCATTTCAGCTGATATCCCGGCTCGTATTGCCACCGGTGAAACCCCTCCGATATTCGCAGGCAGCGAAGCTGGTAGACGTCGTTTCTGGGAGTTCTTTACGGCGTGCATTCGCAACAGGAACACACGCCAGGCCTACTTGCACGCCATCTATCGTTTCGCGGATTGGTGTGAATACCACAAGATAGAACTTGATGACATCGACCCAATGATTGTTGGTGCCTATATCGAGAAGCTCAACGAAGTGTACGCTGCCCCAAGTGTCAAACAACATCTCGCAGCCATCAAGATGTTGTTTCAGTGGCTGGTCGTGGGTCAGATCATTGCAAGCAACCCTGCCAATGCTGTCAGAGGCCCCCGCTACTCCGTCAAGGTTGGCAAGACGCCGGTGTTGACGGCCAAGGAAACCCGGACACTGTTCGACAGTATCGAAACAGACACCCTGGTGGGCCTGCGTGATCGAGCCTTGATCAGCATCATGGTGTACAGCTTTGGTCGGGTGTCTGCTGTGACCTCCATGACGGTTGCGGATTACTACACTCAGGGAAAGCGTTCCTTCTTTCGCTTGCATGAGAAAGGTGGATTGTACAACGTGATACCCGCCCATCATGTGGCGCAACAGAATGTGGATGCCTATATCAAGGCTGCTGGCATAGAGGGAGAGCGTCACGATCCCCTCTTCCGCACGTCGGGCCGAGGACGTCAGAAGAACAAGTTGCTGGTGAAACCCATTTCCCGATTCTCCGCATTGCAGATGGTCAAGCGCCGGGCTTTGAAGGCCGGGCTACCCGGCGAGATCTGCAATCACTCCTTTCGGGGAACCGGAATCACCGAGTACCTGCGCAATGGCGGTGAGCTTGAAACAGCTGCTCGCATTGCGGGCCATGAGTCTACTCGGACTACTCAGATCTATGATCGCTCCGAGCAGGAATTGACGCTGGATGAGATTGAACGAATATTGATTTGATGGCAGCAATCCGGAATTGCGCCTAATCTGCCTTGTGCAGACCCAGCCAATGCAGATAGCCACGTGGGGAAAGCTCATGGCTTATCTAACGCGGTACTGCTGTTTCACCCCTCGAGAAGGCACCGGGAGACATGCCGACGTATCGCTTGAAGGCGGTGCTGAAGGCGCTGACCGAGCCATAGCCCACCCGTTCGGCAATCTCCGCCGCTGGCACCTTCTGCTGTAGTAGCTGCTTTGCCAGCGCCATGCGCCAGCCGGTGACATAGTCCATCGGGGTGGTGCCAATTTCGCGCTGGAAGCGGGCATGAAACGTCGACCGCGACATAGCTGCTTCACGAGCGAGCTGTGAGGTACTGAAGCCGCTCCCCGGCTCCTCGTGAATACGGCGCAGAACAGGGGCAAGGCGCGGATCGGCCATACCGCGCAGCAAACCTGGCGCGGCATCAGCGCAGCCTGCCGATCGCAGCGCCTCGATGAAGAGCACCTCCAGCAAGTGCGCAAGCACGACCTCGCGTGCGGTCCGCCTTGCACCGGTTTCCTCGTCGATCATCTTCGCAAGCAGGCTCAGTCGATCCGCGCCATGCACATGAATGACGTCCGGCAGCAGTGATGCCAGCAGCGTCTTGTCTTGCGACTCAAAGTCACAATGGCCGACCATCGCCCGCATGTCGGCAACTGCGGCAGGATCGCCAAGTCTGAATACGCCGGGGCTGGTTTCGAGCCGTTGCGGTGGAGCGCTCTGCAGTGGCGCCTCAAGGCTGCTCATCGTGAATGAACAGGCTTCCGGAACCAGCAGAAAGTCGCCTGTGTGCAAGACGATGGGAGCCTCGCCGGCGATCGTCAGGCGGCACACGCCGTCGAGAAGGACACAATAGAACGGGCTGCCAAGTTCCGTCCGTTCAACCTGCCACTGGCCGCCGCCCGTCACCTGTTTGGCAATGGAGGGCCTGGGCTTCAGCAGTGTGACGACCTCTGCGACAGGGTCACTCATGGGTTCCGGACTCTTGATAAATGATTTCAGACTTTTGCATATAGATCTTCCAGGGACGCAAGCCTATCTTGGCATGACATCAATCACAGGAGACATGTACATGCCCAGAATTCTCGTCACTGGCGCCTCTTCCGGATTTGGCCTTGCCATCGCGCAGACATTCCTTTCCGAAGGCTGGGAGGTCGTGGCGACCATGCGCGACGTTAACGCCAATCAATTGCCTGCAACGGACGGTCTTGAGGTGCTGCCGCTCGATGTTACCCATGCGCAGAGTATCAATAGCGCCATCGCCGCGGCCGGGCCGCTCCACGCGCTGGTCAACAATGCCGGTGTCGGCATGCTGAACGTACTCGAAGGCGCCGACATCGGCAAGGTCCGCGAATTGTTCGAGACGAATGTCATTGGCGCTTTTGCGATGACCAAGGCGGTGCTACCGCAGATGCGCGAACGCCGTGCAGGCGTCATTGTCAATGTCAGCTCCAGCGTCACACTGAAACCGTTTCCGGCTCTCTCGATCTATAGTGCGAGCAAGGCTGCCCTGAACGCCTTCACGGAGAGCCTTGCGATCGAGGCAGCTCTCTTTGGCGTCCGTACGCGTCTGGTGCTACCGGGATCGGCGCCTGCCACAAGCTTCGGCAAGAACGCCGTTTCGCGCATGGGGATGGACATCCCCGAGCCTTATACCGACTTCGTTCATGACTACCTTGCCGGGCTCCGCTCCAGCACAGAGGTCACCACGTCCGAAAATGTTGCCCAAGCCGTCTGGCAGGCGGTCACGAATGAGAACTCGCCGATGAGAATACCCGCAGGCGCCGACGCATGGACACTTGCCGCCCGTGACGCTGGCTGAAGCGTTCATTGTTTCCCGTGTTTCCCAAACAGGAGCAAGACTGATGAACAACCTCATCGATCTGGCGCGACTTATCCCCACGCCAGAAGCCGAATTGACCGTTGCACACACGCCTATCCTCCTGGAAATGACGGGGCGTCCACCACTGGAGCTACGGCAGACTGCGCCGGCAGCGGGCGGTAATCTACCCGTGATCCTGCTGTCGCATGGTTATGGGCCCTCGAAATACATCCCATCCAAGGACGGTTATGCACCGCTCGCCCAGTTCTGGGCGGAGCGCGGCTTCGCGGTAATCCAGCCGACCCACGCCAGCTCGCGCATTGGAGGTCTGCCTTCGAACCGGGAGGGAGCCCCCTTCTTCTGGCGAGAACGAGTGAGAGAACTCACCACCATCCTGGACCGGCTGGACGAAATCGAGCAACAAGCGGGCGGCAGGAGCGGTCGACTCGACCGCAGACGCATCGCAGCGGCAGGTCATTCCTTCGGCGGGCACACTGTCTCACTCCTGCTTGGTGCGACACTGCAAGGCGAGGACTTCTCCGATCCGCGCATTTCCGCCGGTATCTTGCTGGCGGCTCCGGTTCGCGGCGGTGAAGATCTGACCGACGACAGTGCCGCGCGGTTTCCCTTCTTTGAAGTCGATTTTTCGACGATGACCACCAATGCCCTCGTTGTCTGCGGCGACGAGGACGATCCGCATTTCACACCGCGCGGCCCCGAGTGGCACGCTGATGCCTTTCAGGACGCCACCCTCGCGGACCGGGATCTACTGACTCTTTACGGCGTTGGCCACGGACTCGGCGGCATCGCCGGGCTGGATGCGAAAGAGACGGACACCGAAGCACCCGATATACTGGAAGCCCTGAAACGCCTGTCTCTTGCCTGGCTTCGCACCACGCTCGGTATCGATCCAGAGGCTTGGAAGGCAAGTTGCGAGGCGCTGGAACGATCTGCCTCCACGCTTGGGTGTGTGACCTCCAGTAACGCAGATTGAGCGGCTCTGAGTCCATCGCGGACCGTGAAGTTCTTCAAGACAACAGTGTCGCCAGAGTTACGAAGAGTGCGTTTTCAGCGATTCGCACGCATGGGGCGGTCTGTGATAATGCGTCAGACTTGATAGTCGGATTGTATGAAATCCGTAGTAATATCATTAGTACGGATTTTCTGGACATCTACCCTGTCGGGTCTATACTGGTTGGTATCCACGGTTTTCGGTATCCAACAGATGGCCAAAAACGGTCAAGCCAAGGTGCTGTCCAATGACGAACTCAGCGCCGTACTCGATGAGATCGAACATCATCGTTACCCTGCCAAGAATGCCCTGATCATCCAGATCAGCTTCAAGCTGGGGCTTCGTGCCCAAGAGATGGCCTTGCTGCGTATTCGTGAAGTCGCTGCCTTGAGCGATGAGTTCGCGCGGGGTTACAAGATCAAGGACGTTCTGGTACTGCCAAAAAGCTTCACCAAAGGCGCTCGTGCGATGGCTGCCGTCGGCAACAAAACCAATGAACGTACCAGCGTGCGGTTTACCGTGGCTGAATTTGATCGTCTGGTCGCGCAGATCGTCAAAGATGCCAGGCGACACAAAACGCTCACTGCCGCTGACTACTATCCGCCCATGAAGAAGTCTGGTGGCCTGACACGGGAGCTTCCTCTGGCGGACTCTGCTCTGCTGGAGGCTATCTCACGGTACTTGGACGAGCGCATGGCGCTGAAGAAGCCCCTGAGACCCAATGATCCGCTGTTACTGTCCCAGAAAGGTGGATTCTACAGTCCCAATACACTGCAGGATCATATGGCCACGATGCTGCGCGAATGGTCCGGTATCGATCGTGCCAGTAGTCATTCCGGGCGTCGCACACTGGCAACGAACCTACTTCACGACCAAGGCGAGCATCTGAAAACCGTTCAGAAGGTGTTGGGGCACAAATCGGCCGCAACCACCACCATCTATCAGGATGTCACTGAGCAGGAGGTCAGGACAGTGTTGAAAAAAGCGGGTAAGAACTACGATAGCTAGTTCAGGCAGACGTCGATGAGAAACTGTTGCTCGCTACAGCTGTCCTGCATTGTTTGTCAAATATCCGATATTCCAATATATCGGATATATAATCCTTTTTAAAGCATCCCTTCCATGACCAGAGGTGGACTTTACTCAGCTAAGGATGGAAACAAACCTTCTCCTCGGTCGTACCGGATTTGGTTGACGTCTGCTGGCAAAGTGCTTGGAGGGGTCGCATTTTCGATCACTATGAATTGTCCTATGTTGGAAATACTCGCGAGGTGCATGTAGAACCTTTCGGCCAGACCTGTCTGAGCTAACGCCTCGTCGTCCTCACTCTTTTCGTAATCTGGTGTAGGTTCGCGATAAGCGAGAAGCGGCGAATCAAGAATGAGGAATTTGGGGTGTGGACGCCCTTTTTCATGGCAATAAATGAGGATTGCGACTTGAAAGGCTGAATGAAGAATCGCGCGAACACCTTTGCCATTGTTGCGTCGTTCTTTGCCATCCACGATGAGATCTTGCGTCGAGAGGTCAAAGCTGACAGTCTCGATGCCCGGATAGCCCCACGCGACGAGAACTTCTTTGACGACCTTCGCTATGCTATGCGCCTCATCTGTCGTAATGCTCGGATCGAAATCAGTCGCCTTGGGACGACTAGGTATTTTCTGCTCCTTCAGCGCCACAACCCGCGCCTCCAGACGGCCAACTTCCTCTCGACGCTCTTGGTCGTCGCGGAGAACGCGCAGTACTTCGACTGCTTCAAGGAAACGGGGGCGGATAATGCGTTCATCAGCAATAAGATTCCGGAGCGTCGCTGCCTCGTCCTCCATTTTTTTTTGAAGCAGCTGACTCCGTTGATAACCTTCGGCTATGTCAGCAGACAATTCTTCAAGCGCCGCATCTAGTTCATTCAACTCTACCTCGATCTTCCTGATTTCTGCCTCAGCCGCACGTTGCTGCTGCTTGACAAGGTCGAGGCGATGATCATGATGTTGATGCTCTGGGTTAGCGCCACACAAAGGACAGTTCATCGCCGCAAATTTTTGCAGCAAGAAGCCACCCTCTTCCAGTCCAGCAAGCCTCTCAATATCCGAGACAAACGTATTGCGCAATTCCTCGAACCGAAGACGCATCGCTCGTAAATCAGCGATGTTTGCTTCGTTACCCCGATGCTCTTTTCTAGACTCGCTCAAGGTGGATCGTGCGGTGTCGATTTCTTCCTGATGCATTACAGCGGCGGCTTCGGCGTAATCGCGTGTTCGTTCCGCAGTTTCGAGGATACTTGCAAGTTCCTCGTCGCTATACGACGCGTCAATCTGCTCAGTCTGTTCCAACATAAGTTCACGAAGGACATCAATCTTGGCGTCCCGTGCCGCCTTCTGCACTTCTGATTTGGAAACAGTTACTACAGCAGAGCCATCCACGCCAGTAGCAAGGAATTTGAGCAGGCTCTTATCTTCAGCCGTTGGTTGGTCGCCCTTACGAACAATCACGCTTTCTCTGCTGAAAATGCGCTCCTCGTCAATGAGGAGGTAGCGCATTAGCATGCGGAAGGTGAAAGCGACCTTGTCCGCTCGCTCGTTCTTTAGGAGCTGCGCGCCGCGGCGGAAACCAAGCCGATCGAGCATAAGGCCTGACAGGCTTGCACCTTGTGCTGAGTGCTGCGCACTGACGCTCTGATAACCTGCCTCCCCATCCATGATCACGTCGTGATGGCCATCGGCGATCTCGACTGCACCACCCGCCACCCCCCGCTGGAGCGTATACGGAGCTTCATCAACAGATATCCAAAGGATGCATCGATCCACACCACTACCCTCTGGAGGCATTGTCAGTGCTCTTCGTCCAAGAGGCCCCTTCGAACCGAATACGTAATCGATCGAATGCGCTATGAACGACTTGCCGTGGTTAGACGCCCCCCACAAAATGTTGGAGGTATGGTTGAAAGTGGTGTCTGAGCAAGGTTGAAAAAAAGCGGCGTATCTGGTTGATTGGTAGTTACCAGACCATCAATCCACCATTAGAGATACACCGCCATGAAGAAGGATAACGTTGTTCAGTTCGAAGGTCGAGGCTCCATGACAGATGCCTTGAATCAGCTTTTACAGACCGGAGCACAGCAGTTGCTAGCCCAAGCCATTGAAGCGGAAGTCAGCGAGTTTTTGAAGCAGTTTCAGAACAGGCAATTGGAGAATGGACGTGCCGCTGT
>NZ_JBQYLE010000003.1:0-62655 GCF_052681095.1 Granulosicoccus sp. 3-233
CCTCAATGTGGTGTGAAGAAGCGCAAGAATGGAACCGAGGAGTTCTATCACCAATTGCATGTGGCCGTCATCGTCAGTCCGGAGCAGAAAATCGTGCTGCCACAGGATTTTGAACCCATCATCCGCAGTGATGGCGACACGAAAGATTGCAGCGAGCGAAACGCAGTCAAACGGCTCATTCCGTCGATCGCAGAGCAGTATCCAAAACGCAAGTTCATTATCGTGGAAGACGCGTTGGCGGCAAATGGCCCACACGTCTCCCTGCTGCAGGAACACGGTATGGACTTTGTCATCGGCGTCAAACCAACGGGTTCGGTGTCGTTATTTGCCGCTTTCGATGAGCGTCGCAATCATCCCGATGGTGCTGTCGTCGAATTCGAGCAGACCGACGAGAAGAACGTTCTCAAAGGCTGTCGGTTTGCCAACGATTTGCCTATCAACAATTCGCATCCGGATATACGAGTGAACTTGATCGAATTCTGGGAGGTGGACGCCAAAGGAAAGCAGAAACAATGGAGCTGGATCAGCAGCTTACCCATCACGCCAGAGAACGCCTTGGAGATAGCAGCCATCGGGCGTTCGCGTTGGGGTATCGAAAATCAAACCTTCAACACACTCAAGAATCAAGGCTATAACCTGGAGCACAACTACGGGCATGGCAAGAAATACTTGTCGAGCACACTGGCAGGGCTCATGCTATTGGCATTTCTGACCGATCAGGTTCAAGAGCACGCTTGCCCAGTATTCAAGGCTGCACGGGAGAAGTGTCGAATCAAGACCAACCTGTGGGCCAAGATGCAAACGTATCTACAGGATGTGGACGTACCGGACTGGGAAACGCTTTTTCGTTTGATAGCGAAACTCGGTCCCAAGCTGGTGATTGCAAGCTCACCAGATACGGGGTAAACAGAACGACTCCGATGAACAAACCCGCGATAACTTCCACCACAACCAGAAAACAGGAACACGGCATCGACCGCCATCAGCGTCGAGCCTTGCGCGTGCCTTCAGCTAACGTAGCTACAATCACGACCTATGCTTCAAACTCACCGGGAATCGCTGGCGGAGTGCCAAGTAGAGAATCGTACGGGAGCGCCCAGGGGCGGCGTTTGATCCCTCACACTTTTGACTTCGTGTTTCCGACGTGGCCATTGACGCAGCCGACGCGCGGTTTGGGGATCTGCCGCCCGGCGTGACTTGCTACAGGGCCTAGACTGAAGTATTGGCACCAGCCTGTTCACTTGCCCCACAACCACCTCGGCTTCTAGCAGCGTTCTTCTCGATTTGTCAATATGCCATCGCCACTAGCCCGGAGGAACCAGTGGGTTCATCAGACACTCTCTTTCTCGAATGGCAACCATCCTCCCATTTGGAGAAACCGGCTTCCGCGCCAGTCTTTTCGAGGCTTGCCCAGCAGTGTTCACCGTTCGTTGCGGCCAGTTGGTGGACACCCTCTTGGAGCGATAATGGAGTTCAGAGGTGTCATATGAAAAAGTCGGAAAGCAAGAGAGCACGGCGGCATCTTTCAGACAAACAAATGAGGTCTACCAGCGATCGCGTGGGAAGTGTCCTTCTGGATACAACTCAGGTCAGGTCAGGTGGATGTAGACAACAGCTGACTTGAATCCAGCCTTGTCTCTGGATCTACGTGAACGCTCCTCTTTTTTACTTCCAGATCCGAGCATAGCTCTGAATTTTTCTATACTCGATATCGCGTGAAACTGCCCGTCACACCACTGTCCCTGCAGCTTGACAGTTCACATGTTCGCCATCACCACTTTATCGTAGAGCTCATGCCTGCTTGCAGGGGGCATGATAACCGGTACGAAATACCTTGAGGGTGCGGCACAGCTGACGACTCCGAAGTTGGCCTTCTCCCCGCTCCGTGAAAATGACCGTGCTTGCAAATAATCGCCAGCCGACCACGGTGAGCGGCTAACCCAACACCTCCCCGATGGCCTTGCTCACACCATCCAGCACGATATCCACCTCATCCGTGGTGATACTCAGCGGAGGCGCAAAACCCAGGATATCGCCCTGCGGCATGGCTCGCGCGATGATGTTGTGCTTGAGCAATGCAGTGGCAACCGCCGGGCCGATCTTCCTGGCCGGATCGAACAGCGTCAGAGGCGAGCGGGACTCGGCAAACTCGATGGCGGCCAGCATGCCCTCACCTCGCACTTCCGCCACCTTCGGATGATCCGCAAAGCGTTCGCGTAGTTGCTCGACCAGATAGGCGCCAGTCTTGCCTGCGTTCCCGACCAGTCCCAGCTTGTCGATCAGCTGCAGATTGGCAACACCCGCCGCAGCACCGATCGGGTGTGCAGAATAGGTCCAGCCGTGTCCGATTGGTCCCAGCTCATCGGTGCCCTTCTCCAGCACCTCCCATACACGCTGTGACACGATCGACCCGGACAACGGCGCGTAGGCTGATGTCAGTCCCTTGGCAATCGTGATGATGTCGCTCTCCAGCCCGTAGTGCTCCGACCCGAACATGGTGCCCAGACGCCCGAATCCGGTCACCACTTCATCGGCAATCAGCAGGATGTCGTGCTTTTTCAGCACCGGCTGAATGGCTTCCCAATAGCCTTTGGGGGGAGGCACAATGCCACCAGTCCCCAGAATCGGCTCGGCAATGAAGGCAGCGATGGTGTCAGCGCCTTCTGCCTCGATCATCTGTTCGAGTCGGGTCGCGCAATCTGCGGAGAATGCCTCTTCGCTCATGGATGGGTCGCTGCGGCGCAGATAGTAAGGCGCTTCGGTGTGCAGCACCTGCTCCAGAGGCAGGTCGAACTTCTTGTGGAACAGCTCCAGCCCGGTGAGCGAGCCGGTCATCAGGCCCGAGCCGTGATAACCGCGCCAGCGCGAGATGATTTTCTTCTTCTGTGGCCTGCCGAGTATATTGTTGTAGTACCAGACGAGTTTGATATTGGTCTCGTTGGCATCCGAACCACCAAGCCCGAAATACACCTTCGACATGTTGTCCGGCGCTCGCTCCAGCACCATCCTGGCCAGCGTGATGGACGCCTCGGTACCATGGCCCACATAGGAATGGTAGTAGGCCAGCTCCTTCGCCTGCTCGGCAATGGCATCGGTGATTTCCGAACGGCCATAGCCGACGTTCACGCAATACAGGCCGGCAAAGGCATCCAGCAGGCGGGTACCGTCACGATCCTCTATGTAGACGCCGGAAGCCGTGGAGATGATGCGGTTGGGGCTTTCGCCACGGGCGTGCTGCGCCAGGTGGGTCGATGGATGAAAGAAATGTTGCCGGTCCCATTGGTCCAGCTTGTCGTTGATAGCCATAGCAGTTTATCCGTGGAATGAGGCCGAACCGGCCCGGCCAGAGGCCTGTTGCAACCTTGTCGGCTGTCGAAAACGGGAAATCAAGGAGCCGTACTATTTCACCAATCGAGGTTTCGGCTTGTCAGGGTTCTGAGGCTGATTTCTCCCCAGCTGGTAGAACTCGTCATTGGGCATCATGTCGGTCAGACCGGCCATGCGATTGGACAGGGCAAAGAATGCAGCTATGGCACCAATATCCCAGATATCCTCGGTACTGAATCCGTGTTCACGCAGTTCATCCAGGTCATCGTCGGACACCTCCGCCGCATGATCGGATACCAGACAGGCAAAGTCGAGCATGGCCATCTGTCGTTCGCTGATATCGGCACGAGTATAGTCGGTGGTCAGCTGCTCGGCCAGACGCGGATTCTTTTCCCGGATGCGCACGATGGCACCATGCGCTACCACGCAGTACAGGCAACTGTTCATGGCAGAGGTCACGACCACGATCATCTCGCGTTCGCCCTTGCTCAGGCCACTGTCTTTCTCCATAAGGGCATCGTGATAGGCGAAGAAGGCCCGGAATTCATCCGGCCGATGAGCCAGTACGCGAAACACATTCGGCACGAAACCGGACTTTTCACCCACTTCCTCGATGCGCGAACGCATATCGTCCGGCAAGGTATCAACTGGCGGAACCGGGAAGCGTGATCGAGGTGTGCTCATGAGGGCTGGCCGTGGTGATGAATGTCACACTATTGTGCCGCTGTTGGCCGCGCCTGTCAGCTCGGGCGTCAGCCGCCCTCTCACCGGCATGTCTGCCTGCCGGGAAGTTCAGCGCCTGCTCGCGAGATGCCGGCCTTGCTGAACGACGCTGAACGGCACCTCTGCCCGACTGCGTAAGGGAGGGTACGGAGTACGGAGCACGGAGCACGGAGCACGGAGCACGGAGCACGGAGCACGGAGCACTTTACCTGCTACATGAACTGGAAGTCGCCGCCCACTTCATTTTCTGTTGCATTGACCGACAACTGTAAATATACTCAGGTCTCTGACAATGAACGAGTGATTGAGCATGCAGGATCTTACCAAGCGGCAACAGGAAATTCTGCGGATGATCCAGTCACATATCGATCGTACCGGCTTCCCGCCCACCCGCACCGATATCTGTGAGCATTTCGGTTTTCGTTCTCCCACGGCGGCAGATGATCATCTGCGTGCCCTGGAACGCAAGGGCGCCATCGAACTGATTCCGGGCACCTCGCGCGGCATTCGGGTACTCAGCGAAATGGAAGAGGACGGCATTCCGCTGGTTGGCCGAGTCGCTGCCGGTGAGCCTATCATGTCAGAATCGAACGTCGAGGAATACCTGCCGGTCGATCCCGATCTGTTCTATCCACATGCCGACTACCTGTTGCGAGTCAATGGTACCAGCATGCAGAACGTCGGCATTCTCAATGGCGATCTGCTGGCGGTGCATGCCACCGAACACGTGCAGAACAATCAGATCGTGGTAGCCCGGGTCAACGATGAAGTGACGGTCAAACGATTCCGCCGGCGCGGCAACATCGTCACCCTGTTGCCCGAGAACGACGAATTCGAACCCATACGCATCGATCTGCGCGAGCAGGAGTTTCATATCGAAGGTGTCTATGTCGGCGTACTGCGTCGCGACTCCTGATCAGCCCTGTCGGCCGAGTATCCTGCCAATGTCTGCCAAGCCGATTGACAGACATCACGCCCGACCCCGCAACACGCGGTACACCATCAATCCTGCCTTGTTGACACTGCCGGTGTGCCATGGATTCCGCTCTTGATGCCCTGTTGAAATCCCAGCCGACGCTCTGGCGCGGCAGTGATCGATACAACGAAGATGAATCGGTATCGACCGGATTCGAATTACTGGACCAGGCCCTGCCGGCACGGGGCTGGTGCATTGGCGGGGTCACCGAGTTGCTGAGCAGACATCAGGGCATCGGCGAGCTCAGCCTGCTGTTACCGGCACTGCGCAGAGTCACTGCCGAAGGCCAATGGGCCGCCTTCATCAACCCACCTTACATTCCCTATGCACCAGCTCTGGGCAACGCCGGTATCCGGCTGGACCGATTACTGATCGTCGACAGTCGCGATGATGCCAATACGCTCTGGGCCACCGAGCAGATACTGCGTTCGGGACTGTTTGCCAGCGTGGCGACCTGGGTCAGTCGCAGCAGCGCGCAGAAACAACGCCGACTGCAACTGGCAGCCGAAACCGGCAGAACCTGGGCGACCGTGTATCGCCCCTGGCAGACTGATCAGGAACATTCACCCGTGGCAGCACGCCTGCGCCTGTCCATCGTTGAGGCCCGCCTGCAACTGGATATCTTCAAGTTGCGCGGTGGCAGCCCCAGCACGATCACCATCGAACCAGCCGAGTTCGATGCCTCACAGGGCGTTGAGTGGCCCATTCCGCCCTCTGTACCGCGCCCCTTCGCCACGCCCACTCCAACAGGCAACCCGGCAAACCATTCAACAAGCAATCCGGGCGTCTGACCGATGCTCTGGCTGGCGCTGCATTTTCCGCAACTGCCGATTGAACGGCAGAACCATGGCGGAACCGACAAACCTCGCGCGGTTGTTCTGCACGAAGGCAGCAGACGTCGCATTCTTGCCTGCAATGCGATGGCCGCAGCCAGCGGCATTCGTCCGGGACAGGCCTTGAAGAACGCCTACGACATGGTCCCGGCCCTGATCACCAGTGATCATGACGAGCAGCAGCAGCTCGCTCATCTGGAGCAGCTCACGCTCTGGGCTCTGCACTACTCCTCCCTGGTCTCCCCCGAGCCGCCCGATACCATCGTGCTGGAAATCGAAGCGAGCCTGACCCTGTTCGGCGGTATGGAGGTCTTGCTGGAGCACATCCACGAGGATGTCCGGCAGCAACGGCTGAGCCTGTCGACAGCCGTTGCACCGACACCGACAGCGGCCATGCTGTTTGCCCGGGCAGGCGTACACCGACAGCTTCTCGATCGGCCATCGCTGATCGAGACACTGGCCAGCGTACCCGTCAGCTGGCTGCCCTTGAATGACTTCACCCTCAAGGGTCTTCGCCAGTCGGGCCTGCAGACAGTGGCTGAACTCACCGCCTTGCCACCGGCGTCCCTGACGCGGCGCTTCGGCAGCAGCTGCACCGATCTGTTGTACAAGCTCGATGGGCGACTGCCGGATCCCCGTACGGCCTATCAGCCGGCGGACACCTTCCTGTCGGCGCTCGATCTGCCGCTGGAAGCACCCGACACTCAAGCCCTGGCCTTTCCACTGAACCGGCTCATGAATGCGCTGGGTGGTTATCTGAAGTCACGTGACCTGGGCGTTCGGCACCTGCAATTGCAGCTTGATCACCACCGTGGTCCGACCACCTGTGTGGATCTGAAGTTTCTCGATGCCACGGCCGACACCCGTCACCTGTTCCGCATGGCCAGCGAACGTCTGGGCAATCTGGTCCTGGCATCCCCGGTCATTCGCCTGGGGCTGGAGTCCACTGAACTGGCCAGCCTGCAACGCGAAGGCCACGATCTCTTCCAGAAGAGTCAGGCCGCTGGCAGCACCATCGAACAGCTGATGGACCGGCTCTCGGCGCGTCTCGGCAGAGACGCTCTGTATACCCCGATGACCGGTGATGATCATCGGCCGGAAAAGGCCTGGCTGACAGCCCTGCTCGACCAGCAGACACCTCCGGAGCACTGGCCTGCCCGGCCATTATGGTTACTGCGTGAACCCACCCCTCTGGAGCAGAACGTCACGATACGGACCCTGCCGGAGCGTATCGAGAATGGTTGGTGGGATGAGACCGATGTGCGGCGGGACTATTTCATTGCCACAACTCGTGAGGGGGCCTACTACTGGGTATACCGCCAGCGGCGCACAACCGACAAGCGACTCTGGCTGCATGGCCTCTTTTCGTGAAGCACACCATGCAATGCGTCTCCACCAGGCCCACGCCCACAACGAAAGCGGGATTCTCCGTGACGCAGTTCCGAAATAACCCTGCAACCACAGTCAACCGAACCCCGAACATGCCGATACCTCACTGACGATAGCACAAACCCCTGCGATCCAACTTCCAACCTCCGATACCAGGACCACTCTCCAGTCACCATGCCAATGCCCGTTGCCAGACAGATGACTCAGAGCACGCCCGTGGAATCTGTTGCAGTTCAAGGACGAAAACAACACTGATGTCCATACAGAACTCCAACAAAGACCACACCAAGTTGCTGATAGGTGCCGGTTTCCTGCTTGTGTTCTCGCTGATGATCCTGGCGACCTGGCTGTCGATGACCACCCTGCAGGGCGTCAATGTCGGCATGTCCAATGTGATCCTCGACACCGAGCAGAAGACCAGCCGGGCCTATCACATGCGCAACGTCATTCGCATGCGCTCTGCTGCCGTGCGTTCGCTGGTGCAGACCGATGACACGGTTGAACGCCAGCGCATCTTCGACAAGCTGATTCAGCATACCGACAGCTACCAGACCACCCGCAAGGAACTGACCGAACTGTCTGCCAATGCCCGGGAGCAGGCCATATTGAAGGAAATCAACGAGGCGGATGCGCGGGTGGCCAATGCCTACGAGCGCGCCAATTCGGAGATTCATTCCAATGAGCAAAACCTGGCTGCCCAGAAGAGCGTCCTCAACGAGGTGCAACTGCACGAACTGGTCCTGCTCAACCATCTGAACGACCTGGTGCAGCTGGAGAAGGTACTGGCTGAAGAGGCGCTGGAGAACAACCAGACAACCTATCAGCGAACCCAGCGCCTGATGATCTATCTGGTGAGCGCCGCCTTCGCCTTGTCGATGATCATCTCGGGCACGGTCATTGCGCGCGTGGCGCGAGCCAACAAGCGCATCGCCCACCTGGCCAACCATGACGACCTCACCGGTCTGCACAATCGGCGATCGTTCGAACAGCATCTGCAGTACACCATCGACAATGCCGGGCGCAGCGACGATGCCCATGGCCTGCTGTACATCGATCTGGACCGTTTCAAGATCGTCAATGATACCTGTGGCCATCATGCCGGCGACCAGTTGCTGATCCAGCTGACGCAGATGATGCAGAAGCGACTGCGCCGTGGCGATCTGTTTGCCAGGGTCGGTGGCGATGAATTCGCGATCATTGCCCAGGGGCGCAGTTTCCCGGATATCCAGAGTCTGGCTGAAGACCTGCGAGTCATCGTCAGCGAATTCACCTTCATGTACGAGGAGCAAAGCTTCAAGGTCAGCTTGAGCGTGGGTGTCACTCCCATCGATGGTCAGATACAGAACATGGAACGGGTACTGGCTGACGTCGACTCGGCCTGTTATGTCGCCAAGCAGTCCGGTCGGAACCGGGTGCATGTGACACAGGATGACGACGCCGAAATGGTCAAGTACCGCAGCAACCTTGCCGGCATCCAGGCCATTCGCAAGGCACTGGCCGACGATCGCCTGTCACTGTTCTACCAGCCGGTGTTCGAGATCGAAGAGCGCTCGATGAAGATGGCGCACTGCGAGATCCTGTTGCGTATCCGCAGTGAAAACGGTGAACTGTATTCGCCAGCGCGGTTCATTCCGATTGCCGAGAAATACAACATCATGACCGAGATCGATCAGTGGGTATTCACCCAGGTGATCGACTGGCTGGCCGAACACCAGGACAGGCACGTCATCCCTCGCCTGCTGGTCAATCTCTCCGGACTGTCCTTTACCGACGACGATTTCAGCAGCTTCATCGTGGAACGACTCAGTCGCGGTGACATCGACCCCTCGCACATTGCCTTCGAGGTGTCGGAAAGCGCTACCGTACGCAATTTCGAAAAGGTCAGAGTCTTCATCGAACGCATCCGTGCCCTGGGCTGCGAGCTGGCACTGGATGACTTCGGCGCCGGTTTTTCCAGCTTCACCTACCTGAAGGAGCTGTCTTTCGATTACCTGAAGATAGATGGCTCGCTGGTTCGCAATATTGCAGACGACACGGTTGACCGGGACATGGTGGCTGCCATCAATCAGATCGGACATACCGTGGGGGCGCGAACCATCGCCGAATTCGTCGAGGATGATGCCGCGCTGCAATGCCTGAGAGAGATGAAGGTAGACTTTGCCCAGGGCTATGGCCTGCGCATGCCGACACCCTTGACGCAACTGGCGGACGAGCTGGAGGTACGCAGCGATGAAGACGTGGATATAGCCGACAAGACGCCAGCGACAAGCCTGCCCGCCATCCCCTTTCGCAAGGCATCCTGACGAACGACGACCAGCCTGACGTCAGGACTGAGCAAGCGAATCGCCAGCGTCTCCCGCGGGCGGATTCGTGCTGGTGGCAAAGCCTGCCTGCAGCTCTTCCGGAGTCGGTTCACGCACACTCACCACGGCAACCGTGAAATTCAGGACTTGACCGGCCAGAGGGTGATTGGCATCGAGCACCACGGTATCGTCACGGATTTCCACCACGGTCACCATCTGTGATTCGCCCTCGTTCTTGCCCAGGGCCTTGAAACGCATGCCGACCACCAGCTCCTGTACTTTCTCGATTGGCTCTCTGGGCCATTCGGCAATCAGGGATTCGTCCGGATAGCCGTAGGCGTCTTCCGGGTAGATGGTCACCGCCACCGGATCACCCGCCCGCTTGCCAGTCAGCTCACGCTCCAGCGCCGGCAACAGGGCATTGGTATTGTGCATGTACACCAATGGCAGATCGCCCTGGGAGCTGTCTATCAGCTCACCAAAGCCGTTGGTCAGCTGGTAGTGCATGGAGACGACGCGATTGTCGTCGATGATCAGATCGGATTCGGGCATGGTAAAGGACGTCAGAAATTTCCGAAAAAGGCAGGCTTGGTCTGCCGGCGTCGCTGCAGCCAGACCACCAGTCCGAGCACCAACAGCGCAGGAATGTAGAACACTTCCTTGTACAGGCGCTCGGCCGGGATCTGCACCGTCTCGACTCGCACCAATGTGTCACCGTAGAAATCGAACATCTGCAAGGTCTGGAAAAACGGCGTGCCAGGGAAGGGTTCTTCCAGTGTCGCCCCTTCCTCATCCATCACTACCACCAGCCCGGCATTCTCCAGGCGGGTTTCACCATCACCGGCCTCGCCCAGATCGGCCAGAACCGTCAGACTCGCCATCTTGTCGGGATAATCGAAATCGGGGCCGACGATGCGCAGCCGCAGCGGCTCACCCACGGGTTGTTCCTCCGCCAGTTGCACCAGCTCGGTACCGGGCAGATTCTCGTACGGTGGTTGCACCTGATCCAGCCAGAAACCGGGACGGAACAGCGTGAAGGCCACCAGCATCAGCAGCACGGATTCCCAGATCTTGCTGCGCGCCATGAAATAGCCCTGGGTGCCCGCCGCGAACAGCATCATGGCAATGACGCCAACGATGAAGACGAAAATCGCCTTGCCCAGTGTCACATCGATGAGCAGCAGCTCGGTGTTGAAGATGAACAGGAATGGCAGCAAGGCCGTACGGATGTCGTAGGCAAAACCCTGCAGACCGGTCTTGATCGGATCACCACCGGAAATGGCACTGGCAGCAAAGGCGGCCAGTCCCACCGGCGGTGTATCGTCGGCCAGAATGCCGAAATAGAACACGAACATGTGCACCGCCACCAAGGGTACCACCAGCCCCTGCTGCGCGCCTACGGACACGATGACCGGCGCCATCAATGACGACACCACGATGTAGTTGGCCGTGGTGGGCAACCCCATGCCCAGCAACAGACTCATGACCGCGACCAGCAGCAGCATGACGATCAGGCTGCCACCGGAGAGAAATTCGACGAACTCACCAACCACCTGATGTGCACCTGTGAGCGAGACGGTACCGATGATGATGCCGGCAACACCGGTAGCCACACCGATGGGCACCATGCTGCGCGCACCGCCGATCATGCCTGCCCAGAAGTCGGCGAAACCGAGCTTTACCGATGACGCCAGACTGATTCTGTCAGGATGCGAACGGCCACGGATCAGGGACTTCAGCGGGTGCTGCGTCAGTACGATGAAGATCATGGCCATGGACGCCCAGAAGGCGGAGAGCGCCGGCGACAATCGCTCGATGAGAATGCACCACAACAGGATGATGATCGGCAGCAGGAAATACAGGCCGGTCAGTGCAACCTCGCCGGTCTTGGGCAAGGTGATCAGTGGCGCTGATGGATCGTCCATGTGCAGGTCTTGCCGACGCGCACTGATGACGATCAGAATCAGATACGCCAGCAGGAAAATGGCAACCGCTCCGACGAAGGTCATGCCGGGAAAAGCCCGGCCGATCCAGCCGAGGCCGTAGTAGACGATGCCTCCCAGGGCGACAAAGGCCAGAAAGCCGAACAGGAAACCGATGAGCTTCTGCATGGCGGTTACGTGGCTTGGCGGTTTTTCCAGACCGGTCAGGTCCAGCTTCAGCGCTTCCAGATGGACGATGTAGACCAGTGCGATATAGGAGATCAGTGCCGGCAGCAAAGCGTGCTTGATGACTTCGGGATAGGAAATGCCGGTGAATTCGGCAATCAGGAAGGCAGCTGCCCCCATTACTGGCGGCGTCAACTGGCCGTTGGTGGATGAAGCCACTTCCACCGCACCCGCCTTCTCTGCAGAGAACCCGGTGCGCTTCATCAGCGGGATGGTGAAGGTACCCGTGGTCACGACATTGGCAATCGAGGAGCCCGAGTAGATGCCACTCAGCGCCGAGGCCACGACGGCCGCCTTGGCAGGACCGCCTCGAAAATGTCCCAGCGCGCCGAAGGCGAGCTGAATGAAATAGTTGCCCGCCCCGGCCTGCTCCAGCAGCGCACCAAACAGGACGAACAGAAAGATCATGGAGGAGGCCACCCCCAGGGCGACACCGAACACGCCCTCGCTCTGCATCCAGTAATGCCACATGGCCTTGCCGAACGAGGCGCCCTTCCACTGCACCACATCGGGCAGGAACTGCGCGTCACCGAAGAACACATAGAGCACGAAGACACCGGCCACGATCAGCATGGGCAGGCCCAGCGAGCGGAAGACCGCGGTGGCCAGCAGCACCAGTCCGAACGCTGAAGCCAGCAGATCGCCTGTGGTCGGCAAGCCGGCACGCGTGGCGATATCGTCCTTGAAGACGACCAGATACAGGCAGCAGATGACACTACCGGCCGCCAGCGCCCAATCATAGGCTGGCACACGATGCGCCGGGCTGGACTTGAACAAGGGATAGGACAGACAGGCCAGTGCCATGGCAAAGGCCAGATGGATGACTCGCACCTCACTGCCGTTGAAGACCAGATTGATGCCGTATTCTTCGGACAACCAGAACGGCAGACTGGAAGAGACGTAGAGCTGAAAGGCGCTCCAGGAAAATGCAACGATGGCAATGAACAGACCGACACCACCGGCGGGATTTCTGCCGCCGGTATCGATGGCGGTAAAGGAGTCTAGATCCGGCGTACTGCCCGAATCGCCGTCTTTCGTGGCTGTTGCATTCATCGGCTGGATTCTGCTGCTGTCAATGTGTTGCAAGGGATTCTGACAGGGACATTGCCCGGCAGGCAGCTCGAGCTGCCTGCCAGACCCCTTTCAGTCAAGGATCAGACTGCGCAGCTTACATCCAGCCACGTTCCTTGTAGTATTTCACGGCGCCATCGTGCAGAGGAGCCGACAGACCGTCCTTGATCATTTCCTCTTCCTTCAGATTGGCAAACGCAGGGTGCAATTTCCTGAAGTCCTCGAAGTTGTCGAAGACCGCCTTGACGACCACATAGACCACGTCCTCAGACACATCGGCCGAGGAAATGAAGGTGGCACCGACACCGAAGGTCTGGTTGTCTTCTGTCTGACCCTTGTACATGCCGGCAGGGATGGAGGCATTACGGTAGAAGGGGTTCTCATCGATCAGCTTGTCGATGACCGGACCGGTGACGTCGACAAAATCCACATCACAGGTGTTGGTGACTTCGGTGATGGCGGCAGCCGGGTGGCCCACGGCATAGATCATGACGTCGATCTTGTCATCACACAGTGCCTGAGACATCTCCGCACCTTTCAGCTCGGAGGCAACGGCAAAATCGTCCATGGTCATGCCATAGGCAGCCATGACCACTTCTGCCGTCGCCCGCAGACCGGAGCCCGCGTTGCCGACGTTGACCCGCTTGCCCTTGAGATCTTCGAAGGATTCGATGCCACTGCCGCCTCGCGCCAATACCGAGAAGGGTTCGGGATGCACGGAGAACACGGCCCGCAGCTTGTCGAACTTGCCCTGATCTTCGAACTGGGAAGTTCCGTTGTAAGCGTGATACTGCCAGTCGGACTGAGCAACACCGAACTCCAGTTCACCTGCCTTGACAGTGTTGATGTTGTAGATGGAACCGCCAGTGGATTCCGCAGAGCAGCGAATACCGTGATCCTTGCGACCCTTGTTCACCAGGCGGCAGATGGCACCTCCAGTGGGGTAATAGACGCCTGTGACACCGCCGGTACCGATGGAGATGAACTGCTGCTGAGCCTGGGCGGCGCCTGCGAACAGCCCAGCGGCCAGCAGGCAACTGCTGATTGCTATGCTAATTTTCATGAGAGGATCCTATTCATTGGAATTTGTTTTCACGTAGCCGCCAACCGGCCGGCTGAACGTGAAACGACAAGATCAAGCCGGTAGGTCAGACGAACCTGACAAGGCTTGGTTAAATGTAACAAATTGCTGAGCCGATTGCGCTGTCTGTCAGGTTGACTCGGCGCATCATGAACTACCTTGCTACTCGTCTCGCCTGGCTGCCAGGCCATTGAGGAACCAGCGCACACTCTGGTCTCCGCATCGTCGGTAATTGCGTGCCTGCGGGCTGCGGAAGAATGCACCCACCTCTGTCTTGCCGATCTTGCCGCCGCCTGCGGTGATCAGCGCATGAATATCATCCGACCGCAGTGACAGGGCAATACGCAATTGCTTCAGCACCAGATTGTTGTTGACGACGATCTCTGGCGAGGCATCGCCCGTATTCGATGCTGCCCCGGCAGCTGCACCTTCACTGCCACCGGCACTGGCGGGTGGTGGTCCGCGACGATCCAGAATCAGTCCATCGAGCAAGGCCAGCAAGGCGGCATCCGGACATGCCTGATAGCCGGCCTCTTCTTCCTTGCAGCGGAAACCGGCAACCTCTTCCTCGCTGACAGAGAGTTCGCCCAGGGACATCAGACGACGGGTCTCTGCATCGTCAAGTCGCAAGGCGTAGCGAATGCGCCGATTGAATTCGTTATTGTCCACTGGTGTCTGCCCCGGTAACTGAAAAGGTGGATGAATGGCTGTCTGTCCGTCATGAACGGCAACCCAGGCTCATCGTCTGCTCGATGAGGAAGAACATTGTATTCGTTGCCTACTCGACTGTTTCACAAACAGATATCGGCATCCGCTCGATCAGCGGCTCTGGATAAACGGCAAAATAAAAGTGACTCACTTCATGTTTTTTGCGTCGATATCTACCATGTAACACTTGATTTTGTATGATGCATTGACGCTGTAGAAGCATGAACAACGTATTCCCGAAGCGATGCGGACCAATATTCCCATGGAGTGGATAGACTTGATACCCAGCATACTTGTCGGATGTGCCTGCCTGCTTGTCGGCTATGCGATCGGCGCTCGCCGTGCCCGCACGATCAAGCGTCAGGCCCTGCGTGACAGAAACGCGCAGGCGCTGGAACTGCTGGACGCCAGAGCATCACTCCAAACACTGGAGCATTATGCCTCGCAGCAGGAACGAAAGGACAAACTCCTGAAGATGACGCTGCAGAAGCTGCAGGAAGCCAACGCGCGCTGCAAGGCGGCAGACGATCTGCTCACTGTCCAGAAGAGGCAACATTATTCGGAAACCTCACGGTTGCGTCTGGATGCCGTCAAGGCGCACGAGGCCGCTGTCATGGCAACCGAGATTGCCCGCAAGGCAAACGCTCACCTTGAACGGCTGGAGCAAGCCTGCCCGACCGTCCAGACCATCAAGGCCCCCGAACCCAAGTCCTACGGCACCGGCGATCCGGTCACCGTCAGCGTGGTTGATCAGGCGCGTTCCGATGCCCCGGATGATGCGGTTGCCCCCGTATCGAATCGAGACTCGGCCAGGTTGACCCGCTTGCGCAGCAGCAACGAAGCCAGCGCACCCACGGCCTGAAGTTCAAGCCTGTTCCGAGCCCGCAGGACATCAGCGCATACGGACTGACTGCAGGATGGGGCAGACGTCACCAGCTCACCGCATGAACGACACACCGTTACACACCCGTGCCACGCACGTATTCTGTTGACGGACGCAGGGTGTTATTATCCGCGCCATGTCGGCGCACACATTACATTTCAATCTTCCTGACGCCGAGCGTCCCAGCATCTGGCCCTGGCTTGTCGTGCTGCTCGGTAGCGTCTGCCTGGTGGTGCTGATTGCCCGCTCGATGACAACCATTCCCGCCTCCCTGCTCCATCAGGCGCAGGAGAAAATCAGCGCCGCCGGATTCAGTGACATGAACGTGGCTATCAATGGTCGAGACCTGGAGCTGACCGGCAGCATCGACCAGCGCCTGTCCGTTGCCCTGCTGCTGGAGCAACTCAGAGAGATCCAGGGTGTGCGTATCGTGCGCGACAACATGACGCGCTTCGATCCGGTCGAAACCGAACTCCAGCAGACTCGCCTGTTTCTGCAGGCACTGGCACGTATAGACACCTCCTCCGTTGCGTTTCAGCAGGGCAGCAATACCGTCACACCGGGCAGTGATATCGCCCTGAATCAGGTGGCCGAACTGCTGCGCAGCAATCCGGAAAAGCGCCTGCGCATAGAAGGTCATACGGACAACACCGGACCGGACTCGGTCAATCTGCGCCTGAGCCAGGAACGTGCGGAGGCTGTGGTGCGCTATCTGGAAGCCCGGAATGTCTCTCCCAATCAGCTGATTGCCAAAGGCTACGGCGCCACGCAACCGATCGCCGATAACGCTTCGGAAACCGGTCGCGCTCGTAATCGCCGGATCGAAATCAGTTATGTTGACTAGCAACCAAGCCATGCGGAAACGATCGTGATCTATTTATTGTCGCAAATCATCGTGGCACTGCTCCTCGCAGCCGTTGTCGGCGGGGCGCTGGGCTGGCTGCTGCATCGGGCCACTCAGGTCAGGGAAGCTGGCCAGTTGCGTAACGCCATCCAGAGGCAACGGCAGCAAGTGGCCCATCTGAATTCCGAAATCGCCATGCTGACGGATGACTACGACGAACTGCAGCGCCAATCACACGACGAGATTTCGGAGCTTCGCGAAGCGAATCAGCAGATTCCCCGCTTGAACTCCAATCTGGAAAAATCACAGCTGCTGGTCAGCCAGATGATCAAGCGGCATGAATCCCAGATTCGCGATCTGACTACCCAGAACCAGACGCTCACACAGAAACTGAAGGATCTGGAAGACCAGGAACAGACTTTAAAGCGTCAGCACGCCGAACTGGACAATGCCCGCCGGGAAATGGGTATCGCCGACCCCTTGCTGTCCAAGTCCACCGAAGGCAGCAATGCCGAGTTGGAAAACACCACCAGAATCTCGCAGGCCGACGGCAAGTCGGATACTGAAGTGGACGATGCCGACGATGCGGTGGTCGGCAAGGATCCGAGTGCCGACGATGAATTCGACGCCCAGTCCGATGCGGCTGTCGAGACCGACCGACCAGCTGACTCAGCCGTAAAGGAGAACGCCGCACGACAGGCGGTCATCACGAGCGCTCGCAATGTCAGCAGCTGGGCATCCGCGCCTCTTGTGGCAGAGGATGCCAAAAACCCTGCAGATGCCGGTGCAGAGACGAATTCGGATGCCCAGGGGAAAGCGGATGCGGATGCGGATGCGGATGCGGATGCGGATGCGGATGCGGATGCGGATGCGGATGCGGATGCGGATGCGGATGCGGTCAGATTCGGTGCTGCCGAAGATACGTCCGTCAACCCTGCCAGCGCCCCCCTGCCCACTCAAGGGCCGGGCAACTCGTCAGTCATCTTCCTGAACGCTGATGCCCCACCGCCTCGAACCCCGAAATCCACAGCAACGAAATCCCCGGACAACATCGCCGGAGACGACAGCGTCATCGATCCGTTTGACCAGGTCATCGAAGTGGATGAGCAACTACTGGAAGAGATCGACTCGGAGCTGGAGGAAGATGAATTCCTGAACGGTCTCGATGATGCGGTATCCCGTCAGGATTCGGACGAGGACGACGCGAGTTCGTTCGAACCGGTCGAGCAACAGGATGATCTGCAGCAAATAGTCGGTATCGGCCCATCGACCGAGAAGGCCCTGAACGACCTGGGTATCACCAGCTATGCGCAGCTGGCCAAACTCAAGCATCACGAGATCGAAACCATCGCCAACGCCCTGCAGATCGTGCCTGACCGCATCGAACGTGATGACTGGGTGGGTAACGCCAGGCGTCAACTCGAGGATGTTCTCGAGGAGCTCTGACATCGGGCTCGCCACGTAGCTGACCGGTTGAATCGAACGCTGCCGGACTGCCATATTGGCTTGTGCCTTGCAGGTATTGACCATCTTCCGACGTCTTTTGTGCCATCTGTGTCACGAGACTTCATGATGTTCGCGACACCATTCACCTGCGCTTTCTAGAATCAGCTCATTGAACCGGATAAACGCATTGCCACCGTGTCCCTCCCGGTGCAGGAACCCACTCGGCACCAGAGTCCAGAGTGTGCTGGCAATCAGTTGCCTGTTGCTTGCTGGCCTTGCCGGACATCCGACGGCATACGCAGCCGGTGCCAAGACCCTGGACTCGACACTCGGCTTCAGCGATTGCTCCATCGGTAATGGGGCTGCAAAGCTGGTCGCCCAATGCACGACCTTGTCTGTGCCATTGAACCCCGAAGCCGCCGACTCCGGCAGCCTGGCGCTATCCATCGCTCGTATACCAGCTCGCAGACAATCCGCATCTACCGACGCTTTCACGTTGCTGGCAGGAGGGCCGGGCCAATCGGCAATCGAGTCGTTTCCGGCAGTGGCTTTCGCTTTCCGTCACATCATGCAGGATCATGACGTCATTCTCGTCGATCAGCGTGGCACCGGCGACTCATCGCCTCTTTCCTGCCCGCAGGCGGATGATTCGCTGGGCATCGAGTTCGATGACGACACGCAGGTACTCGAAGACGCTGCACAAGCCTGCCTGGAGCAACTGGCGCATGACCCACGTCTGTTCACCAGCAGCCTGGCCGTCAGGGACCTGGAACACGTCCGTGAAGCACTGGGTGTCTCACAGTGGAACCTCTACGGCATTTCCTATGGGACTCGGGTTGCCCTGCATTACCTGCGTCGCTACCCGGACAAGGTACGCACCTTGATACTCGACGCGGTTGTCCCTCCCACGATGGCACTGGGTCCGGACATCGCCCCACTGGCGCAACGCTCGCTGGATATCATAATCCAGCGCTGCGAGGACTCATCGGGCTGTTTCGAGGCTTTCGGCAATCTGCGCACGGCCACCTCCGAGCTGCTGGCATCACTGAAGCGTCAACCGCGCAACATCACCTATGAGGATGTTGCCAGCGGCAAACTCAGGACCATGGAATTCACCTGGCAACACCTTGCCGTGACCTTGCGATTACTGTCCTACAGCTCGCAGACTGCTTCCATTCTGCCATCCATGCTGCACGAGGCCATTGCCAACGACAATTTTGCACCTCTGGCACGTCAGGCAATGTTGCAAACGCAAACTCTCGGCAACTCCCTGGCGACGGGCATGCATCACGCGGTCATCTGCACGGAGGATGCACCGTTCATCGCGAATGATGCCGGCAAGCCTGATGAGGCCGCTGACAGTTACATGGGTAATCAGGTCGTGTCATCCCTGTTGGCCACCTGCAAGCACTGGCCCGCCGGGATCATGGATGAGGACTTCAGGCAGGCGGTGCAATCAGACGTACCTGCTCTGATTCTCTCGGGAGAAGCCGACCCCATCACGCCGCCAGGCTATGGCGATGAAGTCGCAGCTTCCCTGAACCAATCGCGGCATCTCGTCAATCGTGACCAGGGCCATATGCAGGCCCCCTACGGCTGCATGCCGGTTCTGCTGGCGCAGTTCGTCAACACCGCAGATGCGCAGGCTCTCGATACAAGCTGCCTGGAACGTCAGCGAGTACTGCCTTTTTTCGTCGATGCCAATGGACCGCTACCATGATCGTCGTCGAGGATCTGCACAAGAGCTTCAAACGTCCCGGTGGTCGCACCTTCAGACTGCCCTTCGGCAAGAACAGGCGCTCGGCCACGGCTGAGGCTGACCGCGTCGTTGCCGTCAACTCGGTCAGTTTCACAGCCGATGATGGAAGAATCACCGGCTTGCTCGGCCCTAACGGTGCCGGCAAATCGACAACACTGCGCATGCTTGCAACACTCATCAGACCGGATCGTGGAAGCGCTCGCGTCGATGGGCATGAAGTGACTCGCGATGTACTGGCCGTCCGACAGCATCTGGGGTTCATGCCGCACAATGCCGGTATCTACCCGAGGCTCAGTGCTCGCGAGAACATCAGCTACTATGCGCGTCTGTGCGGACTGGACAGGCAGCACGCCGCCCAACGGGTCGGTCAACTGATCGAACAACTGGACATGGGCGGCTTCGCCGACCGACGAGCCACCGGTTTTTCCCAGGGTCAGAAAACCAAGGTCGCCCTGGCCAGAGCACTGGCGCACCGACCACAAACCATCATGCTGGATGAACCCACCAACGGGCTGGACGTCATGGCCACACGAGGCCTGCGGGAGATCATTCGCCAACTGGCCGCGGATGGCCATTGCATCGTGTTTTCGAGTCACATCATGCAGGAGGTGGCTGCCCTGTGCGACCACATCGCCATCATCTCCAACGGCAGCATTGCCATGCAGGATTCCCTGGCAGGCATTCTGCAACGCACCGGTGAAAACGATCTGGAAGATGCCTTTGTCAAGGCTACCCGGAATCTGACCACGGAGACGCAACGATGAGCCTGTTCATCGTCATGTTCAAGGAGATCGTCGATAATCTGCGCGATCGCCAGACCGTCTTCTATGCACTGCTGTTCGGTCCCATTCTGCTGCCATTGCTGCTGGGCGGCTCGCTGGTGGCCAGTTTCAAGCAATTATCCATCGACTTCGACGAAGTCACATCACTGAACGTTCTGCATGCCGAACGTGCCCCTCGCTTGATGGATTTCCTGCACAGCCACAATATCGATGTACTCGACGCACCTGACGAGGTACAGAGAAGCGTCAGACGTGGGGACGTACTTGTTGTATTGGAAATACCCGATGACTTTGCCGAACAGCTCAGAGCAGGCAGACCCGCCCCGTTGACACTGCATGTGAACAGTGCCGACAAGGCGTCGAGCAAGGCTGCCAGACGTGTACAGGCCATTCTTTCGGTCTATGAACGTACATTGAACAACCTCCGACTGCAACATCGCGGGATTGATCCCGCGACCTTCGACAGTCTCAATCTGGTGGAGAACGACGTCTCCAGCGACGGCAGCAACGGCCAGTTGCTGGCATCCATCCTGCCGTTCCTGTTCATCATGTCCATGGTCATGGGTGGGTTCTATCTCGCCATCGACACCACCGCCGGTGAACGGGAACGACAGTCACTGGAGCCCTTGTTGAGCCTGCCCCTGAAGCGTAGTGCAGTCGTCTTCGGCAAATACGGGGCAACGCTGTGCTTCGTGACATTGTCCGGCTTGCTCACGGCTGTCAGCATCTACACACTGTTCCGCCTGTTCCCCGTTGAATTGATGGGAGGGCAGATTCGCTTTGACGGCCATACCCTGGCGCATGCCTTTCTGCTGGCCAGCCCTTTGCTGCCGTTCATCTCCGCTCTGCTGATTACCGTCTCCGCCGTGACACGCAGTACCAAGGAGGCACAGACCTATCTGGGGCTCATGATGATGGTGCCCATGGCACCATTCTTCCTGTTGCAGTTCCTCTCGGTCAGATCGACCATGATGACCATGCCGATGCCCATGCTCAGTCAGTATCAACTGCTGGAAAGTGCGGTGCTGGGAGACAGCATCCCGCTCTTGCATGTTCTGTTGTCGGTGAGTGGCACGCTGGCAGCGACGCTCCTGCTGCTGATGCTCGCCAGCCGGCTTTATCAGCGAGAGGGCCTGCTCGACTGAGACTTCCGAGCACCACCCTCACTTCCTGCATGGTTTGCAGAAGCACGACAATTGACGCCACACACGGCGCAAGCATCAGATCGAATCGAACAATTCCGCCAGCTTCTTGCGCTGGATCTTGCCGGAAGGCCCCTTGGGCAGCTCATCGAGAAAGTGGATGCGATCCGGACACTTGAACTTGCCGACACTATCGCAACACAAGGCCAGCAACTGCTCTTCATTCACCAGAGACGATGACTTCAGACTGACGGCTGCTTCCACCCGCTGCCCGAAATCCCTGCACGTTCTGGCAAAGGCGGCGGCCTCCACCACGTCGGCATGCTGATACAGAGCGTCATCGATTTCCCGTGGAGCGATATTCTCTCCCCCCTTGATGATCAGCTCCTTGAGACGACCGGTGATGAACAGAAATCCCTCGTCATCCAGCTTGCCCAGGTCGCCACTGCGGAACCAACCGCCAGGCAGCAATGCTTCGCTGGTGGCCTCTTCATTCTTGAAATAACGCTGCATGACATTGCTTCCCCGAATCATCAGCTCCCCTTCCTCACCCGCTGTCAGTTCCTGCAAGTCGGCATTCACGATTCGCAGTTCATCGCCAACGGCAATGCCCGGCGAACCCAGTTTGCGCTTTCCAGGCGGCATGGGATTGCTGCTGATCTGTGCGGCCGTTTCAGTCAGGCCCATGGTCTCTATCAGTGGAACAGCAAAGTGCCTTTCGAAGCTTTCGTGCACGTCGGGCGACAAGGGCGCTGACGCGGAGCGTCCGAAACGCAGGAACGGACGTTCCACGGGAGCTCCGGCATCGCGCAAGAGATAGGCGATCTGCGTGGGCACCACGCTGAACCAGCTGCACTGGTAGTGATCCACCCACTCCCAGAACCCACGGGTAGAGAACCGCTGAGGCATGACCACCGAGCCACCGCTGACCAGTGGTCCGAAGAGCGTCACGCACAAGCCGTTTATGTGGTACAGAGGCAGAACACACAGCGCCCGATCGCCAGCATTCAGCTGATGACCCAGACTGACGTTGTAGCCTCCGGCAAGCAGATTGCTGTGGCTCAAGACCACCCCCTTGGGACGCCCCGTCGTACCACTGGTGTACATGAGAATCCCGTCACTCGTGGGTCCCACGTTCGTCTCTGTGCATTTTCTGTCGCTAGCCATTGCAGCCTGTGCCGCGACATCAGAAGCAACAGAGTCATCGCTTGCCGAATCGACAAGCGTGCACTCATCCAGCCAGGCATCACTGGCAATGACGATATCGGGTCGGCCATCATGGCCTTGACCCACACACTGCTCATGATAAGCCTCGCATTGCAGAGCGTCAGCAATCAGAGGCTCATGCTCGGCTTGCGTCAGAATCAAACGGCTTTCGGAATGCGATAATACATAGCCGATGATATCCCGGCCAGCCACCAGGTTGACCGCCACTGCGCGGTAGCCACCGTACAACAAGCCAAGCAAGGTGACTACGCAGCAGCGACCATTCTGCATGGCATAGGCCACACTCTCCCCAGGGGCTATGCCTCTGGCGGCCACGAAATCGGCCACTGCGCGCACCTCGCGCAGCAAGCCCCTGAAGTCGAGTTGCTTTCCATTTTCCACGTCGAGCAGGTAGGTCGCCTCGCCATCAGTGGCCGCACGGGCTTCGACAAGGTCACGAACCGATCCATGATTTTTCATAGCGAGAGCAGAATCAGACAGGTTTTTTGAAAGAGGATGGGACACCGACAAAACGCCATTCAGGCAATCGATTGCCGAGGATCTGTCCACAGGAAACGGCGTGGCGATTCGTGGGAACAGCAGGCGTTGTCGGTGTCGCCGTCAGGTGTCAGGTGTCAGGTGTCAGCGAGAATCAGCGACCCGCCACCGCCCAGTACTGGTCGAACACCTCATCCACCGTGGGCTCCCGGGCGGCTATGGGTCGCACGATGCGCGTAATATTCATGAAATGGCGGTAGTGCAGATTGCTGTCGATGGAGTTTCCTCCCCAACTGCCACAGCCCATGGACAGCGAGAACGGCAGGCCATTTTCAAACGAACCACCCGTGGCGAAGCAATGCGCCTGATTGACGATGATTCGGCAGGTAGGCAGCGTCTCGCCCAGGTGCCGAGCCCGCGCATCATCCCGACTGTGCAATCCCACCGAGTGACCCGCCCCCTGAAAATGCAAGACCTCAGCGGTTTTCTCGAGCGCAGCTTCGAAGTCGTCCACCACGTACAGGGTCAGTGCCAGTGACAGCTTTTCTCCGGACTCCGGCGCTGCCGCCCCCACCGCATCACCTGGCAAGACGACAAACCTTGCAGTTTCCGGCTCGGCAACGTCGACGCCGGCAACCTTGAGAAAAACGTCGATATCCTTGGCAATCATGTGGCGATTGAGGTGACCCTGATCGAACAGAGCACTCTTGACGGCCTCGGCTTGCTGCTCATTCAGGCACCTGCCACCCACCGCATGCATCTCCTTGAGAAAGTCCTCCAGCACGCTACGCACAACGATGACGACATTTTCAGAGCTGCAGGACGTGGCGTTGTCGAATGTCTTCGACGCTGCGATCCTGCTCGCGGCCATGGCCAGGTCCGCCGTCTCGTCGACAATGACCGTGGCATTGCCGGCTCCGACGCCGATGGCAGGGGTGCCGGATTCATAGGCACGACGGACATTGTCCTGACTTCCCGTCACGATGATCAGATCGACGGCCTCCATCAATCGCTGTGTCTTGACCTTCGACGAGGGTGCAGGAACCATCTGTACCAGGTCATGATCGATACCCAGCTTGTCGAACTCGGCATGGATGTGGTCAAGCAAGACAGCACAGACTTCCACACCCTTGGGCGAAGGTGACAGGATGATGGCATTGCCGCACTTGAGCGCATTGATGACATTGTTTGCAGGGGTGGCGGCCGGATTGGTAGACGGCACCACCGCACCCACCACGCCAATGGGCCGCGCAATTTCCGTCAGACCCAGCTCCGCTTGCTCGCGAATGACACCAACCGTGGGCACATCGGCGATATCACGCAACAGCCCCAGCGTCTTGCGATGATTCTTTGTCATCTTGTCCTGTACATTGCCCAGCCCGGTCTGTTCGACCGCCTGCCGGGACAGCGCCTCATTACGCGCTGGCTCCATCAGCGCCCAGGCAGCAGCCAGCGCTGCCATGTCGAAACGGGCCTGATCGGCCCCCAATGCATATCGCTGCTGTGCAATACGAGCACGTGCAATCAGCGCGTCAACCTGCGCCTGCTCGTTGGCGATGGTGTTCATGGTTTGTGTCGAATCAGCGGCCATAGTCGTGTCTCCCGATCAAAGATTTGCCAACAGGTCGTTCAGGGTCTCTTGCCGAGCCGCCCACATGGCCTGCACCTCTTCCCGGTTCATGACTTGCACACCTGAACCACCTGCAGCCATCTGCTCGGCCACCTTGGGGTCGGAAAACATGTCAGGCACTCGGGCGGCCAGAAAGTCGATCACCGACGCCGGCGTGTCCGCGGGTACCATGAAACCGCGATAGTTCACTGACGCGTTGTCTACCTCATAACCTGCTTCCATCAGTGTCGGCACATCGGGCAGGAACTGCTCGGAACGCTGGGTGTCCGCGACCGCCAGAATCTTCACATTGCCTGCTTCACGGGCGCGATAGGCATCTGACAGATTGTTGATTCCAGCCACGACATTGCCGGCAATGACGGCCTTCATGGCCGCAGCACCACCTCCCTTGGTAGGGATATACGCCAGTTTTCCGCCAATGGCTTTCTGTATCTGCAGAGCCGCGATGTGGTGTCCGACATACAGCCCTGCCCCGGACACGGTGACCTTGCCGGGGTTCTCCGCCGCATGTTCCAGTAACTCCTGAATGCTGTTGAACTCACTGTCGGCTGCCACGACAACGACCGCAGGGTCAGCCCCCCAGTTGGCAATCGGTTCGAAGGAGTCGGCGTCATACCGGACTCCGCCTTCGATGGACTGTGCGAGAAAGTGGGGAACATTGTAGGCCGCCAGGGTATAGCCATCGGCTTCGGCGTCAGAGGCAAACCAGTTCCAGCCGACTCGTCCTCCGGCACCGGGTTTGTTGATGACCACGATCGGCTCACCGAGATAATTCTCGTTGTTCGCCATCATCGATACCAGGCGCGCCTGAAAATCCGTCGCGCCACCAGCGCCATAGGACACCATCAGCGACACCGGCCTTTCAGGATAGTCGTCGGCCATGGTTTGGGTTGCACCGAGCAACGTGGATACGGCCAACAATGCGGTTCCGATAAAACGCTTCCTCATGATTCTTCTCCGAAATGATGCTGTTTGAATGAATGGTGATGCGTGACGAACACGCCTTTGTGTACCAGCCACGATGGTCTGTTCATCGAATGGTTGCCGAATACGCGACGGCAGGCGCGGGCAAGGCGCAAGCGACGAGCCTTTGGGCCACATGCGATTTCCTGTCGTGAGTGCCGGTTTCATCAAGGCTAGATGAACAGGCCGCGAGGAGTCTGCACTTGCAACAGCAGTGAAAACAGGGCGTAGATGACAGACATGAAAGCCGTGGTGACCAGCACTCGCTTTACCCAGACTGCCAGCGATGCATGCGATGCCGGGTCATACAGACTGTAGATACTCATGAAAGCCAGCCAGGAGGCCGAGTAGAAGCCCAGATACCTGGCTGCGAAATACACCAGTAGAACAATGACGCACAGACCCGGAGCGATGGCACCAACCCCTTTACGCGTCAGACCGTCTCCGACTCTGGCCAGGCCCAGAGAGGCTCGAATGAAATTCCATAGCGCCAGCAACAACATCACGCTGGCGATCATGCGAGGAAACAGAAAGGCCTCGGATGGCTCTCGGGTGAAACTGACCCAGGCAACGATCATGGCCAGCGCCAGTACGGCGGCGGCAGGCACCAGGTGTTGTACACGCGACAGGGGCGCGGTCTCGGCAGTATCAGGATTCAAGGGACACCTCTGCATTGTTGGATACGATTCGAGCCTTGCGATTGGCCAGATGGGTGCTGAAGAAGCTCCAGCCGATTGACGCCAGCACCAGTGTCAGCAGCAACAGATTGAGAGTGCCGCTGAGGAAATACTCCGCGGGGCCATTCATGGCATTGGCGATCATGCTGCCCTGTATGAAATTGGCTTCGGCAATGGGTCCGAGTATCAGTCCCAGCACCAACGGGGCTGCCGAGAAGCCGACTTTTTCCAGCAGGTACATCCCCACGCCCAGAGCCAGCATGATGTAGACATCGCCCATGGATTGCTGCACCGAATAGCTGCCGAACAGTGCCAGGATGGTGACCGCTGCAGCCATGATGGGCGGTGGCACATGCGCCACCCTGGCAGCATGGCTGGCTACCCAGATGCCGAAGATCACCATCAGAATCTGGCCGATGAGCATGGAATTGATGAACGTCCATGCTACGTCAGGGTAGTTGTCGAACAGATCCGAACCGGGAAAGATGCCGTGTATGAGCAGACCTCCCAGCAATACAGCCGCAGTCGGGCTGCCCGGAATGGACAAGGTCAGCAAAGGCACCAGCGAAGGTCCGACCATCGCATTGTTGGCGGATTCTGCCGCTATGACACCGGCCGGATTACCCTTGCCGAATGAGTCGGGATCGTTGGAGAACTTGCGGGTCTGGTCGTAAGCCAACAGCCCGGCTATCTGCCCTCCCACCCCCGGAATCAGGCCGATGATCGAACCGATTACCGTGCCGATGGACAGGGCTCGCCCATTGGCCCACAACAGTTTCAGGGAATCCAGCAACGACTGCTTGTGCACGCTGACCGTGGACACCTTGTGCTCGCATCTTCCACGCGCCAGCATTTCGATGACCTGCGGTATTGCAAAAATGCCTATCAATGCCGTGATGATATTGACACCACCTGTCAGAGAGTCGTGGAATATGAATCTCTGAGCTCCCTGAATATCGTCATAACCGATCATCGACAACCACAGTCCCAGGCACCCTGACAACAAGCCCTTGACGAAGGAACGCGAGTCCAGCGAGCCGATGACCGTCACACCGAGGATGGCCATCCAGAACAGGTGTGAAGGCCCGAAAGCCAACGCCCATCGGGATAGCACCGGTGTCAGGAAGATCAGCAGCAGTACACCAACCACCCCGCCCACACCTGAGGCCAGAAAGGACACGTGCAATGCCTGAGTTCCCCGTCCGGCGCTTGCCATGGCATGCCCATCAAGCGAGGTGGCGATATTGGCTGGAGCCCCTGGAATCTTCAGCAGTATGGCGCTGACTGCGCCACCGGCAACCGTCGCGGTGTAGGCCGCCCCCAGCAGAATGAGCCCTTGAGTTGCCGGTAGTTGAAAGGTGAATGGAATTAACAGAGCCACTGCCATGGTGGGTGACAGCCCGGGCGTTGCCCCCAGTATCAGACCACCGATCGTGCCTCCGAGCAGCAGCATGAAGGACAGAGGTTCGAATACCCCACCGAAATGTTGCAAAAACTCCATAGAACTTGTTCCTGTTCGGACCTGATTTCACTGTAAACAATGAAAATAAAAATGCAAACGTTTTCATTTTCACCATTTCTCGGCACAATGTTCGGCAACCGAGGGTTTGAAACCTGACAAGAAAGAGGCAAGCTGTCGTCATGAGCAACATCAGGGAACAACCACAGAAGAAACGCAGCCGCTCCCGCAAGGGAGCACCCGGCATTCTCGACGTGGCACTACGCGCCGAGGTGTCCAGTGCCACCGTCTCTCGATACTTCAACAACCCGGATATCGTCAGACCGCCCACACGAGCGAGAATCGAAAAGGCTGCCCGCGAACTGGGCTACATCCGAGACCGGGTGGCCGGGGCCATGCATGGCATGATGAGCGGAAGTGTGGGGTTGATTGTCCCTACCGTGGACCACGCCATATTCGCCGAGCTTATCGAAGCATTCTCGGCTCGGCTGCATCAGCACGATCGCACCATGCTGATTGCCAGTCACAATTACGAGCTGGATCGGGAAACCGGTATCGTGCGCTCACTGCTGGAACGCCGTATAGATGCCATTGCCCTGGTAGGCAGAGATCACCCCGAGGCGGCTCTGGAGATGCTGCGTGTGCGCGGCATTCCCGTCGTGATGCTGTGGAATGCAGTCGGCCTGGAGGGCATACCCAGCATCGGGACGGACAATCGCAAGAGTGCCATGGAAGTCACGCAGCACCTGGTGAATCTACAGCATCGCAAGATCGCTTTGCTGTTCCCCGATACGCAGTTCAATGACCGGGCACGTGACCGACTCACCGGCGTCATGGAGTCTCTGCACAGTGCAGGCATTTCGGTACCGGACAAGTGGAACCAGCCCTGCCCCTACGATACTGACAGGGCCAAGGCGGTGGCCATGAACCTGCTGCAAGACGATCCACCCACAGCATTCATCTGCGGCAACGACATCATTGCGCATGGGGTCATTCATGCAGCATCTCGTCTGGGCATCAGAATACCGGACGAGCTGTCGGTGGTCGGCATTGGCGATTTTCGCGGATCTTCAGCCATTGAACCACCGTTGACGACCGTACGCCTGCCTGCCATCCGTATCGGTCAGCTGGCAGCTGATACCCTGATAGACAAGACCCACCTGAAGAACGTCGCGACCTTGCCCGATGTGCAACTGCCCAGTGAATTGATCCTGCGAGAATCCACGGCAATAGCGCCACGATGAGCTGACGAACAGCCTCGTGACAGCGATACCGGATCGAAGACCCTTTTGATGAACCTATTTCAGCTTCACCAGTAGCTCTTTCAGCGTGTCCAATCGTTTTTCCCACATGGCCTGGACCTCCTCGCGCCTCATGATTTTCATGGGAGCACCACCCGAGGCCATTCGGCTGACAATGAGCGGATCGGCGAACATCACCGGGATCTTGTCCGCCAGCGTTGCTATCACCTCGTCTGGCGTACCGGCAGGTACCATCACGCCGCGATAATTGACCGAGGCATTGTCGATATCGTAGCCCGCTTCCTTCAAGGTTGGCACATCAGGCAGAAACTCGCTGGAACGCATCATGTCTGCCACCGCCAGTATCTTCACCTTGCCCGCCTGACGAGCACGATAGGCATCTGACAGATTGTTGATACCCGCCATGACGTCGCCCACGATGACGGCGTTCAACGCGGCCGCACCCCCCCCCTTGGTGGGGATATAGGCCAGCTCGCTGTCGATGGCCTTTTCGATCTGTAACGCGGCAATATGATGCCCGACAAACAAGCCCGCACCGGAGAGCGTCAACCTGGCTGGATTCTCTTGCGCAAAATCCAGCAATTGTCCGATGGTGTCGTACTCACTGTCGGCAGACACGATCACGACGGCGGGATCCGCCCCCCAGTTGGCAATCGGTTCGAAGGAATCGATGTCGTAATCCACGCCGCCTTCCAGAGACTGCGCGATGAAATGCGGAATATTGTAGGCCGCCAGCGAATAGCCATCCGCCGGTGCTTCATTGGCGAACCAGTTCCAGCCGATTCTGCCACCGGCGCCGGCCTGGTTGACGATATTTACCGACTGCCCAAGATAGTCGTCGTTGGCAGACAGCATGAAGACGATGCGTGACTGAAAGTCGGTAGCCCCACCTGCCCCGTAGGACACCATGAGAGACGGAGATCGTTCCGGATAATCCGCAGCCAGTGCCGACCCTTGTCCCAGCAGAATCGAAGATGCCACCAGTAACAGTGACAGACTGTGCATCCTCATGTTCTACCCCGAATGACGCGATCAATACGGTTATTCGGCTTGCGAGAAACAGGCCCAGCGAGGGATCAATGCGGAAAAAGCGCGTTACAACGGCCGAAAACATGAACGATATCGTTACCACAGGCTTCCTCACAGCAGAAAGACGTCATTCCGTCATCAGGGCTTGCGCTTGCCAGTGCTTTGCATCACCTCGCCTTCGATGATCGTCAGGGCCGGAGTATCGGGCGACTTGCCCGTGTTCGACTCAGCCGTGGCCGGCCCTGCACCGGAGTCCTCACCCGGTTCGACAACCGCGCCTGACAGACGATCCAGTGCACCTCTGGACTGGCGCCAGCGGAACACATAGCCACCCAGGGCACCGCCGGCAGTGGTGATCGTCAGCAGCCCCAGGGTCAGCATTTCGGTGATCAGCATCAGAACTCCCAGCCCCGTCACCCCCATGAATGCCAGGCCTACCTTGATGTTGGCGCGCCGACTGATGCTGCGCTCGCGCTGCATCAGCTGCTTGTGCGTCTTCCTGACCAGACTTTCCCGTTCCGCGTGGGCACGTTCCTGCATCTGCGCCTTGTCGGCACTGGCCTGTTGCAGCACTTCCGAGCGGGTGCGCTCGATTTTCCGATGCAGCTTCTCGCGTTCATTGGCGTGACTCTCACGCAGCTCGGCATTGCGTCGCTCTGCCTCCATGCGTCCCAGCGTTGACAACCACAACGCCGTGACAAAGGCGATGATCAGGGCCGGTAAACCGGCGCGCAGCAAAAGATCTTCAACGCCGGCATCGCGGTTGACCCAGAACAGCGCCAGGGTTACCAGCTGTACCAGTACAATTCCCGGTAGATAACGAAACATGGACAGGCAGCAGAGCTCGCGGTGCATTGGACTTGCCTGCATGGTACACGAGCCCAAAGCGTTTCCCGCACGGTCGGACAGCAGGAGCAGCGACAAGACAGGTACACTATCGTTCATGAGCCTCGACGCCTACCTGCTGACCCGCCACTGGCGTGATACGCCACAAGGCCTGGAGCTGTCGCTGTGGGCCTGCTCCGCAGAAGGACCCGTAAATCTGCTGATCAGGGACCAGAAACCGGTGTGCTTCATCGAACGGTCCCGTGACGTCTTTCTGCCTGCAGGTGCAGTTCGCAAGCCCCTTGATCTGACACTGTTGCACGGTGAAGCCGTGGATGGCCTGTATTTTCGCCAGCAACGCGACCTGCAGCAGCTGCGCCAGAGTGGCGCAATACTGTGCGAATCGGACGTCAAGCCCGTCGATCGCTATCTGATGGAGCGCTTCATTCGCGCGCCGGTACGCATCGATGGTGAGTGGCAGCGAGTGGGCAATCACTGGCGTGTGCAACAGCCGCGATTGCAGCCGGGTGACTACCAGCCTCGACTGCGTACACTGGCCATCGATATCGAGACCCGCGGACACAGTCGCCAACTGTACTCGATTGCCGCGGCCATCATGCCCGAAAGCGAGAGCGAGAGCGAGAGCGAGAGCGAGAGCGAGAGCACTCAGGATCGCCCCAGCGATGTAGTTTTCATGATCGGCAGCGGTGAGGATGAACAACGTGGACACTACCGGCTCATCTACCAGCCCGATGAGAAGGCCCTGCTCAACGCCTTTTTCAACTGGACACTGGAAACCGATCCGGATGCCCTGACCGGCTGGGCCGTCGTCAACTTCGACCTGAACTTCATCGTCCGCAAATGCCAGTCCCTCGGCATGCCCTGCCGCCTTGGTCGAGGCGGCGAAACGGCCACGGTACTGCAACCCACGCAGCCCGGCTCGCCACGCATTGCCCGTGTACCGGGACGTGCGGTATTCGATGGCATCGACCTGCTGAAGGCCGGCTTCTGGAACTTCGAGAGTTTCTCGCTCGACAATGTCTCACATGAATTGCTGGGTACCGGCAAGCTCATCAGTTCGGAGCAGGACAAGGTTGCCGAGATCAATCGTCTGTTCAGGGATGACAAGCCGCAGCTGGCCGATTACAACATTCGCGACTGCACGCTGGTGAACGAGATTTTCCAGAAGGCCGACCTGCTCGCCTTCGCGGTGCAAAGGGCCAATCTGACCGGTCTGGCGCTGGACAGGCTCGGTGGCTCGGTCGCCGCCTTCGACAACCTCTACTTGCCGAGACTGCATCGGGCGGGATACGTGGCACCTGATGTCGACAACCGCAACGATGGCCTGGGCAGTCCCGGCGGCTATGTCATGGACTCGGTACCAGGCTTGTACAAGAACGTACTGGTGCTGGACTTCAAGAGCCTGTACCCCAGCATCATCCGTACCTTCTTCATTGATCCAATGGGGCTGGCTGTACCCGGGGACAATCCCTTGCCGGGCTTCGTGGAAGCCATGTTCTCTCGCGAACAACACATTCTTCCGGGGCTGATCGAAGAGCTCTGGGCAGCGCGCGACAAGGCGAAGCAGGACAGAAATGCACCTCTGTCCCAGGCCATCAAGATCATCATGAATTCGTTCTATGGGGTATTGGGTACCACCGGTTGTCGTTTCTACTCGCAACAACTGGCATCCAGCATCACCCGGCGTGGGCATGAGATCATCACCCGCTCACGCGACTGGATCGAACAGCAGGGATACCCGGTGATCTACGGCGATACGGATTCGGTCTTCATCTACATTGGCGATGATGCAGACGAACAGCGTTCAGCGGAGATCGGCAATCAGCTGATGCATGAACTGAATGTCTGGTGGCGCAATGAGCTCAGACAGACCCTGGATATCGAATCGCATCTGGAAGTCGAATACGAAACGCACTATTCCCGGTTCTTCATGCCAACAGTGCGCGGCATGCCTACCGGTAGCAAGAAACGTTATGCCGGATTGATTGCTCCCGATTCACGGCTGGTGGTCAAGGGGCTGGAAGCGGCCCGCACCGATTGGACACCGCTGGCCAGACATTTCCAGCGCGAGCTGTTTCTGCGTGTCTTCCATGAAGAACCCTTCGAGGAGTTCATTCGTGAGACCGCCGAACAGCTGCAGGCGGGACAGCTTGACGAGCAACTGGTCTATCGCAAACGCATCCGTCGTGCGCTGGATGACTATCAGCGTAACGTGCCGCCGCATATACAGGCGGCTCGCAAGCTGGAACACAGTGGTCGGACCATCAGCTATCTGATCACGCGCAATGGACCGGAGCCTGTCGATCTGTTGCAGTCAGCGCCGGACTACCAGCATTATCTGGACAAGCAACTGGCTCCGGCGGCTGACGGCATACTGCAATTTCTGGATACGAGCTTTGCAGCCATCACTGATGCGCAGCTGCAGATGTTCTGACGCTCGGTGGACGCTCAGTCCAGTGAACGCTGAAAGTCGCCGGTTGTGAAGACGAAATCACTCTTGGCGGCGATGGTATGACAGCCCGAGCAGAAAGCACTTTCACCGGCAGTGCCCTTGTAGCTGTCCGCCCAGATCCAGTTGTCCTTGCTCACGGTATCGCCGGCAGCGACCTTGACACTGACGGTGTGACCGGGCTTGCGACCGGCTTCCCAGTCTTCCTTGCTGGCAAACTGCTCCTTGACGACAACCGTGCCGGCAGGCAGGTTGTAGGGAGCGCTGCCGAGAAGTGCATCACGTCCGATATCGTTGACGTACACTTCGCGATACCCATCCAACCCCTGATGCACGCCTCCCAGAAAACCTGTCGGATTACCCGTGCTGACATGTGTATCCGTGAGGCGAGTCCATGACTTGTAATCGGCCCAACGCGGATCGGCGTCTCTGAACGGCGACGTCAGCGTACTGCAACTGGCAAGCAAAGTACTCGTTACAAGCACGGTTCCGACTTTTCTGAAGGCGGCTTTTTTCACATTTTTCCCCTGTTGTATTGGATGGTATAAGGCAAAGCCGGAACAGACGGCTCAGAGGGTTGACTCCGGATTCGTGTAAAAATTCCCGAGCCTGAAGAAAACGTAGCCGATTTCGAGCATGTACAGTGCCACCTGCCCCGCTTCACGAATGAAACAGGTGACACTGTTCAGGCAATGATGAAATATCAGGCCTGGGCTGCCTTGACCTCACGACGCCTGGCCGTCAGAACGAACTCCGTGTAGCCGTTCGCTTGAGCCTGCCCCTTCAGGACCAAGTCGAGCGCTGCCTGAAAGGCAATGCTGTCATCGAACGATGGAGCCATGGCCACATAGTCGGCGTCGCCGGCATTCTGTCCGTCAACCACCAGCGCCATACGCTCCATGGCATCGCGCACCTGATCGACAGTGACGATTTCATGCAGCAACCAGTTGGCCAGGAACTGACTGGAAATGCGCAAGGTGGCACGATCTTCCATGAGGCCGACATTGTTGATGTCAGGCACCTTGGAACAACCCACCCCCTGATTCACCCAACGCACGACATAACCCAGAATGCTTTGCGCATTGTTGTCCAGTTCGTGCTGGATTTCCTCGGCCGAATAATTGCGCCCCGCCTCACTCAGCGGAATGGTCAGGATGTCATCGGCACTGGCTTTCTGGCGTGTCTTCAGCGCGTCCTGAACGGCCTGCACACTGACCTTGTGATAATGCATGGCATGCAGTGTGGCGGCTGTGGGGGACGGCACCCAGGCGGTATTGGCACCGGCTTCGGGATGACCCTGCTTGGCCGCGATCATGGCTGCCATCTGATCCGGAATGGCCCACATACCCTTGCCGATCTGGCCATTGCCCTGCAGGCCACTGGCCAGACCAACGTCGACATTGTTGTTCTCATAGGCAGACAACCAGGTGGCATTCTTCATCTCGCCCTTGGGAATCATGACACCGGCATGCATGCTGGTGTGCATCTCGTCGCCGGTGCGATCCAGAAAACCGGTATTGATGAAGATGACGCGTTCGCGTGCTGCGGCAATGCAGTTCTTCAGGTTGACAGAGGTGCGACGCTCCTCATCCATGATGCCCATCTTGAGTGTGTTGGCTTCCAGTCCCAGCGCCTCTTCCACCATCGTGAAGAGTTTGACCGACAAGGCCACTTCGGCCGTTCCGTGCAACTTGGGTTTCACGATATAGACGCTACCCGTCCGTGAATTGCGTGCATCGTTTTCACCCTTCTTCAGGTCATGCATGGCGATGAGACTGGTGAACATGGCGTCCAGATAGGTTTCCGGCACCTGCTGTCCATCCGCATCGAGTACCGCATCGGTCATCATGTGCGTGCCGACGTTGCGCACCAGCAGCACACTGCGGCCGGGCAGACTGAAGGCATTGCCCTGCAGGTCGTTGAAATCGCGATCCGGATTCAGCTTGCGTTCGATCTGCTTGCCGTTCTTTTCGACCTGCTCACTCAGATCACCCTTCATCAGCCCCAGCCAGTTGCGATAGACCAGGACCTTGTCCTCGGCATCGACCGCTGTCACCGAGTCTTCACAATCCTGAATGGTACTCAGGGCCGACTCCATGATGATATCGGAGACACCAGCCGCACTGGCCTTGCCCACCGGACTGCTGCGATCGAACACGACTTCCATGTGCAAGCCGTTGTTCTTCAGCAGAACCGAGCTGGGCGCATCCGCACTGCCGGTGTAGCCGGCACACTGCGGGGGATGCTTCAATCCGACTTCGCTGCCGGAAGTGAGTGTCAATTTCAAGGCACCATCGACGATGGCATAGGCGCTGATGTCGGCGTGGCTACCCTGCACCAGTGGTACGGCTTCGTCGAGCAGCTGGTTGGCGAAAGCCACGACACGCTGCCCTCTCACCGGATTGTACTCACGAGAGCGCTCGGCACCATCGGCCTCGCTGATGGCATCGGTACCGTAGAGTGCGTCGTACAGGCTTCCCCAGCGCGCATTGGCCGCGTTCAGGGCATATCGGGCGTTGTTGACCGGCACCACCAGCTGCGGGCCTGCGGTCTTGGCGATTTCATCATCGACACGGGTCACATCGACACTGAAATCGTCCACCTGGGGCTCCAGATAACCGATTTCCACGAGAAAGGCCTTGTAGACCGACTGGTCGATCGGACCGGGATTCGCCTTGTGCCAATCGTCCAGCTTTGCCTGCAGCGCATCACGACGCTCCATTGCCGCCTGATTCTGTGGCGCAAGTTCGGAAATGATGCTGGCGAGCGAGGAAAATAACGCATCCGCCTCGATACCGGTACCCGGAAGGGCTTCATTGACAATGAAATCGTGCAGGGATGAAGCGACGGACAAGCCGCCAGCGGTCTTGACACTCATAATTTATCCAGTTGTTTGCAGGCCAATGTGTCGGTAAAGCGGCAGCCCTACCAAACCCGAGATTCTAACAGAGGAGATACTTATCGGCGATCTGTGCGTCTGTTCACGGCGAAGTTACGACGTAGTTCCGCCGCTTGAAGACCATAGCTGTTTATTCTCGTCACCACTTTAACGAACCCAGATGACGGCTGAATTGCGCATGAATCCCCTGCTTCGCCACACCTTTTTATCCCTGGCAGTCGCCAGTCTTGCCGCCTGTTCCTCCGGAGACAGCAATACGACACCCACGTCCCCGGTTGATGACACGCCTGCGGTTGACACCGACTCTCCAGCGGATGGAGATAACGACGGTTCAACCGAAACGCCCACTGATGGTGCAGACAACGGTGCCGGCAATGCACCTGACTACGGTGATCTGCCCCCACCGACAATTCCGGCCGTCGATCTGCTGGCAACACCGATACCCGGCCCAACGCTGGACGACCCCTTCGGTTCCCTGCTCGAGATCGATCCGGAAACTGCCACTGCCGGCGGCGCGCCCACGCAACCGAAGAATCTGCGCATTGATCTGGTCTCCAACGACTGGGCCGAGTTCAGCTGGGCACCGTCGAATGATGATGGCGAGGTGGTTGCCTACAACATCTATCGCAGCGATGGTCATGTCTATACCGTCGGACGCGATCAGACCGATGGCAATGCCCTGGCGCAGGCGGAGATCAACAAGTTCTGGAGCACAACCTCCTTCATCGATTGCAACTACACCCGGTTTGCAACGCGCCTGCATGAATGCGCCAGCTTTGGTCCGAAGCCTGGCGACATCTTCAGCTACGAGGTGACCGCTGTCGATGAGACCGGACAGGAGTCCATACCTTCCAATCCGATTACCATCAACTACCATCAAGACCGAGGTGCAGCCGTCCCCCTGTACGCCGACCCCTACCTGGATGAGAGCCGGTTCGCCCAGTCCCATGACCTGAGCAATACCGCCTACTTCCTGGACCAGTTCTCGCTGGTGTTCGAAGATGACTTCGATGGCGACAGCATCGACAGCGCACGCTGGAATACGCAGCTGGTCTGGGGTGATGAGACCATCATCAATGGCGAGCAGCAGTACTTTGTCAACACGCAGGACGAACCGGATTTCAGCTACAACCCGTTCAAGCTGTCCGACTCGATCCTGACCATCGAGGCGACCACCGTGCCGGAAGGATTGCAGAGCAGACTTCCCGAGATCTGCAATGGCACCGACGATGCCGGCAAGGAGCGTTGTCTGTTTCTGTCGGGCGCACTGTCCAGCCACGACAAGTTCAACATGACCTACGGTTATGTGGAAGGACGCATGAAGACCAGCGATACCTTCGGTGCCTTGTCCAGCTTCTACCTGTATCACCGCTATCCTGGTACGGGTGTCAACCTGCATGCACCGGAAATCGATATCGTCGAGTACCTGGGTGAAAACCCCTTCGGCGACGAAGATGCCTTCCAGACCTATCACTTTGCCGATGTGAACACAGGAGAAACCCGCTCGGCTCCAACCATGAGCTACAAGAATCCGACCGGCGAGCTGTTTTCCGATCAATTCCACACCTATGGTGTGCTGTGGGAGCCGCAACTGGTGATCTGGTACATCGACGGCGTGGAGATCAAACGCCTCAGCGGTCCGCAAGTATCGCGCCAGGGCATGAATATCGTGACCTATCTGGTGGCGGGCAGTGGCTGGGCTCCTACCCCAGACATTGAAGGTGGTACCTTCCCTCTGCGCTACGAAATCGATTATATCCGTGCCTGGCAGCGAGATGCCTATGACAGCAACGGACTGTATCCGCAATGATCGATAGAAACGCGGAATAGTTTGCGAAGGGCTGGCAAGACAGGAGGCCAGCCCTTGCTGCGTTCCGGTGCCGCCATTGTCTCAATCACCCGGGCCTGTGGCGAGTCGTTTCAGAGGCACCGGCAAAGACAAGGGGCTTGCATTATTCGCCCTTCCACGGAAACAAGACAACCATGTCCCCGAACGATTCAGCACCCGGGATCTTGCCATCTCGAGTGGCTGCATCTTTCTCGGGCATCCTGAACCCCCCGGTCAGCTACCGGGCCGGGTTGACACCGAAGACGATCAGGACAACTGTTCCAGCAAGCTTCCAGCCTGACGCGACCCTTGCTGCTCGAGTTGTTGCAGTGCCGCACGACCGCCGGCAGCATACGCTGCCACGGCATTCAGCAACTCGCCCAGTTGCCTGGCAGAGGATTCATTGAAGCGACAATGTGCCCCACCGGACAGCTTCGCCATCTGCGCAAACACACGGCTTGCGTGAGGTTCATATCCTTCCTGAAAGATGAACACCGGCAGACCCAGCAAGCGCGCCTGGCCGGCCAGATTACCCAGTTCATCGACGTTTTCCTCGACACAATCGCCGATGAAGACCAGAGCCTGAACCGCCTCGGATCGGCATTCTGCCAGCGAGTGTTTCAGGACACGGGCAATCTGCGTGGTACCTGCCAGACAACTGACCTTGCGCATCATCGCAATGACCTTGTCGGCATTGCCCAGCCATGGAGAGGCTCGGCACTCATCGTACCCACGGTAGTACACCAGTTGCACATCCAGAGAACCGATGCCCCGTGTGTGGATGAACATATCGCTCTGCAGCGCCATGGCGCGATCCCAGGTGCGCTGCCGACTGGCAGTGGCGTCCAGTGAGAAAATCAATCGGCCACGCCCGTCGCCGGTGGCAACAGGCGGCGTCTGCTTGACCGCGTCGAGAAAGGCGTCGACCTCACTGCGCGAACTGAGCGCAGCGTCGTCACGTTTCCTTGCCGGCGACTGTTCCGATCCGGACGCATCACGTTTTCCGGCAGGTGTCTTTCCCGCAGAAGATACGTCACTTGCGCCGCGATTATCGTCCTTTCCAGATGCCACTCGACTGTTTCCCGCCTGCGTGAAGACTCAGGCTGCTGGTGCGGTACCACCCGGGATACGAATCTTCTGACCCGGATAGATCAGGTCTGCATCCTTGATGACTTCGCGATTGGCTTCGAAGATGGTGGGATAGGCCATGGCATCACCCAGATAGGTCTTGGCAATCTTCGACAGTGAATCACCCGATTGCACGACGTAGTACACGACCCCTGCATCAGCCGCGGGTGCGTCCAGTGCGGACACATCGACATCCGTCACGCCCTGCACGTTGCCGGCCATCAGAACGGCTTTCTCCATGGCTTCTGCCGATGCAGCCTTGCCACTGAGAGCGACCTTGCCATCGGCAAAGGATACATCCAGACCTTCGATACCCGGGTTATCGCTCTCCAGTGTCTGCCTGATCTTGTCCGAAGCATCGTCTTCGGAATCGAACAGTTTCTTGCCCATGTCTTTGGCGAAATCGAATAATCCCATCGTGAATGGCTCTCAAGCTATGTGAATCGAATTGACAGCCGTCATGGCTGACACAGCCAAGTTACCACAGGCATTTCCCCACAACGCCTTGTGACAAAGTCTTCACAAGGTTGTTTGCAATCCTGCAACGTTGTCACCGCCCCAACGTCTCGCATGGCGATCGAACAGGTGAAAAGCGGCCAGAGTCGCCAGATCCGCGATGCTTCCGCCATCGATCATGGCCTCACACTCTCGTCGAGTGAAGGCGCCGCTGATCATGCCATGCTCTTCCGCTTCGGGGCTGGCCTCCCCTGCCTGCAATCCGTTCGCCAGGAACACATGCACGCCCTGGTTGGAATACCCGTATGCCTGAAACAGCCTGCCAAGCGGCTCGAGCTTACCCGCCAGGATGCCGGTCTCCTCCTGCAATTCTGCAGTTGCCACCTGTTCCGGCGAGGCATCGGGTTCGCCTTCCAGAGAACCTTGCGGAAACTCCCAGAAACGCCCATCCACCGGATAGCGATACTGCTGCACCAGATGAAAGCGCTCGCCGTCAAAGGGCACGATCAATGAAAAATCCGGCTTGTCCACGATGCCGAACAGACCGTCTTCACCACTGATACGTCTGACGCGATCTTCCCTGACAGTCATCCATCGATTTCGGTAAACCACTCGAGAATCGATACAGCGCAGCTCTGGTTCGCTCATGATCATTGAACTCCGGACGGAAAAGGCGTCTTTCGATGTTACCAACAAGCAAGCTCGGCTGACAGGCACTGTCTGGAGAAACCAGGGCATCAGGCCACTCCATGAGCAAGCTCTGTTCGGTTCTGTGACCAGCTGGACAGCCGCGGGCGAACATCGATTTCACCTCATCTCACCACTTGCAAGCTGCCGATACTCGCCATACCATTCCCTGAGCAGCCAGGACGACCTGAGTCTGCGTCAACTTTTCATCGGGACGACCCGACACTCCATTCAGGAGAGTCTCATGCGCACTGTCGCAGATCGTATCCGCCACGCGGTTTCCTTTGAACTCATCGGTTTTCTTATCGTTGTATCGATGGGCCTGTTGCTGTTCGACCTGTCACTACAGGACATCGGCGTCGTCGCCATAGCCGGCTCCATCATCGCCACGCTCTGGGTCTACGTCTTCAACTACCTGTTCGATCGGGTTCTGATGCGATTCCAGGGGCATGCGCGCAAATCATTCAGGCAGCGCCTGCTCAATTCGCTGTTGTTCGAAATCGGCCTGTTGCTGGTGCTACTGCCTTTCATCGCCTGGTATCTGCAAGTCTCCCTGCTGGAGGCCTTCATTCTGGACGCTGCGTTGGCCCTGTTTTATCTCGTGTATTCGCTCGGTTTCAACTGGGCCTATGATCTGGTTTTCCCCATCGAGCCACAAGCTGCCCGGCACTGAACGGGGCTTGGAATGCCACGCTCGACCTTCATGCCGGAGGGGTGATCCGGCATGAAGGCAATCGCGGACAAATGGGCCAGCAGGCTCTCCGAGCTGATGGTCGCTACCACTCGGCAATGGAGCCATCGCCATGCCGCCACACCGGTGCGCGCCACCGATGGCCCTTGCCCGCCTGTTCGATGACGAAGTCCTCATCCACCTCGATGCCCAGACCGGGTCCTGTCGGGATATCCAGATAGCCGTTCCTGCATTCGAATCGACTGTCGGTTTTCAGATAGTCGTTGAGATCGCCCCCCTGGTTGTAGTGAATGCCGAGACTCTGCTCCTGGATGAAGGCATTGTGGCAAACCGCATCGACCTGCAGACTGGCTGCCAGTGCAATCGGTCCCAGAGGGCAATGCGGGGCCAGCGCCACGTCGTAGGCCTCGGCCCAGTGGCCGATGCGTACCATCTCGCTGATGCCCCCGACGTGCGCCGTATCGGGATTGATCACGCTGGCAGCCCGTTTTTCGAAGACCGGTTTGAAATCGTATCGAGAATGCAGGCGCTCACCGATACACAGGGGAATGGTCGTGCTTCGAGACAGGTCTGCCATGGTATCCAGCTGTGCGGACACCACGGCATCCTCGACGAACAGGGGACGCAGCGGCTCCAGCTCCTTCAACAGAATGCGCGCCATCGGGGCATGCACGCGACCATGGAAATCGAAGGCCAGGTCGAACCCTGGTCCGACAGCCTCGCGCAAGTCGAACATCCGTTTGATGATGGCATCGATGGCCGAATGCCGATCCACGATCTGCAATTCACTGCAGACGTTCATCTTGCAGGCATCGTAGCCTCTGGCCATGAGTGCCTTGGCGTTTTCCGCCAGATTTTCCGGACGATCACCACCAATCCAGCAATAGGAACGAACCTTCTGACGAACCGGCCCACCCAGCAGGGCATGCACTGGCGCATCGTGATACTTGCCCTTGATATCCCACAACGCCATGTCGATGCCGGCAAGCGCACTCATCAACACGGGCCCGCCTCGATAGCAACCATTTCGATACAGCATCTGCCAGGTGTCCTCGATATTCAGCGGATCGAGGCCGAGCAGAAAATCCTGCAATTCGTCGATCTTTGCCATCAACGTCTGCGCATGCCCTTCGAGCACCGGCTCGCCCCAGCCCGAGAGTCCCTCATCGGTCTCTATCTTGAGAAACAGCCAGCGTGGCGCCACGAGAAAGGTCTTGAGTGCAGTGATTTTCATGCTGTCGTTGGTCTACCGGGTAGTTCGTTCAGTTGAATCGTCAAGGTCCACTCGTCTTCCTGCCCGGCAGGAAGCCATCGGGCATGGCCAGCCAGAGCAGCGTGGTTCAAGTCATCCGCCGGCGCCGTGGTGGGTTCAAAGGCCAGTTGATGAACGGGCTTGTCTGCAGGCCAGGCACCATGGTTGAGCCAGACGCCGACAAAAGGCATCTGCGAGCTTTCCCAACGAAAACGGATGGATTCCTGCTCGTTGCGGATGCCGGCTTCACAGAATTCAGCCACTGAGCCGTAAGCCTTGCAGGCCCAGGCAGAGGGCTGTGCCTGTGGGTCCCTCAGGTCGGGACGCTCCGCGTTGAAGCAAGGCCAGTGGAAGGATGAATCCGTCTCGCTTGCCTGCCCTGTGGCGCCGGACAGCTGCAAGGCACCATCGACCCCTTGCAGGAACAGGCGATCTCCCGTACGACTGCGCAGCAGACAATGCTGGCTCCACATCCAGGGCAGCGAAGTCTTGCCCTCATTGGTCAGCCGGTAGCGAAGATGGATGGTGCTGCCCGTCACTATCAACCAGCGCTGGAACAGGCAGTCCCCGACCTGGCTACTGGACAGGATGCACGCATCGGAGAGTTCACAATGGGTTCGCCTGCCCCAGATTTCACCGTGATCGCGCAGAGGTTCCGGCCAGTCGGGATGAACACAGGGTGCGACCGTCGGAAAACATTCATCCCAACCTCGGGCCTGCTCTCCCAGGTACTGCGCATCGTTGTCGGGACTACCCACGGTCGGGCCCGACACCAACCAGTTTCGTCCGCTTGCCAGGTCCCGCAACTCGGTGACCCGCGCACCGAATGTCGGCGCAACACTGACCTGCAATCTGTCGCTGGCAAGCGTGATGAGCGCAGGATCGGTCACTTCGCCCCCGCCGCCGTCAGGCGAGCCTGCACTCGCTCCGCATGAGCCATGCGCCATTGACCGATGGCAACAGCCAGAACCAGCAGCAGACCCTTTGCTACCAGCTGGTAGAAGGTGGGAATACCCAGCAGGTTCATGCCATTGGACAGGGTTGCCAACAACAGTACCGCAAGCATGGACCCGACAATCGTACCCTTGCCACCGGCCAGCAGGGCGCCACCGAGAAAAACGGCCGTGATGGCTTCCAGCTCCAGGCCCTGGGTGCCTGAAGCCGGCTGTCCGGAACTGGTACGGGCCGTCACGATGGCACCAGCCAGTCCTGACAAGGCTCCGGATATGGCATAGATGGCGAAACGCATCCTGGTCAGATTGATGCCGGCAAGCCGTGCAGCAACCGGATTGCCGCCCATGGAATAGATGGAACGACCGAACACTGTCGAGCTCATGACGAAGTGCGCGCCGAGCGCCACCACCAGCAGAATGACGAAGGCGACCGGCACACCGGGGAAATCACCCATCTGGAACAGTCGGCCCGAGCCGAGCTGAGCGAAGGTGGGATCCAGTACGCCAACCGGCCGGCCACCGGGCGCCACCAGAAAGGCAATACCTCTGAACGCCGAGAACGTCGCCAGGGTTGCCACCACCGGGTTGACGCGCAGGAAACTGATGATGCCGGCATTGACCAGACCCAGCGCCAGCCCGACCAGCAGACTGATGCCGATGCCGGCAACCACCGAACCTGTACTGACCACCACCAGAGCCGTCATGACCGATGCACATCCGGCGATGGACCCGACCGAGATATCCAGTCCCGCCGAGACGATAACCAGCGTCATTCCCACCGCAATCAGCCCGACGACCGCCATGTTCTGGGCGATGTTGAACAGATTGCGTGGGGAGAAGAAGAATTCTGTCTGTGACGCGATCAGAGTCACCATGATCACCAGGGCAATGATCAGAGACAGGTTCTCGGCCCCGATTGCCTTGGTGATTCGCCTGAACAAGCCGTCGGTTCGACCCATTGTGATTTCCTGGATGGTTGCGCTCATAGGTGTATTGTTCGTTGACTGGTTCACGCAGCGACAGTGCCCAGAGCCATGTTCACGATTCGCTCTTCGGTGGCATCGCTCTTCTCGACAGGCTGCGATATCTTTCGATTGTTCATGACGATGATGCGGTCGGACATCGCGATCAGTTCCGGCATCTCGGAGGAAATCATCATGATGGCCATACCCTCGCGTGCCAGCATGTCCATCAATCGATAGATCTCCACCTTGGCGCCGACATCAACCGCGCGAGTCGGCTCGTCCAGAATCAACAAGCGCGGGTTGGCTGCCAGCCAGCGAGCCAATACCACTTTCTGCTGATTGCCGCCGGAGAGCTTGCCGACATCCTGAGTCAACGACGGTGTCTTGATTTCCAGTCGTTCGATGAAGGGCGATACCGCGGAGATCATCTGCTGATTGCGCAGCACGCCCCAGCGGGACAATGCCGAATACACGGCCATGGAGGCATTTTCGATCACCGAACGAACCAGTATCAGTCCTTCAGCCTTGCGATTCTCGGGGGCAAATCCGATGCTGGAGGCAATGGCGTCAGCCGGACTGGTGATGCGAGTCTCCTTGCCGCAGATGCGGACCACACCAGACTGTTTCTGGTATTCGCCGAACAACACCTTGGCAAGTTCCGTGCGGCCTGCCCCCACCAGACCTGCAAAACCGACGATTTCACCGGCACGTATGCGAAAACTGATGTCGTCATGCCAGCGACTGCTCAGACCCTCGACTTCCAGCACGATCTCCTCGCGAGTAGTCTCTTCGCGCTTGTATCCGTGCTCCAGCTCCCTGCCGACCATCAGACCGACAATCTCCGCTTCGGTGGTATCGGCAGTCTTCAGGTCGCCTGTCGGGACACCATCCTTCAACACCGCCACGCGATCGGAGATTTCCATGACCTCGTGGAGCCGGTGTGAGACATAGATGATACCCAGGCCATCGTCCTTGAGTTGTCGGATCAATTCGAACAACCTCTCGGTTTCGCCATGTGTCAGCGAGGAGGTAGGTTCATCGAAGGCGACCACCTTCACGCCCTCCTTCAGCGCTCGCATGATTTCCACGATATGCATCTGCGCCGGCGACAGGCTGCGACCGTGCGCATCGATATCCACCAGCCCCCAGAAACCATAGCGACGCAACATGTCGCTGACGGTCTGACGCATGCCTGCAAAATCGACTCGACCACCGGACAGTCTCGGGTATTCACCGATGAAGATATTCTCGGCCACCGAGATGTCGGGCACGATCTCCGGCTCCTGCCTGACCAGGCGAAAACCGGCCAGGCGCGCCTCCAGTGGACTGGCATGACTGGCTTCGACGCCATCGAGCAGTACCGAACCTTCGTCCAGCTGGTAGTCACCGCTGAGAATCTTCAGCAATGTGGACTTGCCCGCACCATTCTCGCCGACGAAGGCCACGATTTCTCCACGATGAACAGTCATCGAGAGCCCGGACAATGCCTTTACCCCGGGAAAGGACTTGCCGACGTCGCGTATTTCCAGAACAGAGTCTTGCATGATGGGTATTGTCTCCTCGCAACAACACAAGAGTGGGGCTGATAGCCCCACTCACGACGCCTTCAGTCACATGACATGATGTCGGCATAGGTATCCGGGTCGACTATCGTGGTGTTCGCGACCGTCATGGCAGGCAGGGGCTCACCGGTTTCGATGGAGTTGATGAGTGCACGGGCCGCCGCATCGCCGACATCGACGCCGCTGATGTACAGTGCTGCCTTGAATCCCGTGTCGATACCGGCTTTCCAGGGACGGCAGGCCTCATAGGCACCCAGCCCGACGGCGATGACATCGTTCGCACTGAATCCGGCATTCTTCAGGGCATTGCTTGCACCGAGCACGCCCTCGTCATTGCATGCATAGACCACCCAGTGATCAACCCCGGGATTGGCCGTGATGACCGGACCCGCTGCCGTCAGAGCGGCATCTGCCGTTCCGTCGTAAGTCACCGCTACCACCTTGTCAGCACTGCCGCCTGCCGCTATCACTTGCGCCTGCGCCGCACCTGTACGGTCATTGCAGACGGACAATGTCTGTACTTCGACGCTCATGATGCCGTAGTTGTCTCCACTCAGCCAATCACTCTCCTGCAGCAATTGACCGGCCCGCTCACCCACCTTGGTGCCCATGGCAACGCCGTCAAAACCGGCAAATGGCACGGCATCCCCCTGTGCATTGCTCAATGGATCATCAGTGGCGATAAGCGCCACTCCGGCATCGGCCGCAGCGGTGGCAATGGCAGGCCCCAGAGACTGGTCCGGCGCCGTGATGCCGATGCCCCTGGCACCTGCCGCGATGGCATCGGACACGGCAGTGATTGCCAGGTTCGAATCCATTTCCACATTGATGATGCGCGCCTCATAGCCCAGCTCTTCGGCGGCACGGGAAAAACCCTCACCTTGATCGATGAAGTATTGCTGCGTGCCGCTCTTGTAGATAGCAACGATCAGCTTGTCCTCGGCCAGTGCTGATCCGGTGACTCCCGCGGTCATCGCAACGATGGCCGTGGCCAGAGCTATGGATCTTGATTGGTGCATACCGTGTTTCCTCTTCCGTTTCCAAGTGTGTTTGGAGTATTATCTGTTTATAAGATAAAGTCAACAAGACAGCAAAGGCAGACGCGAAATGGAACGACTGGTAGGCAAACATGCGGTAGTGACAGGGGGTGGTCAGGGTATCGGAGCGGCCATCGCCGAGCGTTTCGCCAGCGAAGGCGCCAATGTCACGATCGCGGAACTGAATGACGAGATCGGCACTGCGACGGCCAAGCGACTGTGCCAGTCCATGGGACCCCGCATCCGCCACATCGGCACCGATATTGCCGATCCGGACAGTATCGCCAGCATGCATGAACAAGCCGTTGCCGCCTTCGGCACTGTCGATGTGCTGGTCAACAACGCCGGCATCAATGTCTTCAGAGAGCCGCTCGAGAGCACTCAGGCAGACTGGCAATTGTGCATGTCCATCGATCTGGAAGGCGCCTGGCAGTGTTGTCGGCAGGTTCTGCCGGACATGTTGCGACAGGAAAAGGGGGCCATCGTCAATATTGCGTCAAACCATGCCTTCAGCATCATGAAGTCGACCTTCCCCTATCCGGTCGCCAAGCATGCCCTGCTCGGCCTGACTCGTTCCTTGGCTCTGGAGTACGCGGATCGTGGCATCGCAGTCAATGCCATCTCTCCAGGCTATGTGGACACCCCTATCGTGGACAACTATCTGGCCGGTATGGATGATCCCGTCGCCGCTCGTGCGCAGGTTGAAGCCAGCCAGCCCGTGGGACGCCTGTGCCAGCCCTCCGAGGTAGCAGCCGTGGCCACCTTGCTGGCATCGGATGAAGCACGATTCATCATCGGCGAGAACATTGTCATCGACGGTGGTGTTGCCATTCGCATGTACCAGTAGCACCGAGCCCTGTCGTACCGCAGTACGACACTGCATCCTCGGCCCCGACTGTCAGCGTCGTTCCGCCAAGCATGCGACGATGGAGCGTCGCCTGACGAAATCATCGCCTTGTCCAGGCTGCCAAGCGGCGAACCGGCGCTGTCAACAACGCTTGCAGAACCTGCTGTAATCCGGGAACGTGGGATAAAATCGGCAGGAAGGCTGTATCGTGTACAGGGCCATGAAATCACAAACGATTGGACTACTGGTGGCAATCATGGCCGGAGGCCTTGCAATGCCCGACAGCCACGCCGGCGACATACTGATCCCTGCGCGATCGATCTGGAAGTTCGACAAGGGCGTACCCGAGGTCACGTCGAACGCCTGGAGCCGCATCGATTTCGATGATTCCGCATGGCCTTCCGGACCCGCCGGGTTCGGCTATGGCGATGATGACGACCTGACCGAATTGACCGACATGCAAGGCAATTACCGCGGTATCAGGATACGGCATGTCTTCACCATCGAGCATCCCGAGCGTGTCGATGAACTCCACCTCCACGTTCGTTACGACGATGGCTTCATCGGTTATATCAATGGCCGGGAAGTCGTCAGGGCACATGCAGCGGACGTGGCCGGACATTGGACTGCTGACGATCATGAGGCGGATGAATTCGAACATTTCACCATTCAGCTGCGCAAGGGGCAGCTGCGAACGGGTAATAACGTCATCGCCATTGCCGGTGTCAACCGTTCGCTGGACAGCAGTGACTTCTCTCTCGATCCGGTACTGGCCACCAGCAAGCTGGATCACCCCGGCATACCACCACAGCTCAGCAGAGCGCAGTTGCTGGCGGATCTGGATACGTTCGAGTCGCGACTGGAGGACCAGTCATCCTATCTGACCCTGACCGGATTCGACTATCGACAGGAGATCGCTGCATTACGCGACAATGCGGGTCCGACCCTGAGCACCGACGCGTTCGCACGTCAGCTGAGCCGCGTGATAGCCAGGCTTGGTGATGCCCACGCGGATGTTTCCCTGGAGACCCTGAAGGCGAACACACGTTATCTGCCCTTTGTACTGGCCGACAGCGACGCCGGAGTGATCGCGATCGATGACGAGAGCAATCGCCTGCTGGATGCCGACCACCCCTTTGTGATCGGGCTGGACGGTGTGGCATTGGATGACTGGCTGGCAGCGGCCGATCAGCATGTGAGTCAGGCCTCCTTGCAGCTCAGGCGACGCCGCGGGCTGCGAGAGCTACGCCGGGTCTCTATCCTGCGGTCCGAGCTGGACCTACCACCCAGTCAGCAGATCAGCGTCACACTGCAATCGGCCGATGCGAAGGAACAAGTCACGCGGACCTTTTCCTTGAGTACCGAGCGGCTGCGCAGCGGCAAGGTGCCTCTGGGTGACAGTCGCCTGCTTGACGGCAATATCGGCTATCTGCGCATCGATGCGATGAAGAATTCCAGAGTTGACGACAGACTGAACGAACTGGAAGGTTTTCTTGACACCGATGGCCTGATCATCGATGTCAGAGACAATTCAGGCGGCCGCTACGGCATGCTGGAGGCAATCCATGGCTACTTTCTGCCCGAGAACGCCGCCCCCTATGTGTCGAATATTGCCGCGTATCGCCGCAGCCAACAATTTGATGATGACCATCTGCATTATCGACCAACCTACAGACTGAATCATCCAGACTGGAATGCGGAGCAGCGCGCTGCGATTCTGACAGCACTGCAGCGATTCGAGCCTCAATGGCGATTTCCCGACAATCTATTCAGCGACTGGCATTTCATGTTGCTGGAGAAACAGCCTCGAAACGAAAGGATCCACTATGATCGGCCTGTCGTCGTCTTGTCCAATGCAGGCTCGTTCAGTGCTACCGACGGCTTCCTGAGTGCCTTTGCCGATCTGCCGCAAGTCACCCTTGTCGGCTTGCCCAGTGCCGGCGGCAGCGGCGCAACCAAACGGTTCGAGCTACCCTACTCCGGTATCCGGATTGCATTGTCATCAATGGCATCCTACCGCCCTGACGGCCGCCTGTACGACGGGCATGGCATTGAAGTGGATATACGCGTAGCCCCGGTCATCTCGGATTATCTCGGAGAGAGCGACACCGCTCTGGACAAGGCCATTGACGTGATCATCGCCAACAGATGAGGCCTGAAGACTTCCGAATCATCCCGGTCCTGCCGCCAACAGACTGCCTGCCCCCTTGCAGGACAGGCGCTTGCCAGCCACAGAGTCAGTCGCGAGGGCCTGGCTCGGTCGTCCAGGACAACAGCGATTTCAGCGCCTTGGGCACCTTTTCGAACTCTTCCGGAGCGAGCCTCAGGGATGGCTGATTGTGGAAGTTGATGTAATCGCGAAACCAGGGCCTTTGATAGACCAGACTCAGTATCGGGCGCGGATTGTCCGATTGGTTCGCTTGTCCATGATGTGAGAGTCGATAATCCATCAGGTAGCAATCGCCGACGGATGTCAGCGGAGTCTGCCAGGGCATCCCCTTGGAACGACTGCTCGTGTACACGTGTGAGCCTTTCTTGACACGAGTCGTTCCCACACGTTCATCCAGATCGACCAGTGGGACCATCATGGTGACAGCGAAGCTGGGTTCCTTGACCGGCTTGGGATCATCGTGAAACAGGGCCTTGTGGTCCTTGTGCAGACGCTGATCGATGGAACCGGGCAGCGACATTGCCGAGGTGAAACAGCCGAGGATGCAGGCTTCTCCCAGAATGTCCTTCATCAACGGCAGAGTCAGCCCATTGCCATACAAGGCAGGCTCATTGAATGGCTTGCTGATATCGATGGTGATCTGGAAACGCTTGTCCCCGATGCGCAAGGCATCCTTGTGTCGTTGATTGGTCAGATAGGCCTGGTATCGTTCCTTGAAGGTTCCGTGGCACTGATCAAGCAATGATGGATCGAATACGCCTTTCAGTATCAGGACACCATACTTGCGAAACAGAGTGGCGCACAGCGCCAGGGTTTCCGGCAGTACCTGACCGGTTTCGCGCTCGGCATCGGAGAACCAGACCGTGGGAACCATACCGTCCAGATCGGCATCCCGTTCCATCCGCTCCAGTTCATAAACGCGCTGTATCCGGGCTTGCAGATCCGGAGACGGGGCCTGCGTGTGGGCGCGATGCAGATGTCGAAGCGACTGGCTGTAACATCCGTTGCGTGCATGCAGGCTACCCAAGCCCTCATGGGCAATGGCGTCATTGATATCGATGACCGTGCAGGCTTCGAAGCTCTTGATGGCTTGAGACACGCGATTGCGCCGCAGCTGCAGCTGTCCCAGCGCCTGCAGCGAGCCGACCTCATCAGGCTGCAGCTGCACACGATGGGCAAGCAGCCGTTCTGCACGCCATGCACGACCCTGTCGCTCATAACCATCTGCCAATGCCACGATGCAATCGGATTCGGCAATGCAGAGCAGATCACAGACATCCAGCAGATCACTCAAACGCTTCTTCAGATTGGTCTCAACCGTTTCGACATACTTTTCATCATCCCGGGGGAAACGGCCAAAACTGATGATGTAATGAATCATGCCAGCCACGGCCGCCGCACTCAGCGCCTTTCCGGTATCCGATGTTCCGGCATAGCCTGCGCTTTCCAGTGTCTCTCGATAAGCGCTGAATTCGCGACGCGGTTGACGCAGACCCTCGAGATCCAGCAGGTGGATCTGCGGGAAATGCAACTGAACAAGTGATGAACAACCACTGAAAAGACCGTGCAACGAGAGCCCCGCCGGACCCGACATCGCTTCGTCCCAGTCATACAGCATGATGCTACCGTCACGTGAGCGGGACGCATTCGCCGTTCGCAGATCACCATGATTGAGTGTCACGGGTAGCGAATCGGCCTGCTTGATCCAGGCACGCAGCGCTGGCGCGCGTGCTTCCAGCAAGGCGCGGTAGGCTGCACACTGCGATGTGGACAGGTAGAAGTCGGCTTGAACCCCTTGCACCGGATTCCGCGCAGCCTTGTCGGACGGGCTCAGAAAATCCAGCAGTTCATCCACAATGCCATCAAGCTGAAGCAGCGGCGCGGTCTGCAACAGTTCATCATCACCGCAGCTGTCCGCCTGGATACGGGCATAGGTCTGCAGCAACCGTGTGCGCTCCTGCTCGGACGCCTTGCGACTCAGATCCCTGCCCTTGCAATCACGCATGAGCAGCAGACCGCGATCGGAATCACTGGCGATGGCCGTCGGTACATACTGACCGAATCGCTCGCCGAGCCTTGCAAGCCGCTCGGGTGCCTGTGCCAGACTGGCTGGCAATATCTTCAGCCAGCTGTCGCTCTCCTCGCCGCTGATTCGATAGGTCGTGGCCCAGGGGGAATCGCGGACGATCGTGTGCCTGGAAACATCCACGAATTGCCCAGCCCAATCCAGCGCCTTATCGGTCGCCACTTTTGCGTCTGATTCCGCTTCTGATGTCATGTTGATCTTGCTGTTCATTCCGTCAATCCAGTGATGATCCGTCGTCTACGGCGGGTGGCATTCCATTCAGGGTATCCGACACTCCGAGTGTCGCAAGCTCGCCTCTGGCAATCCGCTGGCGATGTCCGCGGCGCACAGGGAAGCTTCAATGCTGTTGGCGTGCTGATGTTCACCGATCTGTTTCAGCCACTGGGCATACTGCGTCAGCGTCTGCGCATCATTCGGCCAACTTTCCAGCAACTGTGCGTACAGGCGATGTGTCTGTCTCGTACCGAGTCTTTCACGATATTGAAGCAGTTTTTGCAGCGCCTCGGTCCGGCAGTCTTCAGACAGAAAGCGGGTTTTCTCCACATCAGCGCTGCGACGCACCTTGATCGAATAAACCGGCTGATCGACACCGCCGAGAGAATATTTGTAAGGCTCGTCTCCGCGCAGAAGGTGATAATGCCGGTAATGATTGGCAATGGCCCATTCGATCATGCGACTGTGCAACAACAGTCCACCGGCAAGCGCATCGAACTGCAGATCACGTGCCGAAACAAAGAAGGAGACAGTCTCGCTTGCCTTGTCGAGATAACAGGCAATCATGCCAACCGGTGTGTCCGCCTGATACAGAACCAGCAGCGCCAGATTTCCATCATCCAGCCCTTGCTGCAGGATTCGCCGATACTTGTCTGCCAGAAGATCCGTCCTGGCGCCCTTTCTGTCACGCCACTGCGTGCGCCACAGATGAACAAAGGCTGTCAGATCCTGTTCGTGATCGGCAGCGGCGGAAAATTCGATGCGCAGTTCGTCGCTGCTGTCGAGCACGCGAACCATGCGTCGCAAACGCTGACGAGTATTGGCACTCAGGCCCGCCAGATACTGTTCATGGCTGTCCGGCAATGCAATACAGGGTGCAACGTCCAGCCGAGTCTGGCCGTCGTTATCCGTCTGATAGCGTTCATGTACCGAATAATCCAGGCGGGAGAACATTGCCGTCAACGCTCTATATCGATCTTCACTCATCGACATGTCCGAGAATGACAGGGACTGCCAGCACATGTCGGACAATGCCGTAATCAGTGCCTCGATGGCCTCTTGCTCGAACTCCGGGGCACACAGCAAACCCGTTTGATCGGCCCAATCGTTACCGGCGAGAGCGTAGGAGCGGACAAAGCGCTGCCGCTCCTTGTGGATGAACAATCGCGACCGCAGTGGCAAGAAGGCAAGGTACTGCTGATTATCGCTGGCAGAACGCGCGGCGAGAATGCACACGGGTTCTGCCCGTCTGTCGAACAATTGCTTCAGCCAACGCCAGGACAGGAACACATTGGCCGACGGATCCTGCCGATACAACGCTGTCCAGGCCTTCTCCAGCGCATCGAACTGCTGGCGTGTATCGACGAGTTCGATGTTCATGGCAGTGACCGCAGCAGATGACATGAGGCATGAGTCATGATCTAGAGCTCAGCGATCTTGCGTTCGGCTGCAGCAAACCAGTCTGCCAGCGGTGCAGTCAGTTCACACTCGGCAGACCAGCGCGCACCACGACGACAGAGCGCGTTTGCGCATTCGAGTGTCACACCGACCTTGTCTTCCTGAATGCATTTGTCCAGGTCCCACCAACCATCGGTCATGTGCTTGAGAATCAGCCCCAGGCGAACAACCATATGGAAACTGCCATAGGCCATCAGATATCGGTAGGCCTCACCTTCATCCAGATCATCGGCGTACAGGGGCAGAAACTGGTCGATCAGCGATCGCTCGGCAGCCGGGTGATCCGGCAGAAATTCATCCCCCATCACCCAGGCCATATCATCCAGCCGATTGCGTTTTCCAGCGTGCTCCCAATCAAACCACTTGACGGTCCCCGCATCGGTCACCAGGGCATTTCCCGGCCGTGAATCCCATTTGATGAACCGCGGCTGCCGAATGCGCAGCAGTTCGGTCAAGGCCGCCTGATCAAGTGCAGGTGCCGGTGCTTTCAGATAGTCACCGATGACTTGCGGTCGATGAAGCAGACCATGAATCCAGCTGTCCTCATCACCCAGTGCGTCGACCTTGCTCTCCAGACCTTCCGCCGATGCCGCCACTTGAATGGCGGCCAGCCCTGTCAGAGCCGCACCAATGAGCTGCCGATAGCGATCGGCATCTGCGCCTTTCAATGCCTCGGACAATCGTTGCCCGACCAGATCCTCCTGAATCAGGATCTGAGAATGGTTGGTTCCCAGCAAGCGGGGTACCGGCGCTTCGTGCACATTCAGAGCGCCGAGTGTGCTGACCTCCCGGCGAGCCAGTTGCAACGAGGAGCGACGTGTCGCAATGACCGAGCTGCCACACTCCAGCAACAGGCGATAGGACTCACGCGACTTTCCCCCCGGGTACTCGATGCCGACAACCTGCTTCTGCAACAGTGATTCGGTTGCTCTGGTCAGGGCAATCCTTCGGTAATCGGCCGATTCACGTTTGCTGCGCGACCTGCTCTTACTGCGCGACCTGGTTTTTGCCACGGTTATTCAACTCTCACGTAAAGCACGATTGACACTATTGGCAATGGGCGAAATGAAATAATCCAGCAATGTCTGCTTACCCGTGATGATCAGCACCTCTGCCTGCATCCCCGGGTGAATCTGGCCTTGTTGCAGCGGCGAGGCTTCATCATCCTGCAGTTCGATGGTGGCGGTGTATCGCGGCAACAGGGCATTGGGCGCAACCTGGCTGTCCGCGGAAATCATGGTCACGATGCCTTCAACCGGTAGTGTCGTGCGCTTGTCCAGTGCGCTGAAGCGCACCTCCGCCCGCTGCCCCACGTGTATTGCATCCCGATCCTTCGGATCGACCAGACTTTCGATGAGCAATCGCTCACCGGTAGGCATGACTTCCATCAGTGTTTGCCCCGGACTGATCACACCACCCACCGTATTGATGGCGGAATTCAGGATCTGTCCCGTGATCGGAGACCGCACCACGGAGCGTGACACTTCCGACGTTACCGTGGCCAGCTCTTCTTCGATGGCAGTCAGCCGCAGACCGATTGCCGTGCTGTTTTCAGCCGCCTCCGACAGCAGCGTATTGGCGAGCACCTTGATCTGTGATTCGGCCTGTTCACGTCGCTGTTCGGACAAGCCCACCAACGACCGCGCCTCGTCCAGATCCAGTTTCAGATCGGTCAGCTCATTCTGCAAGTCGAAAACCTGCACACGCGTCACCAGACCCTGCTTTTCGAGCCGCTGGTATTCACGAATCTCACGCTGCACCAGAGCGTATTTTTCCGTGAGTGTCTCCTGGCGCTGCTGCGCGGCGGAACCTTCCTCGGCCGCCTGAGACTGGACATAGGCAAGACCACGCATGGTCTCTTCAAAGACGCGCCGACGGGCTTTCAGGATTTCGTCCTGCTTCAGTTGTATGTGCCTGACGCGCTCCTGGGAAGCTTCGGATACCATCCACGCCGGGTATTCGATTTCCGGCAGGGAATCGTAGACGGCCTGCCAGCGAGCCAGCTCGGCCGCCAGCTGAATGCGTTCGTTTTCGAGGGTGTTCAATCTTGAGCGATTGGTCAGAGAATCCAGAGTGACCAGTACCTGCCCTTCCTCCACCTGGTCACCATTTCTGACGTGTATGACCTCGACCACACCACCGTTCAGATGTTGCACCTGCTTCTTCTGCCCCTCGACGCCAACCATACCTGGTGCGATGGCGGCCGTTGACAACGACATGGTGCTGGCCCAAACCACAAACAGCAACAGGAACATGCCGATGACCATATAGCCACCACGAACGATGCCTCGTGTGTCGCAGGCGGATTCCACGGCCTGAACTTGCGTTGCGTGCGATTGCCGTGCCATGCTCATCAACCTCGCTTGTACTGACGCGTACGAGCCATCCTGCTTTGCAGGCGGCGAAGGGGTGCGGTATCCGAATCGAGCGTGCTTGTAGTATCGCTGGTATTGCCTGAATCGCTGGTATCGCTGGTATCGCTGGTATCGCTGGTACCGCTCGTACCGCTCGTACCGCTCGTATCAACCGTAGCGCTTGTATCAACCGTAGCGCTAGTGGCCGTCGTATCGATGGCGGTTTCCGTGTGGGTCTTGTTGCCAGCCGAGATAAGGTGAACGCTGGCAGGCACTCTGGACTCCGTGACAGCCAGCGTGGCGGCATTGATCGCCTCTTTCTCAGCCGCCTCACTGACTCGCACCAGCGTGCTCTTCTCTATCACGTCCGACTCCGAAGTGATCCTGGACACCTTGCCATCTTTCAGTTGATAGACCCGGTCACACAGCTTTTCGAGACTGCGATGGTGCGTGGTGACAAATATGGCAACATTCCGTTTTCGCAGCTCTCTCAATGATTTTCTCAATCTGGACCGACCGGGAGAGTCCAGATTGGCGTCGGGCTCATCCAGTATCACGATGCAGGGTGAACCGAAAACCGCCCGAGCAAAACCGATTCGTTGGCGCTGACCACCTGACAGATTGCCACCGTCTTCCTGAATCTCGGTATCGTAACCATTCGGTAGCAATTGAATCATTTCATGAGCATTGGCGAGCTTTGCAGCCTCGATGACACTTTCCACGGAGGCTTCGGTAAATCGGCAGATATTATCCTTTACCGTGCCCGGGAACAGGCTGACGTCTTGTGGCAGATAGCCGATGTGAGGACCCAGCAACTCCGGCGCCCACTGGGCAAGGTCGAAGCCATCCAGAGTCACTCGACCGGAAGTGGGCGGAACGATGCCGCACATGACCCGCAACAGAGTCGATTTGCCTGCGGCGGTAGGGCCGACCAGTCCCGTCACTTTCCCGGGTTCTACTGATAGATCGATGCGGCTGAACTGGCTTTTGCTCTGTCCGGACCGACGATAGCTCACTTTTTCGGCAACCATTCGTCCCGCCGGGGTAGGCATCGAGGAATCAGGTTCAAGCGAGGATGAGTGATCCAGATATTCACTGATATTCATGAAGGACTGGCGTGCCTTGATGACCGACTTCCAGGAGCGAATGGACTGCTCCAGAGGGTCGATAGCCCGACGCAACAACAAGACACTGGCAATGGTGATGCCCGGGGTCAGTTGTTTGGAAATGATCAGCCAGGCAGCCGTACAGATGATGGCTACCTGCAGGAACAAGCGGACCATCTTGGAAGCCGAGGCAAGCCGCGAATTCAACTGACTCGATTGATAATTTGCCAACAATGATCTTGCATTGTTCTCATTCCATTGAGCCAGCAATGTCTTCTGCATCCCCATTGCCTGCACGGTATCAGCATTCCGAATCCAGGATTGAGCACGATCCATCAATTGTCTGGATTCATTGCTCGCGTCGTTGATCTTCTCACGCGTAGCCCTTTCGTTGAACAAGGCCAATCCCAGCATGACCAGACAGCCAACAAGCCCTACGACCCCCAGCAGCGGATGAAGAAAGGCAAGGCATAGCAGGAACAACGGCGTCCACGGAAGATCCAGCAGCGGGATGATCGAGGCATTGGCCAGGAAATTACGCAAGCCTGACAGATCTCGCATGACGCTGACAGATGCGTAGGACTTGCGGATACTGCGATGAATGGAACTGCTCAGCAGATGGCTGCTCAACGAGTGGTCAAAGCGCACACCTACCTTCTGCAACAGTGATCGACGAACGGCCTCCAGTAAACCCAGTGCGACGACACCGACCAATACAATGACTGTGATGATGACGAGCGTATCCAGATTACGGCTCGGCAATACCTTGGAATATATCTGGAGAAGATACAGCGGTACGATCAGTGTCAGTAGATTGATGAAGAAACTGAAGGCAAAGACCGTGACCAGCATTCCACGGAAGGACTTGACCACGTCGCGCAGAAACGGATTGATCGGTTGACGCGCTGTTCGTATCCGGCTGACGGGTTTGAAAATGGCGACCATGCGTTTGCTGGTTTATGAATTTGCGACGTGTGTTGTGGCGGAACCCGGTCGTTCTGACATCGACCGGGTCCGGATACAACCGGTTCAGAGACTACCAGTCGCAACCACTGCCGCTCTTGCCGCCGGAACCACCACCAGAACCGCCCGAACCGGAACCGCCGCCCGAACCGCCACTTCCCCAACCGCCTGAGCCACCGCTGCCCTTGCCGCCAGATCCGCTTCCCTTGCCTGAACCCTTGCCACTTCCCTTGCCTGAACCCTTGCCACTTCCCTTGCCTGAACCCTTGCCACTTCCCTTGCCTGAGCCCTTGCCGCTTCCCTTGCCTGAACCTTTGCCGCTTCCCTTACCGGATCCGCCGGCAAACTCATCCTGCTGCTGTCCTGTCAGGTAATCTTCGTAGTGCAGATTGGAATTGCTTCCCATACCCTTTTCTCCATTTGTATTTTTATTGCTGTTTCCACAATCATTTGCGAAAACCTGGCTCGTCTACATAGCAACCGACAGTTGAGTCATTCGCGGTCTGAACAGGTAACCGTAAACACCATTACTGCAAGCCGTGTTACGTTGACAAGATACATGTTACACGCAGATGAAACGCCACGACAACGCATTTTTGCCAACCATGCGATACTTTTTTCGCGTTACCGGTAAAGCCGGGACGTAACCAACAGGCACGTTTCGACCTCCTGATCGATACATGTAATATGTACACGGGCAAAAGGAGAACGGCATCGCTTGATACGTCTTCGCACTGCTGCAATCAGACGTACGGAGATCTCGGTTATTGCAAGCCAGGATGGCGAACGAGACTGCGTCTCATCATCATCGTGACGACTTTCCTCCTTCACTGTCAGGAGATATAAACCTTCCTCCCGTGTCAGGAAAGTTGTCTGTCTGATTTTTTCGTTGCCGATTTTCGGCGTTCGGTACACAATCATCAGCGAGTTTTGCAGCACGATCAAAGGCTCCTTTCACGCACATTGAATCGCTACCGATCGCCAGGTATGTGGAAATGCTTGCGCGCAAATACTGAGGACAACCGGAACTAGCCTCAATGAGACATAAGTCCACGACCAGAAACCGCCTACGGCTCGCGCTATACCGGCGCCTACAGCCGCGTACTCGTTTTTTCCAAACCTCACTTGGAGTAACCAAGCCACGGTTTGCAAAACACTCCGTGCGCGACTGTATACACCGGTCTATCGCGTTTCTGCTGCGCGTCCTTATGTCTCATTGAGGCTAGCATGGCTTTGAGTACAGGCACTATGGAGGAAACGCTGTCCACTCGATTGGTTGCGCTGGCAGAAGAACAGACCGAGATTGCCGTATCCAGGGCTCAGTCAGGTCAGACCACGCTTAACAACGACAACACTGCTGCCACGACGTTTCTTGACCTGCTGAATCGGGTCGATGTCACGCACAGGTTACCGCTACTGGAAGCCAACACCCTGGCACGCTACCAGGCCATATTACAATCTCGTTGGTTTCTCCTGCCCCCCTTGCTCGAGGCCGCCAGCGACTTACCCATCGTGCCCGCTTCACCGACTCCTGCCCGGGAGGATTCAACAATACAAGGCGTGGATATACTGCTGGGCAGCACCCTGCATCATCATTTCGACAGCGCCTGTAAAGCGGTCAGTTGCCTGATTGCAGGCTCCCCGGTGTCGATAGAGGACTCTGAAGCAGCTGCAATGACGGCTTTCGTCAGCACTTGCGGGGGACAACTACAGATTTCATGTGATCAATTGCACAGGCAACTTGCCGGATCAGTCATTTCCGGCCTGATGGCTGACATGTCCGCGATACTCAGCCATCCCGGAGAATCGCGACAGGATCGTGGCGTCGCCCGAAAGAAGCTACGTCGACACTTGAGCGATTTCCTGGACATTCTTGATGTCCTCAGTCTGCAGAGCACGGAGCACTGCCTTCGCTTTTCGCAAGACTACCTATCGAACGATCGTGAACACCGAGCACGTCGACTGCTTGAAACCGCCTTCAGGAACAAACCGGATTGCATTGATACACGACTGGCACTTGCCAGACTCCACGTCTCGCTTGGACGCAGTCAGGAAGCGATACAGCACTGCAATGCCCTGGTGCAGGTTCGACCAGACGACTTGCCACTACGCAGGGAACTGGCCGCGATTCATTTGCAACGCCTCGAATTCATTGATGCCATTCAACACCTGCAACATTTCCTGACATTGGCAACCGCCGATCAGGCTCCTGAGGTCGAGCGTGAGCTTGCCCTGGTTGAATCACTACATGAATGCGAAACGCAGGCTGCCTTGCCTGATACCGTGCCAACGATCACCCTGACTGACGAAGAACGGATCAGTGGCATGTTCAATTCCGCAAAATTGTCATTGGCCGAGAAGCTCTACCAGAGCTATGGCACCCTGCTCATCCACAATGCGTTTTCAACCGACCTGATAGCACAATGCCGGGAAGAATTCCTGCATCGCTACCGACGCTATTTTTCCGATCGCAAACACAGCACCGCTCTGCAGATTGGTGATCGCCGCTTTCAGATCAGCCTGGCTCTGGCCGGCGCATTCAACAGCCCCGAGTTCTATGCCAATACCTTTCTATTGCCGCTGATGAAGCGATTGCTCGGTAAACAACTCATCATCGGTTCAACCGTGTGTGCAACATCACTGCCGGGTTCTCGCGATCAACACGGCCACAAGGATCATCGCGCATTGTTCACCCATGTGCCCGATGATGAGCCGATGGTATTACCGCCAGTAGCCGTGACAACGATGATACCTCTGGTTTCGGTCAACGAAGACAATGGAACCACCCTGGTGAAGAAAGGCAGCCACCACCTCTCCCGGCGAGCCTCCAACAAGCTGGACTATCAGGTACCGATCGTACCTGCCGGGTCGTGTTATCTGATGGACCTGGCACTGACGCACAAGGGCCAGGGAAACCGGACAGATCAGTTGCGCCCCATTGTCAATATGGTCTATCACCGATCATGGTTCGTGGACAACAAGAACTTCAGAAACCAGCCGCCGCTGCAGATCGATTCGGTCGAGTACCGACGAATACCGAAAGAACATCGCCACCTTTTCGACTGGGCCATTCAACCAGGCGCACTGGTGGACACGCCTCGCTGACAAGCGACCCGAACATGGCACTTCCGTTGTGGCGCCAGAGTCACCTACCTTGTATTGAAGAACACCCACCATCACATGAGCACTGCCAAACCCTGGGCCTCGCCCATGCCTGCCGAGCAATTCAGTGTCATGCGGGATATCATTTCCGCGCCCAGCCCGGTCGGCTTCGAATCAGCGATGACACTGGGTGTGCTGAAACCCTATTTTGACAGCTTCATACCAGACTCCTGGCACATGCATCAGTACCTGGGCAACGCCGGCGTTGTCTGGGACTCTCACCCCGGTGAGGATGACCGTCCCAGTCTCATGCTGGTCGGGCATGCGGACAAGATCCGGATGCAGGTGCGCAAGATCGGTAGCGATGGCAAGATCTGGATCAACAGCGATTTCTTCCTTCCCAGCATCCTGGTGGGTAATGAAGTCACCGTATTCAGTGAAGACCCGGATGAGCCCGGTCAATATCGCAGCCTCAAGGGTGGCACCATCGAGGCGGTGGGAGCATTCCATTTCGCCAACTCGGATCAGCGCAACGGCCAGAAAGGCATTCGACCGGATTCCCTGTATCTGGAATTGCAGATTCATGGCAGGCACAAATCCGATCAGATCAAACGTCTGGGCCTCCAGCCTGGCGACCCGATTCTTCTGGACCGGCCCATCAAACACGGCTTCAGCCCGGATACCTTCCATGGTGCCTATCTGGACAACGGACTGGGTTGCTTCGTCACGGCAGAGGTTGCCCGTCTGCTGGTCGAGGCCGGGGGAACCCGCAAGCTGCGCTGTCTGTACGCCTTTGCATCCCACGAGGAAATAGGTCGCCTGGGCTCACGTGTGCTGGCTAGAGCGACGAGTCCCGATATACTGATTGCCGTTGATGTGAATCACGATTACGTTGCCGCACCGGGTATCGGTAGCAGACACATGCAACCGTTGGAAATGGGCAAGGGATTTACCCTGTCCACCGGTTCGGTCATCAATCAGCAGATCAACAGCCGGATCAAGCGGGCAGCCAGAAAACAGGATATTCCCATGCAGATCGACGTCGTCGGGCGGGATACCGGTACCGATGGCATGGCGGCCGCCTTTGCCGGGATCGACAGTGCAGCCACATCCATCGGCTTCCCCATTCGCAACATGCACACGATTTCCGAGGCCGCTCACACCGGTGACGTGCTGGCTGCGGTGCATGTGCTGAAGGAAACCATTCTTGCCATGGACGCCGAAGACGACCTGCGTGCGGTACTGAAGCAATCGCATCCGCGTCTGGATGACACGACTCCCATCACCCACCAGGGCTTTGACCGTCTCGGAGGAAGCCGCAAGTCGTCTTCCCGATAGCTTTTCACAAGCTCCGGCAACGAGCCAGTGCCAGTGCCAGTGCCAGTGCCAGTGCCAGTGCCAGTGCCAGTGCCAGTGCCAGTGCCAGTGCCAGTGCCAGTGCCAG
>NZ_JBQYLE010000003.1:62753-111527 GCF_052681095.1 Granulosicoccus sp. 3-233
AGTATCGATATCAGGCAGTACGCCTAGCGCTCGAGCAACAGAAAACCTTGATTGGCATCATCAATGGCTCGCTTGATCAGCTCTCGCATGGCGCGCTCGGCCAATGGCGCATCCCCCGCGGCAAAGGCGTTGTATACCTCTTCATGCAGCGCATGTCCTTCATCCATGCCAATCAATTCCGTGGTATAGCCCCGCGCCTGCATCTGCAGATCCAGCAACAGACTCAAGGCGGCTTCGATGACCGCATACAGCTGGTCCAGCAACTCCGATCCAGCGATGGAAAGAAAGGCGCGATGAAACTGCAGATCGGCTCTGATGAATTCATTGCGACGTTCTTCATGGCTGAGCCCCGGCGCATCGAAGATCTCGACCTTGGCCGCCCAGGCGTCATGCACTGCCTGCTTGCCTGCGTCATCCGCATGCACCGTTGCATGATAGGCGACTCCCGGCTCCAGGATAAGCCTGACACGCAACAGATCGCGCAGCAGACTTTCCGTCTCTCCGGCCTTGATGCGCCAGTCCATGACATCCGGGTCGAGCAGACGCCATTCGCTGCGAGGCTGCACCCGGGTACCGTCGGAGGTACGGCTGCGAATCATGCCCTTGGCGCCCAATATGCGAAATGCCTCTCGAATCACCGATCGGCTGACCTGCAGTTCCTCGACCAGGTCTGCCTCTCGCGCCACCACGCCGCCTACTGGCCAATCCCCTCTGACGATACGGGTGCCCAGTATATTGACGGCCGAGCCCAGGATGCCCCGGACTTCGATGACGCCTTCGAATGAACCAGCGAACACGGGTGACTTGTGTCTGCTCATGAGCCGGATGAGTGTCTTGACATTATCTTATTATCATACATTGTCGGAGAATACCCGATCTCGTACAGGGACGCGAGTCGCATCTTCTCGGGACCATCACCTCGCGGAGACTTGCCGACCAATCGATCATCCTGATCCATTGCCTGCTAGCCGAGCCTTGTCGCCATTCGAACAGGAGACTGGCGCAGCCGGAGAATCGCATCAGCGGCACCAGACTGATGCGGACTGTGCGCCAACACACGACTCACAGCAGCCGTGACTGTATGACAGGGGTCAGCGGGCTATCCAGTGATAGAATACCCGGCTACTTTTCTCATCGGTGCGCCTGCGTACCCAACCGCAGGTATTTGTCGTGATTTCTGCCGCCAACGTCACCATCCAGTTCGGCTCGAAGCCGCTGTTCGAGAATATTTCCGTCAAATTCGGTGACGGTAATCGCTATGGCCTCATCGGGGCCAATGGCTGTGGCAAGTCCACCTTCATGAACATCCTCTCCGGCGCGCTTGAGCCGACTGCCGGCAATGTCTCGCTGACACCCAACGAGCGTATCGGCAAACTGCATCAGGATCAGTTCGCGTTCGAGGAGTTCACCGTCATCGATACCGTCATCATGGGTCATGCCGAACTGTGGAAGGTCAAGCAGGAGCGCGACCGCATCTACTCCCTGCCGGAGATGACGGAGGCCGAGGGCATGCGTGTTGCCGAACTGGAAGTGGAGTTCGCGGAAATGGACGGCTACACCGCCGAGAGTCGTGCCGGAGAGTTTCTCAGTGGTGCCGGCATCGAGGAATCCCTGCATTTCGGGCCCATGAGCGATGTAGCACCGGGCTGGAAACTGCGGGTATTGCTGGCGCAGGCACTGTTTGCCTCACCCGATATCCTGCTGCTGGACGAACCCACCAACAACCTGGACATCAATGCCATCCGCTGGCTGGAAGGTGTCCTGAGCAGTCAGAAAAGCACCATCATCATCATTTCGCACGACAGGCATTTCCTGAACACCGTCTGCACCCATATTGCCGATATCGATTATGGCGAGCTGCGTGTCTACCCCGGCAACTACGACGACTTCATGATCGCCTCCACGGCTGCGCGTGAGCTGCTGCAGAACGAAAATGCCAAGAAGAAGGCGCAGATTGCCGACTTGCAGCAATTCGTCAGCCGCTTCTCGGCCAATGCCTCCAAGGCCAAGCAGGCCACGTCACGTGCCAAGCAGATCGACAAGATTCAGCTGGCCGACATCAAGCGCTCCAGCCGCGTCAGTCCGTATATCCACTTCTCGCAGGACAAGAAACTGTTTCGTCAGGCGTTGACCTTCGAGAACCTGAGCAAGGGCTTCGATGAAGGCCCCCTGTTCGAAAAAGGCGATCTGATGCTCGAAGCCGGTTCGCGTCTTGCCATCATCGGTGAGAACGGCGTGGGCAAGACCACCCTGCTGCGCTGCCTGCTGGAGGACATCAAGCCTGACACCGGCAAGATCCAGATGTCCGAGAATGCTTCCATCGGGTATTGCCCGCAGGACAACACACGGGATTTCAGCAACAACCTGAGCCTGTTCGACTGGATGAGCCAGTGGCGCAAACCCTCGCACAACGATCAGATCGTACGGGCGACACTGGGCCAGCTGCTGTTCTCGTCCGACGACTTCGAAAAACCAGTACAGGTCTGCTCCGGTGGTGAGAAGAATCGTCTGTTGTTCGGCAAGTTGATGATGAGCTCCCCTAATGTCATGGTGCTGGATGAACCCACCAACCACATGGACATGGAAGCGATCGAAGCGCTGAACCTGGCACTGGTGCATTATGAAGGCACGATCATCTTCGTCAGTCATGACCGTGAATTCGTCTCCTCACTGGCCACGCAGATCATCGAGATCAAGGACAGGAAGCTGGTGAACTTCGCCGGTACCTACGACGAGTACCTGGCCAGTCAGAACCAGACGAAGAAGGCTGCAAACTACTGATTGACCGGGCAACATCTGCGACCTGGGCTGGCAGGCAATCGAGCCTGCCGGTCGCACTTCAGATGTTGCCCGATTGCCATTACCCGGAATTGAAGGACGGCTTGCGTTTCTCCAGAAAGGCCTGCATTCCTTCTCGAGCATCCTTCGTGGCCCACAAGGCATGATAGGTGCGACGCTCGAAAACGAGTCCATCGTGCAGGCCGGTCTCCTCGGCCCTGTTGACAGCATCTCTGGCAACCATGGTGGCGATCTTGCCGAATCCGGAGATTTCTTCCGCCACCTTGACAGCCTCTGACAACAGCGTGTCGACAGGATAGACTCGCGATACCAGTCCGCATTGCAGGGCCTCATCGGCATCGATGAAGCGACCGGTCAGTATCATGTCCATCGCCCGGGCCCGTCCGATCAACCGGGTCAGCCGCTGCGAACCGCCCATGCCAGGTATGAGGCCAAGCTTGATTTCGGGCTGACCGAATCTTGCATTTTCCGCAGCAAGGATCATGTCGCACATCAATGCCAACTCACAACCACCTCCCAATGCATAACCGGCCACCGCTGCAATCTTCGGTGTTCGCAGTTGACTGAATGCCTGCCAGCCCGATAACACATCGCCCGTCAGCATGGAGGAATAATCATTCGATGCCAGCTCACCGATATCGGCACCAGCGGCGAAAGCCTTGTTGGAACCGGTGATAACGAAGCACCCTGTGTCCTGGAGACTGTCCAGCGGTGTCAAGGTATCGATCAGCTCACGCATCACATCGCTGTCGAGGGCATTGAGCACTTCGGGGCGATCAATGACCACCACCACGACTCTACCCATCTTCTCGATCTTCAGATAGCTCATTTCAAGAATCCCATATTGCGCCGTAGGCAGGTATGCCTCGCGATTCCATGCCGTGGACAACCAATCTGGTGACCTTTTCGTTGGCGATGACGATGACCGCTTCGGCATCGAAGCTCTGCACGGCCGAGTAAGCCAGATGAACCAGGTCCGGCCGCCCGCGAGAGTCGGTATCCCAGATCAATGCATCGGGCTCGACATCGAGAATCTCATCGACCAGTGCATCCCCATAGGTCGTTCTGGCGTTTCGAGTAGACCAGATCAGGTGTGCCGGTACTTCCTGCGCCAGCAAATGCGGCAAGGCGGGACCAATACCACTGCCAGTCGCCACCCAGACGACACGACGGAACAGTTTATCCACGTTGCCCACACCGGCGGTTGGAATACCCTTTACCCACACATGCGATGGCATGTCGTCAATGAGCTTCCCGGTCCAGTCACCAGCTCGCGATATGGTCAGCCGAAATCCACTTTCCCGTGGCGACGGCACATTCGCGAAGGAATGCCACTCCGTCAGGGGACTCCTGCTGATGGTGGTGGATGAACCGGCAAAGGGTTTGACGCCATAATCGAAGCGAACGATCGCCACGTGATTTGACGGCCGATCGATTTGCACCGGCACTTTCTTCAGACGCAACCAGGGCAACACGATACTGCAAGTCACGAGCACCAGACACCAGAAGATCACTGAATCGGACAATGCGCTGAGCATGTTCTGATTGCCCCGAAAATCATGGATGAACGAGAATGTCAGGGCCCAGAAAAGCAGCAGTGCCGTCCAGCCGCCAAAGCGATGCATCATCTCGAAGCCGTTATGAAATCGCGCACGAAAGGAGGGTCGTGCCATGATCAGCATGAGAAGCAACACTAGCGTGATCTGCACACTCAATACCAACGTGGCAACCGACGCTGATGTTGCTTGTCCGCCTGCCAGAAACTGCCAGATCAGGGTCGCGGTAGCCAACAGCATCCATGCTGTCGCGGCAATGGCGCCACCCAGATGCAAACCACCAAAATGATACACCTTGCCCATCAACTGTCGAAAGCGCAGCGGCATCCATAATGGAGTACTGGTGGCCGCCTTGAACAACAGATTGATCACGTATTGCTGTCGGAACACGACGGCAATGGTGAGATTGGCCACAACCATATGCATGAGGGGTGACAGGCTGACGGCACCAGTGGACCACCAATGCCCCGCCGTCAGGCCATGAATCAGCACCATGATGTTGGCGACCAGCATGACAGCGGCGAGTCGCCAGTAGTGATATAAGGTATGGTGCGCCAACCTTGCAACAAGACGATTTCCCGGCGCAGGCAGCGGTGTTGCGAGATAAGCGTCAGCTCTTGCGGCGTCATCTACACCAGTCGCATCCCTGCTCACCATCGTGTTTCGCTGGTCTGACTGGCGGTTAGTCGCCTTTTGCCGATCCTTGCTGACAGGTTCAACCATCTCCATGCCGGCTGCCGATGCTCTGGCCTGCCTGGCCAGAGCTCTCTTGTCGATCTTCCCCCTCTCGGTCAGGGGCAGCTCGGGCAGTGCCTCGATGAATGCCGGGACGCAGTAATAAGGCAGAGCTTCCGCAATGCGCCGCCGTGCCTTGTCTGTATCCACTGTTTCAGGCGCTACAAATGCCACAAGGTGACGGCTGTCATATTTCAGTGCAGCCGCACGTTGGCAACCTTCAACCGACTCGAGTATTGCAGAAACGGAATCCAGCTCGACACGAAACCCCCTGACCTTGACTTGATCATCCGTACGCCCCAGATGCTCCAGTAAACCATCCTCGGTCCACCGTGCAAGATCTCTGGTATTGAACATGACACGCCCTCCTCCGAGAAAGGCATCGGGCCGGTAGCGCTCTCGTGTCAGAGTTGGATTGTTCAGATAGCCGGCAGTGACACAATCGCCCCCTGCCCACATTTCCCCCACTTCGCCTATTGGACAAGCCTCACCAGACTCATCAAGAATGTAGACGGTGTTGTTGGGTGTAGGTTTTCCGATCGTCATGACAGACGCAGTCTTGTCATGCGGATACATGGTATTGACGATGGTCGTCTCGGTTGGTCCACAGGCATTGAAGAAGGTAGCCTGTTCAGCCCAGGTGTCGGCCAGGTGCCTTGGACAGGGTTCGCCGGCCACAGCCACTTTTCGGACATCCCTGCTTTCAACAGGATCCACCAGGCTCAGGATGGAGGGAGTGGCAATCAGCACCGTGGCATTCTGCGCAGTTTCAGAAATACTCGAGCCTCTGATGAGAAGCGAACCGCCATTGACAAGACAGCCAAGTATCTCCCAGGCTGCCATATCGAATGAAATGCTGAGCAATTGCGCAACCCTGTCACCCGATCGGATTCCCAGATTACCGGGACTCGTCAACAGGATATTGCAAAGATTCTTGTGAGTCACTTGCACGCCATTGGGCTTGCCCGTGGTTCCTGACGTGAACAGGACAATACACACCGCACTGGATCGCGAGTCATACGTCGGCCTGGGCTGCTCTGCCCACTTGCATGTCAGATCACCGCTGTATTTCTGCAGATCATCCACTGCCAGACACAGCACCGAGGGAATCTTCGGCATCTTGTCCATGAATTTGCCAAGCGTCAACACGAACTTTGCCCCAGTCGTCCTGACGATGTAATCCAGCTGCGTTGCCGGCGCGACACCGGCATCCTGTGGAGCGTATGAGGCACCCGTTTTCAGAATGGCCATGATCCCCACCACCATTTCGATGGACCGTTCCAGAAACAAGGGAACACAATCACCTGGGACGACACCAAGCCCGATCAGCAAGCCTGCAAGGCGATTGGCCTGTTCATCCAGCTGCCGATAGGTAATGGACTCCGTGAGGTGTGACACCGCGATGGCATCTGGAGTCTGCCGAGCCTGATGCTCGAAGGCATGGTGAACGGCTGAGTACGACACCTGCTCCGGTTGTCCCAGGCCGTATAACCAGAACAACCGCCTTTGCTCCCATGGCAGGTGAGCCAGGGAGCCTGAAAATCCACTTTGATCTTCATTGCCGACCGACTCTGCGCGTTCTGACGCGGGACGAGCCGATCTGATCTCGAACCGCGTGTGCTGCTCGATGGCACCTGCGACTTCCGGGTATGAGGCTGTTACAACATTCTTTGCCATTTCTGCACTCCATTGTCTCCTTTGTTTGAGGTATCAGGTCTTCAGCTTGAAGAGACTGAAAAGTTCAAACCGTCGGACAACGGGAGTGCAGATAAAGCTTTAACAGAAATATAACAAAATCAATACGATTTCATGACGGGTCAGAAGTTGATGCCTCGAGATACTCATCGACGACTTCCGCTTGCCTGACCGGCTGACAGGAAACGGCAATGAACCGTTTCCTGTACCAGCACCTGGCTACCTTGCTCAACCCACCTCTCTGGCAATACCATCGTAGACCTCGCTGACTTGGCGATGCTGATAACGACCCGTCCCGGCTGTCGCCACCACCTTGCCCTCCACGGCGATGGTCTCGCCACGCAGGATGGTGCGCACCGGCCAGCCGGTAATCTCGATGCTCTCGTAGGGCGTGTAGTCGGCGCCGTGATTCAGATTCTCCTGACGGATGGTATCGATACGCCCGGCATCCCACAGCGTGATATCGGCATCGGAGCCCACCGCCAGCGTGCCTTTCTGCGGGTAGAGTCCATAGAGCCTTGCAGGGTTGGTCGATGTCAGCGCCACGAACCTCTCCAGTGAAATGCGCCCCTTTGAGACGCCTTCGGAGAACAGCAGTGGCAGACGAGTCTCGACACCCGGGATGCCATTGGGTACCCATTTGAAGGAGGTTCTCGCCTTCTTGTTGTTCTTGCCGATCTCGCCTTCTGCTTCGAAGAAGAACGGGCAATGATCGGACGAGAACACATCGAAGGTACCATCACGCAGTCCTTCCCAGATGGCCTTCTGACTATCCTCATCACGCGGTGGTGGCGAGCAGACATACTTGGCACCCTCAAAATCCATGTTCAGACCCTTGAGATCATCCCTGGTGAGCACGATGTACTGCGGACAGGTCTCGGCGTAGACCTTCATGCCGCGCTTGCGCGCCCACTGGATCTGTTCCATCGGATCGCGGCCGGATACATGTACGATCATGACCGGCACATCGGTCAGTTGCGCGTGACTGATGGCCCTGTGTGTAGCTTCACGTTCGGCGATCTGCGCATGTGCTTCGGCATGGTAGTAGGGTGCTGTCTTGCCTTCATCCTCCAGCGTACGGGTCATGTGCTTGATGGCATCGTGTCCCTCGGCATGCACCATCACCAGGGCCTGCTCCCGACGGGCCACTTCGAATACCTGTAGCAGCTCGGCATCGTTCAGAACCAGATCGTCGTAGGTCATGAAGACCTTGAATGAGGTGTAGCCGTCACGCACGAGCGCCACCAGTTCCTGACCCAGCACCTGCGGTGTCGGGTCGGAGATGATCAGGTGAAAGGAGACATCGGTGTAGCACTTGTCCTGCGCCTTTGCGTGATATTCGTCGACACAGGCTCGCAACGATGTGCCCTTGATCTGCAGCGCAAAAGGCAGCACCGTTGTATTGCCGCCAGCCGCAGCCGACCTTGTACCGCTTTCGAAATCATCGGCCATGACGGTGCCGTCGGACGTCGGCTGAGCCAGATGTACATGCGCATCGATACCGCCAGGCAACACCAGCAGGCCGCTGGCATCGATCTCCTCGGTGGCCCCGGTGATTTCATCGGCAATGGCTACAATGCGACCATCACGAATACCGATATCGGCTCGATAACGATCTGCAGCGGTGACGATTGTGCCACCGCGTACAGCCAGGTCATAAGTCTTGCTCATGTGCACTACTCCGTAACGATATTAACCAGGGCTTCAGTGAGTCGATCCACCTGTTTCCGGGTAGGAGCGGCTGTCTCCAGCCGCGCCCCCCACAGATCCGTACGTGACCCATTCGGTCATACGGTTCCTCGGCAATCAGTACCTTGGCATACTGATGTATGACTATCATCCCAGCAAGCTCGTTAAATCGCATGAACTACGCGTGGCAGGGGAAGTGGATAGCGCTCCAGAAACTTTGCAAACGCCTTTATCTTCAGGTAGCCCTTGCTGGATCGTTTACCTAACCAGCGACGCCAGGTTCTCAGCGTCTGTTCATAGACAACCTCAAGCATCTTGTAGTTGCTGCGGATACCATAGTAACCATAGTGCCCTTGCAGCTTTCTGCTCAAGGTTTGGTGTTGCTCATGAACCCGTATATGACGGTTATTGCGACACCATGTCCACAACGCCCTCAGACTTCGGCGCAACCGATTTGAAGCCGTCTTGCGCTTGACCACCCAGTGACCACTTCTTGCCTTGCCCCAGTAGTGGGTAAACCCGAGAAAGTCGAATGTACCAAGCCCACTCCTGTGTGTCATACGTTTCGATGGGCGCCAGAATGGCACCTGTCGAGTTTTCTCTGGATGAATCTGTAGCCCATACCTGGCAAATCGTTTCGGTATGACCACACCGAGACGATCCGTATCGCTTGCCAGCTCGCAACCGATGACAAAATCATCGGCAAACCTCACTAGAAACGCTCGGCCATGCAGTCTCGGCTGTACTTCGTGGACAAACCATTCATCCAGCACATAATGCAGATAGATGTTGGACAATAAAGGGCTTATCACACCACCCTGTGGCGAACCATCAGGAGGATAATACAAGCTATCTCCATCAACCACGCCTGCCCTTAGCCACTTGTTTATCAAACCCCGCACCACGCCGTCTTTCACCTTCCTATCCAGAAAGTGGTTCAACTGCTGGTGATCGATATCATCAAAATAGTGGCTCACATCTGCATCATAGATACTGCTCACCTCGCAGTCAAAGCAACCCTCCCTGAGCCGGCTTAGCGCTTGGTGCGCGCTACGCCTCGGACGGAACCCGTATGAGTGATCATGAAACTCTCCCTCATAGATGGGCTGCAGAATCATTTGCACCGCTCGCTGGAGAATCTTGTCCTCCAGTGACGGAATACCCAATGGCCTCCGCTTACCGTCCTCTTTGCCTATCCACACTCGTCGTACCGGTTGTGCCCGATAGCGATGAGTATGAACCCGAAGGTGAAGTTCTGTCAGTCGTTGCACCAGACCTTCTGAATACTCTGCTGCTGTCATGTTGTCGATCCCTGCCGCCGCCTCCTTGCGTAAACGCAAAAATGCCTCTTGCAGGAACTCCACATCAATCAGGTGATGCAGCGTTGTGAACACCCGTTCCGGGTGTCGTTTTGCTTGCTCTGCTAATCGATGAAGTTTTGTTGAGACAGTTTCTGGTCTCATGTGTACCTCCTGTCGGTCTATTCACCAATACGTCATACCCGGCTTCACCTTCCCTACAGTGGCTCCTTAGGGCTTTAGTCGTTCGCCACCTTCCCGATCAGCGTCAACCTGCACACTAACCCTCGGTACTATGATCCGCTAAGACTTCCAATCGCATTTCTTGAGGTCCTCCGCTATTCGCTTGTTCCCCAATACCTGCCTGCCCGTATCGCTTCGTTTAGTGGTTCCCGTAGGCTCGTCAACTCATCCGATACATGACTCGTTGACGCCAGGTGTTTTCTATTCCGGTGTCACCCATCCGGTTCCTCGCAACAGGATACGATCGGATCTCTCCAGTTCCCCGGTTACCCCTCTATTCACATGCCCTGGTCTCAGATCCCGGTGGTGTCCAACATGCTTGCCATCGCGCTTGCTGAACTGCTGCCTTCCGACCAATGAACATCGTCGGCTTTCACCTGAATGCTCAGGCTTATCCTTGTGGGCCACCATTTACATATTTCGGGACTCAATACACGGCCTGCGAACTCGCTACACCCTGCTTCAGACACCACCTGTTGATGATCGCCCTCGGGTTCACTACTTGCCTGCTGGCTAAGCTTTGGCGTGGCGGGATTTACACCCGCTGGGTAACATCAATCAATTTCAGGACTTCTACCTCCTTCCCAAGATTCGGGATTTAGCTGGACACGACCATCGTATTGTAATGAACCATCGACACCCGTACACAGCCGTTGTTGCCCGGCTCCCCGAGATTTTCAAGCAGACGCCGGGAAGGTAAAGTCGCCGAAGCGCCAGCGCATTCCGCACACCGAGCCGGAACGCATGGCGCAATCGCACAGCGAACAGCGAACAGCGACTGATACTGGAAGCGCTCAGACAAGGCGATTCGGATCAGGCCTGCCAGGCCATGCGCAATCATATCGGCAACACGGCCGTGTGTGCAGGCGTTCAGCTCTGCTGATTCAGCCCCTGAATTCCGGTTGGGAGTGCACTCGGATCTCCGGCACTTCACCGTCGAAGCGGCACAGCTCGACGAAAGCGGAATGTGCGGCGGGCCCCTGAGACAGCCTCGATGTACGCAGATCGTGCGTCAGCACATTGGGATTGCCATGTCGGTCGCGCTGCTGAGGTGCGGCGAAATCAGGGTCATACCAGGCCCCCGTCCAGAGAAATACAACCCCTGACATGACATCATCCGTGATACGGGCGCCGGCCAGGCAACGGCCTCTGTCGTTGAACAACTCCACCACATCGCCATCCTGAATGCCACGTTGGCGTGCATCATCGGGATGGATCAGCACAGGCTCTCGCCCCTGAATCTTGCGGCTCTTGCTGTAGTCACCGTTATCCAGTTGACTGTGCAATCGCGTGGCCGGTTGCCCCGATATCATCTGTAGCGGGAAGCGCTTGCAATCGCCATTGCTGATGCCTCGCGGTGGAAGCCAGCTGGCCTGACCCGGGCAATCGTCGTAGTGGAATCCGGCAATGGTCTGCGAGTACAGTTCGATCAGTCCACTGGGAGTGGGCAACGGCGACGCCTGCGGATTCGCTCGAAAGTCAGACAGGAACACCCTCTCCGGTTCAGGATCCTGCAACTCGATGATGTCACCGGCAATGAACTCCGACCACGTCGGCAATTCATCGCCGTGTTTGCGCGCCTCCGTGCGTGTTTCTTCCCACAGACGCTCCACCCACTGATCACCACTGAGTCCTTCGCTGAAGCGGGTATCGTCCGTCATTCTCTGCTCGAGCGCGCAGAAGATGTCGAACTCGGTCATGGCCTCGCCCGGCGGGTGGGCTAGCGCAGGCATGGGTAGCAATGCAGGATCGTACTTGCCGGCGGCGAAGTCCATGCGCTCCTCCGGGGCCGCCACCGGCAGCACGATATCCGCGTGCCGCGCCGTACTGGTCCAGTTCATTTCATTGACAATGACGGTCTCCGGGCGTTGAAAGGCCTGCCGCAGGCGATTCAGATCCTGAGCATGATGGAAAGGATTGCCACCGGCCCACCACACCATGCGTATGTCCGGAAAACGCATTCGCTCTCCAGCATAGTCATAAGATTCATGCGGGCGCAGCAATGCATCTGCCACCATGGCAACCGGCACGAAATTCTCCACCGGGTTGTGCCCTTGAGAGAATGATCCTGCGCGGTAAGGTCTGCCGGCAGAACCGAAACTGCCATTGACGGCATAGCCTATCCCGAATCCACCCGCTGTTCCGATCTGTCCCAGCAAGGCGGCCAGCGTGACCGTCATCCACAAGGGCTGCTCACCGAAGTCGGCTCGTTGTATGCCGGCCGTCGTCGTGATCAAGGTGCGATTCGCGGCCATTTCCCGGGTCAGTTCAGCCAATCGCGTTGCATCCAGTCCCGAGAGTCTGGCTGCCCAGGCAATGTCCTTGACAACCCCATCGGTTTCGCCAAACAGATATTCCCGCACCTGCTCATGGCCAACGGTGTAGCGATCGAGAAAGGCCTGGTCGTGCAGACCTTCCGATATCAGCAGATGCGCCATGCCCATCATCACGGCGGTATCGGAGCCCGGTCGTGGCGGCATCCACTCGGCATGCAGTTCATCGGCAGCATCGGTTCGCAAGGGGCTCAGATTGACGAATCTGACACCCGCCTCGGCGCAGGCACGCATGTCCGACGATGCACGATGCCGACCGATACCGCCGTCTGACACCTGCGTACTGCGTGCCGGGATACCACCGAACATGACCACCAGATCCACCTGTCTGGCAATGACCTTCCAGCGCGTGGCCTCGACCACCATTTCCCGGTAGTTCTTGATCACATGCGGCATCAGTCCCAACGCAGCGTTATAGCTGTAATTGCCTTCCGAGCGTACGAAGCCACCGCACACGTTCAGGAAGCGCTTCAGCTGGCTCTGTGCATGATGAAAGCGTCCGGCACTGGACCAGCCATAGGAACCGGCGTAGATGGACTCATTGCCATGCTGCTGGCGTACCCGGTCGAGCTCTGCTGCCAGCAATTCCAGTGCCTTGTCCCAGCTGACCTCGACAAACGGTTCACGACCACGTTCACCGGCCCTGGCCAGTGGTCCCTGTTCGAGCCAGCTCTGACGAACCGCGGGACGTCGAACACGCGCATTGCCGTTGAGACTGCTGGCGACATTGCCGTTGATCGGCGAAGGCTCCGGATCCGATGGATGTGCATCGACGGCCAGCAGTCTGCCATCCCTGACCCGTGCTCGTCCCAGACCCCAATGGTTGACCGTGATACCGGTATTTGTCATGTGTTCTCCATCAACAACAGGTGACCTTGTGATCCGGGTGGATCGTCAGCAAAGCTGACAAGGACATCGTGAGGCTCTCATCGGAATACTGCCGACAGCATCATTCTTCCTCAGCAGGTGTAATTCATCCCCAGGCGTCCCCCATCGACATAAATGGTTTCTCCGGTCACATAGCTGGCCTTGTCACTGGTCAGAAAGGCCACGACGTTGGCTATTTCCTGCGCCTTGCCCACCCGTTTCAACGGGGTTCTGGACATGACCATCTTCATCGCCTCCGGATTGGCGTTGACACCTGCCATCATCGCGGTATCGATGGAGCCCGGTCCGACTGCATTGACGCGGATGTTGTGAGGAGCCAGTGCCAGTGCAGAGGCCTTGGTCAACTGCATGACGCCGCCCTTGGACGAACAATAAGCTGCAATGGAGGGAATGGCCACCACGGCATTGATGGACGACATGTTGACAATCGATCCCTGAATCTTGTTTTCCACCATGGTACGAGCTGCGCGCTGCAAGGCTGCGAAGGTGCCCACCAGATTGATGTCGATGACCTTGCGAAATTGCTCCAGAGTTGTATCCAGAAAGTCGCCAGGTGCCGCTATACCGGCATTGTTGACCAGGGCACTGACGGGCCCGTAGTCGCTTTCCACCGTGTCGAACATGGCACTGATGGCATCGGTATCGGCCATGTCGCAGACCATCGACACGGCGTCACCACCGAGTGTCTCGGCGGCCTTTGCCACCCCTTCCGCGTTGATGTCACTGAGGATGACGCGATAGCCATTCTCCGCCAGCGCCTCGGCACAGGCGTAGCCGATGCCCTGAGCCGCACCGGTGATCAATGCCAGTGATTTAGCCGTCATGATTTCAACCCTTTGTCTTTGCTTCGCCAAGAGCCCCAATCTTGCTTGAACGACAGGCGCTTGTACAGTTCGCGACAGGTTTCACGGGTCGGTATCCGCACCTGAATACAGGCGGTATGCACGACAGGGCATGGCTTGCACCGGCAATTCATCAGTGTCACTATGGATGACAGCGAATTCCAGTACCGGAACAGACTCATGCAAACGCTCAAGATCAACACTCGGCAGATGGTTGCCGAGGCGCGGCAACGTATCGAGGAAGTCGAGACCAGCGATCTGATTCGAATGGTGGATGACCCGAACGTCGTGATCGTGGATATCCGGGATATTCGGGAACGTCAGCGCGGTGGATTCATCCCCGGCAGCTTCCACGCCCCCCGCGGCATGATCGAGTTCTGGATCGATCCGGACAGCCCGTATTTCAAGGACATTTTCGCGCAGGACAAGAAGTTCGTGTTTCACTGCGCATCCGGCTGGCGCTCTGCCCTGACGGTCGCCACCCTGCAGGATATGGGATTCGAGGCGGCTCACCTGAAAGAAGGATTTTCCACCTGGGAAAAACAGGGAGGACCGGTCGAGCGCATGGAAGAGTCTTCCTGACCGGACGCTGCGGCACCATGGCCGCAGTGTCATTCAGCGAATCAATGCGCCCCACCGGCAGCCGCACTGCCACCACTTCCCTTCCCGGGTCCAACCTGGCGAACCAGCCACACCAGCGGAATCATCGCCAGAAACAGGATTGCCGATGCCAGAAAGATGTCATCGGCGCTCATGGTGAACGCCTGTTGACTGACCAGCCGATCCACCAGCGACAGGCTTTGCATCTGACTCAATCCACGTTCTGACAGGGAACTCATGGCCTGGTTGAATACCTCATTGCCACCAGTCAAGTGCTCGGACAGCTCCGCGTGATGCAAGGCCGCGCGATGCTCCCAGGCGGTGGTACTGACCGAGGTCCCGATCGCCCCAGCGGTAATCCGGGCAAAATTCGACAGACCCGAGGCTGCCGGCAATTTCTCCGGCGGCAGGCCGGAGAGCGTGATCGTGACCAACGGGATGAAGAAGGTCGCCAGGGCAAGCCCCTGAATGAAGATCGGCAGCAGTACGGCCTGCGGCGTCGAGTCGGTACTGAACTGCGAACGCATCCACATCACCAGCGCAAAGACCGTGAAGGAAAAGGTGACGATCTTTCGGGCATCCAGTCGCGCGATATTGGCACCCACGATCGGTGAGACGATGATGGCCAGAATACCCACCGGCGCTGTCACCAGTCCGGCCCAGGTGGCTGTATACCCCATCCATTGCTGGAGCCACAGTGGTAGTAATACGATGGAGCCGAAGAATGCCCCATAGCCCAGCGATATCAGCAGTGTGCCTACCCAGAAGTTGCGCCCGGCAAACAGGCGCAGATCCACGACGGGATGCTCATCGGTCAACTCCCAGATCACGAAAGCGATGAAACCGATCACAGCCACCAGAGCGAGCATCACGATCTGTGAAGATGCGAACCAGTCCAGCTCCTTGCCCAGGTCGAGCATGATCTGCATGGCACCGACCCAGATGACCAGCAATGCCAGACCGATCGTATCGATCGGCAGTCGTCTGGTGGGCGTTTCCCGCGTGCGGTAGATGGCCCAGGTGATGGCCGCTGCCAGCAAGCCGATGGGCACATTGATATAGAAGATCCAGGGCCAGGACATGTTGTCGGTAATCCAGCCACCCAGAAGCGGACCGCAAACCGGCGCAACCAGCGTGGTGATACTCCACATGGCCAACGCAAGTCCGGCCCTGGCTACCGGATAGCTGGACAGCAACAGAGTCTGGGAAAGCGGAATCATAGGCCCGGCCACCGCACCTTGCAGAATGCGAAAGGCGATCAGCATTTCGATACTCGATGCCATGCCGCACAACAGCGATGCCAGGGTGAACAACAATATGCTGCACACGAACAAGCGAACCTGCCCGAATCGCTGGGTCAACCAACCGGTCAGTGGTACCGAGATGGCATTGGCCACGGCAAAGGAGGTGATCACCCAGGTACCCTGAGTCGAACTGACCCCCAGGTCGCCGGCGATGGCGGGAATCGATACATTGGCTATCGAGGTATCGAGGACGTTCATGAACGTCGCCAGAGACAGCACAATGGTACCGACGACCAGTTTCGGCCCCGTCAGAGGCTGTGGGCGTTCTTGAGTGGTTGCCATGATCAGTTACCGACAGAGGTGCCAGACAGAATGCGAGCGTGCATCATGAATCAGGCTCTACGACTCATCCTTCATCAATTGGTGACGCCGCTCACCGATAGATCATTCAATGCATCCTTGATGGTGCCGTCAGAGCTCGTCGTCTCCGACACGGAACCCGTCATGTTGCGATGGATGATCCTCTGTATCGCTTCCTCGGCGCCACGACTGGCTTGCAATGCAGTCTGTGGGGTGATCAGTGTCTCCGGCTCGGTCACACCGACCGTGTCCGACACTCTTGCACCACTGGTGTCGTCGGTATCGACGCGGGCCGTCATCGACAGTCCGATACGCAAGGGATGCTGCGCCAGCTCCGCCTTGTCCAGACGGATTCTGACCGGTACCCGCTGCACCACCTTGATCCAGTTCCCGGTGGCGTTCTGTGCCGGCAGCAGGGCAAATGCAGCTCCGGTACCGGCACCCAGTCCCTGCACGGTTCCGGTGTAATGCACGTCTTCACCGTAGATGTCCGCTTCCAGCTCGACCTGCTGACCGATTCGCATGTTCGCCAGCTGGCTTTCCTTGAAGTTGGCATCAACCCAGACATCCAGCAGAGGAATCACGGACATGAGAGAGCTTCCCGTCTGCACTCTCTGACCGAGTTGCACATGACGCTGGGCCACATGACCATCCACTGGAGCCCTTATTTCGGTGCGCTCCAGTGCCAGCATGGCATTGCGCATCTGCGCCGCGGCGCGTTGTACCCGAGGATGCTGATCCGGTTCGGTATTGGCAGTCAGCAACAGGCTGGTGGTCAACTGCTCACGCGCGGCCGACAAGGCCGCCTCGGCCGCTCGCGTGGTGCTTTCCGCCACGTCCAGTTGTGCCTGATTATGCTTGAGCTCCTCATTGGAGATGGCCCCGGATGACGCCAGTTGCACCCGTCGGGCCAGATCTCCGCGATACTGTTCGGCCTGAGCACGTGCTCGAGCAAGATCTGCTTCTCGAGACCGAATCTGAGCACTCAAAGTGGCATTGTCACCGTACAGTGTCGTGACTTCTCGGACGGTCTGGGCAAGATCGGCTTCTGCCTGATCCAGAGCCAGTTGCGCATCCACCGGGTCCAGACGAATCAGCACCTGACCGGCCTGTACGTAATCGGTGTCCTGCGCGGCAATTTCGACAACTGTACCCGGCAACTGGGGAGTCACCTGGACTATCGGCCCCTGTACATAGGCATTGTCGGTGGTCTGCGAGGACGGTGCCCCGATGGTTTCCCAGACCAGGTAGCCGGTGCCACTGAGCAGTACAGCTACCGCGAGGGTTCCCAGACCACGCCGCCGCTTGCGCTTGAGATCCTCTCGTGACGCTCGGGCGCCATCATTGTCCTGCGGCATGGCTGCTGTGGTATCTGTCTGATTCATGAACGCTTCCCGGTCTTGTTGCTGCTGCTGGAAGTGGAAACAGGTGTGGATGTGGAATGTCCGCCGTGTCTGGCGGGCAGACTGGCAAACCCTGCCGCGGACCCGTTTTCGAGCATGCGCAGCAGGAAGCCTTTCAGGGTGTCGGCCTCCTCTGCCGAAAAGCCCTGCAGATGATCATTCAACACCTTGCACAAGGCCTCGGGTACTACCGACGCCGACTGCCTGCCCAGGCCGGTGACCTGCAGATTCACGACACGACGATCCTGCTGGCAGCGAACCCGTTCGACGAGTCCTTTCTGTTCCATGCGATCCACCATGCGGGTCACTGCCCCGGTATCCACCTGCATGCGTCTGGCAACCTCGGCGGAGGTCGTGGCCAGACCATTGGCAATGATGTAGAGCGGCTGCCACTGCATTGCCGTCAGATCATGTGGCTCCATGGCCTGATCGATCTGCGATTTCATGGAGTTGAGGACCAGGCGCATCAGATACCCGATGGATTGCTCGGAATCGAATTGCTCGGGCACGAACAACGGAGACGAATTCCCATCGTTTTTTTCACTGCTCTGCTTCGACATGGCATGACGCCCGGGTGGCAACGACTGCCGACAATATGATTGCCCAGGCAGTTATTGTCAAGACAGCAAAAAGCCGGTTTCGATGCCGTTCAGTTCATTGACTGGTGCACGTGAATCATGAGTCGCAAATCCGACTGTCGTTACACGGTGGGTGCGTAACGATGCCTCAGGAAATGACTGATACTGTCGGCCAGCGCCACCAGCACCACGATCACCAGCACGCAGGCTGCCACCTTGTCGAACTGGAACACGCTCAGGCGCAGATACAGCTCCTGCCCGACACCACCGGCACCCACGATGCCCATGAGTGTTGCCGCTCGCAGATTGTGCTCCCAGCGGTACAGGGAATAACTGATCAGCTGACTGCGGGCCTGCATCAGCGTGCTCCACAAGGGAGCCAGAGCCAGAGGGCTGCCGTTGACCACCAGATTGTCCAGCGCACTCTCATCCTGATTGTCCAGACATTCGCTATAGAGTCTGGACAGCACCCCGACGCTGGCAAGAAACAGAGCCAGCGTACCGGTGAAGGGACCAATACCCGCGACAATGATCAACAGCATGGCCCAGACCAGTTCCGGAACCGATCGCATCACGATCTGCAGCAGGTGCAAGGCAGCACTCAACAGGCGCACTACCGGACCGGCGCCCCGCAGATTGACCGTGAACAACAGATAGCTCACGACAATGGCGACGATACTGGCCAGCGCCGTACCGGCGAATGCCATGCTGAGCGTCTCCAGTGCATCCCCCCACAGCCTTTGCCACAGACCGGCAGAGAGGTCCGGGGGAAAGAAGCCCTGGATGAATTCCTGCGTCCGGGCGAAACTGCTGGGGCGCAACCATTGCTCGAGCTGCCAGTCAACTGCATGGAAGCAGGCAATCACAGCCAGAGCAACAAGACAGGTTTGTCCCCATCGACGCAGCGGTGATGCAGGTCGACTGCCTTCATCCCGAGCGGACGAACAAGACCGATCACCGACACTTCTGTTGTCGACACCCGAATCGGCCTGTTCCATCAGACTGTCGGGATGTCGGACGGTGTTCGAGCGGGCTACCCGGCTCAACTGACGACGCAGGGATTTGCTGATGGCATCTGCCACCGACACCAGACCTATGAAGACAAGGATGATGCTGAAGACCTCCGGGGAGGCCAGTTGGCGAATCGATATCAGCAGCTCCTGCCCCAATCCGCCTGCGCCCACGAACCCCAGTACCACCGATGTTCGCAAGGTACATTCCCATCGGTAGATGGAATAGGACAGCAGTTCAGGCAGACATTCCGGCAAGGTGGCATGCAACAGAGTCTTGCACCGACCATTGCCGTTGTCCAACAGATGCCCTGTTACCGCGGCCTCTCCGGATTCGATGATCTCCGCATAGTTCTTGGCAAGAATGCCGATATTGGTAATCAGCAATCCCATGATTCCGGCAGTGGCACCCAGTCCGGTCACACCGACAAACAACAGCGCCCAGATCAGCTCCGGCACACTGCGCAAGAACAGCAACAGTCCGCGCAGACTGCGTCGCAGCAGACGCCCCGGCCTCTTCATGCGTCGGCCGCGAGCCGATAGCGACAGCCGGCTGGTAATGACAACGGCCAGCGGGGTCGCCACCAGCATGGCAAGAACAGTGGCCACCGTGGCAATCGACACGGTCACCACCGAGGCATCGAACAGGCGCTGCAGAAAGTCGGCGTCTGCTCGCGGTGGCCAGAACGTGTCGAAGAAATCGGCTGCCGTGCGCAGGGAATCGTGATCGAGCAGCAAGGCCGGATTGAACTGCGAGCCCGCCAGAGAGGCCAACAGAATCAACAGAACACCGGAACCGACCCACAGACGGCCAGCACGCTCCGGGTCTCGGTGCTGCAGGCTCGCTGGCAAGGTGTCAGCCTCCGAGTTCGGCTTCATGACCACGGTACAACTCATCCACCATGCTGTCGCTGAGCTCGGCCGCCGGGCAGTCGAACACTATTGCACCTTGTCGCAGGCCGATCACCCGTTGCAGTTGCTCTCGGGCCAACTCGACCTGGTGCAGAGAGCACACCAGTGCCTGTCGGCGCGCAGCCGAGTGCTGACACAGAGTTGCCAGGCATGACGCTGCGTTCGACGGATCCAGCGCAGACAAGGGCTCATCGGCAAACAACATGGAGACATCCGCTGCCATGGCACGGGCAATGGCCACCCGTTGTCTTTGACCGCCCGACAGGGTCTCCACCGGTCGCCACAGGTGCTGGTCCACGTCCAGTCTGGCCAACAGTCCGTGGGCCAGAGCGATGTCGGATCGTGACGGCGAGATCAGCGAGCGCAGGGCAAACAGCATGGAACGAGTGGGCAACAGACCCGACAGTACGGCAAGCGCCACTCGCTGTCTGGCGGGCAATGAAGCAGCCTGTGGACACAGATGGATACGGCTGCGCAGTCGCTGCAGGTTCGCCGTTTTCAATTGCCAGGGGTCTACCTCATCCACCAGCAGATTGCCCGTGGATGGCGCCAGAGCCATACTCAATACCCGCAGCAAGGTGCTCTTACCGGATCCACTGGGTCCGATCAGCGCGACTTGTTCCTGCTCACCGATACTCAGACAGATATCGTGCAATGCCGGTGCCGCGCCATCATAGCTGACGCTGACACCGCTGGTCAGAAGCTTCAATGCCAGGCTCAGGGCTTGGCGAGCAACTCTGCCTCGAATGCAGCCTGCTTGATTCCATCATAGAAGCTGGCCTGGCTGGGTATGAATCGCGTGGCACGCTGCAGATCCAGAATGTCCTTCTGCTCGGGATCCGCCATGTCCAGCGACAAGAAGGCATCGATCAACGTCTGTCTGAGTTCTGGTGACAGCCCGGATCGTATGGTCCAGTTGTAGTCGTGGTACTCGGGAGTGGTGTAGAACACACGGAGCTCACTGGTATCCACCTTCTGTTCATCGACAAGCTTTTCCCAGACCTTGATGTTCAGGGCACCCGCATCAACGCGGCCACCAGCAACAGCAAAAGCCGTGGCGTCGTGGGCACCGGAGAAAGCAACGGTGAGATCGTTATCGACATCAATGCCTTCCTGCGTCAGATAATGCCGAGGCATCAGGTGTCCGGAAGTCGACGAAGGGGATCCAAAGGTGAAGTTGACGCCTTTCAGGTCAGCGATAGACTGTATCGGCGAATCCGCCTGCGTGATGAATACGGACTGGAAGCGCTCATCCTCTGCCCGCTGGACGATGGGCTCCACCTTGCCATCGGAACGCTGTGCAGCCTGTACATAGGTAAAACCGCCCAGCCAGGCCATATCGACCTGATCGCTGACCAGGGCCTCGACGGTAGCGGCATAATCGGTAACCGGCACAAAGGACACATCCATCTGCAGTGCGTCGGACAGATAATCGGCCAGCGGTTCGAACTTGCGGATCAGTTCGGTAGGCGCTTCATCCGGAATGGCACTGATGCGGAACTCACCATCGGCCTGAACCGTCGAGGAACCGATGCTCAGACCTGTCAGCAGAAGCAGTGTGGCGGCAAGTGAGCCGGTGCGCCCTGAAACGGACGAACGGCAAACAGTCAGGCAGCGAACAGCCGCTGCCATGAAACGTGATCGAGTCATGTCGAGATAATCCACAATTGCGGCAAGATTAAATGGGCTTGCCAAGGCGGCAGGACTATAGCAAATTACGACAGACTCAAGTAGCCTGCTTGCGAAGAAGCTCCAGCGCCGATTCGGCACATTGCAGACAGATGCAGACATCCAGCTGATCCGGTTGACACAGCGCGCCTGCCTTCGAACTCGGTCGATGGCAGAAGGAACAGCGATGCTCGTGGTCGGGCGAGCGCAGACTGTGCCGGGCCCGCTCTTCGATCTCCCGGATCTTCTCGCAGGTCTGACGAAACTGTGTCTCCGCGTCCTCCGGCTCGGACTCCATCGGTCCACGCGCAGAGCCCTGCTGGTCACTCGACAGAGGATCCGTCAGCTCCCGCGGAGTTGCACCCTGTTCTTCGCCCGTGCCAGAGCGAGTCTTTGCGTCACTGTCTTCACCACTCATGACCGCCTCCGCATTGCCATACTGATTCATGAGGTCGCAGCGTCATGATGCCGCTCGTCAGCGACCGCAACCCGTGTGCATGAGCAGGGTATCAGTCTGTGACAAACGCACCGCAACCGCGACGCCTGTCCAACAGGATTGTCGTCAGTCTACGACAATCGCGACGGACCGTAGTCTCAACTGGCCGTTCGGAACAATGCGCCGATCAATCCGGCCAGCATCAGTATGACCGTTGGAATGATCGTCAGCAGGAATCCGACGGATCGTTTGCCCGGATCGACAATATAGGCTCGTCTGTAGAGTGTGCGTCCCACCAGGTAGACAAACCCCACCACCGCAATGAACGGCGGTGACCAGTACAGCGACGCAACGAACAAGGCCGGCAGAAAACACACCAGCTGTTCCAGCGTGTTCATCTGCACACGGAAAACACGTTCGAATTCCTCGTTACCGCTGATCGCGGGTGCCTTGATGCCGAATTTCCCCCTGGCCTGCCCCACCATGAAACTGAAGTAGAAGAACTGCAAGACTGCCAGTATGGCAATGATGTGAACGTAATTCATGGCAGGTTCGAACCTCTGGTCAGTGGAGAGACAGTCTATGTAACCTCAATGTTCCTTCATTCTGAGGATCATCAGAAATCGGGATCGAAATGCTCGACGGTACAGCACGAATGCCACCCAGAGAGTCGCCGCCATGAACAACCAGGCATTGATGAACCAGGTGAATGCTGCCAGCGCAAAGAAGTAGGAGTTCAGACCGGTGGTGAAGTGCTTGGCCGCCAGGGCATGCAGCAAGGACAGCTTCCTGGCATAGAAGTCCAGTACACGCTCGTCTTCATCCTTGTCGGGAGCCGCACCGATCATGATCAGAATATAGTTGTAGAGCCGGTAGCTCCAGGCAAACTTGAAAAACGCAAAAACGAAGATGAAAACGATCAGAAGAATCTTGATTTCCCACTGAAAGCGCGAACTCGTGGTGGAGAGAGGGATTTCCTGCAAAACGGCAACGGCGTTGTCTCCCGACCCCAGACCGGCCACCAGACCACCGATCAGCAGCACCGAGGTAGAACCGAAGAACAGCACCCCCTGCTGCAGACCGTTCTGTATCAGTGCATCAAACGGCGACCCTTCGCGCTTGATGACGTTGCGCATCCACTGTTCCCGCATTTCCACCATGGCCGTGGTAATGGTCGCGGGGCTGTAACGTGAATGATTGACGACATAGAAGTGCCCTATCCAGGTCACGAAAAACAGTGCCAGAGCAAAGAGATCGAGTATTGAAAATCCGTAGAAGCTCGGCATGTGTCAGGCAGTCGGATGAGACCCGGAGGAAATGGCTGGCTTGCCAGTGAGGATAGCGACAATATACGGCTTTGCCTCGTGAGCCGCAAACAGACGGGTTACCACCAGACGAACCATGGTCATGTTCTGAGGCATCAAGCCCGATCATTCAATGCAGGGTTCAGATGCGCCTTACTCGCGAACTGCTCAACAATTCCCGCGTGCTGTCCGGCATGATGAGCCCATTGTCGACGGCAGCATCGAGCGATGCCTCCAGCTCCCGAACCGTCTCCAATGCCGTGATGACGTCATCCAGTCGATCGTGCGCAATCACCACCGCACCATCTTCATCACTGACAATCACGTCGCCACTGCTGATCCGCATATCGCCGAGCTGTACATCCGTACCGACCTCGCCGGGGCCGTTGGCATAGGGAGAATTGGGCGACACACCCGCACACATGACCGGCAGGCCCACCTTGTTGATGCCGGCGACATCGCGCACCAGACCATCGGTGACAAACCCCTGACCGCCCGCATTGCGAAGCATCCCCATGACCCGATCGCCAATGACAGCCGAGCCGTCCCACTGCCCCGTCGACGCGACCATGATGTCGCCGGGTTGAACCTCGCCCAGACCTGCAAACACCGCCAGGACATCAGCCGGTCCACAAAGACAAGTCAGTGCAGGACCGCACATTCTTGCCGGGAGAATACCGGGACTGACATGGCGAATGCCGGCCGGCAATGCCCCGCGTCCCTTCATGGCATCTGCCAGAAAACCGGTGGGAGTCCCTGCCAGTGCCTGCAACTGCCGAGCGCTCGGTCTGGCGTGGTTCTCTCGAATGATCAGTAATGGCGGCTCTTCTATCATGAATCGATTCCAGCTCGGGAATGGGTAACGAGCCCCAACATTACACTGTCCAGCCGGTGATGTGTCCTGACGACAGCCTGGCATCTTCCACAAGCTCCTGTCTGAAGTCTCGACAGAGTACTTGTGGTATACCAAGGCCATCACGCCAATTCAATGGAGCGCACACGAGATGAAGAGAATCGCGATTCTCGATGATTACAAGAATGCGTCGCGAACGTCCGCCGCCTGGGAGAGCCTGGCCCGGACGGAGGTCACTGTATTCAATGAGCACATTGCCGGCGAGGATGCGCTGGCTGAGGCCTTGGCTCCCTTCCAGATCATCGTCATCATGCGCGAACGCTCCCCGTTCCCGAAAACACTGCTGGATCGTCTGCCCGAGCTTGAACTGCTGATCACGGCAGGCATGCGCAACCTGTCAGTGGATATGGAAGCTGCCCGTCAGAATGGCGTGACCGTCTGCGGCACGCAGATGATGCGCAACGCCCCGTTCGAACTGACCTGGGCATTGATCATGGCGATCATCCGGCAGATTCCGGCCGAGAACGCATCCATGCATGCCGGCGGCTGGCATGAATCAATAGGCATCGGATTGAAGGGCAAGACGCTGGGCATCCTGGGCCTGGGCAGACTGGGGAGTGAAATTGCCGGTATCGGTAATGCCTTTGGCATGCGGGTCATTGCCTGGAGCCAGAATCTGACGCCAGAGCGAGCGGCCGAAGCCGGCGTCACCCACGTCGAGAAGGATGAACTGTTTACCCAGTCCGATGTGCTCAGCATCCACCTGCTACTCAGCGATCGAACGCGGGGCATGGTGGGTGCCAGAGAATTATCCCTGATGAAGCGAAGCGCCTATCTGGTCAATACAGCTCGTGGCCCCATCGTCGACGAACGAGCATTGATCGATGTGTTGCAGAACAGGCAGATCGCCGGTGCTGCTCTGGATGTGTTTGATGTGGAGCCTTTGCCAACGGATCACCCGCTCCGAGCACTCGACAATACCGTGCTCACCGGGCATGTCGGTTACACGATCGAGGAGCTCTATCCCCTGGTGTATGGTCAGGCCGTGGAGGACATTGCACAATGGCTTGACGGGAATCCGGTACGGGTTCTGAATGCAGTCGACAAGGATTGACTCGACCTCATCAGGACTCATCAGAACTCATCAGGACTCATCAGGACTCATCAGGGCAAGGATCTGCCCTGATGCACATCCGGATGCGCAGATGGCAGTGTCGGATCACATCCTGTCGGCGAACAGACCATCAATGTCTTTCTGCAAGAATCCTGCTTACCAGTCGATCGAGCAAATCGCCGCCGGCGTGCTTGTCGGTCAGCTGCTCGGCCTGCATGCCGAATGCGATGGCAGCAGTGGTGTTCTTTTCCATGTCATCAACGAATACGCAGCTCTCGGGCGTCAGTGAAAACCGTTCGCACAGGTGTCGGTATATCGCGGCATCCGGCTTGATGCATCCCGCCTCGCAGGAAACGACTATGCCTGCGCAGGCGTCCCAGCAATCATGATTGGCTGCCAGGTAATCCCAGGCATGCTTTGGCATGTTCGAAAGGATGTAGATCGGTACGCCGGCGCTGCTGGCACGTTGCATGGCATCCATGGTAGCGGGTAGCGCCAGCAAGGAAGAGCCCAGGTTCTGGTAGATGCTGGCAATTCCATCGGGATTCAGCGCTGTTCTGGTCTGCGCCCTGGCAATACCTTCCTCCATGCTCAGCAGGCCCTGATCCAGTGCCAGCCAATCGGCATGCCCGACTGTGACCCGCAATGCTTCCTCCTGCTCTACCGGGCTGTCAAAGGCTCCGCCGACGAGCGCATCCGGGTTCCAGTCACAAATGACATTGCCGATATCGAGAATCAGATTGTTGAGCATGGGGCCGTTCCAGCTGCCAGATTGAAGGGGCCAAAGCATACCGCGAGTGACTGGCTGACGATAGTGTCGCGATCGTGCAAGCGATGAATCACGGAATCACAGAATCACCAACTCACCAACTCACCAACTCACCCACTCAACTGGCTACGGCTGGACGGTGCATGTCATGCGCACGCCCGCGTCCGGGCAGCCTGGCCCTCCCCCAGAGTGTATTCAGTTTTCACCCAGATTTCCTTCAGAACTCTCCTCAGAACTCTCCTCAGAACTCTCCTCAGAACTCTCCTCAGAACCCTCCTCAGAACCCTCCTCAGAACCCTCCTCAGTACTCTCCTCAGTACTCTCCTCAGTACTCTCCTCAGTACTCTCCTCAGAGCTTCCTTCGGAGCTTCCTTCGGAGCTCCCTCAGAACTCCCCCAGAGCGCATACAGAGTCTACCCAGGGCTCCCTCAGACCTGTCCGCCCCCCGAACTGGACCCATGCGCCAATCATCCACACTGCCACACAGACCTCATTCCCGACACCTGAGCCTCTCATGTATCCCTCGATGACTTGACCTTCGGCATGATAACTGTATTAATAAACAGTGTATGAACATACAGCTATCCAAGGATTATCCGGGCCCGTATGCCGAGCTTCACTGTGTCTCCAACTTCAGCTTTCTGAGAGGGGCATCCCGCCCGGAAGAACTGGTGGACACGGCGGTTGCACTCGGCTACTCCGCTCTGGCCATCACCGATGAATGCTCCATGGCCGGCGTGGTCAGGGCCTATGGGCGAATGAAGGAACTGTGCAATCGCACTCGCACCGATGTGGCGCCGGGAAAATCGGCAACCCGGGTCATGACGCAGAGTGACTTCAAGCTGATCGTCGGCAGTGAATTCGCACTGGATGACGGCTTCAGACTGGTGGCACTGGTACGAGACCTTGCCAGCTACGCCAGATTGTGTCAGCTGATCACGGCGGCGCGGCGCGCAGCTGACAAGGGCAGTTACCGGGTCACCCTGAACATGATCGAAAATGCAGGCCTTGAAGGCTGCTGCCTGTTGCTGGTACCGCCGTACCTGCCCAATGGTCGCCAGGGCATGGATCACTGGTTCAGCTGGCTACGGGCCCTGGGACCTCACACCTTCATCGCGCTGGAACTGCATTATGGCAGCTATGACCAGAAACACAGTCACTGGTTGTTCGAGGTTGCCGCACGACACGAGCTGGCTGTCGTGGCCAGCGGTGATGTTCACATGCACGAGCGTAAACGACGTGCCTTGCAGGATATCGTGACCTGCATCCGCCACAACTGCACCCTGGACCATGCCGGGCGGCGGCTGTTTCAGAATGGCGAGCGCTATCTGCGCGATATCCGGGCGCTCTATTCCATCTATCCGGAACAGACGCTGAAGAACACCACGGATGTGGCGGACCTGTGTCACTTCGATCTGGGCGATCTGGATTATCGGTATCCACGTGAAGTCGTACCTGCAGAGCTCAGCGCCGCACAATACCTGCGCAAACTGACGTACGAAGGGGCGTCCTGGCGCTGGCCTTATGGCTACAGCGCGGATGTCCAGGCGCAGCTGGAGCATGAGCTGACACTGATCCGTGACATGCAGTACGAGTCCTATTTCCTGACCGTGCATGACATCGTGAAGTTTGCCCGCGACCAGAACATCCTGTGTCAGGGGCGTGGCTCGGCCGCCAATTCGGCGGTCTGCTACTGCCTCGGGGTAACCGAGGTCGACCCGTCACGCACGCGCATGCTGTTCGAGCGTTTCATCTCCCGCGAACGCGATGAACCACCCGATATCGATATCGACTTCGAACATGAGCGACGTGAAGAGGTCATCCAGTATATATATGCCAAGTATGGCAGGCACCGGGCTGCCCTGGCCGCGACGGTCATCACCTATCGAAAACGCAGCGCCATCCGCGACCTGGGCAAGGCCATCGGTCTGCTTGAAGACCAGATAGAAGCCCTGTCGAAATCCATGGCCTGGTGGGATGGCAGTGAAGTGGTCGGTGAGCGCCTCGAAGCCATGGGCTTCGACCCTGACAGTCCACTCATCAAACGCTTTACCTGGTTGCTGCAGCAGTTACTGGGTTTCCCGCGCCACCTGTCTCAGCATGTGGGCGGCTTTGTCATATCCGACAGGGACCTGTCCACACTGGTACCGGTGGAGAACGCCGCCATGCCCGATCGCACCATCATTCAATGGGACAAGGATGACCTGGAAGAACTGGGACTGCTGAAAGTGGATGTACTGGCGCTGGGCATGCTCACCGCCATTGCCAAATGCTTCAGACTGATCGAAGCCTATCGTGGAATCACTCATACCATGGCGCAGATTCCTGCCGACGACACTGCCACCTATGACATGATCTGCAGGGCTGACACCATCGGTGTATTCCAGATCGAGTCACGAGCGCAGATGTCGATGCTGCCAAGACTCAGACCCCGCAACTACTATGATCTGGTCATCGAAGTCTCCATCGTCCGGCCTGGTCCCATTCAGGGGGGGATGGTCAACCCCTACCTGAAGCGGCGTCAGGGGCTCGAACCGGTGGCCTACCCCAGCGTAGAGCTGGAACGCGTGCTGGAGCGCACCCTGGGGGTCCCGGTGTTTCAGGAGCAGGTCATGGAAATCGCCATGGTGGCGGCCGGCTTCTCGGCCGGTCAGGCAGATGAACTGCGTCGTTCCATGGCCGCCTGGCGACGCGGTGGACAGGTCGCGCAGTTTCATGATCGAGTCGTCGGCGGCATGCTGAAGAACGGCTACGAGCCTGAATTTGCCGAATCCATCTTCCGCCAGATAGAAGGCTTTGGTGAATACGGATTCCCCGAATCCCATGCTGCCAGTTTTGCCCTGCTGGTCTATGTGTCCTGCTGGCTGAAATGCCATGAGCCGGCAGTCTTTCTGTGCGCCATGCTGAACAGCCAGCCACTGGGCTTCTACGATCCGTCCGACCTGACGCAGGATGCCCGACGTCATGGCGTCACCGTGCTGCCGGTGGATGTCAACGAGAGTGACTGGGATCACACGCTGGTGGAAATGGAGATGCCGTCGGACACGCACCCGACGACTCCCCCGTGCACATCAAGCTCATGTGACAGTCATTCGGCGTCACCGGCGATTCAGTCCTGCACAACGACGCCAACTCAGGGGCCTGCCATCGAGAACACAGCAACCCCCTTGCCCCAGGCAGCCGTGCGACTCGGCTTGCGACTGGTATCAAGGCTCTCCGGCAGTGGGGCCGACCGCCTGCTGGCAGCACGGGGCAATGGCCCCTTCAGCAGTGCTGCCGATCTGGTGCGTCGCTCGGGAATCAATCAGAGCGATCAGCAAGCGCTGGCCATTGCCGGCGCCCTGGAGAACATCAGTGGCAATCGTCATCAGGCACAATGGGATCTGCTGGGCGTGGAGGCGCTGCCCGAGCTGCTGGCCGATGCTTCTGCCGTCGAACCACTACAGACCCTGCCTGCACCAACCGAGGGGCAGAACACGGCTGCGGATTACATGAGCACCGGTTTGACGCTCAACCGCCACCCTCTGTCACTGCTTCGCCAGCAATTGACGAAGCGTCGCATTCTGGACTCGATCAGCTGGGCTGCGATTCCGGATGGGCGCATGGCCCGGGTGGCGGGTCTGGTCAAGGTCCGGCAACGGCCCGGCACGGCCAGCGGCGTGGTGTTCCTGACCATCGAGGATGAAGGCGGTCCGATGAACATCATTGTCTGGAGCCAGGTAGCAGAAACGTTCCGCAAGGAGGTGCTCGGCGCTCAGCTTGTGTCGGTCTATGGCCAGACCCAGCGCGAACAGGGGGTGTCTCATCTGGTGGCGCGCAAGATCGAGGATCTATCGTGGATGCTCGGCGAACTCACTGTTTCCTCGCGGGATTTTCACTGAAAACTCCGTAGAACGACTCGAATTGCCACTCCAGACCCACCTGACACCACCTTGACTGAAAAAGACCCATCTTCTCCCATCAAAAACCACTCATTGGTCCGGATCAACCACCGTCTCCCGCCCTCTGACACCATCTCGGACCGAAAACACACGAATTGCCCTTTTCTCCCACTCAGCGCCCTACCCTTGTAGTCCCGCTCTATCAGGACCGCGGACGGAATCCGCCCGCAAAGCGCCAGGCACAGGCTTCATGTCTGGTGAGGCCGTGGACCGATGCCGTCGGGTGTGGGTCAGGCCGCAGACAGGGCTTATCGAGGCGCCCGGGTCCAATCGATGTCGGCCTCGCGCGGAAAGACAGCGAACCGGGATACATTTCGCTCGGTAACCGATAGATACTCATCCCGGCTCGCCTTGCTGCCGCCCGGATTGCGAAGGAACAGGGCACAGTATTCGCGCCCCCCATTGTGCTCCGGGTCTATCGAGCAGGCCTCCAGCACCAGCTGCTGGTCTTCATCCAGAATCAGCCTCGTGCCCTCGCCGGTAAACTCGAACTGATGCCCATTCGGTGACTGCCAGGTCGAATGGTAATCACCGTCCGCCGAGTTCACGGTACGAAATCGCCAGCCGTTGTTATCGAAACCGATTCGCTGAACATCCGGATGCATGACATCGGCCAGCTCCGCTTCAGTCAGCATGTTCTCGGGCATCGCCACCACACCCAGAGGATTTTCCGGCACACCTGCCAGGCGAAGACTTTCCAGCAAATGTTCGAGGTTGGACGCGGGGCGAACATAGTGAAGATAATAGCGATAGTGACGGAGGCTGATCTCGGGCCAGACCTTGAACAGCGCCTTCATGGTCAGAGCCAGATTTTCCTGCCTGTCGAGTCGGGCATAGGCCGGTGCCAGAATCTCCAGTGCCCAGGACGGATTGACCTCCATCGTCAACGCCAGTTCGCCGTACTTGATGGCCTCTTCGTATCGCTTTGCGTGAAAATAGCTGTGGGATATGACCGCAAGTTGCACAGCCGTCGGATTGGGTTCCAGACGTAGCAGCAACTCAACCGTAGCCACAGCGTCACTGTGGTGTCCGCTGCGTGACAGGATGTAGGCCTGGCGCCCCACCGTGTCGATGTCACTAGGTGCGGCCGTGACGGCCTGGTCGATCATGGCAATGGCCTTTTCCGCCTCGCCAGCTCTCAATGCCTGATCCGCCAGCGTCGACAGGGCCATTGCATTATCCGGTTCAAGCTCCAGTGCTTTTGCCGTGTGACGCTCGACCAGAGCGTAGGCCTCTTGCTGCGGCATGATCCAGAAGTGATCCAGGCGTGCCACATCGAAGGCGACATTGGCCAGATGGGCATGCGCCTGTGCAAAACCCGGATCCAGCTTGATGGCATGGCCATAGAGTCGCAGCATCTCAGGTCGGTCGGTCAACTTGAAGGTTGAATGCAGCTTTCTCGCCTGCAGGTAAAGATCGTAGGCCTGAGGATCGACACGCGTGCCGTTTTCCCGTCGTCGCTGCTCGGCACTGGTCATCCGGACCTTCAGTGCATTGACAATATGTTGCGTCATCTGGTCCTGCAGCTTGAATACGTCTGCCGTTTCGCCATCGATCCGGTCGGCCCAGAGGTGACCTCCCGTAGCGACTTCGATCAACTGCACATTGACTCGCAGCTGATCACCGACTCGCCGCACCGAACCTTCCAGCACATGGCTGACTCCCAGTTCCTGGCCAACCGTTCTGATATCAACACTCTTTCCCCGATATGCAAAAGACGAGTTGCGCGCAATGACAAACAGACCGGAAACTTTCGAGAGATCCGTGATGATGTCTTCCGTCATGCCATCCGCGAAATAGCGCTGACTCTCGTCTGGCGTGAAGTTGTCGAAAGGCAGGACGGCAATCGACGGTTTATCCGACAGCACGGATTGCTCATCTGAAGCGTTTCTGAAACCTCCGGACTGCCAGACGATAACGGCGCCTGACACAAGCAGCACAAGAGAGGCAATCGAGACCAGACGCCGCAGACGGTAGGTCGATTTCCCCGGCGATTTCATGGCAGTATCGCCTTCTTTCAGCACCTGAAAGGCCCGCACCGCACGGGTGATATTCTTGACCGAAATCTCGCCGAGATCCGACATGTCCAACTCCAGACGGTCACGGACCTGATCACGGACACTTCGACTGACGATGATGCCACCTGGTGGCGCCAACGCTTCCAGACGCGCCGCCACATTCACACCATCGCCCAGCAAATCACCTGACTGGTTGACGACATCACCGACATTGATGCCTATGCGATACTCGATACGTCGGTCACGGGGAATCTCGGCATTGCGTTCCGCCAGACCCGTTTGCAGTGCCAGTGCACACCGTACAGCCTCGACCGCACTCGGATATTCGACCAGCAGGCTATCGCCGGCCGTATTGGCCACCCGGCCACCATGTTTCTCCAGCAATGGATCGATGAATTCCTTGTGATGAGAACGCTGGGCTTCCAGCGTGCCCTCCTCGTCCAGCCCGATGAGTCGCGAAAACCCCGCAATATCAGCTGCCAGGATTGTTGTCAGTCGTCGCTCCACCGGCTACCCCCGATTTCGATCAACTGGCTTGTAGAACCACCAGGACTTCTTCCTGGTCTTCCACTTCCCGGTAGATCGTCGTTATTCGTACGCTGAAGTCGATGACAACCCCCGACACTGATGGTCACTCCTGAGCGCGTCACATGCGCAGAACCATCGGATTGGCAGGCAGTCAAGACTGGCGCCGAGGGTTTCGGCGAAAATTCACCTTTCAACAGCGCGCGCACGATTCGTGTGGCTGTACAGATTCGTGCAATCCTCGCGAATATTCTGTAACAACACATAGGCAACAGAATTCACTGACCAGCAATTCGATTCGGGCTTTCCGGAAAAGTCTCCGGATGGTTGATTCCGATATCACCATCATGCTGCAAATGTGGTGATAAACACAACAGGGAGTTGCTCACTTGCGAGAAATCCTGAAAATACAAGCGGAACTGCCTCTTGCCTCTTGCCTCTTGCCTCTTGCCTCTCGCCTCTCGCCTCTCGCCTCTCGCCTCTCGCCTCTCGCCTCTCGCCTCTCGCCTCTCGCCTCTCGCCTCTCACCACTCGCCACTCACCACTCGAGATGGCGTTGCCTGCCCAACTCCCTTTCAAGACACGCAGGCAGGCTGCCGCCACCTTCTTCCAGTATATTGATCCAAAAAAAAGACCGGATCACCATGACGCGTGACCTCTTCACACTGGTTTTCGACGAATAGAGCACAACAGAGCAAGCCCATGAGCAAGCACGCTGTCTGGCTACGACAGGAAATTGGCGACTGGCTGAAAGAGGGTCTGATCGACCAGACCAGCGCCACAGCCATCGCCGCTCGCTACCCTGTCTCGAACGAGCGCTCCTGGGGTTTGTTCATTCTCACGGGCATCGGCTCCCTGATATTCGGACTGGGTGTCATCCTGTTCTTTGCCTACAACTGGGCTGCACTTCCCAGGGCGGCCAAACTGGCACTGATATTCGCCGGCTTGTTGCTGAGCCACGGCACTGCCTGGTGGTTGCGCCGCAAGCCGACAGACCATGCCAACCTCGTCGAAGGTCTCCATTTGCTGGGCACCATGATGTTCGGCGCCGGTATCTGGCTGATTGCGCAGATCTATCACATGGACGAACATTACCCCACTGCACTGCTGCTCTGGGGCATCGGCGCTCTGATGCTTGGCTGGACCGTTCCGTCGGTCATCCAGGGTCTGTTGGCTACGCTATTGATATCGATCTGGGGATTATCCGAGACGATGGACTTCAACCGTGTTCATCTCGCCAGCATCGGCATCATCGCCCTGACCCTGCTGCCGCTGGCCTGGGTACAACGCTCGCGCACCCTGCTGAGTCTGACGATCCTGGCGCTCTTCGGACTGCTGTTGCTGACCATCGGCTATCACTGGACCTACGCCATCGTATTCAAGCTGCTCTTCTGCAGTGCACTGATGATTCTTGCCATCAGCCACTGGAGCAGGCGGTCGAGCTTTCCGGGCAGTGCCTCTGTCCTCAGAGCCATGGGGGCCCTTGTTTACGGTGCCTGCCTGCTGTACATGACCTTCGTCAGTGAGTTTTCCCTGTATCAGCTATCTCTGTCCGATCTGCCCAGCGGATCGGAAGAATGGTATCGGCTCACCATCTGGGGAATGCTGATCTCGACTGCCCTCGTGTGGCTGGCCCTGATGATCCTCGCCAGACCCGGCCAACACGCGACTGCCGCGGATCGAACCATCGAACTGCAACGCATTGCCGTGCTGTTCTCCCTGCTTGTCCTGATGGCCTATCAGCTCGATATCACGGCACGAGGGCACACAAGCCTGAATCTCTTGAGCAATGCGATTCTGGCCCTGCATTGTGTTCTGCTGATCATCCGGGGCACCGACACGCTCCAGTGGCGACAGGTGACCCTCGGTTGCCTGACGCTGTGTGTTCTGATCATGGCGCATTTTGACGACCTGTTCCAGAGCCTGCTGATGCGATCTGCCGCCTTTCTCGTCATCGGTGCATTGCTGTTCCTCGTGGGACACCGCTATGCGCAGCGCAAGGCCAGGGAGCAATCGAATGCGTAGCACGCTGATTGCCGCCTGCATTGCCGCTCAGGCATTTGTGTTGGGCTATATGGTGTATGAGCGGGAAGCCGTCATCGCCCATGGCACAAGCGTGTCGATTGCCACCGCCCCGATTGACCCGCGCGACCCGTTTCGGGGTGATTTCGTGCGTCTTCGCTATGGCCTGAATTCCCTCGATCATGCCCCCGTTCGCTGGACGCCTGCGGACACAGTGCCACGCAAGGGAGACAGGATCTATGCCGTACTACAAGCACGCCCCGGTGGACTGCATGACGTTGCCTACTTCACCAATGTCGAGCCCGATCCTGCAGCAGACAACCTCTTTCTGCGTGGACGGCTCCGCACCGATAGCCCCGGTATTGGCCTGAATCGCGTGGATGTCGGTTATGGCATCGAGCAACTGTTTGTCGAGCAGGGTCACGGTATCGAAATCGAACAGCGTCAGGGGCTACGCGGCGGCTTGCAGACTGCCTTGCACGCTCGCATCTCGGTCAACGCCTATGGAACAGCCGTATTGACTGGATATGACTGGAATGCGCTGGCCATCGGTATCGAGATAGCTGACGATTTTGCCTTGAATCGGAACATTCCTGCCGACGCCGATCCGGCTACCGGCACGGGCCCCGATAACAACAACAACAGCGACAGTAATGCAGCTTCAGCCCCATTGACATTGACCGTTGTCAATCAATCGGACCAGACTGTCACCTTGAACAACCCCGGCGAGAACTGCGGCTTTCATCTGGAGCCGATGAACCATGTCACGTCCGGCTACCGGGAGCCCGATGGCGTGTGTAGCGGGCTGGCAGCCGAACCGCTGACTCTGGCGCCGGGGGACTCACTGGTGATTCCTGTCGATCTGGCAGAACCGCGCTGGCAGATGAGTCTGCTGCTCAATGGTGAAACGGTCACGGCAGACGTTCGCTCGTTCCGCAACAACGGCGAATGGTTCCGTCTGGTCTACCGCTCACTCGATACAAGCGGTGTACAGTCAGACAGCCCCCCGGGAAAAGCCATGAAGGCTACGGACTTCTGGCAGGGAGAGCTGGTCAGTCAGGCCTTCAATGCGCTGGGTCAGCTTGACTGAGCCGAACGGCGCCAGCCACCGGCCATGGATGGCGCAAGAGACGCCTCCCGACTCAGGCTGCCTGACGCAACTACCGCAGCGTCAGGAGCCCATCTGTCATCGCTGAGCGGTTGCGCCTTCTACGTTCGACAACCGATCTGGTGATGCGCTCGGGCAGGAACGCTTATCGGCAACTACTTGCCGAAGGCCTCGAACCCGGGCCAGGCATCGGCGGCCTGAGAGATCATGGCCAACTCTTCACTATCCAGTTCGATGGAACCGACGGCGGCATTGGAGGCCGCCTGGTTGATATCGCGTGTGCCCACCAGTACATGACTGACACCCGGCTGCTGCAACGTCCAGGCAAGTACCAGCTGTTCAGTGCTCACACCACGATCACGGGCCAGTGACTTGACCGGCGCCAGAACCGCTTGCACGGCCTCCAGCACGGGTGGCGCAAACCGTGGATTGCCGGCGCGCAGGTCGTTGTCCGAAAACTCGCGCTTGCCATCCATCTTGCCCGTCAACAGCCCCTGGGCAATTGGCGAATAGCACAGAAAACCCACATCGAATTCTTCGCAAACCGGCAGATTGGCACTGTCCTGTTCGCGATCCAGCAGACTGTAGCGTTCCTGGTCGGTACTCAGGGTACCCAGTCGGGCCGCTTCGGCAATCCGTTCAGCCGATTCATTGCACAGACCCCAGGCACGAATCAGCCCTTCATCACGTAGTTTCTCAAGTGTTGCCACAACCGCTTCCAGGTCAGTCTCCGGGTCTGGCCAGTGGGTCTGGTACAGGTCGATATAATCCGTTCCCAGACGCGCCAGACTCTGCTCCAGTTCCCAGCGGATGGAGGCTTCATCCAGTGTTCGGAAAATGCGCTTGCCCTCACTCTCGGCATGCAGGTTGGGCGTTTCGATATCCCAGCGCAGGCCGCATTTGGTTGCCAGAACGATGTCTTCGCGCTTGCGTCCTTCGATGGCCTTGCCAACGATTTCCTCGGACAGGCCGAAACCATAGACAGCAGCCGTGTCGATCAGATTGACACCGGCATCCAGTGAGGCTCTGACAGCCTGCACCGAGCTCTCCGCATCGGCGCCACCCCAGCGCCAACCGCCAATTGCCCAGGCACCGAAGGCCACCACGGAGGCCGGCATGCCGTGTTTTCCCAGAGAACGGAATTTCATTATTTGAGTCTTTTTATCAAAGGTTGTTCGTATTCGAGACGAAATTCATCAACGGCACGTGCCGCTGACTTGGTTGAAGCGGTTGTTGCCACGTGATACAGGGCTTCGCCTTCATGTACCAGAGGCAGCTTGGTGATACCGATCAGCACGCCGGACACATCACTGACAACAGCCTGTTCGGCCTCGCCGAAGGGATCCGAGATATAGCCCAGCACCACACCCTCTTCCACGATACCGCCCAGAGGAATGCGCGAACGCAGGATACCGCTCTGCGGTGCCCGCATCCAGACGCTGTTGTTGGCCAGCCAGGGTTTGCTTTTCTTTTCGTCGCTCTTGCTGGCGGGCAGCATGTTCAGGTGCCGCATGACGCGCAACACACCTTTCAGACCGGCGCGAATGGCCAGTTCATCAAAACGCAGGGCTTCACCGGCCTCATACAGCAACAGTGGCAATTTGCCGGCAGCGCTGCGCAGAGTACCGTCCCGTGTGTGCGAATCGAGCAGGATCGGCGGCGCGAAGGCTTCAGCCAGCTCCAGCAAGTCCGGGTGTGCATCCAGGTCGACACGAATCTGGGGCAGATTGGCACGACCTTCGGCAGCCGTGTGCAGATCGATACCATGCGTGCATTTCGCCACGATTTCGCTCATCAGGGTATCGGCCAGACGCGCCGCCATGGAGCCCTGCTCGGAACCGGGAAACGATCGGTTCAGATCCCGCCTGTCCGGCAGATAGCGTGACTGGGACACGAAGCCATAGACGTTGACCACGGGCACCGCAATCAGTGTACCGGCAATCCGGCTCAGCGATCTGGTTGCCAGCAAGCGACGAATGATCTCGATACCATTGATTTCATCGCCATGAATCGCGGCGGTGACAAACAACACCGGACCCGGCTGCTTGCCATGGATGACATGCACCGGCATGGCCACCGAGGTGTGGGTATACAGGGGCGGCAACGGCAAATCCACATAGCAACGCTGCCCGGGTTCGATGCTGACATCGCCAATGACGATGGGGTCGCGAGCGACGGCAGCTGCTCGGCTGCCCGAACGACCGGTCTTGCTGTTCTGCCCCTCCGCGGGGGCAGTTCCAGCAGTCTTGCTGATTGCGTCTGTTTCGTCCTCCTTCAACCGCGAGCTCCCCGTGTCTTGGTATTACCCGGCCTGGCGTTCTTTTCCAGCTCCTCGATGATGATGCCTGCCACATCCTTGCCACTGGCAGATTCGATACCTTCCAGCCCCGGAGAGGAATTCACTTCCATGACCAGTGGACCCCGTGATGAGCGCAGCAGATCGACACCAGCCACGGACAGCCCCAGCACCTTGGCCGCACTGACCGCTGTCGCCCGTTCGTCAGGCGTGATCTTCACCAGACTGGCAGAACCACCTCGATGCAGGTTCGAACGAAACTCGCCGTCGGCGGCCTGGCGTTTCATGGCCGCAACCACCTTGCCGCCGACCACCAGGCAACGAATGTCCGCACCGCCGGCTTCCTTGATGAATTCCTGCACGAGAATATTGGCCTGCAGACCCATGAAGGCCTCGATGACCGATTCCGCCGCCTTGTTGGTCTCGGCCAGTACCACGCCGATCCCCTGCGTGCCCTCCAGCAACTTGATGACAACCGGTGCCCCACCCACCATCTTGATGATGTCCTTGCTGTCACCGGGCTTGTTGGCAAAGCCGGTGACCGGCAAGCCAATGCCCTTGCGCGACAGCAATTGCAGCGAGCGCAACTTGTCACGCGAGCGCGACAGCGCAACAGACTCTATCAGGGTATAGGTACCCATCATTTCGAACTGCCGCAGAACCGAGGTGCCATAGGCCGTCACGGATGCACCAATGCGCGGAATGACCGCATCGAAACTGTCTAGCTCCTTGCCTTCCAGATGGATACTGGGTTTGCGCGACACGATGTTCATGTAACAGCGCAGCACATCGATTACCTGGACTTCGTGGCCGCGCTGTTCGGCGGCTTCGATGAGCCGTCGAGTGGAATACAGACGCCGGTTCCGCGAAAGAATGGCAATTTTCAACTTTCAACTCCTGCAGGAGGTTCTGCATACAGCAGACGGGCGGACACCCGTCCGAGAGTGAATGACAAGGATGGATCGACCTGAATGCCGGGCACCATGGCAGTACGGCCCAGCAGCATCCTGAACAGCATGTCATCGCGTTGTGACAGTGTCATTTCGATGGTCCGGCTGATGGACCCCAGTTGCAACTCGGTGGCGATGAAGAAGCGGTCGGAGGCGTGACCACCGGAATCGGTCACGCGCCGGATGTCCAGCAGCTGGGCTTCACAGCGACGTTCGATGGTGCTGTCTCGCTGTATCGGCTGAACGGTGAATTCCACCCAGTCCTGGCCACCGTCGCGTTTGACGCGGCGAATATCGCGTGCATGAATGGCGGAGGTTCGGGCGCCGGTATCCACCTTGGCCTTGACGGCAGGCAATCCGAGCTGCGGCAGGCAAACCCATTCCCGCCAGCCGATCATCAGGCTTTCGGACGTGTTATCGGACCGGGTGTCGTCGGCCGCTGCATTCTGTTCTTGTTGACTGGAGGCGATCATGTCGTATCCGACAATGGAGATACCTTATTGTCGCACGCTCTTGAAGTACAGGTGAGCGCCAGTTGATTCTTCCTGCACGATGCGTGCGTTTGGAATGTCATTGGACAAGGCGCGCTGCCTGGCAGCCTCGGGCTCCAGACCATGGTACAGCCAGCGCTGGACAAGGCGCTCCTCCAGTGTCTGCAGTGGCACATCCAGCATCACACTCAAATGAAACAGGGGTGCCAGACGTTTCCAGCCCTTGCGTGGCAGTAACAGATAGTTGCCTTCCACGATGATCACGGAATGCCTTGCGGTCACACAGTGGGCGGCGTTTCTGGACAGGTCGGCGTCACGATCGAATACCGGAATGTAGACATCTGCCCCGTCGGGTACGGACAGACGGTGCAACAGAGCAACAAAGCCATTGATATCGAACGTCGGTGGCGATCCCTTGACGGCCATCTGCCCACGAGCATTCAGGATGGCATTGTCCAGATGAAACCCATCCATCGGCACCACGATGGCCATCTCGGCGGCGTGCTCCACGGTGTCTCCGGCAGTAGCAGCGCCGCCGACAGCGGTCTCCGCTCCGTGCTGTCGTGCATCGCTATCGCCAGCCAATGAGCTGTCCGCCGAGACTTCTGCAGAGTCCAGCCCTGGTGGCGAGTTGCCGGCATCCGCTGCAGCCTGCTCTGCCGAACGATTCAGCAAGCTGCAGACCTGCTCGGCCAGCGTGGACTTGCCCGCACCGGGAGCCCCGGCGATTGCCACGACCAGTCGTTGGCCATGCGACTGTTCAGCCAGCATGATGTGAATGCGCTGAACCAGCGCAGCGACAGAATCAATGGTATGCGTCATGTCAAAACTCGCTCATGATGGTCTGCGACAGGTATACAGTCTGACTGCCAACAGTGCCAGCTGCCAGCGTCCAGTAAGCTCAGTTGCGTGATACCGCCCTGAATATCTCGATATAGCGTTCGATCATGCGCTTTTGGTCGAAATGCAGCAGTGCGTGATGTCGCGCGAAAGCGCCTCGCTCGGCTCGCAACCGGGGAAACAGGATCATCTCACGCAGCGCTGCTGCCAGTGCCTCGGTTGAACGTTCTACCAGAACCCCGCCACACGACGCCCCTTCCCGGGCAATCGCCTCGCTTGAGCCACCGGCATCGGTCAACACCACCGGCGTCCCTGCGGCCTGCGCTTCCAGGGCTGTCAGGGGATGCCCTTCCCGGTCAGAGGAGAGAACGAACAGGTCGAATGCCGCCAGCACATCGGGTATATCCCGACGTGCACCGGTAAAGGTCACCGCATCGAGCAAGCCGGTCTTCTGCACATAGGCTTCGATTTCGTCACGATCCTCGCCATCCCCGACCACGATCAGGCGAATGTCATGATCCTGCAGCGCGGGGTCATGTCGCAGAAGACCAAGCGCATCGATCAGCCGTCGATGGTTCTTGGCCAGAACCAGCCGTCCGACAGTGCCGATCAGCACCCGCCGATCCTCCGGCATGTCCAGGAATCGCGGCTCGTTGCCGAGCCATTCCTCGCGCAGGGAACGGCCATCTCCCGCCGCATATTTACGGGTATTGACCCCGTTGTTGACCACCGTGACGAGTGCCGGATCCACGCCTACCTCTTCGCGATAGAAGGCAGCCGTATCCCCGGATACTGCAATCATCGCCGCGGTTCTGTACGCCAGGATGCGGTCTATCCAGCGATAGTAGCGCGGTTTCCAGACATCGCGCGAATGCTCCGTGACCACCACCGGCAGCCGATCGAGCAACAGGGCCAGGCGCGTCCAGGTATTGCCGACCCACAGATGGCTGTTGACAACCAGGGGGTTGATCCTGTGCAGACAACGATTCAGGCGCCACGGCAGGAACAGATCCAGACCGGGTTTCTTGTGCAGAACATGCACGACAATACTGTCATCGAGCTCGGCGGCGAGTGCGCCGGCATCACGCAGACACACGACATGAACCTGCCAGCCCAGCTGCACCAGCTGATTGGCCATGGCCACCACCATCTGCTCGGCACCACCGATAGACAGCTCTTCGATGACGAGGGCTGTGACGGCGCCACCGGTGGATACGGGCGGCGAGGACTCTGACGCTGGCTGGTTCATCGAGAGCTTGTAACAGCCTGATCTGCCAGCGGTACGCCACCGGGTACATGTTGCTGAAACAGCGCCATCAGATCATCGATATTCTGTTTCTGATTAAACAGTCTGGCGACGCGTTCGTTTGCCTGCTCGCTCAGACGGCGTGCCAGCTGCGGATCGGCTGCCAGCCGTTCGATGGCTGCAGCAAAGCCTTGCACATCATCGACTTCCACCAGTTGTCCGGTCTCGCCATCGCTGACCAGTTCGGGAATGGCACTGACTCGAGTGGTCACCACTGGCAGACGCAGGGCCATGGCCTCTGCAATCACGTTGGGAATGCCATCTGGTGGGTGCCCCGGAATCAGGCGGGGCGCCAGGCAGAACACATCGGACCGGTCCAGCGCTTCGAGCACATCGGCGAATGCCAGAGCACCACGAAAATCGACGCTGTCGGCGATACCCTCGGCTTCGACCAGTGCCTTGAGCTCCTGCTCGATGGGACCTGAACCGATGAGGGTCAGTTGCAACTCACGACCGTTCCCGATCAATGCGGCGCAGGCGCGAATCAGTACATCATGGCCCTTGGTCGGCACCAGGCGTCCGATACTGATCAGCCGCAGGGGGTCCTCGGGTGCTCTGTCCCGAAACGGCTTGTCCGGCACATGTTCCAGCACACGAGGATCGAGTCCATGATAGTTCAGGTGAATCTTCTCGGGACTGTCCAGCCCCATCTCGTTCTTCAGATGGTTGCAGAAATATCCGCTGCAGACCACGGCAAACCCGGCGGCATCCAGCTTGTGTCGCAGAAACCGGTTGGGCGAGAAGATGTCTTCACCATGAATCGCAGCTGACCACGGCTCGGCGTAGATCTGTTGCAGATACCAACAGGCCGTCGTGGGGATATTCGCCCAGTGTCCGTGCCAGTGGTTCACGCCGCGCTGCCTTCCCTGTTCTCCGATATACAGAGCCAGCGGCAGAATAGCCAGATTCTTGACAACATCCATGGGGCGGTCGCGGCCCTTGATCACGACCTGAGCGATGGCCTTTGCAAGCCTTGCAGGATGCCGAACCACCGCACGCAGCAAGGCTCTGGCGCCTGCCAGGCTCAGCAACGGCGAGTAGAAAGTGCGTTCCGTGGAAAGTCGAATGGCATCTTCGATCGTCACAGGGTCACGCGGGTACTGGAGCGAGTAGATATCGAACTCGACACCGCGATGTTCCAGCGCCACCAGTTCACGCAGAATGAACGTCTCGTGAAGTTCGGGAAACATCGAAATGATGATACCCAGTCTGGGCCGCGGCTGGCTCGCGTGCTGGTTCATAAGAGTGTTCGTCCTGCTACGATCTGTTGCGAAGAGAACCTGACATTATCAGCTATTGCCCGATATCCTGCGCATGCCAGCCATGTTAATTTGACCGCAGCGTGCCTACAGGTTCACGAAACAGACCGCTCAACTCGTCCACAACGGCGTGAAACGGCCAGATTCTGTCCGGATATGCACTGATCTGGCACGAAACTATCATTGAAGGCAGGTCTCTACTGACCACGTCAATGTCTTGCCCAATGATTCTGGACTGTGCCGGCGTCTCCACGCACCTGAGTTACTGCACCAACATCCATTCCGGCGATGCCTGGAGTGATGTCTTGCCTCAGCTGCAAACCCAGCTGCCGCGAGTACGCGAGAGTCTGGGAAAAACCGGTCCGATGGGAATCGGTCTGCGACTGTCGCGCAACAGCCTCGACTCGCTGGAAAAGCCCGATGCGCTGGAGGCATTCAAGAGCTGGCTCGCCGATCAGGATCACTACATCTATACGGTGAACGGCTTCCCCTATGGCGCCTTCCACGGTCAGCGTGTCAAGGAAGATGTCTACAAGCCGGACTGGACCGAAGCGTCCCGACTGGAGTACACCTGTCGCCTGGCTTCGCTGCTGTGCGAACTGTCACCACCAGATGATCTTGGCTCGCTCAGCACCCTGCCCGGCACCTACAAGGACTGGATGATGCCGGGTAGTGAGCAACGCATCAGCCACAACCTGATTCGAGCCGTTGCGCATTGCGTCGGGCTGGAACAGCGTACCGGCGTGACCATTGCACTGGCACTGGAACCGGAGCCCTGCTGCATGCTCGAAACGGTTGCCGAGACGGTGTCATTCTTCAAGGAGCATCTGTTCAGCACCGAAGCCATCGACAAGCTGGCCGACATGACTGGCCTGTCCAGATCAGCTGCCGATGCCGCCATGCATCGGCATATCGGCGTCTGTTACGACGTTTGCCATTCCGCGGTGGAATTCGAAAACCCGGCCCATGTCATCGCCCGTCTGCAGTCGGCAGGCATCGCCATCATCAAGGTGCAGTTGAGCTCTGCGCTGGAAATACCTCAGGTCAACGAAGCGTCACTTCGCCACCTGGGACGGTTCGATGAACCGGTCTACCTGCATCAGGTTGTCGAGAAGTGCGGAGATCGCATCACGAGATACAACGATGTACACGCCGCAACCGTCGCCTGCCGTCATCGCCTGGAAGCTCGCTCCACTCTGGATCCGACACTGCAGATGGCTATTCATGGCGGGCGTGCACCCGTCTCGACAACCCGGTTTGCACCGATCAGCGAACCGGATAGGCAGTGGCGTGTGCATTATCATGTGCCGGTCTTCGTGGACAAGACGGAACACTTCTCGACCACGCAGTCTTCGTTGGCCCAGGTACTGCAGTTGCAGAAACAGAGTGGTTTCTGCAGCCACCTGGAAGTGGAGACCTATACCTGGGATGTATTGCCCGAGGAACATCGACAACAACCCGTGAGCCAGGCCATTGCCAGGGAACTGAGCTGGGTTGGCGAACGCTTGGGCAGCGAGTAAGTTCTTTATTGCACTGCTGCCTGTCGACAGTCGATGTAATATTGCGGTGGCTGCCGTTGGCAGCAGTGGACATTGCTGTCAACAGAGCACGTTTTCATGATGAACAACCCGATGATCGCCATCGCCGCCATAGGGGCGCTGGGCGGATTGTGCCAGTGGCTGGCATGGCGATTCAAACTGCCATCCATCCTGTTCCTGCTTGTAGCCGGCATTCTGGCTGGCCCGATATTCGGACTGCTCAATCCCGATGATCTGCTCGGCGAATTGCTGTTCCCCATTGTCTCGATCTTCGTCGCCATCATTCTGTTCGAAGGGGGGTTGACGCTCAAGTTCAAGGACATTCGCGGTCATGGGGTCGTTGTCAGACGCCTCATCACCGTGGGAGTCCTGCTGACCGGACTGCTGATAGCAGTTGCCGTTCATTATCTGTTCGAGATGCCCTGGCCACTGGCCTTCGTATTCGGCTCCATCACGGTGGTCAGTGGACCCACGGTTGTAAAACCGTTGCTCAGGGCGGTGCGCCCCTCTGACAAGGTCGGCCATATACTGCACTGGGAAGGGATTCTCATCGACCCTATCGGGGTATTTCTTGCCCTGCTCGTCTTCAACTTCGTGATGCTGGATGCACCCGACAAGGGCTTCGGCTACATGGCCATTCTGCTGCTCAAGCTGGTCGCCATCGGTGGCAGTATCGGTCTGGCAGCCGGGGCGGCGACGGCACTGGTACTGCGACGGTATCTGGTTCCTGACTTTCTGGTCAATGTGCTTACGCTGGTCGTGGTGGTCTGTGCCTTTACCCTGTCGGAGACCCTGCAGCATGAATCCGGGCTGCTTGCAGTCACCATCATGGGGGTGTGGCTGGCCAATACCCGTGGGCTGCACATCGACAGAATCCTGCATTTCAAGGAAGATCTGAGTGTATTGCTGATCTCTTCCCTGTTCATACTGCTGGCATCGCGCGTCGACATCAGTCTCATTCCTCAGTACGGCTGGCAGATACTGTTGTTGCTGGTGATCATACAATTGATCATCCGGCCGCTGAATGCCTGGTTGTGCACCATCGGCTCCGGGCTGAGTCATGGCGAACGAGCCTTCATCGGCTGGATTTCACCACGCGGAATCGTCGCCGCCGCCGTATCGTCGGTGTTTGTCCTGAGACTGCAGGAAGCCGATATTCCCATGAGCGAGCTGCTGGTGCCGCTGACCTTCAGCGTCATCATCGGTACGGTGGTCTTCCAGAGCCTGAGTGCCAAACTGGTTGCCGACAAACTCGGCATCAGCAACCCCGAACCCAACGGCGTTCTGTTCATCGGCGCCAATGACATCGCCATTCAACTGGCTACCGCGCTGCGCGAGCATTCCATCTCGGTCATGCTGGCTGACAGCTCCTGGCGTAATGTCAGCCAGGCACGCCAGGCGGGTTTTCCGGCCTACCACGGCAATGCCACTTCCGGGCACGCCATGGAGAACCTTGACCTGCAAGGTATCGGCAAGATGATTGCGGTGTCGTCCAACCGGGATACCAATGCGCTGGCCGGCATGCACTTCAGGCAGGACTTTGGCAGCAGTGCGGTCTTCGCTCTGGAAGGCACATCCAATGAAGAGGCTTATGAACGCTTCGATACAGCCAATAGAAATCGGGCCAACCCGCTGTTCGACGCTTCCCTGTCCTTCAGCGGTCTGTCCAAGCGTCTGCGCAATGGAGAAATACGCCATCTGACCATCCCGGAAGAGGCCGAGGATGTGACGACACCGGCGGTGAGCGACAAGGCAGAGCCACAGGACACGAATCCGGAGGTTACGGACGACAGCCCCGAAAATACGGATCAATCGCCTGACGATGCTGCTGACGGCTCATCGGTAGGCGAGTCGGATCCGAACGGCAACGGCAACGGCAACGGCAACGGCAACGGCAACGGCAACGGCAACGGCAACGATGATGACGTCGGTACGAAAATCATCGATTCCGTCGATGATGCCATGTCAACCGCAGTGGATGGATTGACCGAAGGAGGCAACAAGGAAGAAGAGGAAGCGCCAGATTCGGAACCCGAGACGGCCAGGCCCACCGATCCCCTGTACAGCGAAGACGACCTGAAGCTCTTTGCCATCGACAAGGACGACACACTGTACGTCTACGGCGCTGGTGAAAAAATCACTCTGAAAGCCGGCTGGCAGTTGATCGTGCTTTCACCGAAGGACTGACGGGTCGGGCAAAGGCTGGCGGACAGGTTTCCGGGATCTGAACGGTCTCTGGCAGCAGACGCGCTGCCAGAGATTCAGCGACGAACCGATCGGTTCTTCAGCTGAGGCCGGATGCCAGTTCTTCCGCCTGCTCGTCCGTCAGTTTCTTGGCCAGGGCGCCCTGCTTGAAGCCACTGCCACGGGAGTTGATGATTTCGGGCAATGCAATGCCATTGTCCTTCATGCGCTTGCACGCCGCAGCGACCGAGCGGCCGCCTCTGGCTGTCAGGGAACCCTTGAGAATACGTACCGGATCACCGACCTCGCCTTCTTCGTCCTGAAGGGTGGCATTGATGACCTCGTCAATGGTAGCCTGCCAACGAATGCCATCGCCATTGCAGCCGATGACTTCGTCTCCGGCTTCGATGGTCAGATAGTCACGCGCCAGCGCACGAGTCTCGCATGATGCCGGGTTGGCTGTCGCCAGACCACGGATCATCCCATGCTCAACGGTATCAACCTTCTGTGCCGTATTGAGATAAAGCAGGAAAACACTCACAAAGGCAGTACCTGTAGTCGACCAAAATACCAGTTTAAAGCAAACTGACCCTGTCGTCCAACAAGGTTGCCTTGTGGGTGGTTATACGCTGCCGGCTACGACTAACGCTGCAACCTGACTGGCTGCTCACTCAAACGGCGATAATACTCCGCCGCAGACTCGGTCGTCTCGCTCGCCTGCAACTGGTTTTCGGTTCCGCTGACTACCGGCCTTGCATTGTTACTGATCTCTATCTCCAGCTTTTCCAGCTGTTTCAGTATCTGACGGTACTCGGCTTCGACTCGCGCCGCATTGACAGCCCCCTGTGCATCACGCAGCCGTTGAGCGCTCTGCTGCAAGGCCTCGATGTCTTCCCGGCTGACACCCAAGGTATCAAGATCGGGCGTCAGTTCGTCCAGTCTGGCTGCTGTCTGCTGACGTTGCGACTCCCTGCTCGCACCGGCAGTACCACTGTTTGCAACCCCTGTACTGCCACTGCCGGAACCAGCCTGACCCTGGCTCGTACCACCAGCACCCTGCTGACCCTGCTGACCCTGCTGACCTTGCTGACCTTGCTGACCTTGCTGACCTTGCTGACCTTGCTGACCTTGCTGACCTTGCTGTCCTTGCTGTCCTTGCTGTCCTTGCTGTCCTTGCTGTCCTTGCTGCAACTGTTCACGCAACTGTTGCAGTTGATCCAGTGCATCAGCCACCTGCAGATCATTGTCATCGCGAGATTGCAGCTCTTCGCTGACGGCGGCATCACGTGCCTCACCCAGGCGATCTCGCCATTCTCGCAGGGAGTTCGTTACCAGACTCTCACCCGGCAACACCGTGACCAGAGAACCGTTGTCGATGGCATCACCGGCAATACCCAGCATCTCGACAACACGGCCTTCATCAAGACGTTGCAGAGCCTGTTCCAGCGCACGCCCCGTCCGCGGGGCTTGTGCCCCATAGCGTTGTTCCAGTGATTCGACGACGTCTCTTGTCGCTTCCAGTTCCGTCTGCAATTCCCTCTTGCGTTGCGAGAGCGACTCCATATCCTCGCGTGTCAGGCCCGGATTGAAGATACCGCTTTCACGTGAGCGCATGGCGCGATCCACGGCCTCGCGCAGAATTTCCTCGACGTCGCGTTGCTCTTCCAGCAACGAGTCCGCTGACGCATAGGCCTGTTCAAGACTCTCGGCCAGTTCGCGGGAACGCTGCTCTCCCAGACCTTCAAGCGCTTCCTGCAAGGCCTGACTTGCATTTTGTGCGGCGGATGAGTTGTCGCCTTCACCCTGGCCTCCTTCTGCATTCTGTACATCATTGGCATCGGCACTACTCTGCGAATCCGACCCGGATCCGCCCCCGGCCTGCTGACTTCCCTGCTGACTTCCCTGCTGACTTCCCTGCTGACTTCCCTGCTGACTTCCCTGCTGACTTCCCTGCTGACTTCCCTGCT
>NZ_JBQYLE010000003.1:111622-197461 GCF_052681095.1 Granulosicoccus sp. 3-233
TGCCTGACTGCCCTGCTGACTGCCCTGCTGACTGCCCTGCTGACTGCCCTGCTGACTGCCCTGCTGACTTCCCTGCTGACTGCCCTGTTGCGAATCGGCCTGTTGCGATTCTTCTCCATTACCTGATGAAGCGTCTTGCTGATTGTCGGCCTGCTGCTGCCCATCCTGTCCAGCTGCGTCCTCCAGTGCTTCGCGCGCACGCTGCAGCTGCTCTGACAGAGAACGAGCGGCCTCCGCCAGGGATTGAGCGTCTTCGCCTTCGGCTTCCTCGGCGTCTCGCTGCAATTGCTCGAGATCACGCTGCATCTGCTCCAGCTCTCGTCTCAGCTGTTGCTGCTGCCACTGCTCTTCGCGAGTCAGCTGGTCGCGCTGGCGTTCCGCTTCTGCCAGAGCCTGCTGCCGCCGCGCCAGTTCGGCCAACTGATCGAAAATGTCATCCAGCTGCTCGCTACCGGCACTGTTGCCCCCTCGATCGGGCTGTTCATACTGATTGCGTTCCAGATCCATTTCCAGCTCGAACATTTCCGCCATGTCCTGTCCGGCCTGCTGACCTCCTCCACCCTGACCCTGTTGCTGTGTCATGCGGATATCGGCAAACAGGGCTTCGGCTCTCTGCAGCAGTTGCAGCGCTTTCTGCTGAGGTTGTATCGCCCGCTCGAAGTCCAGGGTCTGCAATGCGGCAGCAGAAGGCTCCATCTGTATCGCTGCGGCACGCAGATAATCCACGAACATGCGAATCTTCTCACCCTGGTCGACCAGCTCACGAGCTTCCGAACGATCGGCCAGTGTGCGTGCCTGCTCGGCCAGCGTCACCTGCAATTCGGACAACAATCGCGCATTGTCTTCCTGCCCGGCAGTCTCTCCTCCCAATGCCTCGGTGGTGCGTTGCAGATTCCACGTAGCCAGCAGTATTTCCTTTTGCCGCCGTGAGATCTCACTGCCCTCATTGGCACCGCCGCCGCCGCCCGCGCCACCACTGGCGCCGCCCTGGCCTTCCGAGAAACGTCGCTCGAACGGCCTGACATCGATCAACATCATGTCGGTTTCGCTGACGCTGTCGTGGTCGCGAACTCTGGCATAGTAGGTAATCAGATCGCCCGGCTGCATGACCACACCCGTCAGTGTGGTGGAAAGTGGTGCCGTTTCCGATTCCGGTGTGGGGCCCTGCGTCAGCGTATCGGTATCGTCAATGCCAGCGTCGGGACTGCCCATGGACTCCAGATAGAAGACGTGCTCTGTCAGCTTCTCTGGCGGCAGCATGACACTTTGCCAGTCTCCGGCGTTGACCGAGTACAGCAGCTCGATGGACTCTACCGAAAAATCATCCTCGGCCTCGATACCGATGGCGACCTCCTCGATCGGCGAGGCAGTCACATCTCTGCCCGGCCTGACCAGCTTGACTATCGGTGCTTCATCACCACGCACGATGACTGCGTATTCCGGGCTGATCGGCACTTCTCGATCCAGCATGCGATCTATCAGCTGATACTGTGTGTCGTTGTCAATGACAAAACTTGCACTGTAACGGTAGGAGGTGATTGCGTCATCTGCATCGACATCCGTCGCTGAATCGGCCGTGCTCGACACGGCAGTCTTCGCACCCGCCTTACGGACAGACTGCGGTGCCTGCAAGCTCAGCAGGCGATCTCCCAGTCGCAGGGCGCCATCCTGCAAGGGGCGATCCAGTTGAAAGGACAAGTCGACTCGAGTGTTCTTGACACCACTGATATCGCCCACATCCACTTGCGTTGTCGGCGTCAGACGGGTCCATTCAGGGTATTCGAAACCGGCATCGATTCTCTCCAGCCGTGCCGGTTGTACCACCGAGACATGATAGGTCGGACTTTGCGTATAGGCCGCACTGACATGATATTCCAGCGCTTCGTTGACTCGGTAGAGCGTGAATCGGAACTGTTGATCCGGTGAGGCGCTGATCGGTGTTGCCTGCCACTCACCGTCACCGCTGCGGGCGTGCAAGGTAACGGAATCCTGCCTGAAACCACTCAGTTCGATGGTCAGTGGCAGATCCTCACCTGCCAGCAATTCGATATCTCCGGGTGCAACGGTCACCGCTCGGGGCTCGACCAGTGTCTTGTCACTCCAGCCCCACCAGACATGCAATGCGGCGTTCTGCCAGCCTGGCGGTGCCAGCACGCGTGATGCCAGCAAGGCGGCGCCCAGCAGGAGCAAGACCAGCAGCGGCCATACCAGTGCGGCAGTCGGAACGATACGTTGCAGTGGTACTCGCCGGGCGACTGACATGGCATCCTGTGCCAGCAGGGCCAGAAACGGCTGATCAGGCTGTTTGCTTCGGGTATCCAGATAGGTATGAACCCGCCCATCGAAGGCCGCATCGGCCCTTTCCACCAGTGTCGCTCCCTGATCGCGTTGCAACTGGCGCAGGGGACGCCACAGCAGGAACAGCAGACACAGCACGGTCACGAGCAACAGAGCCAGCCGCACGGAGTTGGTCAATGCCGGGGTAAAACCCCGGAACAGCCCTGCCCAGGCCCCGACAGCGGTGAGCAGGACCAGAGCGAGCGCGAGCAAGGCGGCAAAACGCAGAACATGACGCCAGCGCTCACGCTGCATCGCCCGATGAAGATAATTCCCGAAACGCTCTATGGATGGGCTCATGAACCATCTCTCCTGACGTCCAGACGTCGGTTTGCCAGCGCGCTTTCCATGATGAACAGCAACAGCAGTACTGGCAGAATGAGTTGCCATGTGGCCAGCCGGGCAGCCTCTGCAACGCTCATGCTGCTACCTGATTCTGCCTGTTTGCCACCGACGTTGCCAGCATTACCCTGCCCGGATTCCCCGGTGTCTGCACCTTCCGTGTAGCGATTCTGCCAGGCCGCCAGTTCCGCTGGGCTCAAGGTGGCAATGTTCGCTTCCCGGCTGTCCAGTACCACCTGCAGGGCATGCTCGCCTCTGGCCCCCACGATCTTGTACATGCCGGGTTCATCCAGCTCGATGGTGCCGGAATGCGCACTGGCATCGAGTGTCAACAATGGCTGATCGGTCGGATCCAGAACCTGCACTCTGGCGGGCAATGCCAGCCGCTCGCCGGCGACGATCTGATCGGGCAAGGCAGTGCTGGCATCGAAATAGTTCAGTATCGATTGCATCAGGGAGACGAAAGCCGGCTGCAGGGGCAGATTGCTGCCTGATCCGTCAAGCCTGTCATTCAGAATCAGCAGACGACCCCGCTCCGTGAGCCGTTCCACCAGCACGGGCAAGCGATCACTGGTCTGCAGCAGAACGCGATCACCCTCGACCAGCAACAGTGGCGGCACATCGTAGAAGCGGGTACCGGACCAGTCAAGTCTACCCAGCTGGAGGGGGTGAGCATCATCGGACACACCCATCTCGCTACCCGATATGCGCGGCACAGCCAACTGTCCGCTTGTTTGCGTCACCTGCGGCGGCTCCGCACTGAACAGCAGCGCATTGGCGCCACTATCGACGAACTGAAGGATATCCAGATCGATCTTTCCGCTCAGGGTACGGCCACTGATGACATGCTGAACCTCCGCGGAAACGCGCTCAGCATTGCCCGTGATCACGTCGACGCTGGCCAGATCGTCGGTCTCCAGAGCCGTTGCCAGGAAGACTGCCGCATTGTCCGACACCTGACGTTCCGTGGCGAGCAACACCACAGGCATCGGGTTGGCTGTTCTCACCACCACATCCACCCGATCGTCATCCGGCAGATCATCCGGCTCTGCCAGGGCAACGGTGAAGACAGGATCAGCCACCGCCGGCATGACCAGGCGATCGAACACCATTGTCTGCAATTCGAATGGCTGCAAAGTCACCTGTTGCTCGGCCAGCAGACGATCACCGGCATACAACTGCACCGTGGTACTTCGACGCTCGACATCAACCGGACTTGCATTTTCCTCGACACTCGATTCGCTGACCATCAACTGGACATTGACCTGTACATTGACGCCATCGGTGGACAATGCACTGGCCTGCAGGTGCACATTGCGCTGTGGTTCGGTGACCACCGATTCGACATGCATTTCATCCAGCTGCGGTGCATACAGCGCATTGAGCTGGGTGGGCAAGGCACTTTGCTGGACATCGGTAATCAACCACAGTGTGACCGGCACATCGGATTCGGAAGCAATCCGGTTGATGCCCTGCATCAGGCTGCCATAGTCGGCAGACACATGACCGGGCTCCATTGCAGACAGTGCCTGCAACTGCACGCTGGCCGGTTCGGTCCGCCGATCGGTGCGGCGGATACCGTCATCGATCCCCAGCAGCTCTACCGAATCACCCGCCGGCAGACCGGACACGATGTCACGGGCCCTGTCGATGGCTGCCGGCCAGCGACCTGCAGCTCGCATGGACAGAGACTGGTCGATGGCGATGACATGATGTTTGCTGCGAACAGCATCAGCGCCTTCACGGTTCAACCACGGTTGGGCAAAGACAAGGCACAGCAGCAACAGACTCAAGACCCTGAGCGCAAGCAGGATCAGGTACTTCAACTGTCGGGTTCGCGACACCGGAGGCGTTGTTGCTTCAAGAAATCGCCGGGAAGGAAACGCCTGTTCAGGAGCCCGCTGATCGCTGAAGCGATGCAGCAACCATGGCAGGGCCAACCCCAGCAGGCCGGCCAGATAGGCTGGAAACAGCAGACTCATCGACCGCGACGCTCCCTGAAACGCAGATAACTCTGCAAGGCGGCATCCAGCGGCTCGTCGGTCATGACGCGCGTGTAATCGGCGCCGATGCGATGACAAGCCTGTTCAATGGAGGCGCAATGCGCCTTGAATCGGGACTGATAGCCGTTGCGCAGAAATGCCGGATCGACTATCACGGCCTCGTCCGATTCCAGATCACGCAGCGCACTGGTGCGTGTCAGCGACGGCTCGACCTCTTCCACATCGAGCAGGTGGAACACCGCCACATCCTGCCCCTGATGTGCCAATGGTCGTAACGCTGCCAGCAGTTCATCGGCATCGGCGTAGAAATCCGAGGCGACGATGACCAGGCCACGGCGGCTCATGCTGGCCCGAAGACTGGCCAGAGCGGCAATGATGTCGGTGCCGGCACCCGCCTCGGTACTCTCCAGTTGACCCAGTATGCGTACCAGTGAATCCGGTCGTGCCGACGGCGCCAGGTAGTGGCGAACCGATTCGTCGAATACGGCAAGCCCGATCGCATCATGCTGTTTGCGCGCCATGTAGGCCAACGCAGCCAGCAGATACATGCCCTGATGCAGCTTGTTGACCGGCGTGCCGAAATTCATCGAGGCACTGGCATCCAGCAACAAGGTGACCGCCGTGTTGGTTTCACCCTGAAAGCGCTTGATGTAGGTTCTATCGGTACGCGCATAGACGTTCCAGTCGACATAGCGCAGGTCATCTCCTTCGTTGTACGCCCGGTATTCGGCAAATTCCTGACTGAACCCGAAATGTGGCGATCGGTGCAGACCGGTTGTCACACCGTCCACCACCGTACGGGCCACCAGCTCCAGGGAGCCCAGGCGTGCCAGTACCTCGGGCTTGAGAAGCCGATTGGCTGTCTGCGCCGCCATCAGATCGACCTCCCTCGTACAGGAACCGGTTCACCGCAATGACCTGACTGCAAGCGACGCCCGTCCATGCCTCAGGCCGCCACTCGTTGCTCGACCAGGTCCCGCAGAACGGCATCGATGTCGACGCCATCGGCTTCGGCAAAATAGTTGAGCATGACTCGATGGCGCAACACGGGCGCAGCCAGTGCATCGATATCATCGGTGGTCACGTGATAACGGCCAGCCATCAATGCGCGTGCCTTGGCAGCCAGCGTGATGAACAGCGCGGCCCGGACCGAGGCACCGAACTTGACGTACTGGCGAACCTTGTCCGTCGCCGATGGATCTTCAGGGCGAGTGGCTCGAACCAGTTGCACCGCGTACTGGCCAACCTGCCTGCTGACCGGCACCTGTCGGGTCAGGCGCTGAAATGCCAGGATCTGGGCCGGGTTGGTGCACGCAACGACAGGTTCCGGTGGCGTGTCACTGGTGAAGCGCTCGACCACGGTCAACTCATCTTCCAGCGGCAGATAGCCCAGCATGATATTGAACAGGAAGCGATCGAGCTGCGCTTCCGGCAAGGGGTAGGTTCCCTCCAGTTCCAGAGGGTTCTGGGTTGCCAGCACGAAGAAGGGCTTGTCGATGGTGTGCTGAGTACCACGCACCGTCGCCGAGTACTCCTGCATGGCTTCCAGCAAGGCGGCCTGTGTCTTGGGTGGCGTACGGTTTATCTCGTCTGCCAGCAGAACATTGGTGAAAATGGGACCGGGAATGAAGCGCCAGCTGCGCTCCCCCTTGTCATTGTCCTCGATGATGTCGGTGCCGGTGATATCCGTTGGCATCAGGTCGGGGGTGAACTGGATGCGATCGAACTGCAAGCCCAGTGCATCAGCCAGAGTTCTGACCAGAAGTGTCTTGGCGGTACCGGGCATCCCGGTCACCAGACAGTGGCCGCCCACCAGCAATGTGATCAGCAAGTGTTCCACCACTTCGTCCTGACCGACGATGATACGCCCTACCTCACTGCGCAGGCGCGTGGTCACATCCCGGAACTCGCTAACCAGTTGGGCCGTGTCGGCCTTGTCGAATTCAGTGTCGCTCACAATTCAGTCTCCAGCAGAAAGCTCCAGCAACAGATGCTGGGCAGGTCGGTAGAAAGGTGCACTTTCCAGTGCATAGATGACTTCGCGGCGAGCCGCCTGATCGTCGCCCTGCAGGCGCGCCGCTCTCGCCTTGCCCAGGTAGGCGCCGGCCAGGTCGTCGACCTGCATGCCGATCAGCGCATTGAACTCGCGCAGTGCCAGCTCGGGTTGCTGCCGGTCCAGATAATGTTCACCGAGCCAACGGTGAACATCCGTGCCATAAGGCATTACCCAATTGAGCGATTCCATGACCGGTACCGCCTCCTGCGTTCGACCGGCCGCTCGCAGATCATCGATCAGTTGCGTCAACGCATCCGGATCATGTCCGCCCAGAGCCTGCCAGTCGAGAAGAACCTCGATCGCCTCATCCACATGGCCTTGTTCACGCAAGGACATGGCCAGTACCTGGTAGGGATTGCCTGCACCGACCCGTTGCGGATACCGCCGGATCAGATCCCGCGACAGGGCAGCAGCGCTGACCCAGTCATCGAACTGCAGAGAGCGCTCCAGTTGCCGGGCCTCGGCAGCGTAGTCATCCAGTGATTCCAGCAGATCGCCATACAGGGTCTGCAGATTGTCGGCGAACTGCCTGTCGAACTCACCGCCTCGCAGGCCGATGGCATCGTGCAGGGCCTCCGAGGTGCTCTGACCTGCGGCAAAACCCTGGAGCATGCTCACCAGAGCGTCATGCCCCCAGCGCCGGCCGATGAAATCGCAGATGAGGCCCGCCTGCATGTAGGAGACCTGCACCTGACCGTTGTAGCTGGGTCTGACGAACCCCTGATCCAGTCCTTCAACGGGCAGCAATTGACCATCGCGGATGGCGGTCAGCACGTCCATCGACAGTTCCCGATCCGGCAAAGGGCCGGTATTCCATTCCTCGTAGACCGACAAGCCTTCGCTGAACCAGCGTGGCAGACGATGATTGGTGGCCTCCAGCGTGAAGACATGCGCCATCTCGTGCCACAGCGTGCTGCCCCAGTGAAACTCCCCGGCAGCTCGGGCCTTGGGACTGTCCATGGCTGTCAGATAGCCGAAGGTGACACCCAGCAGGCCGATTCCCGGTGTGCTGACCGTACGCACCCCGAAATCATCATGGTCGTGATAGAGCTCGACCACCATCGGTTTCTGCAAGCTGAACTCATAGCGCTCGCTGAACAGTTGCACCGCGCGCACGGCCAGATCGATGACGTAAGGCTCCAGCGCATCGGCATCTTCCCGGTCCAGCCGGATCAGTACCCGGCCAATCGTGGCATCCGGATCATCGGCATATGGCACGTCCACGTAACTGACGCGCATCCCGTCCAGATCATCGAGCAGACGCAGTGTATTGACCGTCTGCGCATCGAAGGGGTCCAGATCATAGGCCCGCTGCAAGTGATAGCGTGCGGCGAACACATTGTTGACACGCAGTTGGTTGATACCCAGGTCGCGATGAGCCGTCGCCAGCTCGGGGTCCAGCGCAACCGCCTTCTGATAGAGATCCACAGCCTCCCGATAACGATAGGTGATGATGTAGAAGTGCGCCGGAATCGCGTGAATGTCGCCATACCCAGGGTTGTATTGCAGTGCACGCTCGGTCCAGATTTTCATGGGCTTGTCTTCGAGCAGATTTGCACCGGCATGCAGCGCATAGATCTCCAGAGGCGGCAGCCCCTGAGCGTCGACATTGGCCAGGGCGCGATCGAGCAGCCCGCGAGCCTCTTCCAGATTCTGCAGTTCGAGCTCGATGCCGGCCAGCAACAGCAAGGCCTCGACATTGTCCGGGTACTCGTTGATGATCTCCCGCAATGCCACTCTGGCCTGCCCTTCAAAGCCTTCCGACAGGGCTTTCGCCAGACCGATGCGGGCCGGCAACCAGCTGGCGTCATACAGCAAGGCCTCGCGGAACAGTGCTTCTGCATCACTCACCTGGTGAGTCTGCAGATACAGTTTCGCCCACTGTGTCTTGATGGCAGGATCGGTGCTGTCGGCAGCCAGTTCGCGATACAGTTTGTTGGCCTGGCGAATATCCCCCAGAGCGGCGGCTGCATCCGCCCGTTCCAGCCCGCTGGCCTGTTCGAGTCGCTGCTCGTAGCACTCTCGGGCGGCCTGCCTGCGGCCCTCGTACTGGTGCTGGTCACAGCGTCGCAGGGTGTCCGCTCGGCTCGTGTCGTAGTGGATCGGAAAAGCCTGTGCAGCGCTGCCGACTGTCACAGACAGCAGCAATACCAGCCAGATCAACCCGCGCTCAGCTCTCGGCATCGGTATCACTCCAGCCGGTCACGGCATCAATGGATTGCTGCATTCTGGCAATGTCGATCAACAGAATCTCCAGTTCGCGATAGTAGTCGGCCACCGGCATCTGCGACTTGCGCGCCTTCAGCGCCTTGAACGCATCCTCCAGAGTCAGCCGCTCATCCAGCAGTGCCGCCACTTGCGGGTCATCCTTGGCCTCGCGCAGGGAACCCAGCAATGCCAGCGGGATATCGCTGGCCAGATCCCCGGCCAGCCTGGCATGCTCGGATGCCAGCAGGTTCTGCTGTTCGTAGTAGGCTTCGGTACGGGCATTGGCAAAGCGAAATGCCTCTGCCACGGTCAGTATCTCGTTGCGATCATAGTCTGCCGAACTGGATGCCATGGCATCGGCCAGGTAACCGGGAAAACGCACGGCATTGACTTCGCCGCCGCTCTTGGTCGCTGTCACCACGACCCGACCCGGCTGTGTCAGGGCTTCCAGCGCGGCACCGCTGGCACTGGTGGCCAACACCACCACTTGTCGTCCGGCGTTGACTCCATTGAGCGCCGCAACCAGATCTTCGGTGGTCACATCAGGCCCCGAAATATTGAAGCGCCAGGTGAGACTGTCGGCAGTGCCGTGCCCGACCAGTATCAGCACGATGGTATCGGACGCCTGCATGACGGCGGCGCGTGTCTCGATGGCCGCCAGTATCTCTTCCCGAGTCGCCGTCTCCTGCAAACGGACGATCTGCCCTTCACCTTCATCGATACTCTGCAGAGCCTCCACGTAAGTATCTGCAGCGGCATCGAACGCATCCGAATAGGCCGATTCTCCCCCCAGGCCGTTGACGATCACGGCATGCGTCTCGGCCTGCCCGAGCTCTGCAACAGTCAGCAGTACCGGCAACAGCAGGCCGGCAAACAGCTGGCCGCGCGCGATAGCCACCGGCGCATCATCGAGCGAGCCTCTCGTCGCACCCTTGATCAAGCCTCTCACAATCGCTTCCATCGCAGTCGCAGCGCCCATTCGAACAGCTTGAGCAGAATGACACACAGAAACAGGAACGGCATGTTCCACAGCGGTAGATGACTCTCTCTTTTCAAGGCCGCATTCTCCGAAGCCAGGATGCTGTTCAGCCGGTCGATGTCACTCAGCGGCAGATAGCTGCCTCCGCTCACCTCGCTGATACGCTGCAGAAAGTCCGCTTGCAGGCCTGAACCGAAATCCTCGGCATTGCCGGACTCGCGAACCCACCATTGTTCCACGCTGGACAGCGGCGCAGAGGGCGATTCTCCTTCCAGTGGCGTGCTGCTTGCCACCGAATAGGGTCCATCGAGGTGCATGGGAATCTGCCCGGAATAATGCCCGGGACGATCATTGTCGGGATAGAGCGCAACGGTTTGCGTGCTGCCATCGGGAGCACTGAGCGCGACCGGTAATTCGGATACCTGTAAATCGGTATAGTCGGCATTGTAGGCCAGTAATGACAGATTGGCGGTATCCGCATCGCGGTAAACCGGCTTGTCGGTCTGCAACCGCAGCCTTGGCAGACTCTGCTCTACCGTCATGCCCAGCAACTGCCGCCAGAAACGTTCATGCCGCATATCCTCCGACGGCAATCGCATCTGCCAGCGCCAGGTGCCACTGGTCCCCAGCACCAGACTCTGCCCTCGTCCGTAGCGCTGCGCCACCAGCAGTGGCTCGGAACGTCGGCTGGTATTGCCGGCAACCTGTTCCAGCAAAGTCAGGGCCCCGGGCTTGACCTGGCCCAGAGACTGATGATCAGCCAGTTCCGGCAGACTCTGCCAGGCGTCGATATTGGCCTGAGTGCCATCTGCCAGCTGCAACCAGGGTGTACGCAAACCGGTCAGTGACGGCATGACGGACGCGCGCTGGCGATCAAAGGTCTCTGCCCCGGGCCGGCTACCCAGCTGCACTGGCAAGGCAGCTGCCACCACCGAGCGACCCCAGCCACCGTCCGCCAGACCCTGGCGACCACCGAGCATCAGCAAGGTGCCGCCGCGCAGACTGACGAAATCTCGCAACGCGCTCTGCTGGGCGGTGGACAGTTCAGCCGCTTCCAGACTGCCGATGACCACGGCGTCATAGGCGAACAGTTGTTCACGCGTGGTGGGGAAACCGTCGGCCAGTTCATTGCCGTCCCGAACCCCCTGACGATAGAACTTGTTGGGCGATGTGCGCAGCAGCGACACCACGGTGACTCCGGGATGGGCATCCATGGCACGACGCAGGAACTTGTATTCCCAGCGAGGTTCGCCTTCGACATACAGGATGCGCCTGGGGGCATCCACTACCCGCAGAATGCGTGGCTGACGATTGTTGGCAGGTACCGGGTCGTCTGGCGTGTTCTCGCTGCCCTCATCCTGTGTCGCTTCAACGCTGAATTCCAGCTGGCGAGTACCACTGTCGCCACTGGAGAAGCTCAGCGAGTGGATGCTCTCGCCGACATCCTCCGGCAAGCGGACATCTTCGGCCGCCAGCAGCTCCGTACCGGACATGACACGCACTCGAGCGATGCCAGCGGCACCATGGCGAATTCGTACACGTGCAGTCAACTCGGTGTTCGGCTGGGCCGTGTCCGGCATGAACACCTCGGCGAGTTCGAGATCGGCCGGATCCTCCGGTTGCCCGACACCGACGGTATGCACCGGCACACCGGCAGCTGCCAGCGTCTGCCACCAGCGACTGTCTATCCGGTCGCTGTTGTCCGCGCCATCAGAGATCAGTACCACGGCCGCCAGAGCCGATTCACTGACCGTGCCCAGCAACTCATCCAGCGCGGGCGCGATGTTGGAGCGGCTTGCAGGGTCTTGATTCGAGACCTCATCCAGGGTGTCAAGCGAACTCAGTCCGTCACCCAGGCGGTAGAGACGGGCCGAGAATTCATCGGTATCCTGAATGGCCAGCTCTTGCACAGCCTGCCGACCGGCCTCCAGTCGCGACAGAGGCTCACCGAAGCTTGCAACGGATCCTGTCGCCGAGACATCCTGCAAGCTCATGCTGCGTGAACCGTCAAGCACCCAGGCAACCGTATTCTCGCCACGCTCCGCCACCGACACCTGCAACACTGGCTGCCAGATCATGATCAGAACCACTGCTGCCAGCAAACCTTGCAACACGGCAATGCTGCCGCGACGGGCAAGGCTGATATCACGCCGCCACAGGGATACCAGTATCAGCAGAGCGACGACAGCCATCGCTGCAGGCAGGCCCCACAACGGCAGGTCAGCCTCGAAACTCAGCCTCGCCTGCTGCCACAGCTCTACCGGGTAATTGAACAGCAGCTCGAACATCATTCAGTTTCCAGTTGAACTCCATGGTAGAGGTATAGCCAACAAAATCCCGGCCATCACCCTGTTCGGTCGATCTCCATACTGTCGTGCCACCACCAGGTGCTCCATTGCCCACGCTCGACATCGTCTGACGCTGCGGATCGAGCGCACTGGCGATGTCTGTCATGAACGGAATATGGCAGTGACAACGCTAATGCGGAAGTACCATCCTGCCGATCAGAACGGTTCGCCTGGGTGTCGGATTGCAAACAATCATGCCCGATATGCACGCTGCCTCGCTGCTTGCTTCACTGGATTACCCACAATATCCTCAACGTTCTGCACGATTCACGACTGCACCACTGCCTTGAGAGCAGCGCATCTACCGAAATGTTCCCCGGCAAGCATGACGCGACACCCCGAAAGAGTCGCTCGAAAGGCCCGTTACAGACAAGTATCAGCACGCTGGCAGACGCCCATCGTGCACATGTTACCTGCGTGCTCCCGCGCAACGATAGGCACTATCATTACTGTACATTATTGATAGTGAGGACAAGGACTTGAGCCTATACTTAAGTCAGGGTAGTCTGCCTTGACTATTCAGTCATGCAGATCAGCCAGCCAGCTATTCGGCCCCTTGCAAAACCACCACGAGCTTCAGGAGAAAAGATGAATACAACATACAGGCGGCTCAGACCGCTGGGAACCCTTGTGGGGTTCGTCGGTCTTGCCGGACTGAGCGGTGTCGCGCAAGCGGGTGGTTTTGCGCTGATCGAACACGGTGCCTCCGGCCTCGGCAATGCCTATGCCGGCGCAGCTGCCGTCAGCCAGGATGGCTCGACTGTCTGGTTCAATCCGGCAGGCATGAGCCAGATCGAAGGACGCGAAGTCGTGGTTGGTGTGCACTTGCTGACCACCAATACCGATTGGACCGATCAAGGCACCACGCTGGGTGCCGCGCTGGGACGAGGCGTCGCATCAGGCCCCACCACGGCGGAAGCCGGTACCACCTCGGCGCTGCCCAACTTCTACTACGTGGCACCGATCAATGAGCGCTGGAGCTATGGTCTGAGTATCGGCGCACCGTTCGGCTCATCCACCGAATACGATGCCAACTGGAAAGGCCGCTATACCACGGTGGAAAGCGGACTGAGTGTCATCGACATCAATCCGGCCCTGTCCTACAAGGTGTCCGACAAGATCAGTCTGGGGTTCGGCATCAGCCTCCAGCAACTCGATGCCGAACTGGGAAGTGCGGTGGACTCCGGTGCCGCCTGCCTGGGCCTGGCCGGCAGAGATGACACCAGCTTCACCTCGACCGATTGCGTCAATGCCGGGCTGACGCCCGGCAACGTGAACAATGACGGCTACGGCGAAGTCACAGGCGACTCCACGGCCTTCGGCTTCAATCTCGGCGCTCTTTTCACGCCGGATGAAAAACTCAAGATCGGTGTGGCCTATCGGCATTCCGTCGACCATGAACTCGAAGGGGATGGTGATTTCAGGATTCCGCAGAATCTGCAGGATGTCTTTGCCAGCAACACCAGCACGGATCCAACCGGTCAATTCCTGACTGCCAACTTCCTGACCGACTCCCCTGTCACGGCAGAGGTCGATCTACCGGCCATGTTCTCGGTGTCCGCAGCCTATCAGGCCAATCCGAAGGTGCAGCTGCTGGGCGATATCACCTGGACCGGCTGGAGCTCACTCGAGGAAATTCGGGTGGTCTACGACAACCCGGTGCAGGACGACACCCTGTCGGTGCAGGAGTGGGAAGATGTCATGCGCTACTCCGCCGGAATCAACTACACACACAGTGACAAGCTGACGCTGCGCGCCGGTCTTGCCTTCGATGAAGAGGCCATCCCCAGTGCCGCTCGCCGCACCGCCCGGATTCCGGGTAATGATCGCACCTGGTTTTCTGTGGGTGGCGGCTACCAGGTCAGCCAGCGATTCTCGTTCGATGTCGGCTACTCCCTGCTGATGCTGGATGAAACCCCTATCGACAATTCCGATCCGGAATCCGAAGGCGTCGGTCAGGAGATCCGCGGCACCTATGATTCACACGTCCACATCGTTGGCGCCCAGCTCAACTGGTCGTTCAACTAGAGGCTCATGCACATGAAACACTATTCTTCATTGGTTGCAGCGCCCCTGCTGTTGACTCTGGTTGCCTGCAGCAGCGATTCGAACCATGATTTCGACGGCAGCAAGGACGAACTGGACGCAGCCATTGCGGCAGACAGTTCGCCGCAGGCCTTGTTCAGTCCGGACCCGAATGCACCGGTACTGCCCTTTCCCAACAGCCTGTTCCTGCTGACCTCCACCGATGGCACGCTTGACCTGCCGCTCGGTGAAGGCGCTGACGAGACACTGGCCAACCCACGAGTGGCCCTGAACCAGCTGGACGGATTTTCCACGGTTGCACCGATTGTCACGACCATCAGTGAAACCCTGGATCCGGCCTCTCTGATTGTCGGCGATACGATCCGTGTATTCGAAGTCTCCACGGCACAGGCCGTGGGTGTCACCGGAGTTCTGTCCGAGATCTCGGACCCGCGTCTGCTGGCGGCCACATCCGTCGGCAATCAGCTGATACTGCTGCCTACCGTGCCCCTGAACCCCAAGAGCGATTACCTGGTCGCCCTGACCAATGGCATCACCGACCCGGATGGCAATGGACTGGAGGCCAACCTCACCTATGGTCTGCTCAAGAGTGATCAGGCACTGGGCCTGCCGCAGAGCGATCTGGAGAGACTGGAAGAATTGTCGCAGCTGGACCAGCCCGATCAGAGCCAACAGGCCGAGCTTGCGGAACTGCTGCAGCGACAGCAGACCCTGGGGCAGCTGGAGTTGCTGCGCGGCGCAACCGGCTCGCAGCTTGCCGCCGTTCAGGCAGCAACCGGTATCGATGCGTCGGACATTGCGCTGACCTGGGTCTTCAGAACACAGTCGACCCGTGATGTACTGCAGGCCGTCAAGGATCAGTCCACAAGCAGTGTACTGCGACTGGGCAACTCCGGACAGACCAGCCCCGCAGGTGGCAAGGCCGACATCTATATCGGCTCTCTGGAGGTCCCCTACTATCTGACGGCGCTGCAGGGTGACGCAGGGGTTGCGGATGTGCTCAACAGCTTCTGGAAGAACAGTGACGGCAATGTCGTAGGCACCCTGAATGAGTCTCAAGCCCCGAATTACGCACCGGTGTTGACCTCCACGGAGACCATTCCGGTTCTGATGAGCGTGCCCAATGCCACCTCGGCCAGTGGTGGCAACATGCCGGCGGACGGCTGGCCCGTGACCATCTTCCAGCATGGCATCACGGGTAATCGCTCCTTCATGCTGGCCATCGCCGATGCCATGGCCGATGCCGGCAGGGCTGTCATTGCCATCGACATGCCGTTGCATGGCCTGATAGACGACAGCAACCCCTTGCATGCCGCCAATTCGCCATTCGGTGTCAGCGAACGAACCTTTGACATCGATCTGGCCACCAATCCGCTGGAGGATGGCACGGAAGTGGAAGATGTCGGCCCCGATGGCGAACCCGATACTTCCGGCAAATACTTCATCAATCTGCAGAACCTGGCCAATTCTCGTGACAATCTGCGTCAGTCAGTGGCCGATCTGTTCACCCTGACAGCCAGTCTGTCGTCCGCGCAGGTGGAAAATGTCACCCTCAATGCCGGCAATCTGAACTTTGTCGGGCATTCACTGGGCGGCATTGTCGGTACCACCATGTTGTCCTACGACAACAGCTTCCAGAGTGCGACACTGGCCATGCCCGGCGGAGGCATCGCCCAGTTGCTGGCCAATTCGGAAACGTTCGCGCCAATCATCAACGCGGGTTTGCAGGACGCCGGCATCGAGACCGGATCGGATGATTACAACACCTTTCTCACCGCAGCCCAGTCGCTGCTGGATTCGGGAGATCCGATCAACCACGCGGCCACCCTGGCACAATCGGGTGCCACCCGATTGCACATGATCGAGGTACTGGGAGACGCGGTCATACCCAACAGTGTGGCAACTGCACCGTTGGCTGGAACCGAACCACTGGCTCGTCAGCTGGGTCTGACCCAGATCGTGGCCGACTCCACCAATGGCGGACTGGTCAAGTTCTCGGTCGGCGATCACGCCTCCATCATCAGAGCGCAAGCCAGTGCGGCGGCGACGGTCGAGATGCAGCGCCAGACAGCCACCTTTGCCGCAAGCCAGGGCACCCAGCTGCCCGTCACCGACGACACGGTCATCGCCCCGCTGCCATAGGCCGGCGGAAACGGGTCGGGATGACGTCAGGGAGGGCGCCATCCCGATGCCTGGAGCACATAGGCTCGGGTGGCCGTAACAGCCAATGAGGCGTTGCCAGTACCCCGATCCATCACCTCAGGACCTGTGGCGACAGATGGCATGCAGGTCTCCTTCCCGACTTTGCAGAATACTCTTGCCATGACCTCTTTCTCAAGAAGCCCACTGACGTGGCTGCTCCTGCTTGCCTGTCTGACGCATCTGCCCGCGCAGGCAGCAAAGGTTGCAGGCGTCAGCCTGGACGACACGCTCACCGTCGGTAAACAGACCACGACCTACCACGGCGCCGGTGTTCGCAAGAAGCTGTTCATCAAGCTTTATGTGGGCAGTCTGTATCTGGCTTCGCCCACTGCCGATGCCGCCAGCATCGTGGCGGCCGACGAGGCAATGGCCATCCGGCTCGATGTGTTGTCGGATCTGCTGACCCGCAAGAAGCTGGTCAAGGCTCTGGATGAAGGTTTCGCCAAATCCACCGGTGGCAACACACAGGCCATCCAGCCTCAGATCGATCAGATGCTGAGTTTCATGCAGGACAAGATCAGCCCGGGGAGTCGCTACACACTCGCCTATGAACCCGGCGTCGGCACTCACATCAGCCGTAACGGGGAGAGTCTGACCGTCATCGAAGGTCTGCCGTTCAAACAGGCCCTGTTCGGCATCTGGCTCTCGGACCAGCCGGCTCAGGACTCACTCAAGGCGGCAATGCTGGGCAACTGAAGAACCGGACGACGGGCAGACTGCCTGGAATGGCAATCTGCCCGCTCAGCCCTCGTGTTCGTTCTGCCCACCGGGAGTGAAGGTCAGTGCCGTGACTGACTCACTACCGCTGTATCAGCAGGCACCCTGACCGACCTCGTTGGGGAAGTCATCCACCTGGATGACCGTATTCACGGCAGCGGCCGCCTCGCTCAGCAAGGTGCACTCTGCAGGGCTCAGGACACCCTCGCCTGCCAGTTGCTGCAGCCAGCTCTCATGGTCCATTTCCACCGGCCGACTGCGACCACTTGCCTTGAGCTTGCGCTCGGCGTCCTCGGCCGCCAGCACGGCTCTCAGAGCATGTTCGATAGAACCGGTGACATCCTTCGGGTCATCACTGAGGAACACGCCCGCGGTGAGGCGATCCCGAGCCGCCGATTCTTCGAGCAGTATTCGCGCGCATGCCTGTGTCAGACGATCATTGGGTGTGCGGTAGCGACGTCCCAAGGGGAACACGATGCCACGCAACAGCAGCCCGACAGCCGTACTGGGAAAATTGCGCAGGATCTGATCCAGAGCCACCTGGGTCTCGAACAGCGCGGTACGTACGGACCATTCCAGCAGCGGCTGGTCTTCTGCAGGTCGGCCGGAATCCTCGAACCGCTTGAGTACCGCCGAGGCCATGTACATCTGCATCAAGCCATCGGCAAAGCGCCCGGACAACATTTCCTTGCGCTTGAGCCCCCCCCCGAGAAACAGCATGGCAAAGTCCGCCAGGAAGGAGTAGGCCGCACTCATGCGTGCCAGACGTCGATAGTACTTGGTGTTTTCGCCCGCCTCGGGTGCATTGGCAAATGCCCCCTTGGTGAGTCCATGAAACAGGGAACGACTGCCGTTCTGGATGGCGTAACCGACATGCCCCATCAGGGCTTCGTCGAAGCTTTCCAGCGCTTCCTGCTGATTCGGCAATGAGGCTGCCGAGATCTCATCCATCAACCAGGGATGACAGCGGATCGCTCCCTGCCCGAAGATGATCAGACTGCGAGTCAGGATGTTGGCCCCTTCCACGGTGATGCCCACCGGGATAGCCTGATAGGGTCTTCCCAGGAAATTGCCCGGCCCCATGCAGATCCCCTTGCCTCCGATGATATCCATGCCGTCATTGAGAACGGTTCGCATGCCCTCGGTGTTGTAGTATTTCAGGATGGCGGAGACAACCGAGGGCTTTTCGCCCTGATCCAGTGCTGCACAGGTCAGACGACGACCGGCATCCATGGTGTACGTCAGACCCGCGATCCGGCCCAGTGCCTCCTCGATGCCTTCGAACTTGCCGATCGGCAGATTGAATTGCCTGCGAACCCGTGAATAGGCACCGACAAAGCGCGAGGTGGCCTTGCCGGAAGCCACCCCATTGGACGGCAGGGAAATACCACGGCCGACCGACAGCGACTCCATCAGCATGCGCCAGCCCTGACCAAGCATCGGCTGACCACCGATGATCCAGTCCATCGGAATGAACACCTCCTTGCCGCTGTTGGGCCCGTTCATGAATGCCTGATTGAGCGGGAAATGACGTCGTCCGATATTCACCCCTTCGGTGGATGTCGGTATCAGGGCGCAGGTAATGCCCAGGTCTTCCTGATCTCCCAGCAACCCGTCCGGATCGTAGGCCTTGAATGCCAGCCCCAGCAGGGTGGCAATCGGTCCGAGCGTGATATACCGCTTCTCCCAAGTGACCCGCAGCCCCAGCACTTCCTGCCCTTCATGCTGCCCCTTGCAGACGATACCGAAGTCCGGCATGGCACCGGCATCCGATCCGGCCGATGGCCCGGTCAGTGCAAAACAGGGAATCTCCTCACCCACGGCCAGTCGAGGCAGATAGTGGTTCTTCTGCTCCTCGGTTCCATAGTGCAACAACAGCTCGGCCGGACCCAGCGAGTTGGGTACCATGACACTCACGGCGCCGGTGACACTGCGGGTTGCCAGCTTGGTCACCACTTCGGAGTGGGCCATGGCAGAGAAACCCAGACCGCCATACGATTCGGGGATGACAAGACCGAGAAACCGTTGCTCCTTGATGAACTGCCAGACATCCGGTGGCAGGTCGTTGAGCTCATAGGTGATCTGCCAGTCATCCATCATGCTGCACAGCTGATCGACCGGGCCATCGACAAATGCCTGTTCGGCCGGTGTCAGACGAGCCTCGGGATAGTTGCCCAGTTTCTCCCAGTCAGGCGAGCCGCGAAACAGTTCGGCTTCCCACCAGACCGTACCGGCATCGATGGCGGCCCGTTCAGTCTCGGACATGGGTGGCAGCACCACCTTGACGTATTTCAGTATGGGCAGACTGAAGAAGCGATGCCGCAGAGAACGTACATTGAACAGTACGGCCACCGCGATGAATACCAGCACGAGAATGGCCCCCACCACACCCGACAGAAAGCCGAACAGGGAAGCCAGCAGCAGGATGCCGGCACCTGCGGCCGTTGCAACCGGCAGGCTGAGACGATATCTGGACAGAATGAAAAGCGTCAGCGCCAGTACCAACAACCAGAAAACAATGCCCATCAGAATGAACTCCATGAAACGTGCGTCAGCGTTGCAAAGGGATTACACAAGCACTGCTCATGCCGAGCCGGCATGGAAAGGTCGGGTAGACGATGCCCGATCACACAGCTTACTGCCAATGCAATCTTTTTTCCCCCACGGCAAGCGCTCTTGTACAACTTGCCATCTTTCGGCCAGGCTCGATAGTCCTGAAACGCAGGCCGGAAGCAAAATCCGTTATAGTCTGCGCTCATTTCCGGCCATGTCTCTGGCCCGTAGCACAGGCGATCATTCACTCCCATGGAATCAATGACCTCAGCGTATCGCAGCATCCTTGAATCCGTCGGCGAGGACGTCTCGCGTGATGGACTTCGCGACACTCCCGAACGCGCCGCCAAGGCCATGGAGTTTCTGACGCGCGGCTATCACCAGACTCTGGAGGAAGTGGTCAATGGCGCCATCTTCGAATCCGACAGCGACGAGATGGTCATCGTGCGTGACATTGAGCTCTACTCCCTGTGCGAGCACCATCTGCTGCCGTTCATTGGCAAATGTCATGTGGCCTATCTGCCGCGCGGCAAGGTCATCGGTCTGTCCAAGGTTGCGCGCATCGTCGACATGTATGCACGGCGACTGCAGATTCAGGAATCCCTGACCAAGCAGATCGCCACGGCGGTGCTCGAGGTCACGGGTGGGATCGGTGTCGGTGTGATCATCGAGTCCCAGCATATGTGCATGATGATGCGTGGTGTCCAGAAACAGAACTCCTCCATGACCACATCGGCCATGCTCGGTCGTTTCCGTTCGGATATCAATACGCGCAATGAGTTCCTGTCACTGGTGCGTGACTGAGCCACTGCATCCGTATCTTCAGCGATTCATTCGCCTTCGCCATCATCAGCTCCCAGCTGCAACTGCCACAAGTCCGCGTACAGGCCGTCGGCTTCCAGCAACTGTTCATGCGTTCCCTGTTCAACCACCTGACCGGCATCGAGCACGATGATCTGATCAGCATCAACCACGGTCGAGAGTCGGTGGGCGATGACCAGTGAGGTCGCGCGTCTGGCCACCGCGTTCATGCCCTCCAGAATCGCCTGCTCGCTGCGCGTATCCAGGCTGGATGTGGCTTCGTCGAAAATGATGATCGGCGGGTCCTTGACCACGACCCTGGCGATGGCCATGCGCTGTTTCTCTCCACCGGAGAGCTTCAGACCTCGCTCACCGACCACGGTGTCATAACCCTGCGGCAGTTCCCGGATGAAGGATTCCAGATTTGCACGCCGCGCAGCCTCGGTCACCCGCTCGTCATCGGCTTCCGGATGGGCATAGGCCAGGTTGTAGCGAATGGTATCGTTGAACATCACCGTATCCTGCGGCACCACACCCAGAGCCTCTCGCAGACTGGATTGCGTGCAATCCCGTACATCCACCCCATCGATCAGGACCTGGCCGTCATCCACATCGTAGAAGCGGAACAACAGGCGCGACAGGGTCGACTTGCCGGCACCCGAGGGTCCGACCACCGCTACCTTGCTGCCCGGCTCCACCGTGAAACTGACACCACGCAGGATGGGCCGCTCTGGCAGATAGGCAAACCGGACATCGCGAAATTCGATACGCGCCTGTCTGACCTCCAGTGGCTTTGCTCCCGGCTTGTCCTGGATCTGTGGCGTGCGTTCGAGCAATCGCAGCACCAGATCCATATCGGCCAGTGCATATTGCAAGCCACGGTACACCACGCCCAGATAATTGAGCGGTACAAACAGCTGCAGCATCATGGCATTGATCAGCACGATATCACCCAGGGTGATCGTCCGGGTGGTGACGTCGCGAACAGCGAGCATCATGATCAGCGTGACGCCAACGGAGACGATGGCCGCCTGCCCGAAGTTCAGTGTCGACATGGTTACCTGACTGCGCACTCCGGCATTGGCCCAGTCATTCATATGGGCCTCGTAGACCGCAATTTCGCGCTTCTCGTTATTGAAATACTTGACGGTCTCGTAGTTCAGCAGGCTGTCCACGGCACGACCACTGGCCAGTGAATCCATGCGATTCATTTCATGACGAAACTGCATGCGCCAGCCGGAAAAGAACAGCGTGAACGCCACGTAGATGATGACGGTACCGAACACCACCGCCGTGTAATGCCAGCCATAGCCACCCAGCAGAATGGCGGCAACCAGCAGGAATTCGGCAGCCGTGGGTACGATGTTGAAGACCAGCAGATTGACGATCGAGCTGAGACTGCTGGTACCGCGCGACAGGTCCTTGGCAATACTGCCGGTGCGCCGCTCCAGATGGAAAGCCAGAGACAGGTCGTGCAACTGCGTCAGTACCTGGCTGGACAGCTTCTGCATGGCGCGGTAACGAACACGAGCGAACAGGGAGTCGCGCAATTCGGTAAACAGGGAGCTGCACATGCGCAACAGGCCATACGCCGCCACCAGACCCAGACCGACCAGCAGTATCTCATTGCTGCCAACGGCGAGCGGGTCGCCGAGCGGGTCCGCGAGCGAATCCGCCAGGGTGTTGCCTGCGTTGCCGTCGCCGGTTGCGCCACCGGTCTGGTCCAGCGTGTTGATGATGCGCTTGAGCACCAGCGGTACGGCGACAATGGCCAGCTTGCTGAGCATCAGAAAGCCCAGAGCAACCAGTACCCGTCCGCGGTATTCCCACAGATAGGTCGAGAGTTTCTTCAGATTCTCGATATCACGTCGATTGCTGTGCGGTGCTTCCTCGCGACCGGCCATCAGGCACTGCGCCGGGCGTGATCGACGATGTATTCCAGCGCCTGATCCACCAGTGCAACGGCATCGCGCGTCTTGCCGGCCTGCTCACTGATATGTCGCCGCCACAGGCGCGCCCCGGGGACCTCCTGAAACAGAGAAACCAGATGCCGACTCAGCGCGCTGGGACGCACGCCCTGTTCCACCCAGGTCTGCATGTATTGCGCATAGGCCCGTGCCACGGATGCCAGTGACTCGATATCGACCGTCCCCTGCAGACCACCCGGCAGATCGGCAAAGATGCGCTGATCGGCCTCCGCCAGGATGGCCGGGCTGTAGTACGCCGCGCGCCCGATCATCACCCCATCGACATGCTGCAGATGTTGCAGCGCAGCATCAAGCGTATCGATACCGCCATTGATGCTGATGTGCAACTGTGGAAAGGCCTGTTTGAGGCGATAGACATACTCGTAACGCAGCGGTGGAATGCTGCGATTCTCCTTCGGGCTGAGGCCGTCCAGCCAGGCCTTGCGGGCATGTACCGTGAAGTATCGGCAACCACTGTCAGCCACCTGTTCGACAAAGGACTCGAGCGCTTCGTAACTGTCATCCCGATCGATGCCGAGGCGACACTTGACCGTCACGGGAACGTCGACGGCCTGCTGCATACCAGCCACCACCTCGCGCACCAGCTGTGGTTCGGCCATCAGGCAGGCACCAAATCGCCCGGCCTGCACCCTGTCACTGGGACAGCCCACATTCATGTTGATCTCCTCATACCCCCAGTCGGCACCGATGGCAGCAGCCTGTGCCATCTCGCCCACATCCGAGCCTCCCAGTTGCAGCACCACAGGGGTCTCCGACTCGTGACGACCAAGCAGGTAGGGACGATCACCATGAATCACTGCCTTGCAGGTCAGCATCTCGGTATACAGCAGCGTATGCCGCGTCAGCAGGCGCGCCAGATGCCGGTAATGACGATCGGTGAGCTCCATCATGGGAGCCACGACCAGTCGCCGGTGAGCGGGGTCGAAGGTGTCAGGCATACGTCAGGGGTCTTGTCGGCTGGCAGACGGAACGGCCATCCTGGGCGATCGCGAAGTCCGGACTGGACATTATAGCGTCAGGAAGAGCTGCTCATGCTCACGGCAGCGTGCAGTTCTGTCAGTGTGAGCGTTTCAGCTGCAGCTGCGAGCCGATACGGCGTGCGAAGACATCACTGGTACAGCCCTCCTCCAGGCATTGCGCCATCAATTGCTGCTGCGACAATGGTGCCAGACCATTGACCGGTGGCTCCAGCTCCATATTGGCCGGAAAGGGATAAGCCTCACCGCAGGCCTCGATGACCTGACGCGTCTGCCTGGGCAGCCAACCATGACTGCTGATCAGCTGATGCAGTACCGGGTACAAGGCCACACTCATGCGTGCCTTGTCCTGCAATTCCATGGTGCGGCCGTACATCGAGCCCGCCTGTACCAGATTGGCAAAGCGGTCCACATCGGTGGTCCGGTTCTCGCCCGCGGCATGAAACACCGCCGGATTGAAGAACAGCATGTCGCCCTTGTGCAAGGCCAGCTGGACATGTCGTTGTTCGAACAGGGCGATGCATTCCTCTCGCTCGGCGGCCAGATATCCCGGCAGATACTGCTGCGAGAACGGCAGCACCTTGGTCGGCCCGGACTCCAGCGGCATGTCCGAATGGGCAATGGCTCCCTGTAGCGTCAGCAACGGCGACATGGCATGCACATGCGCCGGATACTGGCGCAGCTGCTCGGCCTGCTGGAAGCCCATATGGTAGTCACGATGACAGTGCTGTGCCTGACCGCCGGGATGGACGATGTTGCCCTGCGTGGTGATCTGGTAACCCGGGCCCAGCCAGGCACGACACATCAATGCCAGCACATCGTTCGCGTTGTAGCGCGCGAACAATTCCGGCGACTGCAGACAGAGTTTCTCGTGAGCGTTCCACAGTCGGGTGTTGGTACCCCGAGGTGCGAAGTGATCCGCCCCGCTACCGCTGGCTCGCTCGGCGTCGATGAGCGTTTCGAACACCGCTGTTACCCGGTCCAGCATGTTCAGATCTGCCACGGCATTCCTGACCAGCACCACGCCGGCGCCCTGACCGAGCGTGCGAGCCCATTCGGCCTGCAGGGCCAGGACCTGGGGTGTCGCCGCCGCTTCATCAGCGGCTGCCTCCCGGATCGCCGCCCCGTCATAAACCGGTATCTGACTGACGATATCGGAGGCCAGCGGAACACTCGCCGGATCGGTCTGTTGTTCACACAATGCTTCCAGCTGCGACAGATCCATGGATGAATCATCCAGCCAGACTGTCGGGTCCTGCTCAGTGGGTCTGTCCATCTCCTTCATCCTCGCTTGCTGCTCCCGCCACACACAATGCACCATGGTGCACTTCGGGTAAAGCTTCTTCAGACCTCCACCCACGACGCCTTGTCACAGGATGCCCAGACGGCGTCGATGACACGGTTCACCTCCATGCCATCACGGAAGGTCGGCCATTGCGCCTGCCCGGCCTGAATTGCCGCCAGAAAATCACGGGCTTCGATGATCAGCTGGTCCTGGTAACCCGTGCCGTGGCCCGGTCCGAGGCAGAAATTCACGTAGTCCGGATGCTCGGTGTTGGTCAGTATCTTGCGAAACCCGCGCTCACTCTCGGGTCCGTCCATCTTGTACAGCCACAAGGCATTCTGATCCTCCTGATCGAAACGGATGGCCCCCTTGCTGCCGCTGATGTCATAGGCATATCCCATCTTTCTGCCGGTTGCGACCCGGCTGAAATACAGATGACCCATGACCCCCGATTCGAAGCGGCACAGACACTGTGCGTGATCGTCGTTGGTCACCGGTTCCCGCCCACCATTTGCGGATGGGCGGGTCGGGTAGACGGTTTCCATGTCGGCACACAGCGAATGAATGGGACCTGCCAGCGCCATGGCCGCGTTGATCATGTGTGATGCCAGATCGCCCATCGTGCCGTTGGCGCGGCCACGCGTGCGCCAGTTGCCGGGCGCGTCCGGATCGGCGCAGAAGTCTTCGGTGTGCTCACCGCGGAACCAGGTCATGTCGCCGATCACGCCCTGCTGGATCAGTTGTCGTGCGAATTGCGTGGCCGGTGTGCGCACGTAATTGAACCCCACCATGTTCACGACACCGGCAGCCTCGGCTGCCTCGGTCATCTCGATACTCTCCGCCAGTGATGCACCCATCGGCTTTTCGCACAGCACGGGTTTGCCAGCGGCCATGGCTGCCAGCGCAATCTCGCGATGAGTGGATTGAGGCGATGCGATCACGATGGCTTCGACCGCGGGGTCGGCCACCAGAGTTTGCCAATCAGCCGTCGAGCGCCGAAAACCGAACTCCGCAGCCTTGCGAGCAGCCCCGTCCTCGGTGGTGGCACACAGCATTTCGCATATCGGACGCAGCTCCGTGTTGAACACGGCGCCGACCGCCTGCATGGCGACGCTGTGCAGCTTTCCCATATAGCCGGCTCCGATGATGCCGATACCGATTGTCTTCACGGGTTTCTGACTCTCTCGCTGAAACAGTATCCCCAGTGTAAGCCAAGTCAGAGCGATCAGGCGTGTGTTGCTGGCCATGACGCACTTGCGCAAATCGTGTCTGCTTCCGTCGTCTGATCCGAACTGCCCTTGATGAGGCTGGCACACAGGCTTGCATCAGGGTGCCGTTTTTTCAGCGATTCGATCACGTCTGTTACAACAGCAGGTGAACCGCTACAATGCACTTTCACACAACGACCAACTCACGGAGAATCACCCCTTGAAAACACGTGCGGCAGTTGCATTTGAAGCAGGCAAACCCCTGGAAATCGTGGAAGTGGATCTCGAGGGTCCGAGAGCCGGTGAAGTGCTGGTCGAGATCAAGGCGACCGGTCTGTGCCATACCGATGAATTCACCCGTTCCGGGGCTGATCCTGAAGGCGCCTTTCCGGCGATCCTCGGGCACGAAGGTGCCGGAGTCGTGGTGGAAGTCGGACCCGGCGTGACCAGCCTGGAGCCGGGCGACCATGTCATCCCGCTGTATACGCCGGAGTGTCGCGAGTGCGAATACTGTCTGAACCCGAAGACCAATCTGTGCCAGAAAGTCCGTTCCACGCAGGGCCAGGGCCTGATGCCTGATGGCACCTCGCGTTTTTCCTACAAGGGCGAGCCTATCCTGCACTACATGGGCTGCTCCACCTTTTCCAACTACACGGTCCTGCCCGAGATCGCGTTGGCCAAGGTCCGCAAGGATGCCTCCTTCGAAAAGATCTGCTACATCGGCTGCGGTGTCACCACTGGCATCGGGGCAGTCATGTTTACCGCCAAGGTAGAGCCGAACTCCACTGCCGTGGTATTCGGGCTGGGCGGTATCGGTCTGAACGTCATCCAGGGTCTGCGCATGGTGGGTGCCAAACAGATCATCGGCGTGGACATGAACCCGGCCAAGGAAGCAGTCGGTCGCAAGTTCGGCATGACCGATTTCGTCAACCCCAAGGAGTTGAGTGACGACCTGGTCGGCCACCTGGTGGAACTCACCGGCGGTGGCGCCGATTATTCCTTCGAATGCATCGGCAATGTGGAAGTCATGCGCGCGGCGCTGGAATGCTGCCACAAGGGCTGGGGCGAGAGCATCATCATTGGCGTGGCCGGTGCTGGCCAGGAAATCAAGACCCGACCGTTCCAGCTGGTGACCGGACGCTCCTGGCGTGGCACGGCCTTCGGCGGAGCCCGCGGTCGTACCGATGTCCCGAAGATCGTCGACATGTACATGGACGGACGCATCGATATCGATAGCCTGATCACGCATACCATGCCGCTGGAAGACATCAACAAGGGCTTCGACCTGATGCACTCCGGTGAAAGCATCCGGGGCGTGGTGCTGTACTGATGGAAACCGTATCCAGCTGGAAGAGCTTTGGCGGCACACTGTCCGTGCATGAGCACGACAGCGCGGTGTGCCACTGCCCCATGCAGTTTGCCGTCTATACGCCACCGGCGGCGAACGACGATACCCGGCTGCCGGTCATCTGGTATCTCTCCGGACTGACCTGCAACTGGTCCAATGTGATGGAAAAATCCGGTCTGCAACGCATTGCGGCCAGGCTGGGGGTCATGGTTGTTGCACCGGACACCAGTCCCCGCGGTGACGATGTACCCAACGACGACGCCTACGATCTGGGTCAGGGAGCTGGCTTCTACCTCAGCGCCAGCCAGTCACCCTGGTCAACGCACTATCACATGGACCGCTATATCGTGGACGAACTGTCGGAACTGGTATTCAGTCAGTTCCCCAGCGCCGATCCGCAACGCCAGGGCATCATGGGTCATTCCATGGGAGGCCACGGTGCCTTGACGCTGCACCTGAAGCATCCGGAGACCTATCGCTCGGTGTCCGCGCTATCGCCCATCACCGCGCCCATGCAGGTTCCCTGGGGCGAAAAGGCCTTTACCGCCTATCTGGGAGAGGATCGCAGCCAATGGGCGGACTACGATGCCTGCGAGCTGGTCGGCAAGCGCCCCAGCAAGGCGCAGATTCTGATCGATACCGGCGATGCCGATCCGTTTCTGGACGAACAGCTTCGACCACAACTGTTCATCGATGCCTGCAAGGACGCCGACCAGGCATTGAACTATCGCATGCAAAACGGGTACGATCACTCCTATTGGTTCATTGCCAGCGTCATCGAGGATCACCTCGAACATCACTGTTCTGTTTTGGGAGGGTAGTTTCACCACAACTCGACCTTTGTCGGTCCCCAGTCACGAGCACAAGCTGACGGGGACCGGTTTTTCTTTGCCTCCAGGCCTGTTTGACAACCTTCAGACATCTTGCGTGAAGTTGGCCGCTGCGGCACTCATGCCCGTACAACGCACAGGACATCCATGTCGCCAACCATCGACTCGCCGAGTATTGCCTTTGACAACAGCTATGCGGCACTACCTCCCGAGTTCTACCAGCGCCTTCCTCCGACTCCGGTCAGCCAGCCTGAACTGATTGCCATCAACGAGGCTCTGGCCCGAAATCTGGGCATCGATGCCGACGCGCTGCGCAGCCCGGGCGGTATCCGCATGCTGGCCGGTAACACGGTACCCGACGGCGCAAGTCCTCTGGCCATGGCATATGCCGGCCACCAATTCGGTAACTGGGTACCCCAACTGGGCGATGGCCGCGCGATCCTTCTCGGTGAAGTCATCGGTGAGGACGGTGTCCGCTACGACATTCAGCTGAAGGGTGCAGGTCCGACCCCCTTTTCACGTGGCGGTGATGGTCGCAACTGGATCGGGCCGGTACTGCGTGAGTATGTCGTCAGCGAAGCCATGGCGGCATTGGGCGTTCCCACTACGCGGGCACTGGCAGCCGTCAGGACCGGCGATCATGTCATGCGCGAACTAGGGCCGCTGCCCGGTGCGATTCTGACGCGTGTTGCTCGAAGCCATGTCCGGGTAGGCACTTTCCAGTATTTCACGGCACGCCAGAATCATGCAGCCGTCGAGCAGCTGCTGAACTATGTCATCGAGCGTCATTACCCGGAAGCTGCGCAGGCCGAGATCCCGGCGCTGGCATTGCTCGATGCGGTCATCGACGCACAGGCGTCACTGATCGCTCACTGGCAATCCCTCGGCTTCATCCATGGGGTCATGAATACCGACAATTCATCCATCACGGGTGACACGATCGACTATGGTCCTTGCGCCTTCATGGACAGCTTCGCGGCCGACAAGGTCTTCAGTTCGATAGACCGCGGTGCACGCTATGCCTATCAGAATCAGCCGCGTATCGCTCAATGGAACCTGGTCAATCTGGCGCAGTGCCTGCTGCCATTGCTGAACGAGGACAAGGAAGAAGCCGTGCGACTGGCCCAGGAGTCCATCAATCGCTTCGATGAACGCTTCGTCGGCAACTACCTGACCCGCATGCGAGCCAAACTCGGCCTGGTCGGCGAGCAGGACGAAGACCTGACCCTGATCAGTTCATTGCTGAACCTGATGCAGACGCATTCTCTGGATTTCACGCTTACCTTCCGCCAACTGAGCAAGCGATCGGCCACCGACCCCTTCGCCCCGGGCGGCACGCTGCACGACTGGCATCGCAGCTGGCAACAACGAGTCGGTGATGAAGCAACGGCGCAGGAAGCCGCCACCCGCCTGATGCAGAACAGCAACCCTGTCATCATTCCAAGGAACCATCAGGTGGAAGCCATGATCGATGCGGCGGTGCATGATGGCAACCTTGCGCCATTCCAGGCCTTGCTGCAGGCAGTCACGTCGCCGTTTGACCCTGCTCACGAGGAGAGCCCCTTCGCCGCGCCTCCGCGCCCGGAAGAGGTGGTTACCCGGACCTTCTGCGGGACCTGAGACGACTTCTCAACTCTCCTCGAGTACCGAACTCTGCAGCGTTCTGTCCAGCACCTTGACGGCATTGCTCATTCCCGACTTGATGCTGGCAGGCAGTGCGGTGGTGTCCACTTTCTGTCCGTCACGCCCGGCCGCCGGATTGACTACCACGGCACAGCAGGCATAGCCCAGACCCAGTTCGGCGGCCAATGCCGCCTCTGGCATGCCGGTCATGCCGACGATGGTGCAGCCATCAGCCGCCAGACGACGGATTTCCGCTGCCGTTTCCAGTCTCGGCCCCTGCATGACGCCATACACTCCCTGGCTGACCACATTCAGTTCATCGACCGCCGCGGCTCCATCGATCAGCGCCGAACGCAGGTTCTCGTTGTAGGGGTAGCTGAAGTCGATATGTTCGACCGGATCTGCGCCGCCATCGAAGAAGGTGTTTTCACGGGCGTAGGTGTAATCGATGATCTGATCGGGGATCACGATCGTGCCCACCGAACAGCTTTCACAGATGCCACCCACAGCGCCCACTGCAATGATGCGCTTGATGCCGACACTGTGCAACGCCCAGATGTTGGCGCAGTAGTTGATGCGATGCGGGGGAATTCGATGGGTGCTGCCGTGACGTGCCAGAAAGGCCACCTGCCGGCCTCCAAGCTCACCGAACACGATCGGACAGGATGGCGCCCCATAGGGTGTCTTGACCATTTCGCGTCGGGTAACCGTCAACCCTTCCATTCGAGTCAGACCGGTACCACCGATGATTGCCAGAGTCGTCATTACTGAGGTCCTTGAGGTAAGTCGCCGGTTTCGGATAACAACACCGAGGCCATGGCCGCGATGCCTTCTTCCCTGCCACAGAAACCCAGATGTTCCGTGGTCGTGGCCTTGACGTTGATTCGTGACCCTTCCATCTGCAAATCTGCGGCCAGTACCTCACGGATGTTCTCAATATGCGGGCCCAGCTTCGGCAGTTGAGCAATCAGAGTCGCGTCCAGACTGGTGCAGCGCAGGCCACGCTCGTTCAGCTGTGCCACGACTCGACGCAACAAATCGCGGCTATCGGCCCCTTTCCATTCCGGATCGGTGTCGGGAAAATGCCGGCCGATGTCGCCCAGTCCAGCGGCCCCGAGCAAGGCATCGCTGATGGCATGCAGCAAGACATCGCCATCGGAATGCGCGAGGAATCCACGGTCGAAATCGATTCTTACACCACCGATCATCAGATGATCACCTGCCGTGAAGGCATGCACATCAAACCCGGTTCCGATTCTCATGAATTGCTCTGCAGGTTGGCTAGTAGCAGTGTGGCCAGTGTCAGATCTGCCGGTCGGGTGACTTTCAGATTGGGTTGCAGGGCTTCTACCAGCAATGGTTCATGCCCCATGCCTTCCATCGCCGAGGACTCATCGGTAATGCTGTCGGCCGGTGCGCCGGACAGTGCTCCCGACTGCAGCGCCTCGAACAACTCACCCGCGCGAAACATCTGCGGTGTCTGTGCCTGCCAGAGGTTCCTCCGGGTCACGGTAAGTTCGACGCAGCAATATTCATCCACCCGTTTGAGCGTGTCATTCACCGGGCTGGCCAACAGGCCTCCCACCGCACCGCTGTTGCGTACGGCATCGGTCAGGCGTTTGATATCGGCCACACTCACCAGTGGGCGCGCAGCATCATGCACCAGCACCCAGCTTGAGGCCGGTGCGTGATTGAGTACGAATCGCAGGCCCGCAATCACCGAGTCTGCGCGTGTCATGCCGCCGATGGTGGAATGCACCCTTGCTTCCCTGCCGGCAGCCACTGACGGCCAGTGCTCGTCACCCTCGGCCAGGGTAACAACGATGCCAGCGACATCCTTGACCGCCAACAGACGTGTCAAGGTGTGCTGCAGCATGGTGTGCTCGCCGATGGTGATGTACTGCTTCGGCAGCGAGCTGCCCATGCGCTCGCCACGGCCGGCAGCCGGCACCACAATCCACATGTCTTCGTTCATGGGTCGACGGATTCCGCTTGATTGTCAGGAGACGCCAGCGGTCTGGACCGGACACTCTGTTCAAGGACGAACTGATAGAAGGTTTCGTCCTTGTCGATCATGCCCAGTTCAGCCCGTGCACGCTCCTCGATAGCTTCCAGCCCGCTCTTCAGGTCAGCCACCTCGGCCGCCAGAGCCTGATTGCGCATGCTGAGGCGCTGCACTTCGGCCTGCGAAGCTCGCGCCTGCTCACGCAGACGCCACACTTCCTGCAGGCTGCCATCACCAAACCAGAGCCTGTACTGCAGGGCAAGCAGCAGCACCAGCAAGAGACCCAGCAATACCTTCATCGTATTGTCAAGGGCGACACTGAATGCGGAAGTTGCCGCAGCGGTCCGGAGCGCTTGCCCCGACGGACCGCTGGTATCGAGAGATGCAGACAATCAGGCACTACAGCGTCTGATTGAACGCCGATGCGCCGGGGTAGACTGCTCGGTCACCCAGGTGCTCCTCGATACGCAGCAACTGGTTGTACTTGGCAATCCGATCGGATCGAGACAGGGAACCGGTCTTGATCTGTTTGGCGTTGGTGGCCACTGCCAGGTCGGCAATGGTGGTGTCCTCGGTTTCACCGGAACGATGTGAGGTGACCGTGGTGTAGCCGGCCTTGTGAGCCATGCGAATGGTTTCCAGCGTCTCGGTCAGCGTGCCGATCTGATTGACCTTGATCAGTATCGAATTGGCAATGCCTTCCTCGATGCCGCGTGCCAGAATCTTCGGGTTCGTGACGAACAGATCGTCACCGACCAGCTGGATGGAGTCATTCAGGCGTTCCGACATGATTTTCCAGCCTGCCCAATCGCCTTCGTCCAGCCCATCTTCGATGGAGATGATCGGGTAGCGGTCAACCCAGTCGGCCAGATAGTCGACAAAACCCGCCGCATCGAACTCGCGGTTCTCGGAGGCCAGGTTGTAGACACCCTTCTTGTAGAATTCGGAACTGGCCACATCCAGGGCCAGATAGACATCCTTGCCCGCTTCATAACCGGCTTTCTCGATGGCCACCAGAATGGTTTCCAGGGCTTCTTCGTTGGACGACAGGTTGGGCGCGAAACCCCCTTCATCACCGACACTGGTGTTCATGCCTCGATCGTGCAGCACACCTCGCAGGGAGTGAAAGATCTCGGCGCCACAACGCAGCGCTTCCCGAAACGAGCTGGCACCGACGGGCATGATCATGAATTCCTGCAGATCGACGCTGTTGTCGGCGTGAGAACCGCCATTGATGATATTCATCATCGGCACGGGAAGATTCACTGCTTCCTCACCACCGAGGTATTCGTACAGCATCTGCCCCGAATCGGCAGCCGCGGCGTGCGCACTGGCCATGGACACCGCCAGCAAGGCATTGGCACCCAGTTTGTCCTTGTTTTCCGAGCCATCCAGTTCCAGCATGATCTTGTCGATACCGGCCAGATCGGTGACATCATGTCCCATGACGGCATCGCGGATGGCCCCATTGACATGCTCGACGGCTTTCAGAACGCCCTTGCCGCCATACCGCGACTTGTCACCATCGCGCAGTTCGAGCGCTTCACGGGTACCGGTGGATGCGCCGGATGGTACTGCAGCTCGCCCCCTGGCCCCCGATGCCAGAACGATATCGGCTTCGATAGTCGGATTGCCGCGGGAATCCATGATTTCGCGGGCATGCAACTCGGTAATTCGGGATGTCATTGGACTTTCCTGATCTTGAAGGAGGGTTGTTGAATTGTAGAGCCTTATGGCCTGCCTGTGCCATTGCCATCCACTGCCTGCCACAGGTTCGGCAAGATGTCACCGTTACGGCACTGATGGATGCATCATCAACCCAGATAGGGGGTTTCTGCCAGCTCACCTGACTTGATCGTACCATCGAGACGAATCAGCGTTTCCAGCAACGGTTGCAATTTGCCCAGAGGCCAGGCATTGGGGCCATCGCTGAGTGCCTTGTCCGGATCCGGGTGGGTTTCCATGAACAGACCGGAAATACCGGCAGCTACCGCTGCCCTTGCCAGCACGGGAACGAATTCGCGTTGACCGCCGGAGCTGCTGCCCTGCCCGCCCGGCAACTGTACCGAATGCGTGGCGTCGAAGACCACCGGGCAATCGGTGGCTCGCATGATGGCCAGACCACGCATGTCGGACACCAGATTGTTGTAACCGAATGAGGCACCCCGCTCACAGACCATGATGTTGTCATTGCCCGCTGCACGCGCCTTGGCCACGACATGCTGCATGTCGGCCGGGGCCAGAAACTGCCCCTTCTTGATGTTGACCGGCTTGCCAGCCCGAGCCACACGCTCGATGAAATTGGTCTGCCGGCACAGGAAAGCCGGTGTCTGCAGGACATCCACCACATCCGCCACTTCATCCATCGGTGTATCTTCATGCACATCGGTCAGTACCGGCACACCGATTTCCTCGCGAACCTTGGCCAGAATGCGCAGACCTTCAGCCATGCCCAGACCCCGGAAACTGAGCCGAGAGGAGCGATTGGCCTTGTCGAAGGATGACTTGTAGATGAACGGAATGCCCAGCTCGGCCGTCATCTTCTTGAGGATCGCCGCCGTGTTCATGGCCATGTCCTCTGATTCGATGGCACAGGGACCGGCAATCAGGAACAGCGGTTGATTCAGACCGACTTCGTGACCACAGAGTTGCATGACAAGGCCCTTCGTTTGTTGGCGAAACGACTCACCGACACCTGTCGGCAAGCGAGAACGGTAACGGCTATTCGGTGGAAGGCTCTGTCGGTACAGACTCCACGGCAGGCTCGTTGCTGCGAGTTGCCTGATAATCCAGAGCGGCCGTGACCAGGCCGGTGAACAGCGGATGCCCGTCACGCGGATTGGAGGTGTATTCCGGATGAAACTGGCAACCGATGAACCAGGGGTGATCCGGCAGTTCGATCATCTCGACCAGGCCGTTGGTATCCATGTCGGCTTCACCTTCGTCGGTTGCAGCGATGGAGCCACTGGAGCGAGCCGAGATCACCAGTCCGCTTTCGGTCAGGCGATTCGCATAGTTGTTGTTGAATTCGAAGCGATGACGATGACGTTCCACCACCTGCTCGGCACCGTACATTCTGGCGGCCAGTGAGTCGGGTTGCATGACGCACAGCTGGCCACCCAGGCGCATGGTTCCACCCAGATCGGAATCCTTGTCTCGAAGCACGGTTTCACCGTCTTCATTCTGCCATTCGGTAATCAGTGCAATGACCGGCTCCTCGGCATCGAGATCGAACTCACTGCTGTTGGCCGCTTCGATACCTGCCACGTGACGGGCATGCTCGATGACGGCTACCTGCATGCCCAGACAGATGCCCAGATACGGGATCTTGTGCTCGCGCGCGTATTGCGCGGCGATGATCTTGCCTTCCACACCGCGATTGCCAAAGCCGCCGGGTACCAGAATGGCATCCACCTCGCCCAGGATTCGCAGGTCGCCCTGCTCGAGTTTTTCGGCGTCCAGGTAACGGATCTTCACACGACTGTCTGTCTGGATGCCGGCGTGGGTCAAGGCTTCATTGAGCGACTTGTAGGATTCCGTCAGCTCCGTGTATTTGCCTACCATGCCGATGGTGACGGACTTGCCAGGGTGTCGGATACGGTCCACCACACGCTGCCATTCACTCAGATCTGCTGGCGGCAAGTCCAGCTTGAACTGCTCGACCACCAGTTCGTCCAGTTCCTGTGCATGCAGCATGCGCGGGATGTCATAGATGGTATCGGCATCGTTGGCCGCGATGACGGCCCGTTCCTGCACATTGGTGAACAGGGCGATCTTGCGCCGCTCGGAATCCGGCAGCAGGCGATCGGCACGGCACAGCAGAATGTCCGGCTGGATACCGATGGAACGCAGCTCCTTGACCGAGTGCTGTGTCGGCTTGGTCTTGATCTCGCCGGCCGAGGCGATGTAGGGCACCAGTGTCAGGTGCATGAACAGGGTCTTCTCGCGACCCAGCTGCACGGCCATCTGTCGAATCGCCTCCAGAAACGGCAGGGATTCGATATCACCGACGGTTCCACCGATCTCGACCATGGCCACATCGGCGTCACCGGCACCGACCAGTACCCGTCGCTTGATCTCGTCGGTTATGTGGGGAATCACCTGTACGGTGGCTCCCAGATAATCCCCACGCCGTTCGTTGGCGATGACGGTCTCGTACACACGACCGGTCGTGAAGTTGTTGCTCTGACTGGTCTGGATACGCACGAAACGCTCGTAGTGTCCCAGATCGAGATCGGTCTCGGCGCCATCGTGCGTGACGAAGACCTCGCCATGCTGATAAGGACTCATGGTGCCCGGATCGACATTGATGTAAGGGTCGAGCTTGAGCATCGTGACCTTGAGGCCACGCGCTTCGAGCAACGCCGCCAGTGAGGCTGCTGCAATACCCTTTCCCAGTGACGATACCACGCCACCAGTTACGAAAATAAAACGCGTCATGGACAGGAAGTCTGTTGGAGCCGCGAGCACATCAGAACAAGATCATTCTGGGTGCAGACGACGCGAATAAGCGTGACGCGGAACGTTCAGGGAAGTCCCGCTACAGAATGCAATAAGCACTCTGAACGGGCGTTGAGATTACCAGAACGCGCGAGCGCTAACAATTGCAAAACACCTATCCGTTGCATTCTTTGTCGGCGGTCCCGATGCGATGGGCTGCAGACTGCGAACAGGCCGATAGAAGTGTCCTGCCACCTTGCCGAGCGGCGCCGACTTGCATGGCAAGAGGCAGCGTCAGAGCAGTTCCGAGGATTCCGCGTCCAGGTGTTGACCATCGGCATCGATATCGATCGCATCACGGGAGGGCGCCGATGCGTCGTGCCGATCTGCAGTGGAGGTGCGCGGTGCTCGACAATCCACGGCCACTGCCATGTTCCAGATGGCTGCCAGACGACCATCGATATACAGCAAGGGAATGGTTTCACGCACCCAGGGAGGTACCGAAGACTCTTGCAGGATCTTCTTGACGGCCTTGTGATATGCCGGCTCACCCAGTTTGACAAGCTCCCCACCGGCACGGCTCTTGACGGTGATCGAACCGGATGAGGGTAGCTTGATCCCCTGCTCCCGACACAGTTCCAGCGTCATCGTCAATCCGGTTTCGCGGATGGTCAGCGGCTCGAAGGGTGACTGCCATTCGTAGCGGAAAGGTGCCGTTCGGGTCTGCGGCGGCAGAACGTAGAGTTTGTCCCGGTGACGCCGGATGACATAGTCGCGCACATTGACGATCCCTGCGGAGTCCGGCCGGGCCTCGACCAGATCGCTCATTACCTGCATCAGATCCTGCAGGCGTGGCATACGCAGACCTCGCTGGCGAATGAACAGGCGCAGCGCGGTGAAGGCGCGCTCTCGTGGCAAGGCGCGAATGGCAGTGATACTCAACTCGGTGGTACCCGGTATCTGCAGTGAGGCGAGATCCTGGCGAGCCATGACCAGCAGGCTCTGGCTGGCAGCGGCACTGCGCAGGGCTGCCCGACTCAGCGTTTCGGTAGCTGCCGGCCAACGCGCCTTGAGCAGTGGCATGACCTGGTGACGCAGGTAATTGCGATCGAAACGATGGTCCAGATTGGACGGATCCTCGATCCAGTGCAGACCATGCTGGCGCGCGACATCCTGCAGCGATTCCTGCGAGCAGACCAGCAGGGGGCGTCCCATGTAACCCTGGGCGAACCGCCGCTTGCGTGGAATACTGGCCAGGCCATCGGGACCACTGCCACGCAGGGCCTGCAGCAGGAAGGTCTCGGCCTGGTCTTCGGCATGCTGAGCCAGCAGCAGGTGCTCACCCGGACGCAGCACCTGGGAGAAGGCAGCGTAGCGCGCCTTGCGAGCTGCCGCTTCGGGTCCATCATCGCCCGCCATCTCCGTCGGCCCGAAATCGGCCTGCCTTGATTCCAGCGCAATGTTCAAGTCGCGGCAGATTGTCCGGGCATGCTCGCCCCAGCCTGCACTGGCAGCCTGCAGTCCATGATCGACATGCAGCGCCCGTACCGCCGTTACACGACCGTGATCGCGCAGTTGAGCCATCAGCAACAGCAGGACATGCGAATCCATACCGCCGCTGTAGGCAACGCAATACTGCGTTGCCTGGGGCTGTTGCGCTACGTAATGGGCAACGGCCGCGGCAGGATTCACGCGTTTTCCCGGAACTGTCCGTAGGCGCGCAGCTTCTCCTGGCGATTCGACAACAAGGTATCCATGGGCAGACCGGAGAGAATGGCCAACTCCTCGATCAGCGCGGCCTGCATGTTGGCAGCCATCTGCTGAGGGTCGCGATGAGCGCCACCGAGCGGTTCGGGAATCACACGATCCACCAGATTCAGTTCCAGCAGTCGCTCCGACGTGATGCCCATGGCTTCGGCAGCATCGGCAGCCTTGTCGACACTCTTGTAGAGAATGGATGCGCAGCCTTCCGGACTGATGACCGAGTAGACCGAATACTGCAGCATCATGACCCGATCGCCGACACCGATGGCCAGCGCTCCACCGGATCCCCCTTCTCCGATGACCGTACAGATGATGGGTGTCTTGAGCCCGGCCATGACGAACAGGTTGCGGGCAATTGCCTCACTCTGTCCGCGCTCCTCCGCGCCGACACCCGGATAGGCCCCCATGGTGTCGATGAAGGTGATGACCGGCAGCGAAAAACGCTCTGCCATTTCCATCAGACGCTTGGCCTTGCGATAGCCTTCGGGACGTGGCATACCGAAATTGCGCTGAATCTTTTCCTTGGTATCCCGACCTTTCTCGTGACCGATGACCACCACCGGCTTGCCATTGAGCCTGGCAGTGCCGCCGATGATCGCGGCGTCATCGGCATACAGCCGATCGCCATGCAGTTCATCGAAGTCGGTAAAGACGTTGTCGATATAGAAACGGGTATAGGGCCGCTGGGGGTGGCGTGCCAGCTTGAAGATCTGCCAGGAACTCAGCTTGGAAAATATGCTGCTGGTGAGCGAGTCACATTTCTTCTTGAGGGTATCGACTTCCTCGCTGATGTTGATGTCAGCATCGGCGGTGGCGAACTGCAGTTCGCGAATCTTCGCCTCCAACTCGGCAATCGGTTGCTCGAAGTCAAGAAAATTGGGATTCATGGATAAGCGACGGCGCCTTTGGTGGTCAGATGGATTCTAGTTTACCGGATCGGTTTCGGCGAGGCTGTGGCCTGCATCCGGTACGCTCCGGTGAGCTGCCTGCACTCGCAGAGTGCGTAGTGTACTGGATAGTGACAATTGATGATTTCAGGCACGCTGACCGTGCCTGCTGGTGACTACTGTGGCGCCGGAATTCCGGCACGTCAATAGACCAGCTCCACATTCCCCTCACCCGTCAGCTGTCCCAGCTGATCGATCAGCTCCAGTTGCGGGGTGACGGCCCAGCGATTTCCGGCACGTATACGCGCCTGGGCCTTGCCATTCCGATAGCTGAACCACACGGGAATCGTTCCGCTCTTGTAATTCGACAGGGTACTGATCATCTGATCCAGCGTGCCTTCACGGCACAGGCGACCATCCAGACGGATCAGCAGCTGCCGGGCGAAGCGGGCACGGGCACTGCCCATATCGTAGATTTCCCGTGCGCGAATCTTGTAACCCCCATTGAACTCGTCCGGACTGACATCCCCGTCAACGATGAGCACTTCATCCTTGACCACCAGGTGTCCGCTGGCATCGATCTGCTCACCGCGCAGCGTGATCTCGACCCGACCCGTGCCGTCATCCAGCGTGATGAACTGCATGCGGCCATGATTTCCATCACGTTGGCGCACTGCCATGACCAGACCTGCCGCTACCACCGGCACACCGCGCTGGCGAAAGGATGGACCGCTGTCAGCGCTGCCCGCCTTGGCGCAGACGGCCTTGAGCCGGCCGTGGGTGAAATGCGACAGTTCCGGCAGATACTCGTTGATCGGATGACCACTCAGGTACAGGCCCAGCGTCTCCTTTTCGGCTCGCAGCCGTTCCCTGTCGCTCCAGTCCGGCAGCGTCTCCATGAGTTCCGGCTCATCGCTCTCCACCGGCTCACCCAATCCGAACAGGTCATTCTGCCCGGCCGCCTGATTCTTGTGAAACTGGTCTGCGCCACGCAGAGCGCTGGCCAGATGCTTCCACAGACTGGCTCGATTCGGGCCCAGTGAGTCCACGGCTCCCGCCTTGACCAAGGCTTCCAGCACGCGCTTGTTGACCGTACCGGGACTCGCCCGGCGACACAGATCATCCAGCGTCTCGAAAGCGCCCGAGGCATCGCGCGCTTCAAGTACATTGGCCAGCGCTGATTCACCGACGCCCTTGATGGCCCCCAGCCCATACAGCACCGTCTTTTCATCGACAACCGAGAAGCGCACCGCCGAGCGATTGATATCCGGCGGCTGCACGGTCAGTCCCATGACATTGCACTCGTCGATCAGGCCAACCACCTTTTCGGTGTTGTCCATATCCGCCGACATGACTGCCGACATGAAGGCTGCCGGGTGATGGCACTTGAGCCAGGCTGTCTGATAGGACAGCAAGGCATAGGCCGCCGAGTGCGATTTGTTGAATCCGTATCCGGCAAACTTCTCCACCAGATCGAAGATATTGCCCGCCAGTTCGGGATCGATGCCATTGCCCTTGCAGCCTTCGAGAAAGACCGCTCGCTGCTTGGCCATCTCCTCGGGCTTCTTCTTGCCCATGGCGCGCCGCAGGATATCGGCGGTACCGAGCGAGAACTTCGCCATGACCTGGGCAATCCCCATGACCTGCTCCTGATACAGGATGACCCCATAGGTAGGTTCCAGAGTGGGCCGCAGCGCTTCGAGCTGATAGTCCTCGTGCGGCCAGGCCATCTTCTTTCGACCATGCTTGCGGTCGATGAAGTCATCCACCATGCCTGACTGCAGAGGCCCCGGACGATACAGGGCCACCAGAGCGATGATGTCTTCGAAGTTGTCAGGTCGCAGACGTTCGATCAGACGTTTCATGCCCGCGGATTCCAGCTGGAAGACCGCCGTGGTCTGGGCATCCTGCAACAGCTTGTAGGTCGGAGCATCGTCCAGTGGCAGCGCCAGCAGATTCAGCGGCTCGTCCCGGTGCTTGTTGATCTCCTTGACCGCATTGTCGATGATGGTCAGTGTGCGCAGGCCGAGAAAGTCGAATTTCACCAGGCCTACCGCCTCGGCATCGTCCTTGTCGAACTGCGTCACCAGACTCGAACCGTCCGGTTCGCAATACAGTGGCGCAAAGTCGGTCAGGGCGGTCGGGGCGATGACCACGCCTCCGGCATGCTTGCCGCAGTTGCGTGACAGTCCTTCCAGCGAGAGAGCCATGTCCAGCAGCGAGGTGACCTCTTCGTCATCCTTGTAGGCGCGCGCCAGATCTTCCGATTCCGCCATGGCCTTGGTGAGGGTCATGCCCACTTCGAACGGCACCATCTTGGCGATGGAATCGACGAAATGATATGGGTGACTCATCACACGACCTACGTCTCGCACCACCGCCTTGGCGGCCATGGTGCCGTAGGTGATGATCTGCGAGACCCGGTGCGCGCCGTATTTCTGCGAAACGTACTGGATGACCCGGTCACGGCCATCCATGCAGAAATCGATATCGAAATCCGGCATGGAGACACGTTCCGGGTTCAGAAAGCGCTCGAACAGCAGGTCATACTGCAATGGGTCCAGATCGGTGATCGTCAATACATAGGCCACCAGCGAGCCGGCACCCGAACCTCGACCCGGTCCCACCGGAATGCCGTTGTCGCGTGACCATTGAATGAAGTCGGCGACAATCAGGAAGTAACCGGGAAAGCCCATCTCGGCGATGACGTCCAGTTCGCGCTTCAGGCGGGCATCGTAAGGCGCACGAATGTCGGCAAAATCCGGACGATTCGTGTCATACAACTGCTGCAGACGGATCTCCAGCCCTTCCTGAGCCGATTGATAGAAGAATTCCGTTTCGGTCATGCCGTCGGGAATCGGGAAATCCGGCAGCACCGGTGTGCCCAGATTCAGCGTCAGATTGCAACGGCGGGCGATTTCCACCGAGTTGGCCAGCGCCACCGGAATATCGGCGAACAGCGCATGCATCTGATCGGCTGACTTCAGGTACTGTTCTTCGGTAACCAGCTTCGGGCGTCGCGTATCGGCCAGCACATAGCCCGACTGGATGCACAGACGTGCCTCGTGAGAACTGAAATCATCCTTTTCCAGAAAGCGCACATCGTTGGTGGCCACCACCGGGATATCATTGTCGATGGCGATGGCACAGGCGCCGACAATGTACTCTTCCTCGAAGTCCTTGCCGGTGCGCGTCAGCTCCAGATAATAGCGATCGCCGAAAACCGCCTTCCAGCGCTGCGCCAGTACCTGCGCTTCATCTGCATGACCACGCTTGAGCGCCTGACCCACATCACCATCAACGCTGCCGGACAGTGCGATCAGGCCATCATTGGCCTCGAACAACCACTCGATGTCCACCACCGGCGAGCCACCGTGCTGGCCTTCCTGGTAACCGCGTGACACGAGAGTCGTCAGATTGCTGTACCCCCTGTCGTTCTGCACCAGCAGGATGACTCGGCTGGTCTCGCCATCGGGCAAGGCACCGCGCAGCGTCATGTCGACACCGGCAACCGGTTTGATACCAGCTCCCATGGCCGCGCGATAGTACTTGACCAGCGAGAACATGTTCACGCGATCGGTCACGGCCGCGGCCGGCATGCTCTTCGCCACCTGCTTGACCAGGGGCTTGATGCGAATGGTACTGTCGACCAGCGAGAATTCGGTATGAATGCTCAGGTGCACGAACGGCGGTGGCGGGCTGGCCTCTGCCATGTCGGTGCCGGTTGTCAGCGGGTCGGCGTCATGACTGTCAGCGCTCATCAGACAGGCACCTGTGATTGCAACGCTGCAGCTGCCTGCAGTGCTTCACGCACCGGCTTGAAGGAACGACGATGCAGATGAGTGACTCCGTGCTCGATGATGGCTTGCCGATGTCTGGCCGTTGGATAGCCCTTGTGGCCGGCGAAACCGTATTCCGGGTATTGCTCGTGGAGCTGGATCATCATTCGATCACGCGCTACCTTGGCAATGATGGAGGCCGCACTGATGGCCTGCACACGCTGGTCTCCCTTGACGATGGCCTGCGCAGGGCAATCCAGCGCGGGGCAGCGATTACCGTCAATCAGGGCCACATTCGGCGTCATGGCCAGGCCGTCCACGGCTCGCGACATGGCCAGCATGCTGGCATGCAGGATATTGATGGTATCGATTTCCTCGACACTGGCCTCCGCCACGCAAAATGCCAGAGCTCGCTCGCGGATGTCCACATCGAGTCGATCACGGGTGGCTTCGTTCAGCATCTTGGAATCGAGCAGTCCGTCAATGGGGTTGTCAGGATCAAGAATCACAGCGGCGGCCACCACGGGACCAGCCAGCGGGCCACGTCCGACTTCATCGACACCGGCAATCAGAAAGGGCTGTATTTGCATCGCACAAGGATACTGTCAAAGCGTCCAACTCCCAAGCCCTGAACGAAAAAAATGGTTCACGAATGTCGTTCTGGCACAGAGGGCAAGGCATTGTCGTGAAGCGGCCCTCAAGCACCTGTCGACAGGCCCTTGATTCCACGCCATTCAGCGTGTCAGCAGATCGATCACGTGACGCCTGCCCACCGGGTGAGGCGAGGTTCGCGAGTTAACACACACTGCCGATCTTTCCCCTGAGCAGAGAGCGCCAGGATCAACCCGGTACCGTCAGTGGCTGACCACTGTGGGATGCATTCAGCCCCAGCAGATAGGGTGCGGCCTGCCGTGCCCATTGCTGTGGAGTGCGATAGCCACCTGCCCGTTCGCCCCAGACCTGACGCAGCATCTGCGTATCGATGACGCCGGGGCTGACCGGTATGGCGGCCAGGCCATCGGGCAATTCCTCCGCCAGTGCCCTGGTCAGACCTTCGATGGCCCACTTGCTGGCGCAGTACGGTGCAACCTGGGTAGAGACCGAACGCCCCCAGCCACTACTGAGATTGATGATGACCCCTCTACCCGCTTCGATCATGTGCGGCAACAGCGCGCGGATGACATGATGGACGCCAGCGACATTGACCGCCAGCAGCTGCTGGAACTCCTCTGCCGGAATTTCCCACAGAGGCAGGGGGCGATTGATGATCCCGGCATTGTTGATCAGCAGATCGGGTACACCAACCGATTGCAGCACGTCGGCAGACCACTCGGTCACTGCCGTGTCATCAGCGACATCCAGCGCTCGAAAGTCATGGCCGTCGGGATAGCTTCGGGCCAGCTCCTGCATTTCCACGGACGAACGGCTGCAGCCAGCCACCGTATGCCCGGCTGCCACGAACTCATCGACGAGCGCGCGCCCCAGGCCGCGACTGCAGCCGGTGATGACGATGGTTCTTGTTTTGGTCTTCTTGTGGCCCATGAACATATCCTTGACCTGGCACGGCAGTGACGACGAGTTCTGCGACTACAGTCCCAGGTGCATCCGGGTACCCGGTTGACTGGCTTGCGTGGTCTTGCAACTGCCTGTAAATATATGGCAACAACCGTGTGGACACTGTTTACGGTGTTACGCAGGCAAGCGACCACCTCCTGCGGCCCATGATTGCATCATAACCTGAGATTCTGCAGCATATGAGCGATGACAGCCTGCCGCAGGCGATGACGGACCTGTCCATTCGGCTAACCGGACAAATAGTGCCCCCTCGTGGCTTCGACAGGCGTGAGTTCGAAGAGCGGGCTCGTCGGGTACAGGCCAACATGCGTTCGGCCGACATCGATCTGCTATGGTTGACCAGTGAAGCCGATGTTCGCTACCTGAGCGGCTTCATGACGCAGTTCTGGCAGAGTCCGACCCGACCGTGGCATCTGCTGCTACCGCAAGCCGGCGCACCGGTGGCGGTCATACCGAGCATCGGTCTGAGCTGCATGCAACGCACCTGGGTCAGCGATATTCGCAGCTGGTCATCGCCGCATCCGAGCGACGACGGCGTCTCTCTGCTGATCGATACCCTGACGGAACTGGCGGGCAGCAGAGGAACCATCGGTCTGCCGATGGCGGCAGAGACACAGTTGCGTTATCCACTGAACGACTTCGAACGCCTCAGAGCCGCTCTGGGTGGAAGTCGTTTCGTTGATGCCACCGCGTCACTCAGGGCCGTGCGGCAGATCAAGTCAGCCGCCGAGATCGAGAAACTGCGGCATGTCTGCGCGCTGGTCTCACGCAGTTTCGCACTATTGCCAGAGCTTGTTCGTCCGGGCATGACTGAAGTGGAAGTCTTTCGCGCCTTCCGAATTCTGTGCCTGCAACAGGGGGCCGATGACGTGCCCTATCTGGTGGGAGCGGCAGGTACCGGTGGCTATGAAGACATCATCTCGCCGCCCGGGGATCGTGCGATCGGGGCCGGAGATGTATTGATTCTGGATACTGGCTGTATTTTCGATGGCTATCATGCCGATTTCGATCGCAACTTCGCCATAGGCCATGTCGACCCGGCAAGTGCTGCTGCGCACCAGAGAACCTGGGATGCCACCGAGGCAGGTCTGGCCTGCATTGCTGCAGGTCATGCAAGCTGCGCCAGTGTCTACGACGCCATGCAATCCATTCTTTCTCCAGACCAGAAAGACAAGTCCGACTCCGGTGTGGGCCGACTCGGACACGGCCTCGGCATGCAATTGACCGAAACTCCCTCCATAACCCCGTTCGACCACAGCCCCCTGCTACCCGGCATGGTAATGACACTCGAACCGGGATACCGTTATGCTGATGGCAAGGTCATGGTGCATGAGGAAAACCTGCTGGTCACCGATAGCGGCTATGAACTGCTGTCTACCAGGGCGCCCAGAGACATACCCTTGATTGACTGGACCGGGGAGTAAGCGATGATCGATATTCAGGTGTTGCCCTTCGAGATTGACGAGGACTCCGAACATCTGCCAGCCGTCGGACTTGTCGTCTTGCAGACCGACGAAACCATGGAACATGAGCTGCGGCTCTGGTTGCCTGATTCCATCCGACTGTTTCACAGTCGCATCCCCAACAGCGTGGACATCAGCAATGACAGCCTGCAACAGATGAAACAGGCATTGCCCGCCAGTGTTGCGCTGTTGCCCTCGACCACACCATTCAGGGTCATCGTCTACGGTTGCACCTCGGCGACGACCGTCATCGGCGAGCAGGCCGTCAGTGACGCCGTGCGTGGCGTGTTTCCCGGGGTTGCCGTGAGCAACCCCCTGAGTGCCATCAAGGCGCAGCTCGATGTCCTGCAGGTCTGTCGGCCGGCCTTGCTGACGCCCTATGTGCCGGAAGTTTCCCGGGCACTCATCGATGCCCTGCAAACGCCCGAACGGCAGCTGGTCAGCGTGGCCTCGTTCAACGAATCGCGCGACGATCGGGTTGCACGCATCGCCCGCTCTTCTCTCATGCATTCTCTGGACATGCTTGCGCGTGACGGCAGACCCGATGCAATCGTTGCCTCATGCACCAATCTTCGAACGCACGGCCTGATCGAGGAGGCCAGCCAGCGACTGGGCATACCGGTCATCAGCAGCAATTCAGCGCTGGCCTGGCATGTGCTCCAGTTGCTTGATATGCAGGGGTGACCCCACAGACCGGCGACTCTTCCGCTTCACCGGCAAGGGCCGATTCAAGGCTACGTAACCGGTATGCCGTGACTTCGATCATAGGCATTGGCCGGTTCAGGTTCGAAGCTTGCCAGTATCTCCTTCGAGGGGGCAAGGATGTCCACCTTCAGCGGATAACAGGGGGTTTCATCATCCGAATGGCTGCTGCCGCAATCACCGCCAGGGCAGGCTGACAGGGCACCCAGCAGATTGATGTCAGCCAGACATTCAAGATAGTCACCAGGTCGAACCGGGCTTGCCTTCATGAAGTACTGGTGAGTGTCCAGTGTGAATCCGGTGCACATGAACACGTTCAGCACATCGTGGATCAGCGGCTCCACCTCCGCGACAGGTCGACCCAGCTTGCGTGCCATGGCGCGAGTCAGATTCGAATGACAGCAGTGATGATAATCAACACCCTTCAACAGACGGTTGGTGTAGGGATCACAACGTGTGCCGATCACATCATGCACACCTCCTCCCTCCTCGTCCCATCCATACCACTCCAGAGTATCGTGCGTAATCGTCGCCATGGCACGGATGCCGGGCATGGAAGACCACAGACGATCACCACGAGTCACATGGGTGGCATGCAGCTGACGCGTCTTGCCACTGAAGAATCGCTCTGTCAGGTCGTCCGCATTCCACAGATTGAGATCACCCACCTGCGGCCCTTCAACACTGTGTATGCGAAAGCCGTGGCCCGCAGGCACCTCGAATGTGGCCGCATCGCGAGGCGGCACCATGACCGTGTCCACCACCTGCAGACTCTCACGCCACCGCCGCAACCACCCCTCATCGCGCCTCGGCACTGCCCCCACCTCATAACAAATCACATCCCCCCCCGGGTCGGACCACCATAAACACTTGATATTAAAACACTAACGAGTAAAAAGTACCTGTTCATAACTCTAGACGAGCCGTTTTTCAACCCGAAAACAGTCGATCAAGGAAGCATCTGACACCAGTAGAGCGAAAGAAACGCACCTCACTTTCGTGCAGCGTCAACGTCATTGGCTGGAGATTTGGTCTTTGAATGCCATAATTCCATGTCAAAAGGCTGATTCAAGGTGTGATAGCACCGGGAATCCGCATGATTCTTACTGATAATCAACGACATAGCGTGGTCCGACCCGATGAGTGATGTAGAGCGAGTATTGCGGCAGGTGGATGAGGGGTTGCCGGGGGCGTTGGAGCGGTTGTTCGAGTTGCTGCGAATTGACAGCATCTCGACGGACCCGGCCTATCGGGATTCCTGTCGAAAGGCGGCCGACTGGCTGGTGGAGGATCTGAGCAGCATCGGGTTCGAGACTCAGCGACATGACACACCGGGCCACCCGATGGTCGTCGGACATCAGGCCGGCGCCAGTGAGCAGGGTCCGCACCTGCTCTTCTACGGTCATTATGATGTGCAACCCGTGGATCCTCTGGAGCTGTGGCACCGGCCGCCGTTCGAGCCGGCCGTCGAGGAGACGGACAAGGGAAAGGTCATTCGCGCCCGCGGAGCTGCCGATGACAAGGGTCAATTGATGACGTTCGTGGAGGCTTGCCGAGCCTGGAAGCAGGTCACCGGTTCATTGCCCACCCGTGTCAGCCTGTTTTTCGAAGGCGAAGAGGAAAGTGGTTCGCCATCGCTGATACCTTTCATGCAGAAGCACAACGACGAGCTCAAGGCCGACCTGGCCCTGGTTTGTGACACCGGCATGTGGGACAGCGAAACACCCACGATCTCGACCATGCTGCGCGGCATGGTCGGCGAGGAAATCACCATCACGGGACCGTCGCTGGACCTGCATTCCGGCATGTACGGAGGCCCGGCCATCAATCCGATTCGCGTGCTGACTCGCATACTGGCCGACCTGCACGATGATGAGGGCCGCATCACCCTGCCAGGTTTCTATGAGGGTGTGCCCGAGCTCCCTGAAGACGTACGCGCCCAATGGGCATCCCTGCAGCATGACGATGCAGGCTTTCTCGAATCCGTCGGACTGTCAAAGCCTGCCGGCGAAGCGGACTACTCGGTACTGGAGCAGATATGGGCACGCCCCACCTGCGATGTGAACGGTATAGCCGGCGGCTATTCCGGTGAAGGATTCAAGACAGTGCTGCCCTCCAGGGCCATGGCCAAGGTCAGCTTCCGTCTTGTCGGCAATCAGGACCCGGTCAGTATCCAGCAGGCACTGTACAAGCACATCGAAGACCGTCTGCCACCGGATTGCACCGCATCCTATCTGAGCAAGGACGGCTCTCCCGCCACCGTGATGCCGGTAGAGGCTCCTGCGTTCAGGCAGGCCCAGCAAGCCCTGACACGGGAGTGGCAGAAGGAAGCCGTCTATGCCGGTTGTGGCGGCTCCATTCCGGTAGTGGGTCATATCAAGAAGATACTGGACATGGACAGCCTACTCATCGGCTTCATGCTGGACGACGATGCCATCCATTCCCCCAATGAAAAATATTCTCTGAAGAGCTTCCACAAGGGAATCCGCAGCTGGGTCAGAATCCTCGATGCACTGGCGCAGGACGAAAAGGCCGGCTGAAACGTTACTCGGGCGGTACCAGACCCGGTCAGCCCAGATACTGGTCCAATGCGGCTTCGGTCGGGCCGACATAGGCACTGCCGAACTTGATGGCGTGAACGATGAGGGGGGCAAGCTGGTGTAGAGCGATACGCTCTTGCCAGCCTGCTGCCAATGGCCAGCTTTCCTGGTAGGCCGCGAAACAGGCATCACCAAAGCCACCGAACAATCGCATCATGGCCAGGTCGAATTCCCGGTGCCCGCCGTGGCAGGCCGGGTCGATCAACCAGCTGTTCCCCTCGATATCCACCAATCGGTTTCCCGCCCACAGATCGCCATGCAGGCGAGATGCCTGCACGGCATCATCCTCATGCTCGTCCAGTCGCTCGGCCAGTTGCTCGATGCGACGCAGAGTCCTGGCGGACAGGGCCTGTCTCTCAGCCGCAATGGCCGCCAGTGGCAACAGGCGCTGCGTTGCATAGAATTCCGCCCATGACTGACAGGGCGAATTCGGCAAGCCCAGGCTGCCAGTGCTGCGTTCGTCTTCCCGGCCGAACAGTGGACACGGTACTCGATGCAATTGAGCCAGAGCCACACCCAGACACTGCTCCGTCACCTCCACAGGAGACCCCTCCTCCACCCATTGCAAGGCCAGCCAGGGCGGGTCATCACTGACACCCAGCACCGCAGGCACGGCAACCGGACCGGCGTCAGCAAGCCAGGACAGGCCCCTTGCCTCTGTCGAAAAATGCCGTGGAGGCGGGTTGGCGTGAGTCTTGATGAAGACATGATCGCCCGTACGCAACGTCGTGGAATCTCCACCAACAACCTCGGCTCTCCAGCTCTGGGCAAAATCTCCGCCACCCAATTGCCACCAGCTGCGCAACACGACACCCAGTTGCCGTTCTGCCGATTGTTGCCACATCTCCTGACGCTCCATACAGACTCTTGCACTATACGTTACCCTATCTGCCCGCTCACTTTGACTGTTCGTCACTACCACCATGCGAATACACATCGTCCGTCACGGCCAGACCAGTTGGAACGCAATTCGACGGATTCAGGGTCAGCTGGAATCCGAGCTGGATGACATCGGCCGACAACAGGCTACCGACAGAGGGGCGGATTTCAGGGACATGCCGCTCAGTGCGGTGTATTCCAGCAGCAGTGTGCGCACCCGACAGACCACAGCACTGATTCTCGGTGAACGCGAGGATGAAGTCGTCTACCGGGATGATCTGCGAGAAGTGCGACTGGGCATATGGCAGGGCCACATGTGGGCCGATATCGAAAGCGCTCACCCGGAAATGGTCGAGCTGCACCGCATCGCCTCGCCCTTGTTCGAAGTGGAAGGCGCCGAGACTTCACAGGTAGTCCAGCTACGCGGCGTGAGCGCCATCGAGTCGATCATCAGCGAGCACAGTCATTTGCCTGAAGAGGCGAATCTGCTGGTTGTCAGCCATGGCGCGATAATGAAAACCATTCTGGCGCACTACGCCAATGTCGACCTGAACGTCCTGCACGAACTGCCGACCCTGTCAAACTGCTCACACTGCATTCTGCAAGTCTCGGGTGAGACTCGCAGCGTCGAGCAGATCGAAAGTCGCCCTTTCAGTGAAACGCCCTGGGCATCGGCCGATCAGCTGATTCCCGGTGCCAACCACGGTGCCGGGGAAGTGCCAACCGTCTAGAATCTGCCTTGCCCGGCCTGTTGCAGATTCGAAGCGTACAGAGCCGTTCCATCCAACAAAGCGAGTAGCACTGCCTCATGAACGAAGCCCCATTGACTGGAATAAAGGTGCTGGAGCTGGCGCGAATCCTTGCCGGCCCCTGGATCGGACAAACCCTGTCTGACCTGGGTGCCGAAGTCATCAAGGTGGAAAGCCCGATGGGAGACGATACGCGGCAATGGGGACCTCCCTGGATCGACATCGACGGTGAACGCAGCGCTGCCTATTTCCATGCCTGCAATCGCGGCAAGCAATCCATTGTGGTCGATCTGAAGACCGAGGCCGGCCAGCAGCGCGTTCTGGAGCTGATTGCCGAGGCCGATGTGGTCGTCGAGAATTTCAAGGTGGGTGGTCTCGAGCAATACGGTCTGGACGCAGAAACACTGTGTAAACGGCATCCGGCCCTGATCTATTGCTCGGTGACAGGCTTTGGTCAGACCGGGCCCTATGCCAGCCGGGCAGGCTACGATTTCATGATCCAGGGCATGAGCGGCATCATGGATCTGACCGGCGAACCCGATGGCCAGCCGCAGAAGATCGGTGTCGCCTTTGCCGATATCTTCACCGGGCTCTATGGTGTCATTGCCATTCAGGCGGCTCTTCTGCAACGCCAGTCCAATGGCCAGGGCCAGCACATCGACCTGTCGCTGTTCGATTGCATGACGGCCGTATTGGCCAACCAGTCCATGAATTTTCTGGCCAGCGGCAAATCACCCACCCGCATGGGCAATCGTCACCCGAACATTGCGCCTTATCAGACCTTTCCTGTCAGCGACGGCCACCTGATCATTGCCGTGGGCAACGATGGACAATTCGCTCGCCTGTGCTCCTTGCTTGAACTCGATGAACTGACCAGCGATGAGCGCTACGCCACCAATGCGGCCCGGGTCATGAACCGTGTTTCGCTTGAGGAAGTGCTGAGTGCCCGCACTTCAATGTGGACCAGAGATGCATTATTGCAGGCACTGGAGGACTCCGTGGTTCCCGCAGGTCCGATCAACAGCGTGGCTGATGTCTTTGCCGACCCTCAGTTCAAGGCACGGGGAATGCAGATCGAACCGGATGGCATTCCCGGTGTACGCACACCGATCCGGTTCAGTAACAGCCGTCTGAATCTTGATCATCGTGCCCCCAGACTCGGAGAGCACGACGAGCCCTGACGCCTTGACACTGTTGCGCCGGCACTTGAAAGAACACGTAGAAGCCCTGAACGCCAGTAACCACCGCGCCCTTTAACTCGCAATAACACCTTCAAGCCCAGGGCGCCTTTGATCACCGCGCCTCAGAACTCGCAAGAACGCCTTCAAGCCCAGGGCGTCTTTGACCACCGCGCCTCAGAACTCGCAATAACACCTTCAAGCCCAGGGCGCCTTTGATCACCGCGCCTCAGAACTCGCAAGAACGCCTTCAAGCCCAGGGCGTCTTTGACCACCGCGCCTCAGAACTCGCAAGAACGCCTTCAAGCCCAGGGCGCCTTTGACCACCGCGCCTCAGAACTCGCAAGAACGCCTTCAAGCCCAGGGCGTCTTTGACCACCGCGCCTCAGAACTCGCAAGAACGCCTTCAAGCCCAGGGCGCCTTTGACCACCGCGCCTCAGAACTCGCAGGAACACCTTCAAGCCCAGGGCGCCTTTGACCACCCCGCCCCCAGACTCGAAGTACACGACAAGCCCTGGGCTCACGGTTCAATCACTCTCGTCAAGATACCTCGAGCGCAGATGGGCCAGCAGATGGGCCGCATTACTGCCCTCACCAGTAGCCGAACTCATCAGATCCTGAGATTCCAGCTCACAGCCGTGCTGCCAGATCGTTCGGGACAGCCACTCGCGAACAAACGCGATATCGCCCCGGGAAAAGTGCGCCTGCCAATCCGGATGTTGCTGCTTGAGTGATGCCATGAGCTGCGCGGCATTGACTGCCCCCATGGTATAGGACGGAAAGTAACCGAAGGCCCCATCCGTCCAGTGGATGTCCTGCAAGCATCCGATGGCATGATTGCCATCGACGGACAAGTCAAGGTAATGCTGCATCGCCGACTCCCAGGCCGCTGGAATGTCGGCTGCCTCCATCCGCCCGTTGATCAGAGCGCTCTCGATGTCGTAGCGCAGCATGATATGCAGTGGATAGGTGACTTCGTCCGCTTCCACCCGAATGAAGCTCGGCTTGACGCGAGTCTGCGCCGCCCACAGGGAATCACTGTCCGCAAAGCCGGCGGTTGGCAGAAACCGTTTCACTACCGTGGCCATCGACCGGGTAAAGGCACGCGACAGATAGATCTGCTTCTCGAACATCAGACTCTGGCTTTCATGAATGCACATGTTGCGTGAACGGCCCAACGGGAAGGATTGCCAGGCCTCCGGCAAACCCGCTTCATAACTGGCATGGCCGGTTTCATGAGCAGTGGCCTGCAAGGCATCGGCAAAGTCGACTTCGCGATAACGAGTCGTGATGCGTTGATCACCTTTTCCACCGGTGCTGAACGGATGCATGCTGACATCGAGTCGACCGGCACTGAAATCGAAGCCCAGCATGCGCATCAGCTCTTCACTCAGCAATTGCTGTTGAGCAAGCGGGTAATGCCCCTGCAGATCGACAACCGTTTGCGATGCCTGCTTCTCCATCACTTCCTGCAACAAGGATGGCAGCTCCTGCCGAAGTTCTGCCAGAACGCGATCGATCAGAGCCTGGGTGTCACCGGTGCAATGCAGATCCAGCAGTGCGTCATAGGGTGTGGCAAAGTCGTCCGCGGCGGCTGACTGGCGACAGCCTGCCTCCTCTCTGGACAGCTCCACCACCTCCGTGAAATTCTCGAGAAAGCCTTTCCAGTCGTTCTCTCCCCGCTGCTTCCGCCAGCCGTGCTCGCAACGTGATCCAGCCAGCACCTTGGCATGTACCAGGCTGGCTGGCAGGACAACCGCCTGCTGCCAGGTCCGTTTCATTTCCCGCACATGCGGCAGGAGTTCGGGGGCCAGCTTGCCTGAAACGACTTCAGACTCTGCTTCACTGAGCCAGTCGCCCATTGCCGGTGCAGTCAGAAGCTCATGTCGCAGACTGGCAAGCTCCGCCAGAGCCGCCGCCCGAGGAGCATTGCCCCCATCGGGCATCATCACCATCTGGTCCCAGGACAGAAAGGTACTGGCATGATCCAGCTGGGCGATACGGTGAAACTGCCCTTCCAGTTGCTTGATCGTTCGGCTCACTTGTCGTTACCACCCGTAATCATGTAGCAGCTCTTCGCCAGCCTCGACGTCACGCAACAAGGTGACATCCAGGTCGGAATAGGCCGCATTGGGGTTCTTGTCGTGGTTGATGTACTTCAGATCGTTGGTCAACTCGAGACCCAGCTCGTCGGTAATCCACAAGACGTAGGTACCATCGTCGAAGGTAGGCATGCCGTGCAAGCGGCTGATGAGAGTCCCCGCCTTCAGACGTGTGGCCGCAAAAAGCCCCTTGCCGTGAACCGGACTGGTCGCGACGAAAACCTTGTCGGAGACATCGCTGGGGCGAGCATCCTCGAAGTACGCCATGACCTGCTCCACCGTTCTTCGGGCTCGCGGTGAGGTTTTTCTGCCTGTCGTCACCGAGGCCTTCCGGTTTCCCGTTTTCTTGCCGGTCGGCTTGCCGGAAACCGCACGTTTCCCGGTAGTACGCGTACCGGATACTTCAACCTTCTTCCTGACCGCAGCCATGTTCTGATTCAGCCATGCAAAAACATGAAGCCTACCGGATTACCGAGCTCCGATGCATTCCCATGTCGTGATACTTCGCAAACAGGATTTCACCGGAAGATGTCACGGCTTGCCATCAGCGCCAGGCCATGACGGCAAGCTCAGTCGGCAAGGCCATCTGGGCGGGCTGCGGACTCTGCTGCGCCTACATGGTCTGGGTAGGACGATCGCCCTGAATGGCCGCTGCCAGATGTTGCTCGATACTGTTCTTGGTGCTGCCCTGATCTTCATCCGAGAATTGCACCCCAACGCCGGCAACCTTGTTACCCTGCGCTCCGGCTGGAGTCTGCCAGACCACAGTGCCACTGACCGGCGAAACACTGTGGTCGTCCATGAGCTTCAACAGCATGAACACCTTGTCGCCTATCTCGTAACTCCGGGCCGTGGGCACGAACACCGCACCGTTCTGCACGAACGACATATAGGATGAGTACAGCGCGCCACGGTCAGTAATGGAAAAGGAGATGATTCCCTTGCGAGTTTCTTCGGTCATTGGAGAGACTTCAGCTGTTGGTCATGATTCTCGTATCGGCAAACATTCCCTCAAGCACAGCTTGAGTCTTGAAGCTGGCACTGTCAGATCGATGTAATTGCAGTAAACGCTCGTGAAGTGTGAACCATTGCTCACTACGAAGTCGATCTCGCGTCTCCGATATAACCTCCATCACAGCCGGATTGGCTTCGATGGACAGATTTGCTCCCTGCTTGGCCGCCAGCAAGGTCCAGCGACTGAAGGTCGCCAGGCACAATGATGTTTCCAGATCGGCCAGGGAATCACTGATGCGCCCGACACTTCCCTTGTGCAGAAAGAGATCGTGCCAGGCCTTGAGCAACAGCTCACGGGCAGCCAGATACTCGTCGTTCTGCATCGCCAATGCCGCATAGGGTCCGCCGCCGGCCTCCAGCAGCGCTGTCTCCGGGTCCTGGACCGACGCTGATAACCACTCGATGGCCGCGGCCCTGTCATGCATCTTCAGGTTGATGGTCTGACAGCGACTGCGAATGGTGGCCGGCAAGGCTCCGGTACGTGTGGCAGTGAGGATGATCACCGCATGATCACTCGGCTCTTCCAGCGTCTTCAGCAGACTGTTGGCTGCGCTTCGGTTCATGCTGTCCGCCTGTTCCAGCACGGCGATTCGGTAACTGCCCTGACTGGCGGTCAACTGCAGCCACTCCACCAGATCGCGCACCGGATCGACCTTGATGGCGGCGTTGGCGCCTTCGGGCAACAGCTTGCGAAAGTCAGGGTGAGCCCCGGCGAGCAACTGCAGACAGGAATCACATTGCCCGCAGGCTCCCGATTCTCCCCGATTGCGACACAGCAGAGATTCTGACAGCCACTGGGAAAAAGCCCGTTTGCCGATGCCATGGATACCGCCGAGCAGGATGGCATGGGGCAGACGACCTTCTCGAGAGCGACTCATCAAGGCCTGCCCGTCCTCTCGCAACCAGGGCGGGCAGGCAGTCAGCTCGGCCATATCAGGCACCCTCCAGCAAGGGCAACAGCGCTTGCCGTACCGATTCCTGTACGGCATCCAGCGGTCTGGCGGCATCGACGACAAGCACCCGATCAGGCGCCATGGCGGCTTGCTGCAGATAGGCCTGGCGCGCCCGTTCGAAAAACGCCATGGCTTCGCGTTCTATCCGGTCCGGAGTTCCGCGCGCGGCCATGCGCTCGAGTCCCGTTGCAACCGGCATGTCCAGCAACAGCGTCAGATCGGGCTCCAGGGTCACATCCATCAGTCGATGCAAGTCGGCGACTCGCTCGACGCCCAACTGGCGCCCCGCCCCCTGATAGGCAATGCTGGCGTCGAGAAAGCGATCACACAGCACCCATTGACCGGCTGCCAGTGCCGGCTCGATGACATTGGCAATGTGTTCGACCCGTGAAGCTGTCATCAGCAGCAATTCGGTGAGATCCTGCATCTGGCCATCTGCCGCCAGTACCAGCTCACGCAGAGCTTCCCCGAGAGCGGTCCCTCCGGGCTCACGCGTACCGATGAAATCGATGTCCGCATCATCCAGCAGGCTTTCAACGAATTGCCGATTGGTTGTCTTGCCAACACCCTCCAGCCCTTCAAGCGTGATGAACTTGCCACGTCCTTCAGTCATGCCTCTGTCACTCCGGCCTGTGTTCCTCATGGTTGAGTCGGACCCGTGCCTTGACGGATGAACCGTCCCACTCGCCGCCGTGTCAGCGCTTCAACTGGTACTTGCGGACCGCGGCATTGTGTTCCGAGAGTGTCTCAGAGAACTGATGGGAGCCGTCGCCACGCGCCACGAAATACAGGGCTGTCGTGTCCTCCGGATGCATGACTGCATGAATGGCTTCACGACCGACCATGGCAATGGGTGATGGTGGCAATCCTGCCCGAGTATACGTGTTGTAGGGTGTATCGGTGGTCAGATCCTTGCGACGGATATCGCCATCAAAGCTTTCACCGATACCGTAGATGACTGTGGGATCGGTCTGCAAGCGCATGTTCTTGCGCAGCCTCGAGACAAATACCCCCGCGATCAGAGGTCGTTCGCTGACCAGTGCCGTCTCCTTCTCGACTATCGACGCCAGAATCAGAGCCTCATAGGGAGTTTCCAGCGGCAGGTCCGGTTGGCGATCAGCCCATTCTTCGGCCAGAACACGGTCCATGGTCGATTTTGCGCGCTGCAGGAATTCAACGTCGGTGGTACCGCGGGGAAAGGCGTAAGTGTCAGCGTAGAACTGCCCCTCCGGATGCAGACCGGGGAAACCCAGCAGCGCCATGAGACTCTCGGGAGAGCTCAGCTGCTCCGCACTCAGCGTGTGTTGCAGATCACTGGATGCCGCTACATGAGCCAGTGTCTGGCGCCAGTTGTATCCCTCGATGACGCTCTGGGTATACTGGGTTGTCTGGCCACCGTGAAAGGTATCCAGCAAGTCAGGCACTGTCATTGGCGCCATCAGACGATATTCACCGGTCTTGATGCCGCCGGCCTTCTCGCTCAACCTCACGAACAGATCGAACCAGTAGCGCTTGTCGATGACACCCTGCTGCTCCAGCTCGACGGCCACACGGCCGGCCGACCAGCCTTTTTCGATGGTGAATGTTTCACCGGCTTCTGGCAGATCCAGTGGATCGGTCAGGTAACGGTGGTAATCATTCCAGCCATACCAACCGGCAGCTGCCACGCCCAGCGTGACAAGCAACAGCAGTAAACGGATCACACGCCGTCTTTCGCGAAAATCAGAGTACCGTTGGTGCCACCAAATCCGAAGGAATTGGACATTGCCACCTGCAGTGATGCTTCCCGACTCTTGTTGGCAACATAATCCAGATCGCAGCCGTCGCCGGGATTATCCAGATTGATGGTTGGCGGTGCCGTCTGATCGCGCAATGCCAGCACCGAGAAAACGGCTTCAGCGCCGCCGGCCGCACCCAGCAGGTGGCCCGTCATGCTCTTGGTGGAACTGACCAGAACCGATTGCGCATGAGACCCCAGAGCCGACTTGATGGCGTCGGTCTCGGCAACATCGCCCGCCGGTGTCGACGTACCGTGTGCATTGATGTAATCGATATCTTCGGCGGCGAGGCCGGCATTGCGCATGGCAGTCTTCATGCAGCGGGCAGCGCCCTCTCCGTTCTCGGAAGGCAGCGTCATGTGATACGCATCGCCGCTCATCCCGTAACCGACCACTTCGCAATAGATGTGCGCGCCTCGCGCCTTTGCGTGTTCGTACTCTTCCAGCACCATGATGCCGGCACCGTCGCCAAGCACGAATCCGTCCCGGTCCTTGTCCCAGGGACGACTGGCGGCAGCCGGGTCATCGTTGCGTGTCGACAGCGCCCGTGCCGCGCCGAACCCTGCCAGCCCCAGGGGACAGGTTGCCATTTCTGCACCACCGGCCACCATGACATCGGCGTCGCCGTATTCGATGATACGGGCAGCATCTCCGATGTTGTGCGTACCGGTCGTACAGGCCGTCACCATGCACAGATTGGGTCCCTTGTAGCCGAACTTGATCGACAGATTGCCACTGATCATGTTGATGATGGTGGACGGGACAAAGAAAGGAGAAACCTTGCGCGGCCCACCGGCGATCAACGCCTGGTGCTGCGCCTCGATATTGGGCAGTCCGCCAATGCCGGAACCGATGGCCACACCGACACGTTCCAGATCGAGTCCATCGGCGTCCTCGAGGCCTGCATCACGAATGGCCTGCATGCCGGCGGCAACGCCGTAATGGACGAAGATGTCCATCTTGCGCGCTTCCTTGGCAGAAAAATAGGCCGCCGTGTCGAATTCCTTCACTGAGGCGCTGAAGCGGGTGTTATAGGCGGACACGTCGAAATCCGTGATGGTGGACGCACCAGACACTCCCGCCAGAATATTCTTCCAGCTGTCCTCTACCTGACCACCAACTGGAGTCACCAGACCCAGCCCGGTTACCGCTACTCGTCTACGCGTCAAACCCGTTCAGCTCCGAAATCAACTTTACTGCGCGACTGGCGCGCCTGAAAGACAATTTACAACCATCACAACAAGAAAGCCGCTCCGCAAGTCACCCCTGTCAACCTGTCGGCATGCCGTCCGGAGTTGAACTCCAGACCCCTGCGTCGAGGTTCGAATGGGATATCGAAACCAGCGGCCTCCTTACCTGTTCAAACAGACTTGCCGAGATCGGCAAGCCCCGATACCAATAAACGACCGTAGGTCACGGACCTGCCGTGACCCGGATCGATCAAGCCTGGTCGATATGGGCGGTAACGTAGTCGATCGCCTGCTCGACAGTAGTGATCTTCTCGGCCTCTTCATCGGGGATCTCGCACTCGAATTCTTCCTCGAGCGCCATCACTAGCTCGACCGTATCGAGAGAATCTGCGCCTAGATCTTCGACAAATGAAGCTTTGGTCGTAACTTCTTCTTCTTTTACGCCAAGCTGCTCTACGACTATCTTTTTGACGCGTTCGTCAATACTGCTCATTGTGGGATAAACCTCCGAAAAAAAATAAGCGGCCTCAGCCGTACCACCATTGTAGTGAGTTAGACCGGAACGTGCCAACTCTTACGCAAATTCTTCTTGTGACAATAAGGACTAGCTGAGGATAAACAACGCAGGAAAGTCTGAATCATACAGCTACATTGCCTGATTCCGCGAGCGGACTCAACCTTGAGCTGATTTTCGGACGTCCTGCGGATCGGACAATTGCAAGGGACTTGAGCATCCCCAGCAGTTCACGTCATGACCATGCCACCGTTGACGCTGATGGTCTGACCAGTGATGTAGGAAGCCGCGGGTGAGGCAAGGAACAGACAGGTCTGAGCGATATCCTCGGGGGTACCCAACCGCCCGAGAGCGATTTCACTCTTGAGTTTTTCCTTCTGTTCATCGGGCAAGGCATCAGTCATGTCCGATTCGATGAATCCGGGGGCCACGGCATTGATGGTGATGGAGCGTGCACCCAGCTCGCGAGCCAGGGACTTGGTCATGCCCAGCACACCGGCCTTCGATGCCGAATAGTTCACCTGACCGGCGTTACCCGTTATTCCCACCACAGAACTGATGTTGATGATGCGACCGCCACGAGCCTTGACCATGGGCTTGATGACCAGTCTGCACAAGCGATAGACACTGGTCAGATTGGTCGCAATGACCTCATCCCACTCACTGTCCTTCATGCGCATGAAGAGATTGTCACGTGTGATGCCGGCGTTGTTCACCAGAATGGAAACTGCACCATGGGTGTCGCCGATGTGCTTGATCGCTGCCTCGGTCTTCTCGGCGTCGGTCACATCCAGACACATGCCACTGCCCTTGATGCCTGCGACGGTAAAGCGTGCACTGATGGCCTCTGCCCCCTTTTCCGAGGTGGCGGTACCGATGACCGTGGCGCCATTGGCGCCCAGCAGGTCGCTGATGGCAGCACCGATGCCACGGCTTGCTCCGGTCACCAGCGCTACCTGGTTTTCAAGTATTGATTCAGTCAAGGTCTGCTCTCTGTATCGATTTCACGGTTCGTTGAGTGGCGACCTCAGGCCGCAGTCACGCCAACGGCTTCCAGTGCGGCTGCCAGCGTTGCCGGTGAATCCACCGGCAGGGTCGGCAGTGAGCGGTCGATGCGTTTGCCCAGGCCAGTCAACACCTTGCCCGGACCCGCCTCGATGATGGTACTCACGCCATGGACATCGCGCAGTGTCTCCACCGTGCGGGTCCAGTAGACCGGATTGTAGACATGCGCTTTCAGATGCCCCAGCAGGGTCTGCAGATCGGACGCCGCGGCGGCAGTTGCGTTCTGTACCAGTGGTGCCGACGGTTCGGAGAAGGTCAGGGAATCGATGGTCTCGGCCAGCTCCAGACCCGCCGGTTTCATCAGCGATGAATGGTTGGGAACACTCACCGCCAGCATCAATGCCTTGCGGCAGCCCTGATCCTTGGCGGCATCAACGGTCTTTTGCAGTGCGTCAAGATGTCCGGAGATAGCCACCTGCCCCGGTGCATTGAAATTCACGGCTTCGCTGATGCGATCACCACTGATGGACGCGCACAGATCGACCACAGCCTCGTCGCTCATTCCGATCAGCGCAGCCATGCCGCCCTCACCGTCCGGCACGGCGGCGGCCATCAGCTCCGCACGACGTTGAACCAGTGTCAGGCCGTCGGTGAACGATAACGCACCGGAGGCCACCAAGGCAGCAAATTCACCCAGACTGTGGCCGGCAAAGGCACCCGCTGCAGGCAGGCCGGCTTCGCTCAGTAACCGCCAGACCGCCACGCCCGAGGTGAACATCAGAGGCTGGGTAATACGGGTATCACTCAGTGCTTCCGCCGGTCCTGACTGCGCCATTTCCCACAGATCCCTGCCCAGAGTCTCGGAAGCCTCGGCGAAAGTCTGCTGCACGATGGTATGCTCTGCGGCGAGCTCTGCCAGCATGCCGACACTCTGCGCACCCTGTCCGGGAAATACCACTGCAAACGTCACGATACTCTCCTTGAATTGATGGTCAACGCAGACCCTGTTGGGCCCCGATCACACGGCTCACGCCTCCACAGGGCCTGATTCGTCACAATTGTAGAGGATTGCGAGCCCTTGCGGCCCACAAAATGCCCAAACGACGCCAGACCGGGTTGGCGAACGCCCATTGCCTACCCTCGCTGGCTGTCCAGACCAAGCACGTGAGTCATGTCGTACAGCCCCGAGGGCTGCGAGGCAAGCCAGACGGCACCACGTACCGCACCGCGGGCGAAGGTCATCCGGTCTGTGGCCTTGTGGGTAATCTCGATACGCTCCCCGGCACCGGCAAACAGCACCGTGTGCTCGCCGATGATGTCCCCCGCGCGGATGGTTTCAAAGCCGATGGTGCGGCTGTCACGAGCCCCGGTGATTCCTTCGCGACCATAGACGGCGCAACTGGCCAGATCACGCTCCAGCGCATCCGCAACCACTTCGCCCATCTTCAACGCGGTACCCGATGGCGCATCCACCTTGTGTCGGTGATGAGCCTCGATGATCTCGACATCGTAGTCATCCCCGAAGGCACGTGCCGCCTGCTGCAGCAGGGACAAGGTCACGGTGACCCCGACACTGTAGTTGGGCGCAAACAGAATGGGACGGTGCACCGCATGTTCATGCAGGCGTGTCAGCTGTTCACCGGAGAATCCGGTGGTGCCGATGACGACACGAGTATCCAGACCCTGCAGCGCATCGAGCAACGCCAGCGACACCGAAGGCGCCGTGAAATCGATGATGACATCACTGCCACTTGCCAGAGCTGCCACATTGTCCGCGACCTGAACACCGCTGGGTGATCCGCCGGCGAGCACACTGGTATCCACGCCAATGCAAGCCTGCCCCGGCGCATCGGCCGCAGCACCGATTCGGGCATCGTCACGCTCATCGATAGCGGCAAGCAACTGTCGGCCCATGCGACCGGCAGCGCCGTTGACGGATAAGGAAATCATGTTGGATCTGCTTCCGGTGAGTCAAGTAAGGCCTGCAGGGCGTTTTCGTCCAGTACAGGCACGTTCAGGGATTCGGCTTTGCTGACTTTCGAACCGGGGGATTCTCCGGCAAAGACGGCGGTTGTCTTGCTCGACACGCTACCACTGACCTTGGCACCCAGCTGCTGCAGGCGCTTCTTCGCCTCATCCCGGCTGAATCGACTCATCGTCCCTGTCAGCACATAGGTCTTGCCGCTCAGCACCGTATCAACCTCAGCCGAGGCGGTGGCGGGCAACTCGATACCGGCAGCAAGCAGGGCATCCACCACCGCTCGATTATCGGGGTTGGCAAAGAAACTCAGAATGCTGTTGGCCGCAATCGGGCCGATATCATCGATACGTGTCAGTTCTTCCTCGCTGGCCTGCATCAGTGCATCCAGCGATCCGAACTGCTTTGCCAGCAAGGCAGCGCCGGTCTCTCCGATGTCCCGAATGCCCAGTGCAAAGAGAAAACGCGCCAGGGTGGCATGACGTGACTTGTCTATTGCCTTGATCAGATTGCCGACCGACTTCTCACCCATGCGCGGCAGGCTCTGTAGCTGCTCGGCGTTCAGGGTGTAGAGATCTGCCACGGTTTCGATCAGATCGGCATCGGCCAGTTGTTCTACAAGCTTGTCCCCCAGGCCGTCGATATCCATGGCACGTCGCGAGGCAAAATGCTTGATCGCTTCGCGGCGCTGAGCAGCGCATTGCAACCCACCGGTACAGCGCGCCTTCACCTCGGTACCCAGATTGACGACCGGCGAACCGCACACTGGACACTGTGAGGGCAATTCGATGGCTCTGGAGTTCGGCCCACGTTTCTCCAGTACCACTCTGGCCACTTCGGGAATGACATCACCGGCGCGGCGCACGATGACGGTATCGCCGATCATGATGTCCTTGCGAGCAATCTCATCCATGTTGTGCAAGGTGGCGTTGCTGACCGTCACTCCACCGACAAATACCGGCACCAGTCTGGCCACCGGCGTCAGGGCACCGGTTCGCCCTACCTGGAATTCGACACTGTCAATGACGGTCTGCGCTTCTTCAGCAGGAAATTTCTGGGCTATGGCCCAGCGTGGTGCGCGTGACACGAATCCCAGTTCGCGCTGTTCGGCCAGACTGTCGACCTTGAACACGACCCCATCAATGTCGTAACCCAGCTCGGCACGCTTCAGCTGAATGGATTCGTGGAATTCGTAACAGGCCTCGATGCCGTCACACAGACGGATTTCCGGATTGACCGGAAAACCCAGCTCTGCCAGCAAATCCAGCGCCGCCATCTGTGTCGGCGGGGTATCGATTCCCTGCAGTTCCCCCAGACCATACAGATTGATCGACAGGCGTCGTTCAGCCGTCTTGCGTGAATCGAGCTGGCGCAAACTGCCTGCCGCCGCATTACGCGGGTTGACGAAGGCGGGCTTGCCGGCTTCCAGCATGGATGCATTGAGCGCTGCGAAGGCGCTGTGCGACATGAACACCTCACCTCGCGCCTCGAATACGGCCGGCGGTTGGTCGGTGCGAAGTCGCAGCGGAATCATCTCGATGGTGCGCAGGTTTTCGGTGACGTTTTCCCCGCTGCGGCCATCACCGCGGGTCGCCCCCTGCACGAAAATACCATCCTCGTAACGCAGGCTGATGGCCAGGCCATCGAGTTTCGGTTCGGCCACGTACTGCACGGTACCCTCATCACGCTCCAGTCGCTCGCGCACCCGACGATCGAACTCGATGAGCTCCTCACGATTGAAGGCATTGCCCAGGGACAGCATCGGCACAGCATGTTCGACGGAGTCGAAACCCGCCAGTGGCGGCGCTCCAACCCGCTGAGTCGGTGAATCAGGCGTCTGCAGCTCCGGGTGCGCATCTTCCAGGTCCTGCAGTTCCCGGAAGAGTGCATCGTACTCGGCATCGCTGACGCTCGGGTCGTCGAGAACGTAATAGCGATGCGAATGATCGTGCAATAGCGTGTGCAGCTGCGCTGCACGTCTGGCCGGACTGCTCACATCAGGAGGACACGGTACCGAAGTACTTCTGACGATGCATGTACTCGTAAATGCCTTCCTTCAGATGCTGGACCGTCTGTTTGGTCAGCGTGCTGTGCTGCTCGTCGAGCACCGTGGCGTTGAGCTCTTCGGCAATTTCATAGGCTTCGCTGACCAGCACGGCGAAGGCCACATCTGCCGGCACCGGTCCGGGCAATTGCAGAATCAGCGTGATACCCGGTGTCTGGAAACTCTCCAGATCGTTGATATCGAAGTAGCCGGGTTCGATCATCTTGGCCACCGAGAACACGGTTGAGCCTTCATGCATCGAATGAAAGATGTTCATGTCGCCAAAATGGTAACCGCGACGCTCGAACACACTCAGCAGATCCTCACCGGAGAGCACGGTATCGGGCGCGGCAACCACATGCAGGGTGACGATCTTCTGCGCATACTTGGGATCATCGGCAGTCTGTTCGTCCAGATCGGCGGGTTCCGACTGAGCCACCATCTTGCGTCTCTTGGGGGAAAGCATCTCGCTGAACGCCTCGAGCTTCTGCGAGAAACTGCTGAACCCTGCCCCGGGGCCATTGCCCCCCATGCCATCCAGATCGTCGAATTCATAGTCCGGGGCAGGACCACGACCGAGGTCACCGGAAGGCTGATGCGCCGCCGGACGAGCGAAGTCATCGTCACCGGTGTCGTTGAAAACCTGATAGGGATCGTCCAGTCCGGCCTCGCCGAGCAGCGGATCGTGATCGGCAACGCCACGTCCACCCAGACCGCCATGAGCTCCCATGTCCATTTCGCTATCTGCGTCATGGCGCGAGCGACGCCCTGCATCATCCGAACCACGGCGTGGTTTTCCGGAGAAATACAGCAGCACCAGAATGGCGACGCCAGCAGCTATCAGGATCCAGCGTAGATTTTCCACAGGGCGTTACCTCGTTCGGAACAGATGTGACTTGTCGGAGAGTCTGATTGTCGGGTCATCGAACGGCGAATGTCATCAGACACCAGCCAGCTCGACAGCCTCGTTTACGTCCACAGCTACCAGGCGGGATACACCCGGTTCGTTCATCGTGACGCCCATCAGTTGCTGCGCCATCTCCATGGTCACTTTGTTATGAGTGATGAAGATAAATTGTACACGCTCTGACATTTCTTTGACCAGTTCGCAAAAGCGACCAACATTGGCGTCATCCAGTGGCGCATCCACTTCGTCAAGCATGCAGAAAGGCGATGGATTCAGCTCGAAAAACGCAAAAACCAGTGCCACTGCCGTCAAGGCTTTCTCACCACCGGACAATAGCTGTATGTTACTCACCCGTTTGCCCGGCGGCTGTGCGTTGACACTCACTCCGGTGCTCAGCAAGTCATCCCCGGTCATCTGCAGACAGCCATGGCCGCCACCGAACAGACGTGGGAAGAATTCCTCGACCTTCGCATTGACCTTGTCGAAGGTGTCCTTGAAGCGGGAGCGGGTTTCCCTGTCGATCTTGGCAATGGCCCGCTCCAGGGTGGCCAGCGCTTCACTGACATCCAGATGTTGCTCATCCAGATATTGCTTGCGCTGGCTCTGCTCGGCCAGCTCATCGATGGCCGCCAGGTTGATCGGCCCGAGTCGCTGGATCTGTCTTTCGAGCTTTTCCAGCTCGCTGGCCCAGTCACTGACATTCGCCTCATCGCTGAGGTTCTCGAGAATCTCGGCAACCTTGTAATCGTGCTCTGCCAGTTGCTCGTCGAGAGTCTTGAGCCTGACGACCACTTCCTGCGCGGACATGATCTGGCTGTGCACTTTCTCGCGAACCGCCTGTGATCGCACATCATGACGTTGGCGCGCCTGCTCATGTTCCCGCAACCGCTGCTCGATGCCATTGAGCTGATCCCGGGCCGTGCGCAGCGCGGATTCGCTGGCGGCCTTGTCTGTCAGGTGTTGCTGCAAACCGGCTTCCAGCGCCAGCAAGGGATCCTCATCGTCCTCACTGGCCAGCATGGCATTGAGCATGGTCTGGCGTTCGGTGAGTTGTCGGATGCGCTCCTGCATGCGCGTCAGATTCTGCTCGGTCGCCTTGCGTGCACTGCGCATCGACTCCACCCGGATGGCCAGTTCCTGCCCGGCATCGCGATCTGCATCACGCTGCTCTCGCGCCTTCTGCAGATTGCTCCGCAGATTTTCATGTTCGTCACTGATGCGCGCCTTTTCCTGTTCCAGCTCGGCCAGCAACTCGACGGCTTCCAGTTTGCGCCCGGCGGCATCTTCCAGCTGCAGGGACTCCTGTTCCCGAGCCTGTTCGATTTCGGCGATTTCCTCATCCAGCGTGCGGATGCGTCGCTCACCCTGCTCCAGACGCTGCCGCTCGGCGGCAATGGTCGAGCTGATCTGCGAATGATTGCGCACGGCATCATTGAAGGCATGCAACAGCGTCTCACGGCGGGTCTCCAGCTCGTCCTGCTGCTGGCTGAGCTCATCCAGCTCTTCGCTCAACTGCGCAACCTGGGTATCGAGTTCTGCCAGCTCTGTTTTCAGCTCGGTAATTTCCGTGGCTCGCAACAGCACGCTGTCCCGCGCATCGCCACGCGCCACACGCAGCCAGGAGGATCCCATCCAGAGCCCGTCACGCGTTACCACTGACTGCCCCGCCTGCAAGCCGTCGCGGATACGCAGCGCCTCGGACAGATCGTCGGCAACCAGCACGCCGGCCAGCAGATCTGTCAGCGGCACATCGCCAGTGACCTTGTCGGCCAGCGTACCGGCGGTGGCTACCGGACCTTCACGAGACACATCGATCAGCGTCAACTGCGCCTCGGGCAACTCGTTCAGACACCGCTCGATGATGGCATTGCCGTTGACACAGACGGCCTCCAGATGCGGGCCGAGTACCAGCTCGACCGCCCGCTCCCATCCGGCATCCGCAGTGATGCCCTGCGCCAGACGCGGCAGATCGGCCAGCGCATTGGTCTGCAGCCAGCTGTCCTTGACATTGCTGTCCGGTTCCAGAGCCGCCTGCTGCAAGGCCTCGAGAGAGGCCAGTCGGCCGAGCCCGGACTGTACGCGTGAACGTGCCTGATCCAGCCGTTCGCGTCGCTGACGAATGCTCTCCTTCTGCATCTGCTGCTTTTCACTGGCCAGACTCAATGACTCCTGCAGGCGCTGCTCTTCATCAGCCGCTTCCACCTGCAGTTCGAGTGATTCCTCGATTTTCTCGTGCACGGGCGCCAGATCCAGCCCCTGACGCTCTTCCTGAAGGCGGCTCAGGCGCGTATCGGCACCGGCCAGACTGCGCTCGAACTGCTCGATTCGGGATTTCTCGATCTGCGCTGTCTGCGAGGCCTCGGCAAAGCGCCGATTGAAGGCATCATTGCGAGCCTGCCATTCCTGCAGCTCGGTCTCGGCCCGCAGCAGCAACTCGGCGGAATGCTTCTGACTGTCCTGCAACATGTCGAAGGCCGGCTGATCGTTTTCCAGTGTTTCGGCAATCTCGGCGATACGGGCTGTATCGTCGCGCAGATGCGTCAGCGACTCGGCCAGAGACTTGTCCACCTCGGCCAGTTCCTGACTTTGCTGATGACGGGTTTCCCGGGTGTGCTCGATGGTCTGCTCGATACGCGCCACCTCACCTCCGATGCGGTAGAACTCCGCCTGGACCGTCGAGAAACTCTCCGAGGCTTCGGTCTGCTGGGCACGAGCCAGTTCGATGGCACTCTCGGCGGCACGCAGTTCGGCCATGACACTTTCCAGCTCGGTCTCCAGCTCGCTGGTCTTGAGTGCCTGCTGATCGCGCGACTGCTCGAACTCGCGGCGCCGCAGCACCAGCAGTTCACCGCGCTTCTGGCGTTCTTCGGCCTTGAGACGCTGATAACGTTCGGCAGTGCTGGCCTGACGCTTCAGGTGGGCCAGCTGCTTGTCCACCTCCTCGCGCAGATCGTCGAGACGATCCAGATTGTCACGGGTATGGCGAATTCGGGTTTCGGTCTCCTTGCGCCGTTCCTTGTACTTGGAGATGCCGGCGGCCTCTTCCAGATAGACCCGCAAATCTTCGGGCTTGGCTTCGATCAGGCGCGAGATCATGCCCTGCTCGATGATCGCATAGCTGCGCGGACCCAGACCGGTTCCCAGGAAGATGTCGCGAATGTCGCGTCTCCGGCAACGCACGTTGTTCAGGGCGTACTTGGACTGGCCGTCGCGTGTGACTTCGCGCCGAATGGAAATCTCGGCATACTGCGCGTATTCGCCGCCCAGAGAGCCGTCCGCGTTGTCGAATACCAGCTCTACCGAGGCCTGCCCGACCGGCTTGCGAGAACTGGAACCGACGAAAATGACATCGTCCATGGATTCGCCGCGCAGATGCTTGGCAGAAGACTCGCCCATGACCCAGCGCACGGCATCGATGGTATTCGACTTGCCGCAGCCATTGGGCCCGACAATACCGACCAGTGGACTGCGAAGCTTGATATCGGTGGGATCGACAAAGGATTTGAATCCGGCGATCTTGATACGGCTCAGACGCATAGAATTGTGAGCGTTTCGGGCAATGGGCCGTTGAGGAGACATGCCAGGTGCCGCCTGAGCATCACCTGTCGTGGAATGGTTATTGTACTGTCTTTATGTTGCTCACAACAGTCGGCACAGCAGCTATGCTCATGTCATGAAACCCATTGGACCCACACAGGCTTTCGGCTATATCGTCACCGGATGGCGTCTGATGCGGACACCCGGCCTGCGCCGCTTTGTCTGGATGCCACTGCTGATCAATGTTCTGGTGTTCGGCGTACTTGGCTGGAGCCTGTACAGCTCGGCCAACGACTGGCTGCATTCCCGGGCATTCCTGTCGGCACTGCCCGACTGGTGGATCATCCATGCAATCGACACCCTGCTGCGCTGGATTCTCGGTCTGGTCATGTTTGTCGCCATGGCGTTCCTGTTCACACTACTGGCCAATCTGATCGGGGCGCCATTCAATGGCTTGCTGGCCGAGCGGGTGGAAGCCCACTTGACCGGTCGCAAAATCACGACCGACCCCTCCTGGCTGACAATGGCCCGCAGCGTGCCACGACTGATGGCCTCCGAACTGTCAAAGCTGCTTTATCTGCTGCTCTGTCTGCTGCCATTGCTGCTGTTGCAATTCATTCCCGTCATCAATCTGGTAGCGCCATTGCTGATGTTTCTGTTTGGCGCCTGGATGTTTGCGCTGGAATATCTGGATTATCCACTGGGCAATCATGGGGCGCTTTTTCGCGATGTGCGTGCAGTGGCAAGACAGCGTCGCCGGATGGCGCTGGGTTTCGGCTCGGCGGTCGCCCTGCTGAGCGCCGTTCCCATCGTCAATCTGTTTGTCATGCCCGCGGCTGTGGCAGGGGCAACAGCCCTGTATGTGGACCATCTGCGCTCGCTATACCCGCTCACACCTGCCGCTGGTGACCAACCCGCTACTTCCGGAAACATCACTCATGTCTGACTCATGCAAGCACCACACAGGCGCACGCGCAACTGCCATTGCCCTGCTGCTGCCGCTGTTGTTCGGTCTGGCGACCAGCGCATCACAGGCTGCCGATACCGGCTTCGTGGAATCATCCACCGTACCCGGTGGCATCGCCATCATCGATCTCGGGGAAGCCTCCCGACCCTGGCCCAGTGTTCGCTGGAATGACAGACCCATTGCCCTGGTGGAGCAATCCGGTCGCCTGCAGGCGCTGGTCGGTATTCCGCTGTCAGTCAAGGCCGGTCCGCAGAGCCTGCAACTGACACATGCCGATGGCAGCGGGTCAAGCATACCCTTCGATGTCAGCCCCTTTGCCTACGAGGAACAGCGGTTGACCATCAGCAACAAGCGCAAGGTGAACCCGGCACCGATGGACATGGAACGCATCAACAGGGAGAGCGCGCGCCTCAAGGTTGTCAAGAGCTACCGCGCCGACAAGCTGCTGACCGACAATTTCGAATGGCCACTGGCAGGACCGGTGTCCAGCCCCTTTGGCCTGCGTCGCTTCTTCAACGACCAGCCAAGACGACCACATGGCGGCATCGATATCGCCGCCCCGGAAGGAACACCCATCATGGCACCCGCAGACGGCCTGGTGGTTGATACAGGCGACTATTTCTTCAACGGCAACAGCGTCTTCATCGAACATGGCCTGGGACTGCAGACCTTCTATGCCCACATGAGCCGAATCGACGTTGAGCCGGGCGAGCGTGTCAGTCAGGGGCAGATCATTGGTGCGGTTGGTCAGACGGGTCGTGTCACAGGACCACACTTGCATTGGTCAGTCGGCCTGAACGGTACCTGGGTCAACCCCCTGCTGGTTCTGGACAGCGACAGTCCTCCCCCAGCCGGCCCCTGAACAGAGCCTCGACAAGGCAGGAGTCTGGCGTCAGCCCTTGCCCTTGTCCTTTCGCAGACTGTGCTGCGAACCACGCTTGCCACTCACCTTCTTGCCGGCCGCCACCTTCTTTTTCCCGAGAGCACCGCTGCGAGCATCGGGCTCGCCACCGGCAGGACGACGCTTTTCGGAGGAACGACTCTGCCGTCCCTTGACCTCGGCCTTGTTGCGAACCGGCTTCACCCGCGCGGTTTCCTGGAAGGGATTGTCATCCTGCCGGAACTCGATGCGTAGCGGTGTACCGAACAGCTTGAGCGCCTTGGCGAAATGGTTCATCAGATAGCGTTGGTAACTCTGAGGCACTTTCAGAGCCTGTTTGCCGTGGATCACGATGATGGGGGGATTCTGACCACCCTGATGCGCATATCGCAGCTTGATGCGGCGTCCGTTGACCATCGGTGGCTGATGCTGTGTGGTCACCACTTCCAGCATGCGAGTCAGATTGGGGGTGGAGAGATCGACAAAGGCCGATGCATAGGCCTTGTTGATGGACTTGAACAGATCGCCCACGCCCGAACCTCGCAAGGCACTGATGAAATGGATACGAGTGAATTTGAGGAATTCGACTCGCCGCTCCAGATCTTCACGATAGGCCTCACGCTGTTCAGTGGTCAGGCTGTCCCATTTGTTGACCGCCACGATCAGCGCTCGCCCCTTGTCGATCACATAGCCGAGCAGGGAAAGGTCCTGATCGGTGATGCCTTCCTCGGCATCAAGCAGCATGACACAGACATTACTCTTGTCGATGGACTGCAATGTCTTGATGATGCTGAAGATCTCGACCTTTTCACTGACCTTGCCACGACGACGAACTCCGGCGGTATCGATCAGCGTGTATTCCCTGCCCGCACGCTCGAACGGCACGGCCACGGAATCACGCGTGGTGCCTGGCTGGTCATAGGCAATGACGCGATCCTCACCCAGCAAGCGGTTGATCAGCGTTGACTTGCCCACGTTGGGGCGACCCACGAAGGTGATGCGAATATCGCTTTGCTCGACGGGCTGATAGCCCGGGCCGAAGCTCTGTTCGCCTTCAGCGGCGCCTGCCTCTTCAGCCGCAGCTCGCTTCTTGCGGGATCCGCGCTTGCGCGACGGCTCGATACGCTCTTCCTGAGGAATCCGGAAGTGATCTGCCAGCTCCTCGACCAGTTGCTGAACGCCACGATTGTGCGAGGCAGCTATGGGCACCATCGTGTCAAAACCCAGCTGGTGGAATTCCAGCTGCGCCTTGTCCTCACCGATGCCGTCGATCTTGTTGACGCACAGCACCACGTGACGCGCCTGACGCCGCAGGATGTCGGCAATCTCTTCATCGACCGACACCAGCCCGGCGCGACCGTCGACCAGAAAGACGACGAGGTCGGCCTCACGCACGGCGCTCAGAGTCTGATCGGCCATGGCTGCATCCAGGGAATCGGGTGCGCCACTCAGCCCGCCGGTGTCGACCAGAAGGTAAGGCCAGCCGCCGACCTTGCCATCGCCATACTGGCGATCGCGGGTCAGACCGGGCATATCGGCGACCAGCGCATCCTGCGTTCGGGTCAGCTTGTTGAACAGGGTGGACTTGCCTACGTTTGGCCGGCCCACCAGCGCGATGGTGGGTTTCATGATGATCTCAACGTGCGAAACGAAAGGCGGCAACCAGGCCATCGGTGGCTTGTACGATAACGGCATCGTCGGTTGCAATGGGGCGAGCCGTGATGGGCTCATCGGTCAGACGGGTGCGCCCGACCAGCGTACCGGTGTTCAGATCAAGCACATGCACATAGCCTTCGACATCACCGACGACGATATCACCGGCCGGTGTGAACGTTGGCGGACTCAGGCGCCGACCGGGCATGGTGTCATTGGACCAGAGGATCTGCCCCGACTGCTTGTCCAGACGATGCACGGTGTCCTTGTCATCGATGACGATCAGACTGTCCTCCTGCAATGCAATACCGGCTCCCGCCGACATGGGTACCGACCAGACGATCTGACCGCGACCCGGCTCGATGCGCGCCACCTTGCCCTGATAGTTCGCCAGGTAGATGCCCTCATCATCCAGTACGATATCGGCATCGATATCCACCAGCCGCTCTACTTCGGAACGTCCGGAAGGCACGCTGACAACCGTCTCCCAGATCAGTTTGCCATTGCTCATGTTCAGTGCCAGCAAGCGCCCGTCGTCCAGACCGACCAGCACGCCTCCATTGAGCAGGCGAGGTTGACTGTAGCCGTTGAGCGTCAGTGCGGGCGGTGTATTGGAGACACTCCAGCGCTCACTGCCGTCTTCCGGCTCGAGAGCCACGACCCGGCCATCGGTACTGCGCACCACAACCACACCGAAGCCAGCCGATACGGGCCGCAGAATCTCGGAGGACGCTGCCGTTTGCCACAGGGCTTCACCGGTCGCCGCATCCAGCGCATGCACGACGCCGTTGACATCATTGACATAGACGTGCTGATCATCGCCACCGACGCCGCTGTTCAGCCACGTATCGAGCTCGGCTCGCCACTGACGCATACCGCCATCACGCTTCAGGCTGGTCACCCGGCCACGTCGATTGGCCAGCACGATGTGATCTTCGGTGACCAGTGGTTCGAATCGGCCGCGACCGGCCTCACCCACCTTGGCGGACCACAGCCGCAACGGCTGGACTTCCGCGGTCGTCGCCTTGAGCTCGGCTGGCGGCACCGGAGGCGGCTCGGAGGCACAGCCGGCAACTGCCAGCATGCCTGCCAGGCAGGCCAGCAGCCGCAGCCTCTTGTTGGCCAGGACCTTCACTAGCTTGCGCTCTCGGAGCCGTCTTCGGTGCCATCGCTGACTGTCAGCTCATTCAGCTTCATGGTCAGGCCTTCACGATTGGCCACGAACTGACTGTCCTGTGCTGCCAGGTAGGCCTGGCGAGCGCCATCGGCATCACCATTGATCAGCAGCAGGTCACCGCGTGCCTCTTCCACCAGACCGGCGAAGGCCTCCGGAAAGTCGGCAGGCAGACTATCGAGCCCGGCTGCCGCATCACCATTGGCACCAAGCACCCGCGCTAATCGCACTCTGGCGATCAGACGGACATCGTCCTGAGGTGCGTTATCCGCGACCCATTCCAGACGACTGGCCGCATCGGCCAGATCACCACCTTCCACGGATGCACGGGCTGCCGCCATGTTGGCATAGGCACTGTACAGGGCGTCGGGCTGATCGTCCTTCAGTTCATCGGCCAGCGACAGGGCTGCCGCCGTATCGCTGCCATTGAGCGCTTCAATGGTGCGGCTGAAGGTATCACTGGCCACGACAGCCTGCTTTTCCTGGTGACCCTTCCAGAAGGTCCAGCCTCCGATCGCTCCAACACCCAGCACCACGCCGGCGATGACAGCCTTGCCGTTCTCCGCCCACCACTCCTTGAGTGCTTCGACCTGTTGCTCTTCTGTTTCGTATTCCACTTGTTTTCTCCACGCCGCACCAGGCGCCTGTCCTGTTCCAGTTCCGGAACTTGTCCGCCCGGATCAGTGTTCTGTTATCCGCTGCCGCGTATGGCAGCTACTACCCGATGTGTGTCGTTCAGACCTCGTTGGCCAGCATTTTCTGTAGTGCCTCGCCCAGGCCGTCAAGCGGAACACTGGTCTGCTCGCCGGCTCCGCGCAGTGGCTTGAGGGTTACCTGAGCACTGGCGAGTTCGGCTCCACCGATGATGGCGGCAACCGAGGCACCGCTCTTGTCCGCCTTGCGAAACTGGCTCTTGAGGCTGCCTGCTGCCGTATTGTGCACTACCGAACAGTCCGGTAGTTGCTGCCGGATGGTTTCCGCCAGGGCCAGGGAATCGGCCACCGTAACTTCATCGCTTCCCATGACGAAGATGTCTGCCGTCGCAGGCTCCGGAGTCTTGCCCAGTTTGTCCATCAATGCGATGACCCGCTCCATGCCGAACGCCCAGCCGACACCGGGCATGTCCTTCGCTCCCAGTTGCGCCAGCAGTCCGTCGTATCGTCCGCCGGCGCAGACCGCCGATTGCGAACCGAGCTGATCGGTGGTCCATTCGAAGACGGTGTGACTGTAGTAGTCGAGCCCCCTCACCAGTCGCGGATTGACCTGCACACCGATACCACTGGCTTCCAGCAGCTGCTGCAATTGTTCGAAGTGAGCCAGCGAGGCTTCACTGAGACTGTCGCGCAAGGCCGGTGCCGCATTGATGACGTCCTGCATGTCAGGGTTCTTGCTATCCAGAATGCGCAGCGGATTACGCTCCAGACGGCGCAGACTGTCTTCATCCAGCACACTGCGGTGCGCCTCGAAGTACGCCACCAGCGTCTCACGGTAACGCGCCCGGTCATCCGTATCGCCAAGCGTGTTGATCTCCAGCTGCAAGGCATCGATGATGCCCAGCTCACGCCACAACCGCGCACTGAGCAGAATCAGCTCGGCTTCGATGGCCGGACCTGCCAGCCCGTAAACCTCCGCCCCTGTCTGGAAGAACTGCCGTTGCCGCCCCAGCTGCGGGCGCTCGTAACGAAACATCGGGCCGGTATACCAGATGCGATTGACACTGCCGGGCTGCAGCAGACCATTCTCGATCGCGGCACGCACGCACCCGGCCGTGTTTTCCGGTCGCAATGACAGAGACTCGCCCTTGCGATCCTCGAAGGTATACATCTCCTTCTCGACGATATCCGTGGCCTCACCAATGGAGCGGCTGAACAGACTGGTACGCTCCAGCAACGGTGTGCGCAGCTCTCCGTAGCCATAGGCTCGCATTGCCTGACGCACAGCCGACTCCAGCTGATGCCAGGGGGCCACGGCCTGAGGCAGCAGATCGGGCATGCCGCGCAAACGCTTGAATTGAGTCTTCATTTTCCTGACAACGGTCGGTGGCGACGGCTTACTGAATGGGACGGGACAAGTATTCACCCGCCTGTTCGGAGGCGGGAAACTGATTGAGCAACTGACTGGCATAGGCTTCGGCACTGTCCAGATCGCCCGCATCGCGCTTGATCTGCAAGCCCAGAAACAGGCTCTCTGCCGTCGCGCTGCCATAGGCGTTGTATCGCTGGAAATACGCATCGGCAACCGTCAGTCGCTGTTTGCGGTGCATCAGATCGGCCATGTGAAGGTAGGCATTGGCAAACTGCGGATTGACACGCAACGCTTCACGCAGATAGCTCTCGGCATCGCTCAGTCGATCGGCATCGAGCATGCACAGACCGGCATTGTCCAGCGCATACTCCGGCGTACGGTAGAACGGATTGTCAGCGGCGGCTCTGAACTGCTTGCTGGCGTTGTCATACTTGCCTACCCCACACAGATAGATGCCATAACTGTTGCGGTACTCGGCCTCCTCCGGCTCGAGCCGCAACGCTCGCTTGAAGTGCATATCGGCACTGTCGGGGTCGCCGATGCGGAACTGCAGATTGGCATAGGTGGCATGCGCCAGGGCGTTGCTCTCATCCTGATCAAGGGCCTTCAACAGCTTCTCGCGCGCCTGATCCAGCTCCCCTCGCTGCAGATACTGCGCACCCAGCTGGGCGTTGTACTGGGCAGCGTCCTGTCGCTTTTCGGGACTGATCTCACCACTGCCTGCACATGCCTGCAGCAGGAACAACACACCCAGCAGCAGTGCCTTGTTGCCTGTCACTGTCATCGACCCTGTTCTCCAAATCGTGGCTCCATGAATTTCACGTGCCGTTTGCTACGATCGTCAATGTCCCCCGCCAACTGGCCGCAGGCAGCGTCGATATCGTCGCCGCGCGTGGTGCGCTTGAAGGTGAGAATGCCGGCATCATTCAGGATCCGCGCAAAACGCTCGACCGCATTGCGTGAGGATCGCTTGTAACCGGACAGCTCGAACGGATTGAACGGGATGAGATTGACCTTTGCCGGGAATCCACGCAACAGTTCGGCCAACTCATGGGCCTGCTCGGGCTGATCGTTGACACCGGACAACATGACGTATTCGAACAGTACATGTTTCTTGCGCTGAGACGCAGCGTCTTCGCCTTCCACGTAACGCCAGCAGGCATCCATCAGCTCCTTGATGGGGTACTTCCTGTTGATCGGCACCAGCTCGTCGCGCAAGGCGTCATTGGGCGCGTGCAGGGAGACAGCCAGGGAGATGTCGACATCGGCCGTGAGCTTGTCCATGGCCGGAATGACTCCCGAGGTACTGACGGTGACACGACGCTTGCTCAAGCCATAGGCCAGATCGTCCATCATCAGGTCCAGTGCCGGCACCAGCTGCCTGTAATTGAGCAAGGGCTCGCCCATGCCCATCATGACGATATTGGTGATGCGCTGATCGCGGGTAGCGGGCTCCAGTGCCAGCAGATTGGTGGCCAGCCACACCTGACCGATGATTTCGGACGCGGACAGATTGCGGTTGAATCCCTGCCGCCCTGTCGAGCAGAAGGAGCAATCCAGCGCGCAGCCCACCTGGGAAGACACACACAGCGTGCCGCGATCGGCTTCGGGAATATAGACAGTCTCGATGCAATTGCCGTCATGCAACTCGAACAACCACTTGGCGGTGCCGTCCTTGCTCAGCTGAGCCTCCTGCACGCCTGGCAGCACCGTTGTGGTGCGCTCCAGCAGCAGGGACCGAGTGGCCTTGGACACGTCCGTCATGGCATTGATATCGCGCACATTGTGCTGATACAGCCATTTGAGAATCTGTTTGGCACGAAACGGCTTCTCGCCCTGACTCACCAGAAAATCGGCGAGCCCCTGGCGATCCATATCGAACAGATTGACAAGTGCTGTATCGCTCATGAGGCGACCGTGCTGTTGCTATTCAAGACTGTAGGCCACTCGGCAGTACGAACTCGCCGGAAATCTAGCGAGTACGTGGGCAAACACCGTCGTCGCCGAAGAAGAAGGCGATTTCGACAGCAGCAGTTTCAGTGGCATCGGAACCGTGGCAGGCGTTTTCGTCGATGGACGAAGCGAAACGCTTGCGGATCGTGCCTTCGGCGGCTTCTGCAGGGTTGGTGGCACCCATGACTTCACGGTGAGCCAGTACCGCGTTTTCACCTTCCAGCACCTGAACCATGACAGGACCGGAAGTCATGAAGCTGACCAGATCGTTGTAGAAAGGACGCTCCTTGTGTACTGCGTAGAACTCGCCTGCCTGTTCCTTGGTGAGGTGCATCATGCGCGCAGCCACGATCTGCAGACCAGCCGATTCGAAAGCGGTATAGATTTCACCGATGACGTTCTTGGCAACGGCATCGGGCTTGATGATGGAAAGTGTACGTTCGACGGCCATGCGGCACTCCTGAAGGATTGAAATGGAATTGGGTCAACCCACCATTCTAACGTATTTCGCAAGTCTACAGTTTTCCTGATTCGCGCAATCTGACCGTCTTGAAGGTCAACGGCAGTTGTGACGACGTATCAAAGGTCGCCCCCGCCTCCGCCCCTGCCCGGGCGATATCGCGTGCACTCTTGTAGCGATCATAGACCGCATGCATTGCCCCCAGAGCATAGCTGGCACCGGAGCCGACTGCCCAGTAACGTGTGTACTCATACACCTCACGCAATGAGAACAGCCCGAAAATGCCATTGGAGTTGATGAAGACCGAATCGATCTGACTGGTCTCGTAGGGATCTTCCTCGGAATCCTTGGCATTGAGGAAGTAATTTTCCTTCAATACGGGATGAAGACGGATCAGGGTATCGAAAGCCGCCTCACGCGAGGAAAAATCGGCAGCCAGCTCCTTGTCGTTCAATGCGCGTTCGGTCACCAGGGCATGCGCCGCGCTGCCGACGATTCCCATGTGCGTCTTGCCGAAGGTCTGAATCTTGGAATGGTTGCGATCCAGCGTATTGTCCAGACGGGTATCGCCAAACGTGGTCAGTGTATCAGCAGCAATGCAGGCGGTCTGGCCCTTGCGGACGACAACAATCGTTGACACGGTAATTTTTCTCTCGTTGATTCATGAAGGACAGCAACTGCCGGGCAACGGCTTCAACCGGTGCTCGACAGCGTGCAGGTCGTCGGGGGTATCGTGGACGACGGGTCTCAGGCATCCCCGTCAGGTTCTGTGTCGTCGAGCAGCGACAGCTGGTTGCTGACCTCCTCGGCGGCGGACGTGCTTTCCAGTCTGTCCAGTGCCTCACGAAAAGCGGCAGCATCGGCAAACTGGCGATAGACCGAGGCAAAGCGGATATAGGCCACCTGATCGAGCTGCTTGAGCTCTTCCATGACCCATTCACCGACGCGGCGAGCGTCGATTTCCCGCTCGCCTGCCACCAGACAGCGGTGCTTCACCCGGGCAACGGCTTCATCGATGGCCTCGACACTGACCGGGCGCTTTTCAAGAGACTTCTGGAATCCCGCCTGCAGCTTGTGATCCGAGAACGGCTCACGGTTGCCACGACTCTTGATGATTCGGGGCAGGTTCAGTTCCGCAGTTTCATAAGTGGTGAATCGTTCCTCGCATTCCGTGCATTCACGGCGGCGTCGTACCTGATCGCTATCCCCGACCAGCCTTGAGTCCACAACACGAGTATCGATAGCACCACAGAACGGGCACCGCATCAGTGCAATCCTCCCGTCTAACGGGCCACGAAACGTTGGCGCAGGGTACCACAAGCGCCTGTGTTAACATGCGGCCGGCCTCAAGCTGATGGCTGCGACACAGTTTCGGGAAAATTGTCTGGAATCAGACTCCCCCAAGCCGCCAACAGCTGGCGCCGGAAACAAGACCGGCTGACCCACGGACACCTGTTCGCGCACCCCCAGCCAACCCCATTGCGAATCTATAAAGGATGCATTGACTATGAGCCAGCCGAAACGCGTCGCCATTACCGGCGCTGCCGGACAGATCTGCTACTCCATGTTGTTCCGTATTGCCGCCGGCGATATCTACGGACCTGATCAACCCGTCAGCCTGCACCTTCTGGAAATCACGCCTGCCCTGGGCATGCTGGAAGCCGTCAAGATGGAACTGGACGATTGCGCCTTTCCTCTTCTGAACGACGTCATCGTCACCGATGATCCCAAGGTTGCCCTCAACAACGTCGATGCTGCCCTGTTCGTCGGCGCCAAGCCGCGCGGCCCCGGCATGGAACGCAGCGACCTGATCACCGACAACGGCAAGATCTTCAGCGCGCTGGGCGCAGTGCTGAACGAAGTCGGATCACCGGATTGCAAGGTCGTCGTGGTCGGCAACCCTGCCAATACCAACGCCTACATCCTCAAGGCCAATGCGCCAAAGATCAATCCGCGCAACATCACCGCCCTGACTCGTCTGGACCACAACCGCGCCTTGTCGCAGCTGGCCAGCAAGACCGGTTCACGCGTATCGGACATCAACCGCATGGTCATCTGGGGCAATCACTCCACCACTCAGGTACCTGATATCTCTTATGCCTCCATCGATGGCAAGGCAGCCAGCGACATGGTTGACAGCGCCTGGTCCCGGGATGAATTCATTCCAACGGTTGCCAAGCGTGGTGCGGCAGTCATCAACGCACGTGGCAGCTCCAGTGCGGCCTCTGCCGCCAATGGCGTCATCGATCACATGGCCAGCTGGATCCAGGGAACACCGCCTGGAGACTGGGTCAGCATGGCAGTGCCCAGTGATGGCAGTTACGGCATCGATGAAGGTCTGATCTACTCATTCCCTGTCGAATGCAAGGATGGCGATTACACCATCGTCAGCGATCTGGATGTCAGCGACTTCATCCGCGAAAAGATGCTGGCCAGTCAGACCGAATTGCGTGAAGAGCGCGATACGGTAGCGGATCTGCTGCCAGGCTGAACAGGCGCAAACCTCCTGTCGAAGCTGCCACCGACGTCAGTCGGTGGCAGATTTCAGCCATCAACGCAGCATGCGAACGAAACGGTAGGCCAGCAGCAGCAACAGCAGGGCAAGATAGACAAAGGGCTCGATGAGATCGCCCTTGGCCAGCCAGACGTAGTGCACCACGACAGCGGCTCCCGCGATATAGACGCCTCGGTGCAAGGCAGCCCAGCGACGCCCCAGACGCCGCACCATGCCTTTCGTGGAGGTCAAGGCCAGTGGTATCAGAATCAGAAATGCCACCGTGCCCGCCATGATGTAGGGGCGCTCTGCCAGATCCTCCCAGATGGCACCAAGATCCAGCTGCTGGTCGAGAAACAGATAGATGCTGACGTGCAGAAACGCGTAGAAGAACGCAAACAGGCCCAGCATGCGACGCAGTTTCAGCGGCCATGTTCTCTTCAGCAGCCAGCGTAACGGTGTCAGCGACAGGCTGATCATCAGCATGCGTATGGCCAGTGTACCTGTCTGATCAGTCAGCGCATCAATCGGGTTCGGCCCCAGTGCGCCACTGAACAGCGCCTGCAGCAGATACAGAAACGGCGCCAGAGCTGCCAGGAACACCACGGGTTTGAGCAGAACCTGCCAGCGAAGCGCGGGCAGCCTGCCTGCAGCCGCCGATGCCGGCACAGCGCTACTCATGATGCGCGCTCAGTTGCGCTGTCTTGCTGGCCGTGCGGCCCCATATCAGCATCGCTCAATGAAACTTCTGCAGGTCCATCCCCGCGTACAGATCCGCCACCTGCTCGGCATAACCATTCATGTACAGGGTATCGGTCTTGGACGCGAACAGTGCTGACAGCCCGCCCGTGTCGCCCGACAATCTGCGTTCTCTGGCCTGACTCCAGCGTGGATGGCTACGCTTGGGGTTCACGTTGCTGTAGAAACCGTATTCCTGCGGCGCTGACATGTTCCAGCTGGTCGGCGGCTGGTTTTCCACGAAACTGATACGGACGATCGACTTGATGCTCTTGTACCCGTACTTCCAGGGCACGACCAGTCGTAGCGGTGCACCGTTCTGATTGGGCATTTCCTCGCCATAGATTCCCATGGCCAGCAGGGTCAGCGGATGCATGGCTTCATCCATGCGCAGACCTTCACGGTAGGGCCATTCCAGTACACGTCGCTTGACACCCGGCAGGTCGTCCTGCACCACGGTTTCGAATGCCACATACTTCGCCTTTGACGTCGGCTCGACCCGCTTGATCAGATCGGCCAGGGAAAAGCCGTTCCAGGGAATGACCATGGACCACGCTTCAACGCAACGCATGCGATAGATGCGCTCCTCGATGGCATGCGGCTTGAGAACGTCTTCAAGGGTATACACACCTGGTTTGGCGCACTCTCCATCGATGGTCACGCTCCATGGCTCGGTTCTCAGACGGTCGGCATAGCGCACCGGATCCCCCTTGTCAGTGCCCAGTTCGTAGAAATTGTTGTAGGTCGTGACGGTCTCCTTCGAGGTCAGCTCTTCCTCGGTACTGAACTTGCTTTTCACAACCGGCTGCTCCAGAGCCTTGCCATTGGCCATGGACGGCAGTGCGATCAAGCCGGTCATGCCCGCTGCCGCTGACGCCTGCAACAACTGTCGCCGTTGCCTGAACAGTTTCTGATCAGTGATTTCACTGCTGCGTATTCCTGCCAGTTTCATCCAGTCGCGCATGCCGCCCTCTTCAAGCTATTGAAAAAACAAGGTAAATTTCCTGCCCACACCGTGTACCAGGATCGAATCTCATGACACTAGGACAGTACCGGGTGGGCATGATTCCCCACAAGAACCAGTAACACTTCATAATTTCATGTTACCTGTCCATACTTTTATTACTTGATCAACTAGATAGATGCAGTACATTGAAAAAGATGCCAAGTTGCTTTGGCCCGATTCCTGAATTGGACACCCTGTTTCACCAGGTCAAGTACAGGCCTGTCCTATTCAACAGCCCAGGTGGATCGTTATACCGTGGAAGTCTTGCAAGGTAATCAATCCGGCTCCAGACACTCCAGGCGCCGACATGACAGGATTTCGCTGGGAGAAAACCGTGCTCTGGATTGGGGCCAGCAGGAATCGGACATCGATCTGCTTCCGCAATCTCCTCTGGCGCTGGTGGATGTGCTGTCGCTGGAAGGGGGCTTTCTCGACTTGCTGCCCGAAGCCTCGGACACCGACTCGGACTCGACAGAATCGCGCCCCGCTCTGCCCGAGCGATCGCGCAAGGACCGCTGCAATCTGCAGACCCGTCATGACGCCAGCGAGTTGTTGCGACGTTGCAAGAAGATCCTGGTCGAAAACGCGCTGATCAAGGACAAGGGAGACAGACAGCTGTATCTGGCAGCCGGATTCATCAGCTGGCCTGATGCCAAGCAGACCAACATTCGGCAACGCGCACCGATTCTGCTGTTCCCGGCACTGCTGGTACGCATCCCGGATCAGCAGCGCTACGAGATACGACTCACTGGTGATTCCGCCGAATACAATCAGGCACTGGTCATGCACGCCGAACAGCGCTTTGCCGTGCAGTTGCCGGATCATGATCCCGGCAAACCCCTGAGCGTTTTCTTCGAACAACTGGCCGAGGCCATCAAGGACATACCACCGCTTGCGCTGGAATACGAAACCGCCTTGGGCAGTGCCGCCCTCATCCATTCCTCGGGCAACAGCAGCCAGGAAATCAGACTGCCCGACATCCCGACACGCTTTGATGTGGCACTGGCCATGAGCATTACCGGCAACAAGAGCCTCGAGCAGCTCAGCGCCGTCTTGCAGTTGATACCGGATTACAATCAACCCGATGCCACCCACAACGAGGCGACAGCATCCGAGACAACCGGCACGCAGACAGCGGCGAGAATCACATTGCCGGAGACCAACGTCGCCAGCTTGCGCAAGTATGCCGCCCGACTGGCTGCCGAAGGTCTGGACCATGTCGAGTTCCGCCAGCTCACGGCGCTGCCGGATCTGATCGGCAAATGGACACGCTCGGTATCCTCGGGCCTGAACTGCAAGACGCTTCGAGAAGTGCTGCGCCTGCCCGACCTGTCGGCCCGCGAGCTGATTCGTCTGGCCGGAATCATCGAGCTGATCGACAAGGCACCTTCCTCACTGGAGCAATTCGGGCACGGTGACCTGTGCTATGCCAACAGTACCATTCAACTGAGGCGTGCCCAGCACCAGGCCAAGTTGATCGAGGACGAGCTGGCTGCCTTGCAGGAACATTTCATCCTCGACAAGGTTCCCGGCAAGTCCCAGCTATTGAGCCTGATGTCCGAGCTGGGTGAGAATCTTGAACATGATCCCGAACTGGTGGGTGCCAGTTATTTCAATGCACGACGCCAGTTCATGGAATTCAGCGTCGCCAAGCCCGCCAATCTCACCAGCGAACATCGTCGACTGCTGTCTCAACTGGCCAAGGTCATGCGATTCCGGGAGCTGTTTGTCAACAACACGGAATACCGTGCGGCATTGGGACCGGGTTACAAGGGTTTGCGTACCGACTGGGAAAAGTTGCGAATGACCGGGGAATATGCCCGTGAGCTGTCTACCGTCCTGGAATCGGAAACCATTGCCAGTCAGATCATTCGCAACTGGAAGGATTTTCGCGCCACCTACAGCGTGGAGTTGCATGTGCTGCTCGGCGCTGCCGATGCCTGCCGGCGATTGCTCGGCGTGGTTGGCACTCGCTGGCAATCACAATCCGTTACCTCTCTGCTGGTTCATGCACAGCTGATTGCCTCGCGCCTGAGTGAGTGGCGCAACAGCTATGGCCCGGTGGAGAACCACGCTGACAAGACCCCCGCCATGGTGTTGTCGAGCTTTTCCGGCCGCTCGCGCGATGACATGGTGGTCGAGAATCAGGTAGATGAAACTCGCGAGCGTATCAATCGGCAGTTGCAGGATGGCGAAATCCACCGTGAACAGATAACCGACACATTGAAGTGGCTGCTGGCCGCCAGTCAGACTGCCACGGAGCTGGACATGGATATCGATGCCATCGTCGAGCATCTGCAGATCGCCTGACTCGTCGGGTATCCGCAGATCATCTGATGGGCAGCCGGCTTTGTTGGCCGAGCTGCCGATGCAGCATTCAAGTGGTTGGAATGATGAAATCGGGCCGGATACCACTGCGCTGAATCGCCTGCTCCACATCCAGCCCCTTGAGCAAACCATGGTCTGTGACCAGCACGGTGCGCCAGCCCGCCTGTGCCCCACCGAGAATATCGGTATGCAAGGTATCCCCCACCATGGCGATGCGCTGCGGATCGATACCCTGTACGGTTTCCCTGACCACCGAAAAGGCATTGTCGAACGGCTTGCCAAAGAAAGTCGGCATGACCAACCGACTGTCCGCGATGTCGTGCGCATACAGGCCGGGTTCGCGTGAGAGTCCGCCAGCCTGTGGCGCCACCAGATCCGGATTCCCGACCAGCACCGGCCGGGGACGCGCCGCCAGCGAGACCTTGAGCAACTGCTGTCGTGCCGCCGTCCAGTTACCGGTTCCCAGCAGCACAAAGCCATCACAGCGTTCATAGTCGGCGGCGTTGTCCTGCAGCAATACAGCTTGCGGCGCCAGCCCCTGCAGCTCGGATTCCGGCAATGCGGCGAAGCCCCACACCTTGTCGGCGTGGGCTGCCATTTCCCGCGCCAATGCATCGCGACTGGAGATGACGTGCCCGGGTTCGAAATCCAGACCCCAGCGATGGTATTTCGCACGGGTGACGCTGACCGGAAAACTGGCACCGTTGGTCAAGACCCGCACCTGCATGCCTTGAGCTCTCAGCGCCAGTACCCGATCGACAGCGCCAGGCACCGTATCGGCACCGATATTCAGAACGCCGAAACCATCCAGCACGAAGCAATCAAACTCGTCGCACAAGTCTTCCAGATGTGCGCGATGAATCGACACGTCGGGAAAGCGAGCCTGTGGCAGGCGCGGCTGAATGTTCTCGTAGCGTGTCACCGCCAGGCTCGCCGAAGGTGCATCGCCGTTGATCAGGGATGAATCTGACATGTAATCGGGTAATCCGCAGGTTCTGGACAGAACGGTCGTCTGTCGAGTCGTGAAATCGTATGGCCGTATCGCCGTGTCACCGTGTCACCGTGTCGCCGTGTCGCCGTGTCGCCGTATGGCCGTATCGCCGTATGGCCGTATCGCCGTATGGCCGTATCGCCGTATCGCCGTATCGCCGTATCGCCGTATCGCCGTATGGCCGTATGGCCGTATGGCCGTATCGCCGTATCGCCGTATCGCCGTATCGCCGTATCGCCGTATCGCCGTATCGCCGTATCGCCGTATCGCCGTAT